>NC_011295.1:0-712456 GCF_000020945.1 Coprothermobacter proteolyticus DSM 5265 | reverse complement strand
GCCAAGATTTGCCCTAGCAGCATGACGCCTTGGCCCCCAAAACCAGCTGCGACTACGTTGCGCGTCATCTTGTCTCACTCCTTTTTACATCTTTCTTAATCCCAAGCGGATATGTCTTCACCATTTCATTCTTTGCAAATTCGCTGGCTTCTACAGGAGTCATTCCCCAGTTAGTTGGGCAAGTGCCAACTACTTCAAGGAATGTAAATCCTTCACCATTCATTTGAAGCTCAAAAGCGTGCCTAATGTGGTTTTTAGTTTCAGTGATAGCTTTCGGATTAAAAAGCGCACTCCGGACTGAAAAAGCCGTACCATCTTGCAAAGCAATAGTTTCTGCCATTTTCACTGGATAACCTTCGCGTCTAGGATCTCTTCCATAGGGAGATGTAGTAGTTTTCATGCCTATGAGTGTGGTAGGAGCCATCTGTCCGCCTGTCATGCCGTAAATTGCGTTGTTGTACATGAACGTGGTCACATTTATTCCTCTAATGGCGCCATAAAGCGTCTCAGCTAGGCCAATCGATGCCGCATCACCGTCTCCTTGATAGGTAAACACCAAAATGTCTGGATGAGCTAGTTTTATACCCGTAGCTATGGCTACTGCGCGTCCATGCGGTGCCTCTATCCAGTCAATGTCTAGGTAGTTGTATGCCATGACAGCGCATCCTACCGGGGCCACGCCAACAGTCTTGTCAGCCAGATTCATTTCATCCAAGACTTCAGCGATGAGAGCGTGCAATATGCCATGGTGACAACCAGGGCAATAGTGGTTCACCACCTTTTCCAATGTTTTTGGTCTCTCATAAACTATCTTCATGCACATCACCCTCTTAGTATTTGCTCTATTTCGGAAGGCGTAAATGTTGTTCCGCCTGGATGTCCATGGAACTCATATTCCTTATTGGGATCGAACACGCTTAACTTCACATCCTCAATCATTTGGCCAGCAGACATTTCCAGTGCCACAATACGTTTTGCATTGGCAGCCTTTTGAGCTAACGCCTTACCTGGGAACGGCCATATGGTTATTGGCCTAAATAGCCCTATACTCTTACCTTCACCAAGCATCTTCTTAAGCGCCGACATAGTGACCCTGGCTACTGTACCATATGCAACCACCAGTGTCTCAGGATTGTCCACACCTACGTAATCGTATCTCGATTCTTTTTCTTCTATTTCACGATATTTTGCTTGCAAACGCCAGTTAATGACTTCAAGTTTTTCTGGATCCAATTCCAGCGAAGTATTTACGTTCTTCTTATTCCCATGACGGAATTTACCGCTCAGTGCCCAATCTGGCAACGCGATCTCATCTGGGTTAACAAAGTATGGAAATTCCACGGCTTCCATCATTTGGCCGATTAGACCATCTATGGCAATCACAACAGGGTTTCTATACTTAAAAGCAGTCTCAAATGCGACGGGCATAATGTTTATGACCTCTTGTATGGTGTATGGTGCGAACACAATTAAATGATAGTCGCCATGGCCACCGCCTTTGGTCAATTGGAAATAATCGCTCTGAGCAGCCTGAATATCACCCAGTCCTGGACCGCCGCGTACAGCATCCACAAATAAACCTGGAACTTCCGCTCCTGCCATATAAGAAAGCGCTTCCTGCATAAGGGATATACCAGGACTACTTGAGGCCGTCATGGCATACTTTCCCGCTGCTGCCGCACCATAGACCATGTTCGACGCAGCGAGCTCAGACTCGGCTTGGATGAATATTCCTCCCACCTGTGGTAAGCGGTATGCCATGTACTCTGCAATTTCACTAGCAGGTGTTATGGGGTACCCGAAATACAATCTACAACCGGCTCTCACTGCTGCTTCGCCAACAGCCTCATTACCCTTCATCAATATGCGTTCACTCATGCTTTTTCCACCTCCGGCTTGTAAACAGCGATAGCCCTTTCAGGGCATGTCATAGCACAAAATCCACAGCTTATGCATTTGTCATTGTCAAAAAGCTCTGCAGGGTGGAAACCTTTGCTGTTTATTTTGCTAGAAATCCTCAGCACATGCATGGGACAAATTGCGACACAGAGCTCGCATTGCTTGCATAGCTCTTCATCGATGACAACTTTCAGAGCCTGTTCACTCATGCTCTTACACCTCCATTTGCAAATATCTTCTTATTGGGAAAAGTGGTAAATCTACCACCTTCTCGACCTCTTTAGCCACTTGTTCCAACAGTACCAAAATGCTTGGCTCAGGCAAGTGCATTTCCTTATAAAGTTCCAAACCATGGAGAACCACATCCGCATCCGTTTCATCCAATAGATGTGGATTCAGAATAAAATTCGGTGGTTCAGGAAGCATGGACAGAACACGTCTTACCAAAAACTCTGCTTGCGGCCTATAAGGATTAACCACTACGTAAAACAATATGTTCCTATCCCGCAGCAAGTTCTTCATGGTGGTTAAGGGAACCAGTCCAAGTTCGCCACCACCCATGTCCAGAACTACTTTAAGTCCTTGTTTCAACCATACTTCAGGAGTATATTCAATAACAGGTGTATCCATGTATTTCCACTGAGGGTTTATACTTCCTTCCCTTCGGTCGCCCATTGCGACATCTCGAGCTCTCATCAAAGGTTTGTACATGTCAGCGTCGTAAACCTGAACATTGTCGAAATTCGCCATCAAGTTAATTGCAATTTCTGTCTTACCTGAACCACGAGGTCCTGTTAGCGCAATCAAACTCTCCTCATCGAAAAACGTGCTTAATTGAGCAATCATGCTAGTATGTCTTCGCTTCCTCCTGTCCTCGTAGCACTCTAAGAGCGCCTTCTGCTAAAGCCAGCATTTCATCCTCTCCAGGCACAACAAAAACAGGAGCGATCCAGAGGACTCTTTCCTGAATAAAGTCAACTAACTCAGGGATATATGCCAGCCCGCCTGTTATGATTATTCCGTCTACTTCCCCTGCTAGCGCCACAGCCATCTGAGCTATCCACTTACTAATTTGATAACCGGTGGCTTTTAGGATAAGTATTGCATGTTCATCTCCATTTTTTACACGTTCCTCTAGATCTTTACCACTATTTGTTCCTAGGTGGGCTACCCATCCACCTTTACCAACGAGCTTCTTAGAAAACTCTTTTCTATCAGGTTTGTGCTCGTACAGATAATCTGCCAGTTTCATGATGGGCAGGGTCCCTGCTCTTTCAGGGCTCATAGGTCCTTCTCCACCAAGAGCGTTATTCACATCCACAACGCGTCCCTTTTTGTGAGCGCCAATGCTAATGCCACCACCTAGGTGAGCTACTATGAGATTGAGCTGTTCATAAGGTACTGAGAAAAAATCCCTTGCCACGCGACGAGCAACTGCTTTCTGATTTAGAGCATGAAAAATACTCTTTCGAGGAAGTTCAGGCCAACCGCTAAGCCTGGAAATGTCATCCATTTCGTCAACTACTACCGGGTCAACAATGAAAGCAGGACACCCGACTTTTGATGCTATAGCATGGGCAATGGGAGCGCCTAAGTTTGATGCATGCTCACCATAGCGTGCATCGATAAGCTCTTTAAGCATGGTCTCATTCACACTATACACACCACTGGAGATGGGGCGAAGCAAACCGCCACGTCCCACAACAGCATCGAGGGTATTCAAATCACTGCCGTGCTTTTCTACGGCTTTTTCCACTTCTGAAGCTCTCAGTTCAAACTGAGCAGCAATACTAGGAAACTGTGACAGCGTTACAGCATCGTGCTCCACTGAATCCTTCCAAACCAACTTATCATCATCAAACCAGGCAACTTTCGTACTTGTAGAACCCGGGTTTATGGTTAATATTTGAAATCCCATTACTGAGCACCTCCTGTGAAGGCAACAGCTGCCACGATTGAATAAAACTTGTTCTCGTCGCTGTCAGAACGCGACGGCAAAATTACAGGACAATTTGCACCTAACACCAACCCCGCCATTTTACCTCCACAGAGGAAAGAAAAACTTTTGCCCAGCAGATTACCAGCTTCAATATCAGGAACAAGCAGCACGTCCGCATCGCCTGCTACTGGTGAGCTCACACCTTTTACTTGAGCAGCTCTAGCGCTAAAAGCCAAGTCAAAAGCCAATGGTCCGTCTACTAGTACGTTCTTGCCAAACTCACCACGCTCACTCATCGTTCTCAAAACTGCAGCATCCAAGGTGCAGGGCATGTTGGGATTCGGCCTTTCTTCAGCGCAGAGAACAGCAACCTTGATTTGCTCGTAATGCATCGCATCAAAAAACGACACAGCATTTTCAATTATTTGAACCTTCTGCTCTAAATCGGGAGCTATTATCATGCCACCATCAGTCACACCAATGATTTTGTGATATGTGGGGACCTCGAAAAGGGCCAAATGAGACATAAGCCCCTTGCCCCTCAACGATAAACTCTTATCCAATATGGCCTTTAAAAAGGTTGAAGTGCTTACAAACCCTTTCATAACTATGGAACAATGTCCATTGGAAACTGCTTTTGCTGCTTGAAACGCACTTTCCTCAGGAGATGAACAATTCACAAACTCCACCTGCGACGGCAGTCCCATTTCTCCATGGAAGCGCCAATCAAATACCGTAAATGCCAAGCCTAGCTCATTTGCAGCTATTTCTATGGCTTGCTTTGATTCCTCGTCAAAGCCTGCAACAGCTACTCTCTGATTTTTACTTTTCTTTGCCATGTCCAGCAAGCTCTGTAAACTGTTTATAGCCATATTAGTCGGTACCCCCATAAACACGTAAAGGTTCAATACCCTTAAAAGCTCTAAACGCACCGGTCGCCAAAGCTTCCATCTCGTACCCACCAGGGTAAATGGCATAAGGTTTTTTAAGCCAACTGCTGTACCGCTTTATTCCATCCACAGCCTCGTCATTGTAGACAATACCTCCGGTGAAGATGATAACTTCAGCCTCATTCCGAAGCACTGCGTTCATGGCAGCTATGTACTTTGCAACCTGGTAATACATGCTCTCAAGCACCAAAGCTTTGTCTTTATCCTCTTTTGCAAGCTTTAGTATTTCTCTAAAATCGTTTGTGCCAAAATAGGCTACTAACCCGCCTTTCCCAGATATACGTCTTCGTAAATTCTTTTGATCAGGCCAATTCTCGTAGATGTAATTTACGAAGTCCGAGACTGGCAAAGAACCTGCCCTTTCTAGCTGAAAAGGGCCCTCTTCATTGGGGTTAGTTGAGTCGATGAGCTTTCCCTTTTCTAGGGCAGCAATGCTAAAACCGCCACCCAAATGGGCTATCACTGCCGTAAGTTCATCTATTGATTTTCCTTTGGATTCAGCGTACTTTCTTGCCACAGCTCTTAAATTGAGAGCATGAAGCGCACTGTAGCGTGGAATCTCGGGCAATCCACTGATCTTAGCCTCAGGTATGAATTCGTCCACCGATACTGGATCAGTGAAATAAGCGGGAACACCCCACTCCTGAGAAAGCCTAAAGGCCACAACAGGTCCTATGAGTGAGCTGTGAGGGCTTAATATGCGCTCCTGCATTATGTCCTGTTCTATTTCTTTGGTGATTTGATAGGTTCCAGCAGGCAATGGTTTTATGGGACCACCACGGGATGCGATGCAAAGTATTTGGTCAGATCTAACACCGTGTTTGTCAATGAACTCCAATACCTGCTGTAGTCTGAAGTCAATTTGATCGACGTAGTGAGGCTTCTGCTCTAATAGGTCTACGGGCACCGAAACATTTTCTTCAACTGCAACTTCAACTTCATTCTCCAAAGCTCGAAACAGTGCTAATTTCGTAGAAGTAGACCCAGGATTAATCACCAGTATAAACTTCTCCAAACGGTTCACCTCCTGAGAGTCGGTTAACCAGCTCGCTGGCTAATTCCAGCGTTGTGGCAGTAACGTACTGTCCAGCTATCATCTTTGCTACTTCGTGGATCCTCCTTTGACCTTGCAACAAGTTTATTTTAACACGCATTTTATCATCGTTTAATATTCTCTCCACCAAGAAGTGACTCTTGGCAGCAGCTGCCACTTGCGGATTGTGAGTAATTAATATGATCTGCCTATTCTCTGACACCCGTTTAAGAAGGTTTACTAGTCTCGAAAGCGTTTCGCCCCCAAGACCAGCATCAGGCTCGTCAAATATGAGAACTGAATTGGGGAAACTAAATACTACTCTAAAAGCGAGTAAAAGTCGATTCTTTTCTCCGCCAGAAAGAGCAGAAGCAGGAACAAACTGTCCAGATCTTACCATGCCAATTTGCGGAATTTCCAAGCCCAACGAGCTGTTCTCTGTTGGTACCCATTGCCACGAAAAATCGCCTTCCACATTGGTCTCACGAAGGAACATCTGCATGTCTGATAAAGCCCGTTCAACGGCACTTCTGCGTCTTTTAGCTAACTCTAGGCCAGCTGCAATAAGCTGGCTTTTTAGCATCTCTCTGCTTTTGCTAAGTTCCTCCAATCTGTCGGGCAGGTTATCAATTTGCTGAAGTTCCGCTTCGAGCTGATGAATTCTGCCAATAATCGAAGACTCTCCAAATCCGTATCGACGAAAGTACTTCTCATACTTGAACAATCGTTCGTTGATCTCGTCAACGTTAGACTGATTAACTTCAAGCTCCTCCGACCCCGATTTCAATGTTTCTAAGCCGCGGCGAAGTTCGTCAACAAGTCTTAGAGTAGTAGAAGCGTCCTCATAGAACGTACTCAGAGATGAAAGTGCCGCACGTAAGCTTTTTAAACCTTCATAAAACGGTGATTCTTCCTGAAGGATTTCAACTACTTGCCGTCTAGCCTCAGTTATATGCTCCTTTTCACTGATTTTCAGTAGCAAGCTCTTTAGCTCCTCATACTCCCCCTCTTTGGGACCGAAGGCTCTTAGTTCTTCAAGCTCTGACTGTAGACTTTCCCTCACTTTTGCTGACTGAGAAAGCTGCTCTGTTAACCGTCTCAGAGAGCTGTCTACTTCACTTAGTTTGCCAAAAACCGAAATGTAGGTATTATGAAGGTCTCCTAAACCGGCAAATGAATCAAGCACACTAAGAATTTGCTCAGAAGATTCTAATATCTTAGAGTCAAATTGTGAAGATAAAATAACACGGTTTTGAAACAGCGTTCTAAGTTGTTTCTTGCCAACCCGCTGGCTGTTTAATTCCAACGTTCGCCTACTACCACCCAACTGTAGCTTCACAACGTACTCTTCTTGTCCTTGTGAGAAGCGAACTTCTACCTGTCCCTTCTTCAGAAAGAACGGGATCTGTAATGGAAAGCCCAGCGTATAGCCAAGCAAGTTTATGAGTACTGTCTTGCCTGTACCCGTTTCGCCTGTTATAACATTCAAACCTTCTGAAAAAGGAAGGCAAACATCTTCAATGACATCGGAACCACTGAATTTTACACTCGAAATCATGAACCTAACCAACCGAACTTTCTAATGACTCTCTCGTAGAAAGTCATAGCATCTCGGTTTATAAGATGTTTTACAACTTCCCCTGAACTCCAGATTCTGATCATCTTTGACACCGGGAGCTGGCAACTGGTGCTTCCATCAGCCACCGCTACAGCCCCTTTGTATGCTTCAATGACTTGCACGCCGATTTCTCGCTCTTCAGGTACTATGAGGGGCCTAAGGTTAGTTTGGTGGGCGTTTAGCGGTGTTACGCAAAATCCTCTTACTCCTCTGTCCATCACCGGCCCACCAGCCGAAAGGTTATAAGCAGTAGAACCCAAAGGCGTACTTATAATAACTCCGTCCCCAACCGCAGATATGATGTCCCTCCCGTCTACGAGGACCCTAAGGGTTATGGTAGTGTCGTAACCCGGTTTTGCTACTACCAAATCGTTTATAAAAAAACCAGATCGAGAAGACACATCTTTTTCTCCGAGTAACCACCTGTAAACAGGTAAATACTCTACTTCTAAGTCACCCTCGAAAAAATCTGCCATGGCTTTGTGAATGTCAGGAACATTGTTTGGAAGAAAGTTCAGCCTCCCGGTTCCAAGACTCCAAAAAGGTTTCTTGAATGTGAAAGCCATTTGCGCCGTGCGCAAAAATGTTCCATCACCACCAATTGCTACTAAGACATCGGCATCTTGACACGTTGTTTCTTCAAGACCCCTAGTTCGAGCCGTTTGTCTAAAAAGCTCTACAACCTCAAAAGCCGAAGTTTTCCACAGATGCGATTCGATATGAAAACTTTTAAAACGTACTGTACCACCCATCATTATAAGTTTAATTCAAAAAGAAAGGAAAACAAAAAACATTCTCACTCATGCACGTTGTGATAAATGAAAAAGGATCTACCTAGCTTGGTCTTTTTCTAACTAATGATGGTACTACAGAAGGTTCTGATGGCGAAAAGCCCGTTTTCGCCTGCTTCAGCGGGCGACGCAACAGTTCACGCCTTGTTATTCTTTTTGCTATGCCCTCAGCATCCAAATGGCACAGTTGAAGAAGTTGCTCTCTGGTTCCAGCAGGAACAAATGGATCTGCAACACCCAAGGAGTACACTTCCAGTCCCAAACTTCTCAGAAAAGCTGCAGCGCCATAGTCTTTAATACCTTCCTCCACTACATAAATGCTTCTTTTCCCCTGAAGATGCTCCCATAATCCATCGGGCAGGGGACGAACCTGCCAAAGACCAAAAACCTCCCCCATAATGCCATAGTTCTTCAAATGGTTTAGAGCATCAGCTGCCTGAATTACCATAGGGCCATAAGCGACCAATGTGACATCTTGTCCAAAGCCTGCATAGACAAAGCTGCCATGGTTTTCGAGCTCCACCTGTGTCAGTACTGCTTTAGGGTAGCGCACAAAACAAGGAACATCGCATTCCAGAGCCTCCCGTAATGACCGTACGAGGGACTCTTCATCAAAAGGAGTATAAATTCGGCTGTTTGGTACGTGCAAAGCATAGGCAATATCCCATAGACCTTGATGGGTTGGGCCATCCGACGGAACAAGCCCGGCCCTATCTAAAGCAAACACCACGTGCTTTTTTGGTAGTGCTATGTCATGTAAGAGTTGATCATAGGAGCGCTGCAAAAAGGTGGAATAAACTGCCACAACAGGCTTAAGACTATGAGACGACATTGCACTAGCAGTTAGTACCACGTGTTCTTCTGCAATACCTACATCAATAAAACGGTCTGGATATCTCTCTGCAAATTGACTGAGCCCAGTACCGTCAGTCATGGCAGCTGTGAGTGCAACCACATCAGTGTCTTTGCCAATCTCAGCCATAAAGTCCCCAAATGCCTTTGTAAAGGTTCTCGAAGTTTCAGGTTTCATTTCGCCCGTTCTAATATTGAACGGAGCCGCACTATGGAATGCCACCGGAGACTTTTCTGCGGGCTCATAGCCTGCGCCCTTTCTTGTCAAGAAGTGAACCACCGTTGGCTTATCAAAACTCTGAGCTATTTCCAGAGCTATAAGCACAGACTCCAAGTCGTTCCCATCAAAGGGCCCTAAATACACAATTCCAAGCTTCTCGAAGAACGTATCTAACTGAAACGCTTCCTTGAGTGCCAACTTCGCTTTTTCAAGAGCTTCTTCAATGTTCTTAGCCCCAGCCTTTCTCAGAGTGCTTGTAACGAAGTTTTTCATGCTCTTGTAGGTACCTGAAGATCTTAGTTTGGCCAAATATGCAGCCATAGCTCCCACATTTTTAGAAATGCTGTGTTCATTGTCATTGAGAATGATCACTATGGGCAGCCCACTGGCACCTATGTTGTTTAATCCTTCATAACTAATGCCGTTGGTCAGAGCACCGTCGCCTACCACTACGAGCACACGCCCGGGCACCCCTTTTAGTTTTCTAGCCATTGCCTCACCGTAAGCAAGGCTTAAGCCTGTACCAGCGTGACCAGCATAGTACTTATCATAAGTTGACTCAACTGGATCTGTAAATCCCGATAATCCGCCCAACGTCCGAATAGTAGGCAGATCTTCGGATCTTCGTGTCAGTAGTTTATACGTATAGCTTTGGTGAGAGGTATCAAAAATAACAGCATCTTGATCAAGGTCAAAAACTTGGGCTATGCCCAAAGTTATCTCCACCATACCCAGATTAGACGCTACGTGTCCACCTTGCTTGTGGACTGATTCTAATATGAATGATCTAATTTCCTGAGCCAAATTCTTAAGTGATTTCAAATCACATTGTTTAAGGTTTTGATAATCCTGTATCTGCATTTTGTTCCTCATAGCACGTGCCCATGATGGCATGTATTGCTTTAGCAAAACTTTCGTCAACATAACGCCTAGCAATATCTACCCAAGTGCTCACAATAATCGGCATCATCTTTTCGTCACCAAAAAACCGAGTTTCTACGACAGCCAGTCTCATTATCATTTTTTCTAAATCACTGTAAGCTGCAAAAGACTTAGACTTCAAACTGTGGTCAATCCATATATCAATCTCTTCGCGGTTTTCCAGATAAGCATTTAGCAGACGTTTTATATGACGTTTGACTCTGTCAGATTTTGGCAAGGCAACCTTTAGCCTGGGCCAAAGATCTTCTTGGCTGGTCAAACCCAACTCATAACCGAGCAGTTCCTGAAGCAAAAGTTCTCGCCCTGTTTCAAAAAGTTTTCCTCTACTCTTTGACATTTTCGATTTCCAAAATAATGTCGTAGTCCAGCTCTTTGTCAAAATATGCCAATAGAACCCTTCTGACAAAATCCTTTATTCTGTTTTTTACTTCACCCAGATCAGCATTTGTTTCCAAGTCCACATTTATGGAAATCAAAAGTTTCTCATCAGCGGCTCTAGAAAGCTGAACCCTGTTAATAGCCTCTTTAGGAGACATCTTAGCTACCCCAGGTACCTCCATTAAGCTTAGAGCAAGAGCCGCCCTTAGAACAACTATGTCTTCAGACCTTAAATGCACAATTAACCAACCCTTTCTACGTATTCCCCAGTTCGAGTGTCGACTCTAATAATGTCACCTTCCGTTATGAACAAGGGAACCTGCACAACAGCTCCAGTTTCCAACTTAGCAGGTTTTGAGCCTCCTTGGGCGGTATCACCCCTAACTCCTGGTTCAGTTTCAACAACCTCTAATTCAACAAAAGTTGGTACTTCTATGCCTACCGCTTTTCCTTGATAAAACTGGACATTAACCATCATGCCTTCTTTTAACCACTGCTGTACATCACTCATTATGTCACCCGAGAGCGTGACTTGCTCATAAGTATCCGTATCCATGAAAACAAAATGCTCGCCGTCAGAATATAAATACTGCATTTGCTTTGTTTCCAAATAAGCCCTTTGAACTTTTTCTCCAGCTCTGAACGTCTGCTCAATAGTAGACCCATCCGATAATTTTTTCATTTTCACGCGAACAAAAGCAGAACCTTTTCCTGGTTTTACATGTTGAGCAGTAACGATTAGGTACAATGTACCATCCAAATCAACTATGATGCCCGGTCTTAAGTCGTTAGTTGAAATCAAATCTCATCACCTCTCGCTTCCCATAATTATACCATTATGACCTGTTCTAAGTTGCTTAGCTTATTAATTTTACCCCCTAATATGGCGTAGTCATCTTCAATTCTCACACCAAATTCTCCAGGTAGATAAATGCCAGGTTCAATGGTAAAGACATGACCATCTATGAGCTGATGCTGTGTCCTGGCAGAAAGTGAAGGGTACTCATGGATCTGAAGTCCAATACCATGGCCCAACCCATGACCAAAGTATTTACCAAAACCCTTACTAGTTATGTAATCCCTAGCGATGGCATCCAGATCAGAACCAAAAGTGAATTCTTCTGCTTCAGCTGCCAAGCGGTGAGCTTCCAGTACAACATTCAAAACCTCCATGGCCTTCGCGTCAGCATTACCGACAATGATTGTGCGTGTTAAATCACTGCAGTAGCCCTTGTAAACACAGCCCCAGTCCACTACAACCAAGTCACCGTCTTCAATTCTCTTGTCACTGGCTACACCATGTGGCAATGCACCCCTCCACCCGCTGCCCACAATGGTATCAAAAGCCATCCCCTCACTGCCTAACTTGCGCGCTTGGTACTCTAGTTCAGCTACAAATTCCTTCTCGCTTACTCCAGGTTTAATGCTGCCTAAGGATCTCCTAAAAGCCTCCTCTGCTATGAAGATAGCTTGTTTAATGTAGTCAATCTCCTCTGGCGTCTTTACTGCACGTTGAAGGAGTATCTCCTCCCCTACGTCCATTAGCTTAACTCCATTCTCAGCCAACTTAGAGGATAGCCTGTAACTGATGTAGTCACCATTAATGGCTATGGTACCCTTTAGGAAACCTTGTTCACTAAGGAAATCGACTAACGGTGGCCTGTATTCAATAACCTCGAAGCCTTTGGTTTCTAAAAGAGCTTGTTCAGTAAAACGAGAATCCACCAGAAGCAACTTGACGTCATTAGTAACTAAAGCATAACCTTCGTCGCCAGTGAATCCACTCAACCAGCGCAGGGTGGGACGGTCGTTAATAAAAAGGGCATCTGCTCCTTGCAGCAGACTTTCTATGTTCAAAAACAACACCTCCTTAAATACCACTTAGATCTATCAACATTTGAACCATAGGTTTGTAAACCGAGTAGGTAATTCCAAAAACAGCCAAGCCCGCCATTAAAACCGAGAAAGATTTTAGCGCCTGAACATAGTGTGCCATGGTCATCTGCCTTCTGTGTTCTAGCTGCGAAGTAATCGAACTCAAAGCTTGGTTCAGGACCCCATTTTTCTCAGCGATAGCAACGCGTGAAATTACAGTGGAATCCCAACGTCCTTCCTCCATACTCATGGCCATACTTAACCTTTCTCCTGACTTTAATCGCTCATATAACCTCATCAAGGTTTGTTGCTCACCTTTAATATTGGTACTTATATGAGAAAGAGTCAATATGGCAGTTCCCATTGGCAAACCAGCCTGTAGCATTGATTCCAATGAGCTGAATAACCAAACATCCTTACTCAAAGTTTTTACACTTCTTGGCACCAGCATAGAAACCAGTCCATCACTAAATGCTACCCAAGCGCTTCCAATGTTTATAAGGGGAAGTGCCCACATAAAAGACTTGGACAGGCTCACCAATTCTGTCCAAAACACTGCCTCCATTCCCATAGAATAAAGGAAACTCTCAATGAATGGTAAGAAAAACAACCAAAATGCGTCCAAAATCAGCGTGACTGCAACAAGTACCAGACGTGGGTAAAAGAGTATTTCTGACACCATCTGATCCCACTTTCTACCAGCTAATATTCTTGTAGAAACTTCCTGCATGGCATGTGTCAGATTTCCTGTCTCCTCTGCAGATCGTATGTACATACTTATCACCGGATCTATGATGGTAGGGATTCTTTCCAGAGCCTCAGAGAACGCAAGGCCTTCAGCAAGTGAGTCTTTGAGCAATGCAGGCACCAAGCCGTATCTGGACTCCTGACTTAATATAACGACGCTATCGGACATGCTATATCCTCCAGCCATCAGTTGTGCCACATCGATCAGAAAATCCTCTGCGGCCTGTGAACCTTTCCTGCCACTACTATTACTTTTTCTGAGCATCTATCAATCTTTTTAATACATCAGGATAATTCGCCGTTTCCATGGCTTGATCTTCATCAATGAAACCCTTTTGCAGAAGTTCGAATAACCTGTTTTCCATGGTAACCATGCCAAAAGATGAACCCGTCTGAATGGAAGACGGTATTTGATGAGTTTTCCCTTCTCTGATAAGCGAACGCACGGCAGGAGTTGCTATAAGAACCTCATACGCCAAAATCAATCCCCCACCCTTTTTGGGCAAAAGGCGCTGAGAAACTATTCCCTCCAGCACACTAGAAAGCTGAGTTCTGACCTGCTGCTGTTGGTTCGGAGGAAATACGTCCACAATTCTGTCCACGGTTTCTGCTGCTGACTTCGTATGCAAAGTCGTTAGAACCAAATGCCCCGTTTCGGCCAAGGTTAGCGCTGCTGAAATTGAAGCTAAGTCACGCATCTCTCCTAACATAACCACATCAGGGTCTTCTCTTAAGGCAGCCCGAAGACCTTCGGCAAATGAAAGCACGTCATTTCCCACCTCACGCTGGTTAACAATTGAGAGGTTGTGTCTGAAAGTGTATTCAATAGGGTCTTCAAGTGTAATGATGTGATATCGGAAAGAGTCATTTATGGTCTTTATAATGGACGCTAAGGTAGTTGACTTCCCAGATCCTGTAGGACCTGTAACGATGACCATACCCATCTTCTTCTTCGCCAAATCAGTGACAATTTTTGGTAGCCCAAGCTCTTCAGAAGAAGGAACGTCAAAAGGTAACCGTCTTATGGCTAATGCAACACTTCCCCGCTGCAGGTACACATTTGCCCTGAATCTACCAAGGCCAGTAACACCAAACGAGAAATCGGCATTTAGCTGGGACTTGAAAATAGTTTCCTGCGTTTTGGGTAGGATCTGCGCAGCCATAGCAGCGGTATCCTCAGGAGTTAAGATCTGATCTCCCAAAGGGTGAAGAACCGAATCAATGCGAATCATGGGTGGTAAATTAACCGTCAAATGTAAATCGGTACCCTTTAAATCCGTTGTTTTCCTAAGGAGCTCAAAAATGTCCAAAGGCTATCCCCTCCAAATCACTATCAATTTTAACAATTTCTTGACCAAAGTGTGAATAATTCCCCAGCCGACGGCAGATGCAATCGTAGGTGAGACTTGTGAGCTCTCCCAGAAAAGGCTGTGAGCAGCTAATAGCACCATCTTTTACTGCAAAAACAGCTGTCCGGTACATCTTTTCATTGCTTCGTAAGGTGATCAGCCGCTGATGAATCAAAAAAGAAATAGTGGCTTCTATGTCTTGGGCCAAAACTCCAAAGTACAAGAGCCTCCTGAGTGCATGAGATAGGTCACGACTGTGCATAGTGGCAATGACTAGACGTGACGAAAAAGCCGCGTTGATAACCGCCCTGGCTGTTTCTTCGTCCCTTATTTCTCCAATTGCTATGACATCAGGGTCACTCCTTAGCGCCGATCTAATTATTTCTTTGTATCCAAATCCAACCTCTTCCCCCACCTCCACTTGCACTACACCATCTAAGAACTGTTCCACAGGATCTTCGAGGCTAATGATCTTCATGCCATCGTTCTGCAAGAACCTCAATGTTGTATAGTACGTAGAAGTCTTGCCTGAGCCTGTCAGTCCAGTTATTAACACAATTCCCTTACCATACTTGATCGCTTCCTCGAACGAAGCAGCCTGCTTGGAATCCATGCCCAGATCGACAAAGGAAGCATACTGGTCCTTAGTTGGTAACCTCAATGTTAAGGATTCTCCATGAACTGTAGGTAAGATACAAACGCGCAGGAATAACGTGCCATCTCTGGTAGGCATAGATAATCGTGCATCTTGTGGAACTCTGCTGTCAGCAACGTCTAACCCACTCGAGAACTTGAAAGCATTAAGCAATCGATCGTATTCGCTGTGGTTAATGGCACCTTGAAAGTGCATATCACCGTTAGTGCGAGTGAAAACATTTACACGATCAGCGGCTGGAACAAAGTGAAGATCAGAAGCCGCCAATTCGTGGGCTGCAGCTACGTAATCATTTATACCGCCGTAGAGGCTTGTGTTAAAGGTATTGTTGTCCAACGTCAGTCTTCCCAAGTGGTAACTAAGAAGGACTTCACATTTCCCTGCAGCATGCAGCTGAGAATAACTGAAATAAGTTCTTTTAGGCAAAAGCTAGTAGCTTGAAGAGTCATTCTGTAGTTGTCATCCGAGATACGGCTAGTCCCCATCATAGAATAGGCGTTGTCCAGCCCTTCAATCAAAGTCTGTACAACGCCTACATCAGCTTTTCCTAAAATCAGTTCAATCTTGAACACGTCAAGTCAATTTTAAAGCTATGTGTCTAATAAACTACTACTCTTCCTCTTCTTCTTCGTCTTCAGCTTCCAACAGAGCTTCCCAAGCCTCTTTTACTTTCTCGAATTCTTCATCAGACTCAATCTCCACTAGCTGGTCGTCTTCTATACGAAATACCAACAGGTCGCCTTCTTCTTCAACAGGAGCAAAAACTCCGTACAGAGCTTCGCCTACGGATAGTTCCTCAATAAGGGCATATTGATGCTCCACATCATTTTCGTCTGTAAAGGATATGATGACTTCTTCCATTTCCTCGTGATTATGCTCGTGTTCTTCATTGTGGTTCATTTGTTCTCCTCCTCGCATTAATATACTCCTGTAATATTAGCACAGCTGACATCAAATCAACCTTACCCTTATCTTTTATCGCTTTTTTCAAGCTTCGCGGGTCTTGACGAGAAACCAACCTAGACGTAAGCCTCTCGTCCCAAAAATCCACAGTGAATCCAACATCCTCCAAACGCTGACCTAAAGCTCGAACTGCTACAGCCATCTCCCCTTCAGTCCCGTCCATGTTTCTGGGAAGTCCCAAAACTACCACCCTCGGTCCGATTTTCTTCAGCTCGATAATGAGTTTCGTTTCCAAATCGTTCCCTTCCAGTGTTTTATGTGGAAAAGCCCATGTCTCACTATCATCACTCCGTGCCATACCAATTCTCTTTAGCCCAAAATCCACAGCGACAATCATATCTCTTTCGGCTTACTCCACAGATTGATAAGATAGGCACCAATAGGTACTCCGAGTATGAGCCCCGGAACGCCAGCTACCACACCACCAAAAATCACTAACGCAATGGCCACGATAAACGGAATGGAGAACTGCACACTCGCCATGGTAGCTGCTACTAACTGTTCTACACCTTGCCCAGTCAAAAAGATAATCAAGCTAAGGAGTAAACTCAGCCACTTAGGCGAAACAACTAAAACAACAATGGCATTGATGATAAAAGCAAAAAAGGGCCCCACATAAGGAATAAAATCCAAGACAAAGGCCAGGCTTGCTATTCCCAAAGCCATGCCACCATTCCTCAGGATTATGATATTGCCAATGAAGAGAACTACACCGAGCGCAAAACCACTAACCAAACGCTGTAGAGCGTATTGCCCAAGCATTACATCAAGCTGCTTGAATTTTGCAGCAGGCAGCTTACGGTCAGCGAAATTGACAAGTTTGTCCTTGTAAGGTATAAGAAGACCTGAAACTAACACAGCTAGTGTAATTTGAAAAAGGCTGCCACCAGATGAAGTGACGAATCTACCAACAGTCAAAAGCACGTTTTTCACTGTTTCGGCACCTACCAACGACTGAAGCTCACTTGAGATCTCGTCTAAAACCCTTGTTAGAACATCGCTTCTCTGCGCCCATTCCCCAACCGTTTCTTGAAGCTTCGGTAAGTACGCTACGAGGTTCTCAATACTTTTCGTTAACGGTGGAATAATACTCTGAATTAGATAAAAAATGGATATCCCCAATCCTATAAGCAACAGGATAGCAGTTATCACCCCGACCAAAGCAGCAAACCTTTTTTGCACCTTGAATAACCTTGCTGCTGCTTCAACGACATACATTGCAAACGTAAGCCACGCTAAGAAAACAATCCACCCGTAAATAGTTGACAGGTTTCGAACTACAAGATAGAAGGCGAAAGCCATGAGCAAAAAAGCAGCTTCGCCTTGAAGAATGACCTTCATCAGGTTTTTCCTATCCATGTATGGCCTCTTTTAACTTAGTAATTGCCTTTCTTTCGAAACGTGAGACTTGAGCTTGCGAAATATTCAAAAGCTTTGCAATTTCACTTTGAGAGAGACCTTCTAAGCGTTTTTCAATTATAAAACGTTCAGGTTCAGGTAGTTCTGACACTGCTATCTCCAACAGAGCTTCATCTTCCAAATCTCGATCACTCAGGAGTCCCAATAGTTCTTCACCTGTGGTGTCACTCTCATCGGTAATTTTAGAATCTATGCTAGACGTATTCTTAACTGCCATTATTGCAAGTACTTCACTAACCTGCTCTTCGTCCAACTCAAGTTCTTCAGCTATTTCTTTTATGGTGGGTTCATGACCCAATTTTTCGGCTATCTCAGGAAGCTTTTTCTGGATGCTATAGGCCATATCAACCATACTCCTAGGCACGCTAATCGCCCACCCATAGTCTCTCAGATAGCGCTTAAGATTACCCACTATGGTCGGAATAGCAAAAGTCTCAAACAAGTTCCCATACGACGGGTTGAATCGATCAATTGCATCAACCAATGCACGGTATGCTTCCTGTCGCAAGTCATCCTTATCTATCTGATAAGGAGCAAATCTATTTACCACAGAATCTGCAAGCGGCTTATACATTAAAAAAAGCGTGTCACGTATGCGAGGATCCCTTGTTTCCGCATACCGTTCAAGAAGCTCCCACGCTAGTTTTTTCTCCTTCTCTGTCATAAGTGCAAGATGACCTTCCTATATCTCTCAAGTTCCTGAGTAATGTAAGGTAGTAAAAACAATCTATAGGTCTCCATGTCAATTGTCTTGTCGCTTTCAATGTCAACCTGCATCGTATCCTCGTCTAAACGGGACAATCTGAGACGAAAGTTGCCTGAACCAGCGCTTTTCGTAGTGCCTTCAAAGGCCTTCATAACGACCAAGCTTAGTTCAAAAAACTTATCTAAATCCAAATTCCATATCTGGCCTACTCCAGCAACAACCTTCTGCAAGAGTAAGCTATATTCCTCTAAACACGGAATACAGAGCTCTATTATCAACCCACTAACCACCCTCCTCAACAACTTGTTTGAATATAGGTAACAGTTCCTGACGTTGACTAGCGAACAATCTTGCAGGGGCACCTGTGAGTGGACATGTCCCCGATTTGGTCTTTGGAAAAGCAATAACTTGCCTTAAGCTATCTGCTCCGCAAAGGAGCATAACAAGCCGGTCAAACCCTAGAGCAATGCCTCCGTGAGGTGGAGCACCACATGACAGAGCATCCAGGAAGAACCCAAATCTTTCCTCTATTTGCTCACTACTCAAACCAAGAATTTCGAAAACCACCCTTTGAAGGTCAGCTTTATGTATCCTTATGCTTCCTCCACCTATTTCAACGCCATTTAGAACAATGTCGTATGCTCTCGCCCTTACCTTTAATGGATCTTTCCTAATTTCATCGATAGAGGTGACATCAGGCATAGTGAACGGATGATGGGCAGCCTGTAGCGATCCATCCTCAGCTATTTCGAACATGGGTCTACTGGTCACCCAGACAAACTTATATTCGTTATCGTCTAACAAGCCTAAGTACTCGCCTAAAGCCAGTCTTAACTCTCCCAAGAACGGCAGCACATCCCATTCGTCCCCTGCGGCAAAAACATATGTTCCGTCTTCGAGCCAAGTTTCCTCAGTCAATACAGATTTTGGTCCGTTGGTTAGCAAACCATTGGCTGATTTACTCACAAACAAAAACTTATTCCCGCTACCAGATGCAGCTTGATCCAACACCTTCAGCGCAGATCGATCTAAGGGCTTATTCCAGTACAAACCTTTTACTACACCGCCACGTTCAATGACATTTCTAAATGCATTAAACTTGCTGGTTGAGAAACTGTTTGTGTAATCGTCTATAGTCATTTGGAAACGCAGATCAGGTTTGTCAGAACCGTACAAAGACATGGCTTCATCGTAGGTCATCCTAGGAAAAGGCGTCTCCACTTGTACTCCCAAGACTTCCCTGAATAACTCTTGCATCATGCCTTCAACTAGATCATATATGTCCTCTTCTGTGACAAAAGAAGCTTCTATATCTACCTGAGTGAATTCAGGTTGCCTATCAGCGCGAAGATCTTCATCACGAAAGCAGCGAGCAAACTGAAAGTACCTATCTACACCACTTATCATAAGCATTTGCTTGAATATTTGCGGGCTTTCAGCCAAAGCGTAAAAATAACCAGGTTGCTGTCTCACTGGTACCACGAAATTTCGTGCTCCTCCTGGTGTGTACTTGGTCAAATAAGGCGTTTCTATTTCCCAAAAGCCCTTTCGCGAGAGATAATTTCTGATAACTGAAGATACAACACTCCTAGTCTTTAGGTTCGCTAGCAACTCCCCATGCCTTATGTCCACATATCTGTACTTGAGTTTAGTAAATTCACTGGGCTCTCCGTTAACATCATAAGGCAAAGGCGCACATGGATTCAAAACTTCGAAATCCTCTACTTCGATTTCAATATCGCCGTTTTCCATATTTGGATTAATCTGATCTTCTGGACGCCGTTTTACCGTGCCTCGGACGCGGACCACGTCGTCTATGGACAGTTTTTTGACTAGCTCCAGGAGTTCTTCACTTTGTGTACTTGTGTAGCACTGAATAATGCCTGTCCTATCTTTTATGACAAAAAATACAACCTTACCGAAATCCCTAACATACTGTACCCAACCGCACAATTCTACAACTGAATCCAATTTCACATTTTTCACATCGCCGATGTAGATTCTATTCACCTAAAACCGCCTCCTGAGCAACTATGCGCTGTTCACCAGTCACCATATCCCGTAATGTGATAACATGGTTCCTTTGTTCCTCTTCACCCAGTATGAGTACATACCGAACTTCCACTTTATTAGCTAATTTTAACTGCTTTTGCAGTTTTCCTTGCCGTAAATCCATTATTATCCCAATACCATGATCTCTAAGTTTTTCCGCTAACTGGAAAGCAGGTTCAATCATATCTTCGCCAGTAGTGGCCAAAAAGTAAGTTTTCTTCGGCTCTGGGTCTATTATTGGCACTTTTTCTAAGGATGTAATCAATCTTTCTAGACCAATAGCAAACCCAATGCCTGGTACGTCAGGCCCTCCGTAGAAAGAAACCAAATGGTCGTATCGTCCACCACCAACTACAGCAAGATTGAATTCGCCTACATACCCCTCAAAAACAGTTCTAGTGTAGTAGTCAAAGCCTCTTGCTAGCTGAGGATCTTCAACGATGGGGACTCCGAACAACTTCGCTGCTCGTATAACGTGCGCATAGTGATCCTTACATGCCGGGCAAAGATATTCTGAGATTTTCGGTGCCTCAGCCTTTACTTCAGCGTGCTCAGGTCTTTTGGAGTCGAACAGTTTTAAAGGGTTCTTTTTAAACCGCTCAATTTCTTCATCTTCAGGTATTGCTGAAAGTACGAAATTTCTGAGCTGTTCCATGTAAATTGGTCTGCATTCATCACAGCCCAAACTATTAATATGTATGGTTAATGGCAAATTGAGAAGACTGAATATCCTCTTCACAACAAGCAGTACTTCGATATCCATGTAAGGTTGGGATACGCCAAAGGCTTCTATACCAAATTGATGAAACTGGCGGTATCGCCCAGCTTGAGGCCTTTCTCTCCTAAACATAGGCCCCGTGTAAAAGAGCCTAAGTACGGGGATATCATAGAGGTGATGTTGAATTACCGCTCTAGCCACAGGAGCTGTTCCTTCTGGCCGTAGGGACAACACATCTCCATTCTTATCCTCAAACTCATACATTTCCTTGAGTGCCACATCGCTTTCGTCTCCCAAACCTTTTCTAAAAAGCTCAGAAAATTCTAAAATGGGTGTTCTTATTTCACCATAGCCATAAAGTAAAGCGGCTTTAGACAACAGAATCTCCAACCTTCGCCATTTAAAGGTTTCGGGAGGCAAAATGTCTCTCATGCCTTTAGGATTTCGAACCATTCTTTGGCACCTCCTAAACACTCTACCGCGGCAAAAATCGCATCCCATGAAGAGACTGAACCAGTTTTAAAATCTTGGATCTCATTCTCCCTAACCAGCTGAAACCCTCTTGAATTGAATTTTATCATTGTGATACCTCTTTTATTACCTAAAACCTTAAGCAAAGAATAAGCAAACAGAGCTTTACTCTCCTCAGGAATGTGCCCCACAAGATCTTTGAACATCAAGAACAGTTGCATAAGCTCCCGTTCTGTATCAGCGTCCAGAATGTCCTTGAGTAAATTACTTCTTTCAGGCTCAGGCAAGATCCATTCAGGTATGTTCATCTTAATTGGCCAAGACACAATTTCAGTTTCTTCTTCCCTATACGTTTGCTCCAGCAGTGCATCCACAGCAAACACGTCTTCTTGTTTGACCAAGCCATGTTGCCGTATACCGAAAATCTCACCAATCCCACGGTAACGTGTATCCAATTCCGCAAGAGCATAACTATCAGAATAATTGAGCAACTTCACAGTAGAGTGTATGCGACTTCGCGTAGCTGGGGAAGCCGTCGGCGGATAAAGAAACCAAGCATAGCCCTTGACACTGTTTCTTCCCACTCTACCTTTAAGTTGATACATCTGCGATACACCCAAATGAGTGGCGTCTTCTACGACGATGGTGTTCGCAATAGGCAAATCCACACCTGCTTCCATGATAGTGGTGGCAACAAGAATATCTATTTTTCCCTCTTGCAGCTTTTTGAATATGGACTTTATCCGTTTATCGGTCATCCGAGCATGGAGAACCTCTATTTCCGCGTCCAAGAACATCTGCTGAAGTTCCAAAGCTCTAAGGTCAATACCTTCAATAGTCGGGTGAATGTAAATGACCAATCCACCCCGATCTAGTTCATCAGATAGCACTTTCCTTACTAAATCAGGAGAGTATTCATCGGCAAAAACAGTAACTTTTTGCCTACCATAAGGCAGCTCGTGCATTCGTATAAGCTTTACATACCCGCGACGTGCCAAGAAAAACGTTCGAGGTATGGGTGTGGCACTACTGAAGATAACTTTGACCCACGGGAAATGTTCTTGAAACCAGTTTTTGTGTGTCACTCCAAACTTCTGTTCCTCGTCGAATATGACCAGAGCTAGCTTGTCATCATAAAGCTGTTTTTTCAAAAGGCTGTGAGTCCCCACCAATATGTCCCAAGGCAAAGCAGGATCGTCAGACAATAGGAGACCGCAGCTTTGGATGCGTTCACTATAGGCAGCCATATATTGATCCACCAACACTCTAGTAGGAACCACAATGACAGCCTTATAGCCAGCGGAGGCCACAGCGACAGCCGCACGCATAAGTACCTCGGTCTTGCCCACGCCAGATTCTCCTATGATCAACGCTTCCTCAGGATGAGGGATTGCTAACCAAGCGTGGAGTTCTTCAGTAGCCTGTTTTTGGTCAGAAGTTTCCTCAAACTGAAAAGACTGTGCAAATGCGCTTTCAATTTCTTCATCAGGCTCTATAGTGAAGGATTGAGTGCTCTTCTTCTGCTTAAACCTGTTCTCAAGGAAAGATCTCATCTTCAGAGCTCGCTGCTGAAGAGCTCTACTCTTTCTACTCCATCTGGCTGGTCCCAAACTGTCAATGGACATGGTCGAAGGAACCCTAACTAACTTTTGACTACGCTCCAGAGGAACCAAAACATGTCCATCTTTGTACGAAATAGAAAAGTATGGTTTCCCTTCCACATACTCAATACCATCGTAAACACCGACGCCTCGGTCTACATGAAGCACTGGTTCCCCAACCTTCAACCCGTGCCAAGACAACTCCAGGGATCTGCGATGCCCAACTTTCCATCCCAGTCCTTCGCGATCAATGTGTATATCGAAACCATCGAGGCTGAAGGGCATCCTAATCCTGCCATGAACCAGAAACCTTTTTTCCCCGGAAGCCAGCCCTGCCGAAATGGAATCAAACACAGGCCAACCAAGTTTGCGCGAAAACACCTCGGGAAATTGGGTAACCAGAACCATCTTGCCCTTGTAAGCTGTTAAGTCGTCGATGCTGAAACTGGGCACCGATATGAACTTGTCTATTTTAACTGGCGATACCTTTCTAATAGGAAACGTCAGTTCAACCTCAACTGCTCTAAGCTCCCTATAAGTACGTTCAGAATCGTATATGACAGCTTGGGTCATTCTGTCGATAGGTCGCACCGGTATTTGTCTTGTCCAGAGCGTGGCATATTCAGTTCGTCTTATGGACATTTGTGTCTCTGAATCCACTATGCGGATGCTTTCAACTCGGTCTTCCTCGTCAAAATCCAACCTATAGAGCTCGTCAGAGTAAATGTCAAGTACAAAACCTCGCTTCGCCCACTGAAAGCTGTCATAGCAAAAGTCCACTCTTGTATACCCTGTCAACTTAAGAAAACTCAGAACTACATCCATTGGGGTACCTTTAGTTATCAACAAGGGATCGCCTTCTGGTAGCAGGGTTTCCTCCACTAGGTCTCTGGCATCGTAAACCATCGCTCGAGAAACTCCAACCAGAGCAGAGTAGTAATCCAAGAAAGCTTGCTTCTCGCCTTCTGGCAAAATAATCGGAAAGTTTTCTTCCAAGCCCTTCGCTTCAGCAGCGAAGTAAACCAGCGGATCTTGACTAGTTATTTTCATTGGAATTAAAACTGTTTATGTTCTGTTGAAAACGTGAAAAATTCCGATCAGTGATCAGCAAACATAACTGGTCAGCTATGTAATCTGCTGCCCTGATAAGTACTTCTTTCTCATTCTTCTGGGGTTCACCTAATACGTAGTTTATGACCTCTTGTTTTGAGAATGGGCGCCCAATGCCCACCTTTACACGCCAAAATGAATCAGTTCCCAAGGCATCAATAATGGACGATACCCCTTTGTGGCCAGCGCTTGATCCACCAAAACGTACTCTGGTTTTTCCTACTGTCAAATCAAGATCATCATGAATTACCACTAGATCCATTCTAGGCTCGTAAAGGCATTTCACAGCCTTACCACTGTTGTTCATGTATGTTAGGGGATAAACGATGAAATCTACTTCTTTCTTTAATTCATGTTTCAATTCATAAACTCGGCTATAACACAGTAAACGTAAATTAAGGCCGGTGAGCTTAGTCCTAAGAAGATCTAAAACCCACCAGCCTATGTTGTGCCTAGTCTTCTCGTATTCTATACCCGGGTTTCCCAGTCCAACAATTAGTAGCATGAAAAGGATATATTATTACTCTTCCTCCTCTTCTTCCTTCTTGCCCTTAGATATCACTTCAGGTTCACCTTCAACTGCTGCTTCTTCCTCGACCTCTTCTACTTCTTCTTCCACTGGAACTGTTACTGCGACTACTACTTCTTCCAAATCTGCGAAGATTTTAGCCTCGGGTGGAAGGTCGAGCTCACCGATGTGTATGATATCTCCAATGTCCATATTTGAAACATCCACAGTGACCTGTTCAACTAACTTTTCAGTAGGTAACTCCACTTCTATTTCACGAGTTGGGAATTCCAATATGCCACCTTTCTTGATACCTACGGGTTCGCCTACCAGTACTATGGGTATGGACACAGTTACAGTGCTTCCAGCACTCAATGCCTGGAAATCCAAGTGAATCACTTCCTGTGAAATGGGATCCACTTGTTCTTCCTTAACGATGACCCTGACAATCTTTCCATCCACATCAAGTTCCAATGAACGTCCTAACGTTACACGTTCTCTTATAACCTGGCTCCGCTCCAACAACAAGGGCGTAGCTTCCATATCCTGCCCGTACAAAACCGCTGGCACGTAACCATTCTTTCTGATCTTCTTGACCTTTCTTGTTCCAGTTTGCGTTTCTGTACGCTTAATAACTTTTACAGCCACTTTAACCACTCCTTTTATCTAAGTTAATCAAATAATGCTGATATGCTTTGATTTGTTCTTATACGTTTTATAGCCTCAGCGATTAGCCGCGCCACACTGACCACTTGCACTTTTTCACTTGAGTATTCGCTTCGAACAGTGTCCGTAACCACAACACGCTCAATCACTGATTTTTCAATGGCATCAACTGCTCCTTCACTAAACAAGCCATGAGTAGCGAAAGCCCAAATGCTACGGGCCCCTCTATCCTTAAAGACTTGAGCAGCCTTTATCAAAGAACCGCCGGTATCAATTATATCATCAACAATGAGCACGTCTTTGTCCACAACATCGCCTATGACATGGACAATTTCTGCCACATTTGCTGCCGTTCTTCTCTTGTCACAAATGACCAAAGGCCTGTTATCAAGACGGTATGCTAACCCGTTAGCTCTTACTACTCCACCTACATCAGGTGAGGCAATTACGACATCTTGCAACAAAGGTTTTTCCCTTCTCACGTAATCAGCAAAAAGCGGCATGGCAGTAAGGTTATCCACAGGTACTTTGAAGAAACCTTGTATCTGAGGAACGTGCAAATCTACAGCCACTACTCTGTCAGCTCCAGCAGCCTCTATGAGCTCAGCAACTAGTCTTGCCGAAATTGGTTCCCTGGGTTTGCTCTTTCTATCCTGGCGTGCATAGCCGTAGTAAGGCATGATTACAGTGATTTCTGCAACAGAGGCTCTCCGGAGAGCGTCCAACATTATTAATAGTTGCATTAAGTTCTCGTTCACAGGCGGAGACGTGGGCTGTATGAGAAAAACCTCGTATCCCCTGACCGATTCTTTAATCCGTATACCAGTCTCACCATCCTTAAAGTGGTAAATTTCTACTGGTAACAGATCCATTCCAAGCTCGCTCACAATCTTTTCTGCCAAAGGTCTATTGGCAGTTCCCGAAATGACCGCCATCGGTCTGCCATCAACGCCCATTACTGGTTCATCTCCTTTTTCTTCCTGTACTTAAGCACCCAACCTTCTTTATTAACCTGCATGGCTCTACCTATGCCTAAAGCGTATTTCGGCACCTTCTCAGTGATAACTGAACCTGCAGCAGTAAAAGAATCGTCCTCAAGTTCAACAGGTGCTACTAAAATTGTGTCCGAACCGATAAAAACCCTGTTTCCGATTATCGTTGGGTTTTTATTGTAGCCATCATAATTGCAGGTTATCGTACCAGCTCCAATGTTGGTGTCCTCGCCAACTTCGGCATCCCCAACGTATGAAAGATGGTTGATTTTTGTCCTACTACCCACAACACTTTTCTTGATTTCCACAAAGTTACCGATTCTCGCGCTCGACTTTAAGTAAGTTCCCGGTCTAATACGAGCAAACGGTCCAACAACGACTGAGTCTTCTAAAGTTGCTTCTTCTAGCACGGAAAACTTTATCTCACATTTGTTCCCAATCACACAGTCTCTTATTTCCACATTCGGCCCTATTACACAATCTTCGCCAATTTCAGTCGAACCAAGTAATGTGGTATTCGGAAGGATAATTGTATCTTTTCCTACCTTTACGTTTTCACCCACATAGGTGCTCTCAGGGTCCACAATAGTGGCCGCTTCCATAATTCTTTCCAGAAGCCTTTGCTTATAAACATGCAAGACTCTTGCCAAATCCTGTCTAGTATTGATACCCAAGAACTGTGACCAATCTTCAAACAAAAGCACATGTACTCCTTTATCCTCAGCTAACAAATTGAACAAATCCGTGATGTAATATTCTTTCTTTGCATTGGACTTGCCAAGAAGCGGAAAACCATTCACTATGTCTTCTTTTCTTGCCTTATAGACCCCCGTATTGACAAAAGGTATTTCTTTTTCGCGCCGATCTCGTAAATCAGATACTTCTACTATTTGACGCAAAAGACCGTCTACAAATCGAACTCTTCCAAAATCGCTTTCAAAGGGAAACCGAGTAACTGCTATCAATCTTGAATAAGAAGATTCCACCATTGTCGAAAATGTTTCCTTTCTAACAAGGGGGATGTCTGCGTTGACAATAATGACATTCTCATTCTTGGCAACGGAGGCTCCCAAGAACGCAGCATGCGCCGTTCCTAAGGGCTCATCCTGGATCACCACATTTGCATTATCAGGTAGTAACTCGGCAATTTGAGGAGAAGTTACCAATATAACCTCTTCGATACCATCTACTGTTTGCAGCGTGTCCCAAAGGTGATAGATAATAGGTTTTTCCCCTAGTGTATGCATTATCTTGGGCACCTTGGAATTAAACCTTTTTCCAACTCCACCCCCTAGTACAATAGCACTATGCACTACACATCACTCCTTTAAGAAATCCAAGAAAATTCTTGTCCCTTCTGGACCTTCTTGTCCTTGATACTTCCCTTTGAGCCCGTATGGGATCACACAGTTCTCAAAAAGCAACTCAAAACTTACTTGGCATATTCTCATTCCTGGATAAAGAGCTACTGGTATGTTATTCACATTTGATATTTCTAACGTAATCTGACCACAAAATCCTGGGTCAACATAACCAGCAGTGGCATGTATAAGAATGCCCATACGTCCCAAGGAGGATCTTCCTTCGACTCGAGCTACGAGAAAGTTGGGTAACATGAGGCGCTCTGTAGTTGTTCCTAGCAAAAAAAAGCCAGGTTGAAGGATTAATTGGCCACCCTTTTCTATGTGAATCTCCCTATATTTAATTGTTTCTTTTCTCTTTGGATCTAAGAACGGTACGTTAATATTGTCAATGGCAAGAAATGTACTCCCCAGCGTTAAATCCACCGATGAAGGTTGTATTTGTGTTTCACTCAAAGGCTCTATTACCAATGCCCTGTAAGATATAAGCTCCTTGATTAGACCATCGGATAGAATCATCCTTATTCTAAAAGTAAAAGGAATGAGGCCGAAGCCTCATTCCCGACTAATTGCTCCCGTAGGGCACGAATCTATTGCTTCGTCTACGCAGGGCAGCGTCTCATCAGCGCCCTCTATTACTTCGCTCTTGCCCTCAGCATCTGCTTGGAAAACTTCCGGGCACAGTGCCATGCATACCCCGCAGGCTATGCACAGTTCTTTATCAACTTTTAGAGCCATGCTCAGCCCTCCTTTTTACAGGCTGTCTTCATTATACAAGACATACTGCTTCCAACACTACTGAAACTTCTGATTGAATAGCTTCATCAGACGAGATTTACGCCTGGCAGCTTCGTTCTTGTGAATAACGCCTTTTACTGCCACCTTGTCAATGACACTCTGAGCTTTCAGCACGGCTGCTTCAGCTGCTTCACGATCACCACTTTCGATAGCTTTCTTAGCCCTCTTTACATACGTCTTCATGGTTGTACGCCAGTATCTGTTGTATGCGGTTTCTTTCTTCGTAAGCCGAATGCGTCGCTCTGCAGAAATTGTGTTAGCCATAACTTCACTCCTTTCAACAAATTTCTTGACTTGTATTTTAAGTATAGCAAGAAATTTGAAATTGTCAACGTTTCACAGCATAGACATTTTCAATGACTTAAAGAGTAACTAGCCGATCCACAGCTCAGTGTACTAGGATACGTAGACTATTCCCTGCTGATAGCCCCTGTTGAGCAAGAATCAATTGCTTCATCCACACAAGGCAGACTCTCATCTGCACCTGGGATTACTTCGCTTTTTCCTTCGGCATCAGCCTGAAATACCTCTGGGCACAGTGCCATACATACTCCACAAGCAATACACAAATCCTTGTCTACTTTTACAGCCATTTTTGGCAAGCCTCCTTTGAGATAGGGTATCTAACACAATTATACACATTTGTAAACGTTTGAACACTTGGAAGAATACAATGTCGTTCACTAAAATGGCTTTCTTCTCTAAGCAAGCTATTAGCTACTGTGTAGTGTTGAAGTATTGGAGCTATACTCTCTTCTGCAAAGTCCAGAGCTCATCGGGGCCTTCAGGATCAAGATCCCCCAGTGGCACACCATTCAAAGACGTAACAGAGTTTTTATGTAACTGCCCCAGATAGACAAAAGGCAGATGTTCTTCTTCGAGTTTTTCTCTCATTTCACGTTCATTCTCGCAGACCAGCAGCACAGAACCCGAAGAAATTATTTTGTAGGGGTTAAACTGGAACCGGCGGGAAAGCTGAATCAGTTCTTGGTCCAGATAACTCTCAGGAAAAGAAGCCTCAATGCCAAGGGACGTTCCCCGTGTCAGCTCCCAGAGACCAGCCACTAGCCCTCCCTCAGTCAGATCATGGGCAAAGACCAATGAGGGAACATTTAAGGCGACATCCATGATGGGCTTGACAGAAACCTTGAGTATGTCGTCTCCGTAGGAACCCCTTAAAATCATCATAGCCTCCCGGCCCAATGTTCCTGCGAAAAACACGTGCTGCCCAGGTCTTACAAGGTCCTTACCAAGTACTCTAATCCTTTTACCAAACATAGTGCCAACTACTACAGGTTTCGTCACAGCTGATGTAAACTCGCTGTGGCCTCCCACTAACTGAGCATTCTCGTAATCCAACCCTTCATGAAGATGCTCAAACATGCCTTCTATGTCTTTTTGTGGAAAATTGGTGGGCAAAAGAAGAACTGCCAAAAAAGCTACTGGCTCTCCGCCAGCAACCCTTACATCATTTGCATTTATGTGGACTGCTAGCTGTGTAACCACATGGTTATCAGCACCAGTTATTGGGTCAGTACTAACCACCATGGGAGCATCTAAATCTACCACTGCACTGTCAGTGAGATTGCTAGCATCGATCAACACTTCTTGACGGCGTTTTCCGTAGAACCGCTCTACCAAATCGCCTATATAAGAAACTGGTACTTTGCCTTCCATTGGTGGGGGCGGTGGGAGTCGAACCCACACGAGCGCTTGCTCAGCGGATTTTAAGTCCGCTGCGTCTGCCATTCCGCCACGCCCCCACAATCAAAACTAATTATACACGAAAGCCATACTGCTGTAAAGAAGGTTAGTACTTATGGTATACTTTTGTTGTATGAAAGAACTGACAGCTCGGCAAAAAGAAGTATTGGATGCTATAAGAACATTTATCGCCCAAAACCATTATCCTCCTACAGTTAGAGAATTGTGCACTATTCTAGGGATATCTTCACCAAGAGGCGTTTCCAAACACTTAGAAGCTTTGGAAAAAAAAGGATACATAAAACGCACTTCAGGTCATCGTTCACTGGTGCTTCCTATGGAAGTACCCTTAATAGGAAAAGTAACGGCAGGTTTGAAAACGCTAGCTGTAGAAGAGCTTGAAGGTTATCTTTCAATGGAAGATATCTTCGCTAATCCTAATCAGTTTGGGCTAAAAGTCAAAGGCGACTCCATGCAGGGAGCAGGTATTTTGGAAGGAGACGTTGTCATAGTTAACTCTGATGCCGAATGGATCAACGGCGACATCATAGTCGCAATCATAGACGAAATGGCTACTGTCAAGCGTGTGAAACAGGACAAATATGGTAATTGGTGGCTAGAACCCGACAACCCAAAATACGAGCCTCTTCCCCTTAATGAAGAAGTACAGATTGTTGGCAAAGTTGTAGCCGTCATTAGGAAGTACTCTTGATATTAGAAGACGTTAAGCCTTTCACTACACAAACTAGATTTCTTCGCCTGCTAGGAGCTTCGTGGCAATGGTTGCGTTATCTGCTAAGTGAAGACTAAAAGAATCCCAGAATACACAGCTACCAAGTAAGACCAATTTCCCCATTCCCAGTTTGATCTGACAGCCTACGTTTCCTACCTTAGAAGTCAATATAGCTTCACCACCTGACACAGTATCTGTGCACGGAAACACTCCCCTTAGGCCGGTTCGGCTTACAACGTTTACAAAGTACGGATCTTCGCTAGACTGGTCAAGCGCCTCGCTTAAATTCAAGGTAAGACCGAAATGCTTCGTTATCCCGTTTATGTTCTCCCCAACTCCGTCCTCGTTTTTGTAGTAGCCTGCAAAGATCACTACTTTGCCTTGCCTAACCCAACTATCTATCTTATTTACTTCGGCATCATTGAAAGGTTTCTCTGGATAGTTGAAAACGATAGTATCATAGCGATTTAAAGTATCAAAATCCTTAACTTCATCTACCAAAAAACCGCTATTCAAAAGCAGATCACTAAGCTTCCCAAAGTAGTAATAGTCCGCTATAGTGAATTCCAGATGCGACGTGTCCCAACCGATTTTCATGATTTCATATCACCTCACTGAAGAGCTTCGGTTATAATAGAAACATGCAAGTAGTAGCTGCAATATTCATCACCTTTATTGTCCTTTACCTCTTTTGGTTCTTCTGGGGTGGGTTCGTTCAGTACTTTAGCAGCCCCACCCAGACTCCAAAAACAAAATCAAAATCGTACTGGCTACTAGCGCTGGTTCTTGTCATGGAACTTTATGATTTCGTTTACATGATAACATTTCCAGCTATTCTTGGAGTGATGACACTTGCCATGTTGGTAGCTATTCTTACAGTGAGGATAAGAAAACAAACTATGCCAAAACTTTTCCAAGTACTGGGTGCAGCCATTTTCTTAGCTTGGGTTGGCTCCCACATACTGGGTGTCGTTGGGGCAGTAATTGGTGGAAGTTTGGGCGTGTTTACCTCCTTGGTGTCTGCCCCATGGGGCGGTTCTGCCGCCGAAATGTGGGACGAACCATGGTGGGCTCCTCAAGCTTACAAGAAGCGCAAAGGGTAAGTTTGAAATAATCTCTAATGGGGTATAATTAGAATAACCTTTGATACAAGGAGGGTTCTAGCATGGAAGTACTGAAGATTTCGGCGAAGACTGATCCGAAGAAAGCCGCTGGTGCGCTTGCGGAAGTAATTAGAAAGCACGGAGAAGCAGAATTACAGGCTATTGGGGCCGGTGCAGTAAACCAGGCCACAAAGGCAATCGCTATTGCAAGAGGTTTTCTAGCTCCAAACGGTATCGACATTGTTTGCATTCCAGGATTTACCGATGTAAAGATTGGAGAAGAAGACAGAACTGCTATCAAGTTTATCATCGAACCCAGGGAGTAAAAGGTAAAAAGAGGCAATTAACCAATCAATGAGAAAAACAGGGAGACCCAACCGATGTGTTATATGGTGGGTCTCCCTCTAAGTTTATAAGCCAAAATGTCCAGATACATTCTAAGGCGTGCTTTTAACCCCGGCCAAAACCCTCGCTTCTCTTCTTTCATGATTTGGCCTACGCCTTCCAAAACAAGTTCCTCTTGTCTTATTCCTTCCTTCTTCAAAAAATCTTCCAGTGCAACCTCCAGCTGAAAACCAGTAACGCTTGAACTCTCATAAAATTTCCTAAGCACCGCCATAGGCAAAATACGCTGACCGGCTAATACAGGGCTAATCATATGCGACCATGTAGTGGCCGCCCTACCACCCTTTAGAATAATTCTGGCGCAATTGTAAGTGCTAATCCACTGTTTTATTTGCAGTGCATGGTTACGAGTTAACCCTGTTAAGTCGGCGTCCAAAAGGACTACTTTGTCCACATTGAACCTCAAGGCTTCCTTCACAGCGGCACTTTTACCGCGATTGCGTGGAAATACAATTAACAAAACCCTCTCATCAGATGCAACCCATGCTGTTCTATCAGTAGAACCATCATCTACTACCAATACGGGTAAATTCTCTTCTCTTAAAGGCTTTAGTACTCTGCCAATGTTCTTCTCTTCATTGAAAGCTGGAATTATTACTAAGAAGCTGTCTGTTCTCACAGGTTGACTGCACCTCTCAAAACCGTGTCCAAGACATCTTCTTGCCCGACCAACAGAGTCTCTCCAGTTTTCCTGAACTTAATCTCCACTTTGCCTTCTTTTTTCGCGTTTACAACAAGGCGAACAGGGAAGCCGATAAGATCGGCATCTACGAATTTAACACCGGGCCGTTCGTCTCTGTCGTCAACAAAGACATCTAATCCAGCTGAGGACAGAGTATTTTCCAGCTCTTGAACTTGTGCTTCCACATCTCCTATGGGGATTATGACCACGTGGTACGGCGCTACTGACCAAGGCCATACAATTCCAAAATCATCATGATGCTGTTCTATGACTGCACTAACCAAACGTGTAACACCGATTCCGTAGCAACCCATAATAAAGGGCTTCCTCTCACCATCTTCGGAATGATAGAAAGCTTCCAGGGGCTCGGAATAACGGGTGCCTAGTCTGAAGATGTGGCCTACTTCCAAACCTGTAAAGCTCCGAAGAGGACTACCGCACTGAGGGCACAAATCTCCCTCAGCCACTTCCGCTAGATCAACAATTTCATGGAAGGGCAACTCTGATACTTCCACGCCAACAATGTGATAATCACGTTCATTGGCTCCGATAACACCCCAGTCCAATGACTCCAGTGACTTATCTTTAAGAATGGTAATTTCATTTATGCCTTCTCTGGGACCCACAAAACCTGGGATAAAGCCCATGGAGAGAATTTCCTCATCGGTCATCATACGCCACTGTGTAAAACGTCTATTCATTTTCGATTCATCTAGTTCTCTGTCACCACGAACCAAGATCATATAAGGACGACTATCGCCAATGACCATGACCGCTTTTATGATTCGTTCTTTGGACAGTTGCAGAAATTCTGCTACATCTTCAATGGAAGAAGTGTCAGGCGTGTGAACCTTTTCTAAAGCAGGTTTTTCCAAGAAGGCCGGAGCTGGCAAAACAGAAGTGGCTACTTCGGAAGTTGCAACGTAACCGCAGCTATCACACTTGAACACAGTACTTTCACCTACTTCAGCTGGAACAATGAACTCGTGCGAAAGGGTTCCACCAATTTGGCCCGGATCTGCAGCTACAACTTCATAGTTAAGCCCAATTCGTTCAAGTATTCTCTTATAGGCGTTCAAAACTTGGTCATAGGTTGTTTTAAGACTTTCCTCGCTGTCATGGAACGAATAAGCATCCTTCATTACAAATTCTCTAAGTCTTATAAGGCCAAATCGTGGACGAGGCTCGTCACGAAATTTTGTCTGAATTTGATAAACCAGCTGAGGAAGTTGTTTGTAGGAGGAAATCAGTTGCCCAGCCAAGGTAGTAATCTGTTCCTCATGAGTAGGTCCTAAACAAAAATCTTGTTCTTTTCTATCTTTAAACTTAATCATGTCGTCACCGTAGAGCTCCCATCGTCCAGTTTTCTTCCACATTTCTGCCGGCATCATGATGGACATGGTCATCTCTTGGCCACCAATTCTGTCCATTTCTTCTCGAACCACAGTCTCAATTTTCTTAAGAACCTTGTGGCCAAAAGGTAAAAATGCGTATACACCTGATGCGATTTGTTTTATCATGGAAGCCCTAATAAGAAGCTTGTGAGAAGTAGCTTCCGCATCCTTAGGATCTTCTCTGAGCGTCTTGTAAAAAAACTTACTAGCCCTCATAATTTTTTTTCGACCTCCCCAGTTTTTAACTCAGACAATATCACTTCTGCAATATCTTCATTGGGTTTTATTACTCGCACCACTTGTCCCTTTTTAAAAAGAACAGCACCGACTTTACCCAAAGCCACACCAATATCAGCACGAGAAGCCTCTTGCGGTCCGTTCACCATGCATCCCATCACCGCTATGACTAAAGGCTCCTCAACATCCTTCAATCTCTCCCTCAAGTTGGCTACTACATCCCAAGTTTTTCTTTCCAAGCGACCGCAGGTCGGACAGGCTACCACATGGACTCCCCTCTTCAGAACACCACAAGCCCTTAAAAGGTGGTACGCCGCTTCTACTTCGTCTACAGAAGGACCATTCAGGGAAACCCTGATTGTGTCCCCAATACCTTCAAGGAGCAATGGAGCCATGCCTGTAACCGAATAAATCAAACCTTCTGTTCCCTGTCCAGCTTCAGTGACCCCAAGATGTATAGGATAGTCGAAACACTGTGCAAGTTTGCGGTTTATGGCGATGTTTTCGACAGGGTCCGAACTTTTTATAGAAAGCACAATGTTTTCAAAAGAAAGTTCACGAAGCATGTCTACTTCCTCCGTCATTACACGGACAGCAAAATCTACCAAGCTTTCGCTGTTTCTCCTTCTTTCCAAGGGTAAACTACCAGTGTTAAGACCTATGCGGATGGGTATGTTCTTCTCTTTCGCGAGTAACACAATCTCACGTCTGGCCACCTTATCCTTTATGGTCCCTGGATTAAGCCTCAACTTAGACACACCACTTTCCAAAGCGATCAGCGCCAAGTTTGGGTCAAAATGTATATCAGCTACCAAAGGAACAGGGCTCTGTCTTACAAGTATACCAATGTTCCGCGCTGCGCGCTCATCGGGCACCGCAAAACGGATTAGTTGAGCTCCAGCAGCAACGTCCTGCCTAAGCTCTTCTAATGCAGCATTTAGATCGATTATGTTCGTTTTAAGCATGGTTTGTACTACTACAGGGGCTCCGCCACCGATTACAAGGTTACCTACACTTACTGCCTTAGTCTTTCGTCTTTGCACGTCCATTTTCTTAGAATCCCATAAGCCTCCCTATATCAAGTAGCGATACATAGATCATCAAACCCATCAAGCACACAAAACCAATTATGTTCACCGTGTTTACCCAGCTTTTGGGTAATGGTCTTCTTATAGCACTCTCAATAAGACCAACTAAAATCAAACTCCCGTCAAGAGCCGGAAATGGAACCAAGTTTATAAACCCTAAGTTAGCACTTATAAACGCTACCAGGTAAAGGAACAACATAAGATTAGCCTTGGCAAAACTTGCCATGGTAGCAGTTATGCCAATTATTCCCATCACTTCCACATTCTTCGGTCTGGAGATTATCAGTACTAAAGCCTTCCAGAGCTCCTTTATCATGGTCCAAAGTTCTTGAAAAGACTTTCCTAAAGCAGCTAAAGGAGAATACTTAGTTGGAGCTCCTGAAATTCCAACACCCACGAAAGTTTCCCCTTCATAGCTAAGTTCCCTTACCTCCACTTCAACAGTAAGTTGATTGTCGTCTCGCTCTATGACTAGTGAAACTTCATCCCCAACTTTCTTACTAGCCACTATACGCTGAAAATCCTCAAAGCTATTAATAGACTTACCATCCACTTGAAGAATCTTGTCACCAACCTGCAGCACTTCAGCAGCTGAAGAGTTAGGAACAATAGAGCCCACAACTGCGCTTGGCTCCAAGGGGTTGCCACTCACAAGAACAACAAACACAACTAAGAAAGCTAGTATGAAGTTCATCAGCGGACCGGCTAGGGCAATGGCAACTTTATGAAGTGGTTTTATAGTTTCGTTTCCTTCACCATCCATGGCAGGAACTTCTACATAGGCTCCAAAGAGAAGTATGCCTACACGAAATTCGGTTTCACCGATCTGTTTCTTTATGATGTTTGGGCCGAAGCCTATACCAAAAGCCGTCACTGGGTAGTGTAGCCTCTTGGCTGCTAAGTAATGGCCGTACTCGTGGAAAATCATAAGCACTGACAAAGCAATAATTGCCAGTACTACGTATAAAGCACTCAAATAGCTCGAACCTCCTTCCACATTTTTTCAATCATATCATGGCGTAATGAGAAATATTCAGTTATAGACTCGGGGTAAGATATTGCTCTGTAATCTTCTATGGCTTTGACTAAGAAATCATATATATCAGAAGGTTTCATAATCTTGTCTTTGAAACACTCAAAAGCAATTTCATCAGCCACAGAAAACGCCATCCTGGACGTATACCCAAGTTCTAAAGCATAGTGGCCTAACTTGCCCCAAGGGAACCTGTCAAAGTCAGGCTTATCTAGTCGGTAACCAAGGGCATCGCCGGGCTGCCTTACTGTCTCCTCATCAAGGGGGAGAATACTTGGGTATGATAAAGCGTAAGCAATAGGGATTAGCATGGTCGGCTTTGAAAAAAAGACGTTTCGTGAGCCATCCACGAAGTCTACTAAAGCATGAATAGATCCAGTCCTTTCTATGACAATGCTAATTTGTTCGCCCCTCAAGTTGAACAGGTGAGACGCTTCGATAACCTCCATGGATTTGTTAATGAGAAAAGCAGAATCGAACGTGACCTTGGGTCCCATATTCCACACAGGATGACTGAGCACCTGATCCAAGGTTGCGTTTTCTATCTCTTCCCTCTTCCTGTCACGTAATGAACCTCCTGATCCAACTACATAAATGCTCTTGACACCAGGTTCTTTTGCCCCTATGCGCCATAGAGCACTGTGCTCAGAATCCACTGGTCTTATCAATCCACTAAAGCTTTCAATTAATGGCCAAGCCTCTACTATGATTTCTTTTGTTGAAAGGCACACAGGCTTCCCCAAGCCCAAGAAATGGCTCATGTAGTTTAAATAATCCACCGTAGATGCAGCGTAGACCATAATGTCTGAACTCTCTAATTTGTCCAATGGTAATTCTGCAGGACCATGAAGCCATGGACTGAAGACTGAACAACCATATTTCTTTCCCAAAATCTGCAAAAGTTCGACGTTCTTACCGCCCACTAGCAAGGTCGGCACAAACTTATCAGGAAACCTATCGATTACTTCCAATGTTTGCTTGCCAACAGAGCCTGTGGCTCCAATAACAGCTACTTTCAAAGCCATTTTACTGTCACCAAAACAGCCAAAGAGGCCAATAAGGAGCTATCAAAGCGATCCCACACACCGCCATGGTAAGGAATCAGTTTACCAGAGTCTTTAACTCCGACCACCCTTTTTGCCCAAGATTCCAGCAGATCTCCACTGATTCCGGCTAAAGGTATTACGATGCCAAAAACGTTAAATAGTGGTTCCCTTAGCCAAACACTAAGCAATACACAGCCAAGCACGGTGGTTATGTAGCCGAAAACAAAACCTTCCAAGTTTTTGCCAGGGCTTATGAATGGTGCGAATTTTTCTTGCCCTAAGAACCTGCCCCATAGATAGGCTGTGGAATCAAAAATCCAAATAGCCAACCAGAACACAATCAATGGTTCAACAGATCCAAGCTGAATCTGAAGCGTGGGAAACGAGCCCGCACTTAATCCGATGTAACAAGCAAAAAGCCTAACTAAGACTGAAAACCTATCTTTGGACTGATTTGGGTTCAGTTTTAGCGTGGTTAAAACCGTAAGCACCAGGGCCACGATTAGTCCACTATCGATGCCCCGCAGCAATGTAACAACATAGACAACAGCAGACAAAGGAACAACACTCCACCAAGGTTCTTTGTACATGGCAGCGAGCTCTAAACTAGAAAGAACTCCTATCCCTATACTAAGCAACAAATAACTCTCTCGCCACAGGCAGCTTACAAGTACGGTTCCAACAACCAATATGCCCCATAGTGTTCGGAAGACAATTTCTTTAAACACTTGCGTTCTTTGCAATAAATGTCACTCTTCCATGATTTCTTTTCGTTTTCTCTGACAAATCTGCTCCATCTGTTTTTCGTACTCTTCAAATGCCTTCTGTAATTCGTTCTGGATACGCCTACTTTCATCTTCTGAAAGTTCTTTTTTCTTTTCCTTCGATTTCACTTCGTCGATGTATTCTCGCCTTATGTTTCGCAAGGCGATTCGTGCCTCTTCGAGATACTTGTCAACTAACCGCGCTAGCTCTTCTCTTCTCTCTTGAGACAAGCTCGGAAACACCAACTTTATCCTCTTACCATCATCGCTTGGGTTAGCACCCACGTTCGCCTTTTGCAACGAGCGAGATATGGCTGGGATCATGGAAACATCCCATGGTTCAATAATCAGTGTCCTGGCATCCTGAGCCACTACCATGGCGAGTTCACTTAACTTGTATTTTGCCCCTTCATACTCCACAGTCACCGGTTCCAAGATGGCAGGGCTTACCCTGGAAGCGCGAACCGTACTTAACTGATCGCTCATAGTGTTGATGGTCTTTTGAAAATGCTCCCTTGCTTGCCGAGTGATCTCATGCTCCTTCACTCCCCATGCACCTCCTCTAAATTAGGTACGACTAGCGTGCCTTTGCTAGGGTCATGCAGGAATGCAATTAATTCCATAGGGTCGGTGCCCTTTATAACAGCCACAGGAATGTTCTTATCTCTAAGTAGTGCAAAAGCTGCCAAGTCCATGACACCTAGACTCTTCTGTACTGCTTCATCAAACGTAAGCACATCATATTTACAAGCATCCACGTACTTGATCGGATCCTTATCATACACGCCATCTACTTTCGTTAACTTTACCAGCAAATCAGCTGATATTTCAACGGCACGGATGGCCGCCAAAGTGTCAGTGGTCAAATGCGGCATTCCCGTACCGCCAACGAATATTACGGTGACTTGATTTTCCAGAAGGTTTCTGATTTCCGAAGGATGGCGCCTATAGGCAGTCCCTTCTATTAGAAAACTGGAAACGAGCTCCGCTTTTAGCCCTCTGGATTCAAAACAGCTCTTAAGCATGAGGCCATTGACTGCCGTAGAAAGCATGCCGATATAGTCAGCGTCAGTTCCGTTTATACCAAGTAGGTCAGCATCTCTACCTCTCCAAATGTTCCCTCCGCCAACCACAAATGCAATCTGCTTACCTTCATTCCTTAGGCGTAGAACAGCTTCAGATAGCTCGTTTAAATAAGAAGCGGAGAAAACACCATTTTCTCCGCTTAGTAACTCACCACTTAATTTCACTAGCAACCTTTTAAACGGCTGCAAGGCCATCACTCGCCCAACGTCCACCTGACGAACCTGCGGACTACGATGTTCTCTCCTAAAAGGGCTATTTTTTCCTTGATCAGATCCTTAATTGTTTTTGAGTCATCCCTTACATAAGGCTGCTCAAGCAGTACTTTGGATTTGTAAAAGTTCTGCAGCTTGCCCTCAACAATTTTATCAATTATCTCTGCAGGTTTTCCCTCATTTTCCGCCTGTTTTCTATAAATTTCCTTTTCCTGTTCAATGACTTCTTCAGGAACATCTTCCACGGCTACATACTCTGGTGCCATACCTGCAATCTGCAAAGCAATTTCGTGCACCAGCTCCTTAAAGTCATCCGTTCGGGCAACAAAGTCTGTCTCACAGTTGACTTCCACCAATACACCTAGTTTTCCCTCACCGTGAATGTAGGCGTGAATGAGTCCTTGAGAAGCAGCTCGACCTATCTTCTTTTCTGCGCGAGCCAATCCTTTCTCCTTCAAAACAAGCTTTGCCTTTTCTAGGTCTCCACCAGTCTCTTCCAAGGCCTTTTTGCATTCCATGAACCCTGCGCCAGTTTCGTCTCTTAGCTGTTTAACCAGTGATGCAGATATCTCCATGTTATTCTTCCTCCTTCTCTTCATCAATGAGATCCAAGTATTTCTCGGTCTCATCGATAGCTTCCAGCTCTTCTGCAATCTCTTCCATGCTAGCCTGCTGCCCTTCCGAACTCACAATGCCCTGACGTCCTTCGCGACCTTCTAAGATGGCATCGGCAATTTTTGAAGTGATAAGTTTGATAGCTCTAACAGCATCATCATTGGCAGGTATGGGGTAGTCAACCAAATCAGGATCACAGTTAGTATCTATCATTGCCACTACAGGTATACCTATTTTCTTAGCTTCCCTTATGGCAGCCTCTTCCTTCTTGGTATCTACTACAAAAAGAATATCCGGCAGGGTATCCATATCTTTTACCCCGGAGTAGTATTTATCAAGTTTCTCCAATTCTCTCATGACTCTCTTCTGTTCTTTGTAGTCCAAGGATTCAATGTATCCCTGTTCTCTCAAAGCTAAAAGCTCTTTATACTTCTTTATACGCGTCCTAATAGTCCTGAAATTTGTCAGGAATCCACCTATCCAGCGTTGATTTACATAAGGCATCCCAGCTCTTTCAGCCTCTTCACGAATGGGTTCTTGAGCCTGTCTCTTCGTCCCAACGAAGAGCACTGTTTTACCTTCCTTGCTGGCATCTCTAACAAACGAGTAAGCAGCTTCCAATTGCTCATAAGTCTTCTGTAAATCGATAATGTAAATACCGTTCCTTTCCGCGTAGATGAAAGGCTTCATTTTCGGATTCCAGCGTCTCGTCTGGTGGCCAAAGTGCACACCAGCCTCTAATAGTTGCTTCAAAGTTACTACTGCCACAAAAACACCTCCATATGGTTTTTAGTCTTCCGCTCCTGCACCCATGCAAATAGAGCATGTGGGAACCATGGCAACACGGAGCGTGCTTGCTCTCAGCTTACTTATTATATCACAGCATGAATGTTAGAATAGGAGTAACGGAGGTGAAACCTAAATGTCAACACATTACAAAGTGAATTACAGAGATGTGGAACCAGAAGAAGTGGCTGGAACAGAGGGGGGTGTCACCATACGGTGGCTACTTCATAAAGACATTGGCGTACCCCATTTTGAGATGCGCTTATTCGAGTTCCCAGTAGGTGCAAAAATGTATCCGCATAGGCATTCATGGGAGCACGAGATATATACATTGGAAGGACAGGGAAGGATTACTGTTGGTGAGGAGCCAATTGACGTACAGCCAGGAGATGCTCTCTATGTGGCACCCGATATCATACATGGCTATGAAAATACAGGAAACAGCGTGTGGAAATTCATCTGCGTCATTCCAAAACGAGATTAGTTTCTATGGAAGTGCTCTAGCGAACCTCATTTCTTTTCAAGCAGTTCCACAATGCGTCGAAGTAACTGGATTTCTTCAGGTGGCGTCTCTGTAGCTTTGTCCAAAGTTTCAGCTCTTTGTTTTTCTTTCGCAGCATTTTTCAAGGCTTCAGCTGGCGCCACCAGCACAAAATAAATTACTGCGGCGGTAAACAAAAACGAAAGAAGGCTGTTAACAAAGGAGCCAAGCATCAACGGCCCAACTTTCCAGCTGCTAAAATCGGGCAGACCACCCAACATTCCCAACAAAGGTGTAAAGATGTCCTCCACAAGAGATTTGACTACACTGTTGAAAGCGGCTCCTATGATGACTGCGATAGCCAAATCCAATACATTGCCCCTAGACAGAAAAGCTTTAAACCCCTTAAGCATCACACTCACCCCCTTGTTTTCATTGAAACTTCAAAAACTAACAGCCCAAATGTAAACTTCTTAAATCGAGTTCAGTCTAACTACAACCTCAGGGTATTGGTTCATGCTTTTTAGATAATCTTTTACTGTGGAAGCAATGCTCTGTTCGATTTCTTTCTGATCTGAGGCAGTATTCTCGTTTAGCATGCGTGCAATAAGACCATTGAGAGTCTGACTAACACTACTCTGGGAGGAATCCGTGACCACACCCAACATCACGGTGTCGACCAACCAAGCGCTTTGCTTTTCGTCAAAGATTGCCTCCACAATAACGACGCCCTCAGAACCTATTTTCATCCTTTCCTTTATTGCTACAGCAGCCTCAACCTTACTAAGTATGCCGTCCACAATCAGAGCTCCCACATTTTCAATGCCGTGTTTCTTGACTCGAGGCTGGCCTTTTTCTTTTTCGTAGACGAGCACATCTCCATTTTCCAAAAGGAAAATATTTTCACCAGGGAGTCCAGCTCGCTTTCCTATCTCAGCGTGGCCAACCAAGTGCTGCCATTCACCATGAATGGGCACTAAATACTTTGGTTTAATCAAATTCAGCATTATGAGCTGATGGTCCTTCCCAGTGCAAGGGTGCCCTGAGCTGTGGATGAAACGGACCTCAGCACCTTTGTAAAGCAAACTATTGATTACATCAGTCACCGCCCGCTCATTACCGGGAATGGGATATGCAGCTATGATTACCTTGTCGCCTCTTTCTAATCTGACTCGCTTGTGAATACCTGAAGAAATCCTGACTAACGCCGACAGAGGCTCTCCCTGACTACCACTAGCTATAATCATTTGCTTCTCCCTGGGTAAGGACTCCAGCGTCTGGGACGTCACTATGCGGTGGCCCAGTCCGTCCAAATATCCCAACTTCTCAGCAATTTTCAGATTTCTAATCAAGCTACGACCTTCAATAGCGACGCTTCGCTCTTCCTTTTCTGCTATTTTTAGTATTTGCTGAATACGGTCAATGTGCGAAGCAAACGTGCTTACAATGACTCGTCCACTGGACTCACTGATTTCCTTTGCAAGTAGCTCGTAGACCTGTTGTTCTGTTAGGCAATCTCCAGCGCTTGCGCCGCCATTCCACATCATGGCAGGTTCAGCATTAGTGGAATCAGCAAGCAAGAAATCTACGCCTCTTTCTCCAATACTTGCTAAAGCCTTGAAGTCTGTGGGCTTACCCGAAACAGGAGCGACCTCAATTTTGTAATCTCCAGTGAAGAAAATGTTAGCTTCATCTGTTTCCACGTACAACCCCAGCGCTTCTGGAATAGAGTGCCTCATTTCCACGAAATCGAGTTTGAAGGGGCCCAGCTTTTGCGACTCTCCTGCCTTAACTTCAACAAATTCATACTCGGCAGCCCTAGATCCTAAGTTAGCCTTGACTAGTTCCAAACTAAGCCTTGAGCCAAACACGGGCACTTTCACCTTTTGAAGGAAAAAAGGTACTCCTCCTATGTGATCTTCATGCCCGTGACTTAAAAAAAGGCCAAGTATGTCTTTCGACCTTTTCTCAAGGTAAGAAAAATCTGGTAACAAAAAGTCCACACCGGGCACATCAGAAAACTTTAGACCACAATCGAGTACCAAAATCTTCCCATCTTTTTCCAATACATATAGATTCTTTCCAATCTCTCCTAAACCACCAAGCGCATAAAACCTTATCATATTCACTCTCCAGCAATTAATCTTGACATCATTTGTATGTCGTGCTCAACAATCTCACCAAGTCGAGGATTTCTAAGAACAGCAGCAGGATGATATGTCACCACAACTTTAGTTTCACCTGACAAAACAACTTGACCCCTAATTTCCTTAATACTCCTAAAAGGTTTTGGAACAAATGCCTCGGCAGCATGCCTTCCCAGTGCCAAAATGTATTTTGGCTTACCAATGGCAAGCTGCGCTGCTAAAATTGGAAAGCAATTGCTCTTTTGGTCTTCTGTGGGATCTGCATTGTTTGGAGGTCTACACTTTATAACATTTGTGATAAACAAGCTGTGCCTCTTGAACCCATTCTTTTCTAGAAACGTGTCCAAGATGGCTCCAGCTTGACCTACAAAAGGTAATCCTTGCTCATCTTCATTCGATCCAGGCGCCTCCCCTACTAGCCACAACCTTGAGTTAGGGTCACCTGAACCGAATACTACATTTCTTCTCGTTTTACAAAGTTCGCAAGCCTTGCAGTTCAAAGCAAATTGTTCTAGTTCTTTCCACAATTCCTGGTTCATCAACTGTTCCTGCTAATGTGCCTCGCTCTTCTTCTCCTTTGCCGAGAACCTCAGACGTCCTTCTCCATCTTTCTCTTTTACCCAAACCTTTATGGTCTGACCAACAGACAAAACGTCCTCTAAAGACCTTATACGTGTCTCCGATACCTCAGATACATGAAGCAAGCCCGTTTTGCCAGGAGCTATCTCCACTATGGCATAGGACGGGGTAACACGTACCACCCGAGCGGTAAGTTCTTCACCCACTTCGGGATCTTTAACTATCATTTCCACCTGCTGCTTTGCCATATTGACCGATTCGTCTGTCAAGCCTTTGACAAAAGCAACGCCATCTTCCCTTATGTCAATGGTAGCACCCGTTTCCTGCGTAATCCTTTTTACATTTCTACCGCCGGGGCCAATGACTTCACCAATCTTGTCCACAGGTATTTCTATCTTAACAATTCTAGGAGCTGTCTCAGACAATGGTCTAGGTGAGGGTATGGCATCGTAAAGCACATCCAATATCTTACTTCTAGCTACTTCTGCTTGATCAATGGCCTTATCCAGTGTCTCGACACTTATGCCTTTAACTTTTACATCAAGCTGCAAAGCGGTTATACCCTCTCGGGTTCCAGCTACTTTAAAGTCCATATCACCCAGATGGTCCTCAAGACCTTGGATATCCGTTAGCACGACGTTCTCGTCGTTGTATTCTATCAAACCCATGGCAATACCACCCACATGCCGAGCCATGGGGACGCCAGCACTCATAAGCGCAATGGAACTAGCGCACGTGCTTGCCATAGAGGTAGAGCCATTACTTTCAAGTACCTCACTAACCACCCTTATGGTATATGGAAATACCTCCTCAGAGGGAATAAGGTAAGAAAGAGCTCTCTCTACCAGAGCACCGTGACCTATTTCTCTCCTTGAAGGACCACGGCGTGGTTTTACCTCACCAGTGCTAAACGGCGGAAAATCGTATTGGTGCATGAACCGCTTGAACTCTTCCAAACCAATGGCATCAATGAACTGTACGTCGCTGAAGCTTCCAAGCGTCACTGTTGAAAGAACCTGAGTCTGCCCCCTAATAAACAGGCCTGACCCATGAACCTTGGGTAGCACACTACTTTCGGCGTACAAAGGCCTTATTTCATCAAAAGCCCTTCCATCCACCCGTTTTCTTGTGGATTTCATATAGGCTCGCACAACTTCCTTTTCAACCTCACCAAACATGAGATTAAACATGGCTTCGTCCAAATCGGGGAATACTTCCAGCATTTCCTGGAAAAGCGCTTTCTTTAGTTCACTCACAGCCCTTTCGCGTTCTTGCTTTATAGGGGTAATGAGTGCCGCCCTAAACCTGTCTTCATGATTTCGCATGAAATCCAATTGCTCTTGCGGGAATGATACCACGGTAATTTCTGCTTTAGGTCGTCCAACTTTTTCCTTTAATTCTGCAATCAGATCGATAATTTGGCGAATACCCTCTTGAGCAAATTTCAAGCCGCCAATAAGAATGCTTTTATCAACCTCAGCGGCACCTGCTTCAATCATTACAATGCTGTCTCTGGTTCCAGCTACTACCAGATCCAGCTGGCTCTCACTCATTTCAGCAAAAGTGGGATTAAGCACGTATTCACCATCAATATATCCTACCCTAACCCCTGCAATTAACTCCGGAATCGGTATATCCGATACAGCCAGAGCGGCAGCAGTTCCGTTTAAAGCCACAATGTCAGGCGGATTCTCCATGTCGGCGGCAAGAATCATGTTTAACACTTGAACTTCGTTTCTCATGCCATCAGGAAACATTGGGCGAATAGATCTGTCAATAAGCCTTGCCTTTAGTATCTCCATATCAGTGGGACGTCCTTCCTTCTTAAAAAAGCCTCCAGGAATCTTTCCCACAGCATATGACTTTTCTTCATAATCCACAGTAAGAGGAAAGAAGTCTATATCCAATTTGGGTTCTGAGCTCATTAACACAGTGGATAACGCCACTGTATCCCCAAAACGAGCTAGGACAGCCCCGTTTGCTTGCAATGCCAAAAAGCCCGATTGGAAAATAACTTTCTTTCCAGCTACTGTACCAGTAACTTCTATTTTCTTACGTTCTATCATACTAACGTCTCAACCCTAAGCGCTGAATCAAAGTCTGGTAACGTTCTGGAGACTTCTCTTTTAGGTAGTTAAGCAACTTTCTACGTTTACTTACCATGAGAATTAGACCTCTTCTGGAATGCACATCCTTCGGGTTTTTCTTCAAGTGCTCTGTCAGGTTTTGAATCCTGTACGTAAGCAATGCCACCTGCACTTCAGGTGATCCGGTGTCTCCAGAATGCGTTGCATACTCTTCAATAATTTTACGCTTAATCTCTTTATCCATTTCCATACCTCCTACTTGCGCATTGCCTAGCCAGCATGACTAAACAAGCGTGCTATTAACTTCTTTTTTGTTGATGCTTCGCCAGTTACATATTGCTGACAACTACTATTTTAGCACTACCGCTAAAATAACTAGCAGCACATAGGCAACACCAAAACCTATGATAAGTTTGTCGAACAACTTACTTCTTGGTGAAGCACCGTGAAACATTGAGGCAGAGCCACCAATTGCTCCCAAACCTTCCTCCTTTGGCTCTTGTAGGGTTATAAGCAGCAAAAGCACAAAGGACACTATTCCTAACACAATCATGATCACTTGTTTCATCAGCTAAACACCTCGCAGCTAAATATTCTGGTCGAACGCTTTTATTATAATAGCAAATTCTTCAACTTTTAGGCTAGCTCCACCTACCAAAACTCCATCCACCCCAGACACTTCGGAAATATCAACAGCATTGCCTTTGTTAACACTGCCCCCGTAAAGAACAGGTAAGTCTGCTTTTAATAATTCCTTCACCCAGGAGATACTTTCCCTAATTTCGTCCATGGTCGGGGTCACGCCCGTTCCTATGGCCCATACAGGCTCATAGGCAACAATGTCTCCTCTGCTTAGAATGTCCTGTACCAAGATAAGTTGACGCTTCAAAACATCTTTAGTGGCTCCAGTGCGCCTTTCCTCAAGTGTTTCGCCGACGCAAAACACTACCGGTATATCATGCCTGTGAGCTGCTTCAACTTTCTTCATTAGCATCTCATCATTCTCAAGAAAAATGTGACGCCTCTCGGAGTGACCGATGAGTACATAGTCCACACCAATCTCCTTTAACATAACAGGTGACACTTCTCCTGTGAAGGCGCCGGAATCCTCGTAATACATGTTTTGAGCACCGAATTTCAAAAAGCTATCTTTAACAAGATATTGAAAACTGCTTAGAGCAGTAAAAGGAGGAAAGAGTGCGACCTGCACTGACGCAGGCCGCACTTCTCCCAAAAGTTTGTTTACGTACTCCTCGGCAAAAGCCAAGGTACCGTTCATCTTCCAGTTGCCAAAAACGTATCTCAAAGTGATCAACCCTCCACTACAAGTGGCGCAATACCGGGGAGCACTTTTCCTTCAAGGAATTCCAATGATGCTCCTCCACCAGTGCTCACATGAGCGAATTTCTCGAAAAGCTCCATCTCCCTAACAGCATTGGCAGTATCTCCACCGCCCACTACCACGGTACCAGGGAAATCTGCAAGGAATGCGCCTACTTGCTTTGTACCCTCAGCAAACTTTGCGTCCTCAAAAAGCCCCAAAGGGCCGTTCCAAAAGACTGTTCTGGCTTTGACCAATGCATTCTTAAACTCTTTGATGCTTTCAGGACCTATGTCGTAGCCGATATCAGCTGGCCCGAAATCGCTAATGGCTTTAATTTCCACGTGTTCTTTGTTTTCATCAGCGACCACAAAGTCTTTCGCAAGGACTATTTCTTTGTTCTGAGTAGTAGCCTGCTCCAATAGTTCCTTGGCGAATCCGACCAAATCATCTTCCACTATCGATTTGCCAATTTCCTTTCCTTGAGCTTTCCAGAAAGTGAATACCATGGCTCCACCTATGACCATACCGTCAACTTTCGGTAATAGATTCTGCAAAAGTGCCACTTTGTCGCTTACTTTCGCACCTCCTAGCACGAGGTAGTAGGGCCGCTGGGGATTCTCTGTAAGCATGGATAAATAGTTAACTTCTTTTTCCATGAGAAAGCCCGCATAGGATGGAAGGAACTTAGTTATGCCTTCTACAGTGGCATGAGCACGGTGGCTAGCTGAGAAGGCATCGTTTACGAAAATCTCACCCAAGCTTGCTATATTCTTTGCAAACTCAGCATCGTTCTTTTCTTCTTCTTCGTGGAATCTTACATTCTCGCAGAGCAGAATATCGCCAGATCTTAAGCCGTTCACAGCCAATTCAACTTCCTCGCCTACCACGTCAGGAGCAAAAAGAATCTCTTTGTGAAGAAGCTCAGCAAGTCTTTTTGCAACACCCACCAAGCTGTATTTCTTATCTCTTTTTCCTTTAGGTCTGCCTAAGTGCGAAATGAGGATGACTTTTGCTCCATTTTCCACAAGATATTCAATGGTAGGCAAAGCCGCTCTTATGCGGAAATCATCTACCACGTTGCCTTCGGCATCCAAAGGTACATTGAAGTCCACTCGAACAATGACGCGCTTATTTCTGACCTCTGCATCTCGGATGCTTCTTAGCTTCATCTTATAGACCTCTTTCAATGACGAAGTTCGTCAAATCGGCTAATCTGGTGGCATAACCCCACTCGTTGTCATACCAGGCCAAAACCTTTACTAGGTTGCCACCGATGACAAACGTGCTAAGTCCATCAACAACTGTGGAGAACGTTGTTCCCTTGAAGTCCATGGAGACAAGCGGCTCTTCTGTATAACCCAAAATCCCTTTCATTCGTCCTTCGGCATATTCCTTAAATGCATTATTAACCTCTTCCGTAGTAACTTCACGGCTAAGAACAGCTGTAAGGTCTGTAATACTCACTGTAGGCGTTGGCACCCTTAGTGCGATACCATGCATCTTACCGTTGAGTTCGGGAATAACCCTGCCTATGGCCTTTGCAGCACCCGTTGAAGTTGGAATTATATTAAGAGCAGCCGCTCTAGCTCTCCTGAGGTCTTTATGAGGAAGATCCAAGATTCTTTGGTCGTTGGTGTAACTGTGTACGGTTGTCATTAGAGCTTTTTCAATGCCGAATTTGTCATTTATGACTTTAGCTACTGGGGCCAAACTGTTGGTAGTGCATGACGCGTTGCTTATGATGTTGTGCTTTGCCGGATCGTACTTGTCTTCATTTACCCCCAGTACTATGGTAATATCTTCTCCCTCTGCAGGCGCCGATATAATCACTTTTTTGGCTCCACCTGCATCAATGTGAACTCTAGCTTTCTCTGCCTTAGTGAACAATCCTGTGGATTCGATAACCACTTCAACGCCCAGATCCTTCCATGGTATGTTAGCAGGATCCTTCTCAGCAAATACCTTTATTTGATGCCCGTCCACTGTTATATGGTCAGTATCGTAGCCAATTTCTGCATTGAACTGGCCATATGTGGAGTCGTACTTAAGCAGGAAAGCCAATGTCTTCGTATCTGTGATGTCATTGACTGCTACTACTTCAATTTCAGGATACCTTTCGAATAAGGACTTAAATACTTGCCTACCGATACGCCCGAAACCGTTTATACCAACTTTTGCCATTTCTGTCACCTCCATAGTAAATCGTATTATAAATCACAAAAACATGAGTTAAGCTACTTTTATGCGATTCTTCTTTTTAATCCTGTAAATATTCCGCAACCATGTGTCTGTATTTATTCACCGTACGCCGAGAAAACTTCCATCCTCTACGAAGCCTTAGAAGTTGGGACACCTGTGCATCAGTAGCAGTGGGCATTGATTTTAATATGTCAATTATTTCCAGCATGAGTTCTTCCTGTGGTACGCCCTTCACACTTCTGCCAAAGAAGTGTTCCACGGGATAGACTCTGCCTCCAAAAGTAAATGCCTTACTTCTCACTAAACGCGATACTGTGGATTTGGAAACCCCTAGCTCTTGAGCCGCATGATCAAGTGTCACAAAGCAAGGTTTATGCTCAAGAATCTTCTCTCCGCAATGCTGCACAAGGAAGTTAGCAAGCCTCATTATTAAGTCTTTTCTGTATTCAGCAACCATTCTGGGAATACCTTGTGTATTCTGTATGAGATATTCATATTTTTCACTAACATTAACTTCGAGCTTGCCATCAACAAGTTCTAAAGCAAAATCAGGAGTAGTAACTCTAAGTCGCTCCTCTGGTAAGTCGATAGGATGATCACGCGAATCCAGGTTCAACTCCTTTAGCAGTTGCTTAAATTCTCGTTGGCTTACTGAACCGAGTCCAAATGGCTCTACTTCTCTCATCAGTTTCTTTCTAACCTGATCTACATATTCTTCGTTCACTTTAAGCTGCTTAGCTAGGTCGCTTAGGTCAATGCCTAGGTAACCGAGGTGATCCAGCGAACCGAGTAATTCATTTGCGATGTTGAGTTCTTCGTCATCAAATAGCATGTCAACTTGTGCTTCTACCATATCCCAATCGATTGTCTCACCCTGTCTTGAAGAAATATTCTCCTCAACTAACTCTTCGGGACCAAAGTCACCATAACGTACTAAGAATTCCGTAAAAGGAAGTTCAAGTCCCTCGGAAAGGTAAGGCCTGAGCGTTTGTTTCCCTTTCAAAGTGAGACGTTGTTTCGCCTTTGGCTTCTGCTTTCCCTTACCCCTACTAGCCACTTAGCTTTTCCTCAATCTTCCTTAAGGTTCGAGCCACTTTGCTCTTGGACACACCAAGCTTTTCAGCAATGTCTCCATAGGAGAATTCTGGGTGTTCAGCACGAAGCTTCAGAATAGAAAACTCAACGTCAGTGAGCTTGGTCAAATCACCGGTTTCAAAGAGCTTCTTGTGGTATTCATACTTTGTTACTTGACGTTTCAGGTTAGCGTTGTCGCAGTTCGCCAACCGTTGAGCCGAGATTTTCTTCTCCCGCATAAAATGGTGTGCATATATCTCTTCTCTGGTTTTCACAGCACCTAAGCCGTCAACAAACCTGTAAAGCGCTTCAAAAGATCTCAAATGAATAGTGTTAGTACTCTGTTTAGTAAGGAGATAAACTCTTCCCACACGTTTCGAAAGCCATTGTTCCACCCTTCGAGCCTGTTCAAGGACTTCCACATCCAAAGTAGCGTGGTACCACGGGTTAAGATCGGACAGATAACCAGTACTTAACATTATGCCCCTTATGACATGCCAGTTAAGATTACCAGTGACCAAACAAGAAACTGAGCCAAAAACTTCTTTAGGAAGATGACTTTTTACCACATAAGTTTGGCGTGAAGAGGTGGACCGTCTTCTATGAAACTGAACTTCATATGTGCCCTGTAACATTTCCATAATCTCAATAGCTCTTCTCACAGGCTGTGCCCGCCTAAAACTTACGAATACATTACCCTGAAAGTCTATTTCCCCTGAACCCAACAAAAAACCTGTTAATTCGGACAATGGGTCAGTAATTTCTAAAGTAGAGATTTCGTTCCAGAAATTTTCACTAATTGACACTACCTAACTCGCGGTGCCACGTGATGACCTTGTGGCCATTTTTTGTAAGCTGGTCGCTCAAGTCCCTAACCACCAAAACACTTCGGTGTTGTCCTCCAGTGCAGCCCACACCTATAACCAAATAGGGTTTACCCATTTTTATGTGTTCATTGTAACTTCTTTCAGCTAGTTCAACCCAAAGGTCTAAAAAACGCCCGTAGTTATGGTCTGCCCTAACATATTCAGCAACAGAGTCATCAAGACCAGTTAATGTTCTAAGTTCATCCACATAATAGGGGTTTTGAAATACCCTTGCGTCATAAATCATGTCAGCGTTAGTAGGAAGTCCTCGTTGATAACTAAAACTGATTAAGTAAAACTCTGGTCCCCTGTCTTTCCCTATGAAGTTCTCAACCTGATAAACCAAATCCCGTTCTTTCATCCCTGTCGTGTCCAAAACTACATCGCTCACGTCACGAAGTTCCGACATAAGCTCTTTTTCCCTTTCAATAGCTTCTATGAGCGCTATACGACTACCTGTGGCATGAACCAACGGGTGCAAGTGTCTAGTTAAGTTAAATCTGGAAAGCAACGTATCGGTACTAGCTTCCAAGAAAATGACATCTAATGGCATCCTATTCTTTAAGTCTTTCAGATCAGCAACAAACTTCGAAACCTCTCCTTGGTGTCGCAAACTACGACTGTCAACAACCACAGCCACTAACTGCTCTTGATTCTTTGCCTCGTAAAGCTCCAGCAGATTGTGTAGCAAATCCACAGGCACGTTATCCACTACTACGTAGCCTAAGTCTTCTAACGCCTTAGAAACTGTAGATTTACCAGCTCCAGAAAGTCCGGTTACCACTATTACTTTTTGCATTATTTAATTCCCACTCCAATATGACCCTCTTCCATTGTACCTCAGGTGAGTATCCACCCAAGCTTTTTTGTCCCACTACTCGATGACAAGGTATGATTATGGGAAACTTGTTCGTTCTCATGTAAGATCCAACAGCTCGAGGAGAACAGTTGCAAATGTTTCCCAAACGTCCGTAGGTAATAGTGCTCCCCATAGGAACTGCGGTGGTTAAAGTGCGGTACACCTCAGCTCGTTTCTCTGTGAACATGTTCCAGTCAACCAAGTTCAGAACAAATGAGGGTTCCCATAGGCCAGAAGAATACTTATCCAAAAAATCCTTTAATACGCCACTGCGAATTTCCTCAGCGTTAGGTTTACTGTCCTGCAACCACGTACGAACTAAACGCTCCTCATCAGTAAGTAGAAGGAGCCATAGGCCAAAAGGTAACTCATAAGTGCAGATGCGTTCTGAGCTCTTCATACAGCTTCCTGGAGTTTTTCTCCGAACTCCCCACCAAGAGTACATCTACTTTTGAAGGATCAAAAATGTTTGTTTCAATTTGCCTCTGCAAAATGCTTAAAGAATAAGAAAAAGGTTTACCCATTCGTATGGAGCTACGTTTAATAGCCTCTTCCAGCGGGTGGAAAGTTACCCAAGCTACTAAATTACATATTTCTTGTAAACCCAGTTTTAGCACCAAACTACCCTCAATGATACGTAAAGATGAAGCAGATGTTTGGTGCCGTCTTAACGTTTCCTTGATAAGATAAGGTTTAAAAATGTTGTCCAAATCCTCCCATAAAGAAGGATCTTCTGTTAGCTTCATGGCAATTTCACTACGCACCGACGTCCCAAAAGCGTTTCTCAAAGCCGAAGAAACCTCGGGTACTTCATAGAGCTCATGGCTTATAGAGTCCAAACTTAACACATCTGCACACAGTTCTTCCTTAAAGAAGGAACAAATAGTGCTCTTGCCAACACCAATCCAACCACCAATGCCCAACGTAACTATTGCTCCAGCCGTAAAAGATCACCTTCTAAGCTTACATTGGTAGCGGCGTTCAACAGAGCTAAAACTTCATCGACAGCAATATCTCTTACTTCGCCATCTAGAAAAACTTTTATCGGAGATTCCCCGAGATCATTCCTCTTCAAAAACCTTTGAGCGTAGAGCATATTAGCGCTTCTAATAGGGTCTTCTCCTTCTACGAAGGCGAAGGGAAAAGGTTCTTCCACAGCAGTAGGATCAGAAAGGCATTGCCAGGGCAACCTGTCTATGTCTTCAAGACCGAACAAACTCACCTGTACTTTTCGGGTACCTAGAACCTTCAAGAAGGGCGTAATTAAGGAGTTGAATTCAAACTCTTCAAGAACCTTCAACTCAGCAGAAGGCTTGACCCTTAATAGTAGAACGCTATACGGTATAGGAAAATCCTCCAAAGTGATTAGCTGCAAATTTCTTTCAAGCACGGTACCAAATTTGCTAAGTAGTTCCTCTCTACTAAAGTCCTTTATCAAGCTACTGGCTGTCTTAGGTCCGATTCCATTTACCCCAGGTATATTATCAGCACTGTCTCCCACCAAAGATTTGTAGTCCACAAAGCGTTCTGGAGTAAATCCGAACTCTTCAACAAACGTGGAATAATCGTAACGCTTTACTTGTGTAATACCCTTCTTAAACGTAACCACAGTTGTATTTTGAGAGATTAACTGCATCATATCAGTGTCTGAAGTATAGATTTCCACTTGAAAACCCCACCGCTCGAAAAAGTGCGTCAGTGCGGAGATGGTATCATCAGCTTCTTTCCCTTCATACACAATGTATGGTAAAGAGAGTGCGCCCAATATGTCAGGTAACTTTTCTCTTTGCAGTGAAAGCTCATCAGGAGCCTTCGGTCTATTGGTCTTGTATTCTTTAAAAACCAAGCTGCGAGCCAAGACCCCTTTGGCGTCGCCCACAATGATAAAATGGCTGTGAGCTTCAGTGAGTAGTTTTGACACAATGCGCAAAAAACCATAGATCCCGCCAGTTGGGAATCCATCCTTTGTACTAAGATTGGGCAAAGCGTAGTAAGATCTGTAAAGCAGGGAATTGCTATCGACTAAAATGACCTTTTTCATTCCACGGCCCTCTCAATTTCAGCCATCATTTCCTCGGCTCTTTTCTTTTGTTCAATGGAAAAACGCACCAATTCATTGCTGATTTTCTCAGAGTCCTTGAGTAGCGCGGCCAGTTTCGCTTTTGCCTCTGTTATATTCTTTGCTAATAAAGCATCCTGAGGTACACCTAAGGTCGCAGCTAATTCTCTTGCATATTCGGTCAACTTTACGTCATAGGGTATGGCAACAAAAGGAAGGCCTGCAATGGTGGCCAGTATGCCCGCATGAAGCCTGCCTACTACGGCTCCTTTGTATTGCTTAAATAAGCTCACAATTTCCAATACGCCCAGCTCTAAGCCATCTATGTAGGTGCCACGTGCTGCAGCTGTCATTGGCAGATCTTTACCAGGGAAGAATATGACCATGTTACCATCTACTTGGTCTACGTCCAAGTTTTCCCATTTGTGACTCGGAATATAAAGAACTGAATCAAACATTGGGTTATATCCATAATAATGTTCACCTGCCACCGTAAAAACTACATCTGCAGCCAAATCGCAAGACACTCCACGACTCTGCAACCAATCATACGAATACGCGTCCCTAACGTACTTACCGTCCGCCATGCGAAATGCTTTTAAGGTAAGCCTTTCACTTATGCTTCGATTTATGGGACCTATGCCAATGCCATAGAGATAGACCTTTTTACCGAAAAGTTTGCCCAAAAACGGAGGCAGAAAATAATAAAACAAACTTTTAAAACTGGTAGCGTCTTGGAATAAGCCTCCTGGACCCTCTAAAACAATGTCATTTCTAAGCAATTCTCGAACTAATGTAAGTGGTTCAGCCTTTACAGATCTCACATTGAAGCTCTTCGTGGTGTTCTCAGGATTCTTAGATGCAACCGTTATATGAGCTTTGTGCTTCAGTCTGGGCAACACTATTTCTAAGAAACCTTCATCACCTACATTGAAACCGCCCCAGTATCCTACCATGAGCACTTTTTTCATCTGTAGCCCTGCTTTTTCCTCCAACTTACTTGCTTTAGCATGAAAAGTATGTCAGACTCAGAGCTAGGTAGCGTGTATATTTGCCAAGGCTTATAACCAGCTTCCAAAGCAGCATCACGAAGCTCTTCTGGAACTATGAGAATCGCCTTATCACGGTAGACGATCTTTCCTCTATCCCAATAATAAACATCGCAATTCTTTCTCCTAAGTTTACCTACCCTGAGAGAAACTTTAAGTTCGTGCAGCCATTCCCGTAGTGGTCCTTTTACAGCAATTACAGGAGCTGCACTTTTATCAATTTCAAGCAATATTGACTGCTTCTTCATCGCTTACGAGTTCAACTTTGGCATCTAAAGCTCTTAGTTTTTGATGAATGTTGGAATAACCACGCATTACGTGCTCCATGCCGTAAACAACGCTTCTACCTTCCGCAGACAAGCCTGCTACCACCAAAGCCGCACCTGCCCTAAGATTGTTAGCAACAACAGGTGCACCAGTAAGTTTTTCCACGCCAGTAATGATGGCGGTATTGCCTTCTACTTCGATGTTTGCTCCCATTTTCCAAAGTTCACTGACATGCCCCATTCTTCCATCGTACACAGTTTCTGTAATTACTGATCTACCTTCAGCTGTGGCCAGAAGTGACATCATTAGAGGTTGCAAATCAGTGGGGAAACCCGGAAAAGGCATAGTCTTAATCGTTATTCCCTTGGGACGAGGGCTGGGCAGTACCGTGACCTCATGGCCATTTGTTACGACTACTTCTATGCCTGCTTCTTGCAGTTTGAAAAGTAGTGGCCTGAGAAACGTAACGTCTACGCCATCCACTGTTATGGAACCTCTTGTCGCCGCAGCTGCTATGGCATAAGTACCAGCTTCAATGCTGTCTCCTGATATTCTAAAGGTGACGCCACCTATCTCTTTCTTCCCTTTAATACGTATAACCTTGGTTCCAAGCCCATGGATTTTCACGCCACAAGCCATTAAAAACTTACCTAGCTCAACAACTTGCTGATCCTGAGCTGCGTTCTCAATTGTGGTTTCTCCACTGGCTAAAGCACCAGCAATCATGATATTCTCGGTAGCGCCCACACTGGGGAAATCCAGGTAAACATATGCTCCTTTCAGCCCACTGGGAGCTTCTCCTACAATGTTTCCACCTTGAATATCCAGACTTGCACCCATCAGGCTGAGACCTTTCAAATGAAGGTCAATTGGCCTTGTTCCAATGTTGCAGCCTCCCGGCATAGGGAGGACCACTTTCCCCAGGCGGCCAAGTAATGCTCCTAAGAAAAGCAGAGACCCTCTTATGGACCCTGCTCCCGTGTGGGTAAGGTCATAATTCTTAATAACACCTGGTTTTATGGTAAGGCCACTGCCCCACGTTACTTTGTATCCCAAAGATCTTAGAATAGACATCATTGTTTTCACATCGCCAATGTCCGGAACATTTGTCAAATACACCCTATCTTCGCACAGGGCCGCTGCAGCTAGAATGGCTAATGCACTGTTCTTACAACCTTGAGCCGTTACCTTTCCCTTTAAGGGAATTCCACCGTCTATAATTAAAACACTCATAATCTTCAAAACACCTCCTCAAATCGGGGAATAACAACATTACTCAAACCAAAACGGCTAGCCAGATGACATGCAATCCTTTCAGATGCTCTACCGTCTCCATAGGGGTTGGATTGATTCATAACGTATTCCCACCACCTATTCTGAACCACAAAATGAAAGTATTCTTTTATTTTTTCTTCGTCAGGACCAGCAAGGAATACCATCTTTCTCGGTATACCTTCGGGTCGCTCGGTCACATGCCGCAGAAGAACTACTGGCACACCAAAATGAGGCCCTTCTTCTTGTATGCCGCCGCTGTCGCTTAAAGCCACTTTCGCCCTAGACAACAGTCTTAAAAACTCATCGTATTCCAAAGGATCTGTAAGTTCCACGTTGTCCACATCTTGCAAAATACCAAAAACAGTCTTTCTAACAGCAGGGTTTAAGTGAACTGGGAATACAAACCTGTAATCGGTGAATTCTAACGCTAGATCCTTAATAGCATGGCAAATCTCTTCCAAAGGTGACCCCCAGTTTTCCCTGCGGTGTGCCGTTACTACTACCAGATTCTCCTTCTTTGTAGTTTCTATACCCCATTTGTTTTGAATTATCATGAGGGCATCAATAACCGTGTTACCTGTAACCAAACAGTCTTTACTACCTAAGCCCTCACGCTCAAGGTTCTCCCACGAAAGCTGAGTAGGTGGATAAAGAATATCACATAGGTCGTCTGTAAGAACTCTATTAGCTTCCTCTGGGTAGGGGTAGCTCAGGTCACCAGTGCGTAACCCGGCTTCCACATGTGCGCATGGAATTCTGTTATAGAAGCTTGCCAAAGCACCGCCAAGCGTAGTTGTGGTATCACCGTGCACCAATACCAAATCGTATTTTTGCTCCTTAAACAAGGTTGACAATCCTGTAACGCTTTTCGACAAAACTGATTCCAGCGACTGACTTTCCTCCATGATCATCAAGTCAACTGTTGGTTTTATCCCAAATGGACTAAGACCTTGGTAAAACATTTCTCTGTGTTGTCCGGTGGCTATGAAGTCCACTTCGAAAAACTCTCTTAAAGTCAAGTAAACAGGAGCCATTTTTATGGCTTCGGGACGTGTCCCTACAACCAAACCAATCTTTTTCTTCAGCTTACCCACCCCATCAATAAAAGTGCGATTATACCAAGAACAATTGTAGCACAGTACATTAAGAGCACAACTTGCTTAGGCGTTAGTCCCCAATCCAGCAACTTGTGATGTAAGTGCTTCCTGTCTGCGGTAAATGGATGTTGCCCAGCTGCAAGGCGCCTAAACCATGCAGAAAGCGTATCTTCCACAGGCAAAAAGAGAAGTAGCAAAAAACCAAAAAAGATAATTCCAGCAGTGCTCTTGAACGTGCCAACAATGGACAATATGCCCAGTATAAAACCCAACGTTTGAGCACCACAATCACCGATAAAGGTCTTTGCTTCAGGAAAGTTATAGGGTAGAAATCCTAAAACCGCACCTGCTAATATCAATGCATCTAAGCCCACAGTAAAAATTCCTTTCTTGAACGTTATGATGCTCGCAAAAATCAGAACTATGGCACTAATCCCAGAAGAAAGACCATTTAACCCGTCTATAAGGTTTATAGCATTTGAGAGAAGTACCAGCCACAAAACAGATATGGCGATCGACAACCAGTCTGGGAAAACCGCATACCGGCCGCCCCACAAAGTGACTACACCTATCTTCACACCCATGAATACCACAGCAGCCGAGCATCCTACTTGGACCAAAAACTTCACCCAAGCAGGAAGGTCATATTTATCATCGAGGAGCATGGCAAAGAAAAACAACACCACTGTGATGAGTACACCGTAGCCCAAAGGCGGCGCAGCGTGCCAAAACAAAAGTTCACCCAAGGTGAAGGCCAGTACTACTGCCAGTCCTCCAACCCTGGGTGTAGCATCCTGGTGAACTTTTCGCTCACTGGGATAATCCAAAAAGCCATATTTCCATGCAAATTTAATACTTAAAGGAGTAAGCACCCAGCTTAAAAAGAAGCTACCCACTCCTGCTAAGAGACCAAGAACGTAAAGTTCACTTTGTGCCGAAAAGTCTATCACCGGCATCACCCAATCCGGGAAGGATGTAACCTTCGTCGTTCAGTCTCTCGTCCTTTGCGGCAAGGTAAAGCTCAATGTCGCCACAAGAAAGTACATTATCTATACCCTCAGGCGCCGCGATTATGGAAAGCACTTTTATTTGAGAAACACCCTGCTGTCTAAGAAGATCTATGGTGTATCGAATGGAATTGCCAGTAGCGAGCATGGGATCCACTATGATGCAAACCATATCCTCAATACCTATGGGGAGTTTTGCATAATACTCCACAGGCATTAAGGTTTTGTGATCCCTGTACAAACCGATATGTCCTACCTTTGCATTCGGAATGACCTTAAGCACTCCTTCAGCCATGGTAAGCCCCGCTCTTAAGATGGGTATGATGGCAATCTTCCTACACAGAACAAACCCCGTTGTCGTAGCCAACGGGGTTTCCACTACTTGCTCGGTGAGTTCTAAGTTTTTAGTCGCCTCGTAAGTGAGAAACATTGCCAGTTCCTGCACCAGCTCTCTGAATTCCTTAGGTCCTGTATTCTTATCCCGAAGCAAGGAAACCTTGTATTTAATTAGGGGATGATCGACCACACTAAGCACTTATGACCACCCCTTGTATGCTGGGTAACGCTCTGTAAGTTCCTGCACCAAGCCTTTGATCTCAGCCTTCACTTTTTCGCTCTTAGTGATGAAGAGCTCGCTCATCTGCTCAGCAAGAAGTTTGCATTCTTCATCCCTTAATCCCCTCGTAGTAATATTAGGCGTGCCAATCCTGATGCCGCTAGCTACTCGTGGAGGAAGTTTGTCGAAAGGAATAGCGTTTTTGTTGACGACGATACCAACCTCTGCTAGCAGCTCCTCTGCTTCTTTACCGGTCAGCCCTACTGATGTGACATCCAAAAGCATGAGATGATTATCTGTTCCACCTGTTACTACCCTTACACCCTTAGAAGCAAAAGTCTCGGCCATGGTCTTGGCGTTCTTTACTACTTGAGCAGAATACTCTTTAAAAGAAGGCTCAGAGTCTTCTTTAAATGCCACCGCCTTCGCCGCAATAATGTGAACCAAAGGCCCTCCCTGCACCCCGGGGAAAACCGCCTTATCAATGGCTTTCGCATGTTCTGCCTTGCATAGTATGAGTCCACCCCGAGGGCCCCTAAGCGTTTTGTGGGTTGTAGTAGTAACCACGTCAGCAAATGGTACAGGGCTCGGGTGTACCCCTGCAGCTACCAAGCCAGCTATGTGTGCCATATCTACCATAAAAATCGCGCCTACTTTGTCCGCTATCTCTCTAAAACCCTGGAAATCGATGAACCTGGGGTAGGCTGAAGCTCCTGCAATGATAAGCTTTGGCTTATGCTCCAAAGCTAGTTTTTCTACCTCATTGAGATCAATAGTTTCTGTTTTTGGGTCAACCCCGTAATGAACAATATTAAACCACTTACCTGTCATGGAAACAGGTGCACCGTGAGAAAGGTGACCTCCAGCAGCCAGTGACATGGAGAGTATTGTATCCCCAGGTTTGAGAAAAGCCAAATAAACAGCTTGATTTGCTTGGGACCCAGAGTGTGGCTGCACATTGGCGTGATCAGCATCAAAAAGCTTCTTAGCTCTTTCTATGGCTAATATCTCAACCTGATCTGCCACCTCGCACCCACCGTAGTAGCGCGCATTCGGATAACCCTCTGCATACTTATTTGTGAAGATGGAACCTGTAGCCTCTAAAACTGCCTCAGAAGCCAAGTTTTCTGAGGCTATGAGATCCAGCGTCCTATTCTGACGCAAAGACTCACGCCTCATAAGCTCGAAGATTTCTGGATCTCCCTCCTCAATGTGGTCATATCTCATTTAGGCCTCACATCCTTTATTCAGGTTTCTCTCCTCGATTTTTTCTATTTTCCTTATCCTTCTTAAGTGTCTACCTCCCTCGAAAGAGGTATTCAAGAAGGTCTGCACAATTTCCATAGCTAAGTCTGGACCTAAGACCCTACCGCCCAAACATAACACGTTCGCATCGTTGTGCTGGCGAGCTTTCTTTGCTGCATAAAGGTCATAGGCAAGTGCCGCTCGTATTCCGGGAAACTTATTGGCAGTTATGCTCATACCGATACCAGTTCCACAGATGAGTATGCCAAAGCCACCATTCTTCGTAATATCAGTGCAAACTTCAGCTGCATAGTCGGGATAGTCAACCGATTCAATGGAATTTGTCCCCTTATCCACCACTTCATGCCCAAGTTCTATGAGGTTTTCTTTTAGCCTTTCCTTTAGTTGATAACCGGCGTGATCTGCACCCATGACAATTCGCATTCTAAACACCTCCTCAAAACGTTACGCCCCGCGGGGGCATGTGCAATGTTTTTCCTCTGGCATGGCCTTTATGAGGTCCAGTATGAACATTTGCACCTGATTGTTGAGCTTGTCCATTATGTTTAGAACTTCTTCATGGCTTACTTGTTCTTGTAAGCCTGCAGCAAAGTTGCTTACAATGGCCAAAGACAAATAGCACATTCCAGCTTCCCTAGAGAGCACTACCTCAGGCACAGAAGTCATACCAACCACATCGCCACCCAGCATAGCAAAAGCTTTAACCTCAGCCGCGGTCTCAAATCGTGGCCCTTCAGTTACCACCATAACCCCTCCTTTCCGAAGTGGAAAAGGAGTAGTAATCTTTGAGGCCACTTCTATCATTTCAGGACAATAAGGGTTAGTCATATCGGTGTGCACCACTTTTCCTTCCTCGAAGAAAGTGGATTTTCTCCCTTTTGTAAAATCTAGGAACTGGTCAACCAGCACCACTGTTCCTGGTTTTATTTCAGGGTTCAAACTACCCACAGCATTCGTAGCTATGATTCTTTGAGCTCCAAGACCTTGAAGAGCACGAATATTAGCTCTGTAATTCACCAAATGCGGTGGAACTGAATGACCCAAGCCATGTCGAGGGAGAAAATATACTTCCCTATCATCAACCTGTGCTAAGAACACCTTTACTTCACCGTATTCCGTATTCACACTAATTTCTGTTGAAGGAACCCCTTCAATTTGATAGATACCAGAACCTCCGATGACTCCAATCTTCACCGTATTAAGTCCTCCTTTCTTATTGCACGACGTCTTTTACTCACTTCTTCCACGACTTCTGATGGGTTGACACCCACGAACGACTTATTGCGCACCACCCAACGCCCTTGGACAAAAACATCGCTTACTGCTTGAGTTCCAGCTGAATACACTACGTGAGATATCCAATCCTGTGGGTCATCTGCAGGGACCATAGATAAATCCTCCACGTCCCAGACAACCAGATCTGCAAGGTAGCCATCCCTTATTTCGCCTAATTCCAGTCCAAGCCGCCTAGCCGGTACAGAAGTAGCAGCCTCGAGAACATCCATGGGGGACAGTACATCAGGTTTTCCTGAGACGCCTCGCGCTAAAAGAACTGCTGTTCTCATTTCCTCTATGTAATCCAAGTTGTTATTAGAAGCCGCACCGTCCGTGCCTATGCCCACAGGCACTCCGCTATCTCTAGCCAAATCCCAGCGAAATAATCCAGAAGAGAGTTTCATGTTACTTTGAGGGCAATGAGCCACAACAACATTCTTGGTCCCCAAGAAAGACAAATCTTTCTCTGAAAAGTGAACCCCATGCGCAAAAACCACAGGCACTTCGAAAAAACCAATGTCTTCTAGCCGATAAAGATACTCTTCGCCTAAAACGTTATGTATGTATGCCTCTTCAGAAGCTGTTTCCATAAGATGCATGTGTATGAATAAGTCGTTTTCCTCTGCGAATTTTACCACATCAGGCAAAATGTTCATAGAAACCGTATAAAGCGCATGCGGTCCTACTCCCACTAAGGCGCCTAAATCCCTTAATTCCTCTGTCCGCTGCAGAGCTTTTTCCCATCCAGGCCTTTCGATGATGCCGGGGGTGAAAATGGGTCTGATTCCCACCTTTTCAGCTGCCTCCAGGGTAGCTTTTTCCCAAAAGTACATGTCAAGAAATGTGGTAGCTCCGCTGCGCACAAGTTCCATGCAAGCAAGCATTGAGGACCAATAAACGTAATCATCGTTCAACCTTGCCTCAAGTGGCCATATGTACTCATTAAGCCATCGGTCTAAGTCAACATCATCACCAATGCCTCTAAACAAGCTCATGGCAACATGACTGTGAGCATTAAAAAACCCTGGTGTAACCAGGGTGTCTGCAAACATGGCATCTATGTGTTCTGGTTCTTTAAATGTTATCCTTTGTCCATCCACATAAAACGTTCCACGTACTAGAGTTTTGTTTTCGTAATCAGGATACCAAACATTTCTGAAACACACATTCATGGTTTGTTTTTGGCCTCCTTTCGCATGGCCTCAATAGCTTCTTTGACCATTACGGGTGAAACATGCGTGTAAATCTGAGTAGAACGAAGACTGCTGTGTCCCAAAAGCTCCTGTATTTCTCTAAGGTTTGCGCCTTCTTCAAGTAGATTGGTAGCAAACGTGTGCCTAAGTGTGTGAGGGTGCACCAAATCACGCAAGCCATATTTTTTACTAATTTTATGCAAGATGTATCTGGCGCCTCTGTCTGTCAATCCCTGTCCTTGCATATTCAAGAAAAGTGGACCCTCCGTCAAATTAAAAACTTCGATATACCTTTTAAGCAATTTTAACGCCTTTGAGGGAATGTAAACAGTACGTTTTTTATTACCCTTTCCCAACACTTGACAACTGGCTGTCCTAAAATCTATGTCCTCCACTTTTAGCGAGAGCGCCTCACTTATTCTGGTACCCGTACCCAGCAAAAACCACACTAAGGCTTTATCCCTGAGTTCAATGGGAGTATTCTCTGGTAACTCCAAAAGCTTTGAGATGTCGTCCCTTAAAACAACCCGCGGGACTTTAAGTCCTGTCTTAAAACCGCTAAGCTCCATGATTGGCATTTCGTAACCTTGCTTTTTTAGGAAACTGCAGAATTTTCTAAGTGAAGATAAAAATCGATTTAGTGATGTGGGTGCCATGCCTTTTCTTGACAAATGCATCAAGTAATCGTCCACAGTCTTCTGATCCAAACTTGTGGTAAACATGAAATACTGCTTCAAATCCACGTAATACGCTTTCAGCGTGTGCTCGGAATATCCTGACGCTTCTAAAGTATTTAAGAATTGATTAAGTAACTCTGCCCAATTCTCTAGCTGCATATTCGATAGCTATCCTTGCACGGTCAACACGTTTTTGTTTTCTCTCACTTTTCTTTCCTTCAACCGGCGGGACAAGTCCCCAGTTCACCCCCATTGGCTGTTTGACTTCGGGTAAAGATTGTTCAATATAGGTAACCAGCCCACCAAGCATGGACTCCTCTGGTAAAGGTATCAACTTCTCACCTCCGAGCAAGCGAGCCACGTTAATGCCAGCCCAAAGTCCTCCTGCGATTGCTTCCAGATACCCTTCAGTTCCAGTAAACTGACCTGCATAAAACCAAAGTCTGTTTGTCCTGCTCTGGAAAAACTTGTTTACTACTCCAGGTAAGAATCTGTTTTGATGAATTTGCCCTAACCTAACAAAAACTGCATTCTTAAATGCAGGTAACTGCTTGAAGATGCTTATTTGCTCTGTGTGAGAAATTCCTGTCTGAAACCCTACCATGTTCAGAATGGTCCCAGAAGCGTTTTCCTTCCGTAACTGGATAACTGCATGCACATCACGGAACTTTTCTGGAATGGCTAACCCTGTTGGGCGCATGGGACCAAAAGCCAAACTTTCCTTACCTCTTCGTGCTATTTCCTCAACAGGCAGGCACCGCTCGAAAAACGCATCGGGCTTGTCAAAATCATGTCTGTGAGCTTCGCGGGCATTCAGAAGCTGCTCAACAAACCAATAGTATTCCTCTTTGGACAATGGCACGTTTAGGTAGTCACTGCCTTCTCCAAACCTATTTCCCCAAAAAGCGTAATCCATGTCAATGGTTTCAGAAAGAATGCTAGGACTAGTGGCATCGTAATATTGAGCCTCGCATCTGCCTTCGCGTTCCTCTAAAAAATGCAAAAGATCTCCCTTTATTAAAGGCCCAGGGGCAATTATGCAGGGTACGTCCTTAGGAATTTCGGTTATCTCCGCGCGTACAACAGTAATATTCCGATGGCTCCGCACTGCATCCTCTACTAGCGTAGAGAACAGCTCCCGATCCACCACCAGAGCCTTATCACCGCCTATCTGGGCTTCAAATGCGAGATTAACCAAAGATGATCCCAGTACTTTCAGCTCAAAGAGAAGTTCACCTTTCGCATTGTCTGTAGATAATGACCCTAAGGAATTACTACACACCAATTCAGCCAATTTAGATGTTTTGTGAGCCGGAGTCATAACAGCGGGGCGCATTTCAAAAAGGGTAACTGGAAAGCCTAAGTCGGCTAATGTTAAGGCCGCCTCAGAGCCTGCCAGCCCGCCACCGATAACCCAAACATCCATAATAATATTCTACAAGACACTACCTGGAATGAGGTTAACAAGAATTAGCTTTGTTCCCCAAAACTGCCAGTCCTAAATGGATATCATGAAATCCAGTGTATGGTTTCTCCCTCAAGTATGACTTTGCCAGTGGACTGCCACTTTGCCAAGAGTTGACCTGCCTCCACCAAGCTTCCTACGGTTGCAACTAAATCTTGAACAGTTCTACAGGACCTGAATTGTTGATCAGTGTCCTTGGGAATAGCCAGTATGGGCTCTGCTCCATCGAAGATTAGCATGTTGCTGCCCATAGCGCTATCCCTATCTATATCGCCAGGTACCGCTTTAACCTCCTTACCCATCTGCAGAGCAAAACTTGCAGTAATCAAAGCTCCACTCTTTGCAGGCGCTTCCACAACTACGATAAAGTCGCTTAGAGCGGCTATTAGCCAATTTCTTTCTCTAAAGAATGCCTTTCTAGGCCCTTGGTCAGGTTTGTACCAAGTAATAACGAAGCCTTTCTCTTCTATTCTTTTCCTTAGCAAAAGCGTGGATTTGGGATAGTGAAAATCAAGTCCATGCCCCAACACACCAACTGTGGTTCCTCTTTCCAAAGCACCTTCGTGGGCTTTCTGGTCAATGCCGTAGGCGAGCCCGCTAACAACAACATACCCTTCGCTCGCGTAGTACTTACCTAGCTCATAAGCCACTCTTAAGCCGTAGCTTGAAGCATGCCTAGTCCCCACTATACCAACAGTTTTTTCAAGAGGAGGAATGGAGTTGCCTCTAACATACACGGGACGCTCTAACCCTTGCTGCACGAGCCTTCCACAGAAGATGTGATCATCGGGTTTTAGCACACGGCTTTCAGTGGTCACGGAACAAGGCTCCTAAGCCATGGAATTACCTGACGATAAGAAATGGCTTCAGTAAGGTGGTTAATACCTATGTCACGATCCCCTTGCAAGTCTGCTATGGTTCTACTTAGTCGCAGAATCTTGTGCCTTTCTCTACGTGAAAGCCCTGCTTTTTCCACTGAATCGTCCAATAGTTTCCTAACAGAACTGCTTATTTCAATAAGTTCATCCACTCGTTCACCCGTAATGTGACCAGCATGAACGAAACCTTCTGACTCCCAACGCTCCTTTTGAATACTCCATACTTTTTGTATTCTTTCCTCTACCATGGTCATGTCTTCGTTGGGCTCATCAGCTTTGACCCAGTAATGCAGGTCAATACGATCAGCCACAGGTCCGCTGAGGCGCCCTAAATACCTGGTAACACTTGCAGGAGAATCTTTACAAACCTTCTTGGGATGCCCCAAATAACCGCAAGGACATGGGTTAGACGTTGCAACCAAGAGAAAATCGGCTGGCCAAGTAAGACGTTGGCTTCCATAAGAAGCCAGTACCGTTCGGGAATCCAAAACCGTTCTCAAGCCCTCTAAAATGTCTTTTCGGTACTGTGGGAATTCATCCATGATGAGTACGCCTCGGTGAGCGTAAGTAACTTCACCAGGTGTACCTTTCGCTGATCCAAAGAACCCAGCAGGCGTGCTGTTCCAGCTGGTAAAGCGTGCAGGTCGATGCTCAGGTAAGGCTCCCGTGCTTGACAACAGATCAAGTTTTTCCGAGTTATTCATAGCAGGCATGATTCCAACCATCCGTTCAGCGACCATGCTTTTCCCCACTCCGGGGTTCCCCATCAGCAGAACATGGTGCCAACCAGCAGCCGCTATCATGGCAACACGCTTTATGCCAGATCCCTTCACATCGTTTAGCCCAAGTCTGTTTTGGATATGCGCATTTGAATTGTCTTCAATGGGATTTGATGACTCGCCGTTAAGAAGTTGAGCAACATGCTCTACCATGAAAAAATCACCATCAGGCATCAGCTTAAGTACTTCACAAGTAAGGCGTGGGCATATGAACTGCTTTATACCACTATTGTAAGCAGCAGCAATAACGCGAACACTTTGCGCTGTTGCTCTAACTGTACCATCCAACGCCACTTCTCCAACGATCAAACGTTCGGAACTACCTTTTAAAAAACCATACAAAAGTGCTAAATCAAAGTGTGCACCACTTTTTGTTACTTCGCTGGGCAAAAAAGCAACCATAACTCTTCCTTGTGGTATGGATTTTCCAACAGACTTCAATGCGTAACGGACACGCTCTTTTGATTCTTCAACGCTTTCAGAGACCATACCTACCATGTGAAAAGCAGGAAGCCCAGCACCGTAGGTTATTTGAATTTCAACGGGAACAAAACGGTCACCAAAGGTTAACCCACTCCACACTTTCACAACATCCATCAAGCCTCACCCCTTTGTACCAATGGCAACCTTGGGGACCGCAAGCGAAAACATCGATCCTGTAACTCTGCTCGCCACCAGTATATAAATAAGCACATTGCATAATTCTTTCTAACTTTCTTGAGTCAACTGTTTCTGCAGCGTCAAAGTTCTTTCGGTAGCGAACTTCAACAAAGACCAGTGTTCTACCCTTTAACGCTACAATGTCAATCTCACCAGTAGGGAATACCACATTTTGATCCAATATGCGGTATTTCTGTGAAACCAAAAAAGATGCTACACGGTCTTCAGAAAAGTGCCTGCTCAAGCACTCTCCTCAGAAAAGAACGTCTGTGCTGGGCTGTAATGCCAAAACACCTAATGGCTTCTAAATGTGTTTTAGTCCCATACCCTTTATGTGCTGAAAACTCATACCCTGGTAACAGGGAGTCCAAACACACCATGAGTTCATCGCGGATAACCTTGGCAACAACGCTCGCAGCAGCCACAGAGGGCAATAAAACGTCGCCTTTCACCATACATTGATAATCAGGAACCTCAGTCGTCAACGGTCTTTTCCCATCAAAGACAACAATGGCATCGTCAAGCGGAATTTCAGCAAGCGCCTCTTCAGCGGCTTGCTTAAGGCAGAAACTTATTCCAAACCGGTCAATATCCCAAGGGGCGGCAAGTCCAATGCCAAAACAGCTGCTCTCAACGATGTTTGCAAACACTGACTTTCGCTGTAAAGGGCTCATCTGCTTTGAATCACGCCATTTAACCTCAGGAGAACTATGGAACCGAACAGCACAGACTAACAGAGGACCTGCTACGGCACCTCTGCCCACCTCATCTACGCCCACCACCGGTTTTCCAAAAAGGCCCTTCTCCAGTTCCCAACTGGGATAAGGTCTCATTAGAAGCTCCTAATCTTATCAAGAGGAAAAATACGTAAAACAACTTTTGCCTTTATGTCCTGTTTTGTCACAGGACCGAATGACCTGCTATCCCGACTAGCGAATCTGTTATCTCCTAAAACGAAATACTGATTCTCTCCTAGTTTAACCTCAGACAGTTCACCGGAAGAGTTAAATCCTTCATCTGCAGGTAACCACGGTTCTTCAAGTTTTTGACCATTTATGTAAACTTCACCATCGTTTATGGAAATGGTTTCGCCAGGAAGCCCTATGACACGTTTCACATAAAGTTCACCATTGCTAAAAGCACCACCTACTATGACGATGTCCCCGCGCTCTATGCCGTTACCAACAATAGTGCTCTTCAAACCGATCACAATGTCTCCGGGCTCCAACGTCGGAACCATAGATGTCATGTAAACCCGGTATGGCTGCAGCACATATACCCTTATGGGAATAACGATGGCTGCAGCCAATACCAGAGCCACGAGCCATTGGAAAAGCTCGTTTACAACCTTCCTAGACATACTTAGAATCTACTCTTCTTCTTTACAACTAAGTGCTTCTTTTCACGCAAGTAGTAGAGTTTTGCACGCCTTACTTTTCCGCGAGTAACCACTTCTAAATCCACCAAGTTGGGACTGTGAAGAGGGAAGGTCTTTTCCACACCAACACCTGAAGAAATCTTCCTTACCACAATGGATTCGCTTATACCGGTACCTTTCTTAGCAATGACGATACCTTCATATGCTTGGACGCGGCTCTTATCCTCTCCACTCCTGTCTCTTTCTGTGAATCTCCACTTAACTCTTACCGTGTCTCCAACTTCAACTGGGGGTACATCCTCCCTCATCATAGTTTGTTCGATTCTTCTGATGATATCCATTTCTTTACCCTCCTTGCTTAAAAGCTATCTCCAATGATCCTATCCACCAAAATTGACGCCGCTGATCTAACGGATAGGTGATTGAAATCTCCGTTTGGTCTTATGGGCGCAAGGAAATAATCCATTTTCCTGATCATCTCGTACGCAATTCCATGACCTGTTCCCAAAACCAGGACCACAGGTTCTCTAGCTCTTACCAGATCCCTAACAAAATCATAGTTTACCATATTGGGATATGGTCTAGCGTCGGTGGCCACAAGCTTAGGGACCTTACCCTCACGCTCCTCAAGGCACTTAACCACTGATTCGATGTCGTCCACAACACGTACCAAAGACAACGCCTCATGCCGGTGAGGGTTGTAAATTCTACCTTCATCTGACGCCCAATATTGAATAATACGTTTAACAAGCTCCTGCTGGGCTTTCACAGGGGTAACAACCCAAAAATCAGAAAGGTTGTATGTCCTGCTTAGTCTAGCGATATCGTGAATATCCAAATTAGTCACAGACGTTGTGACAATCTTGTATTCCCTGTCATACATGGGATAGTGCATCAAAGCAATAGATAAACTGTTCACGTTAGTTGGACTGTTCACCAAATATCGCCCTCTTCACCTTTTCCATATCAGTTAGTACACGCCTAAGAATCTGTAAATCCATGGGCTCCAGTTTGGCAGATGTCAGCAAATCTGGTCTTTGCACCAAAGTTCTCTTAATTCGCTGCTCTTTCTTCCAAAGCTCAATACGCTGGTGATGTCCGCTAAGGAGCACCTCTGGCACTTCTTTTCCTTCGTACTCCCTAGGTCTAGTAAACTGAGGTTCTTCCAAAAGATTATTGGTAAAGCTTTCTTTTCTCACATTGTCACTTTTTTCAACAAACCCGGGTAGCAGTCGAATGACTGTTTCCATGATCACAGCTGCTCCTAGTTCTCCCCCACTTAGCACATAATCACCCACAGAAACCTCTAAATCCACATGGTCAAATATGCGATCGTCCATACCTTCATAATGGCCACAAAGCAGCACTATGTCACCTTCATAAGAGCTTAGTATTGTGCACATCTCTTGGTTAAGAACCTTACCTCCAGCGCTCAACGCCAAAACCAACGGATTTTGTACCAAGATCTTTGCATGATCTAAGGCTGGTTTTAGGACGTCATACCTCATCAGCATACCGGGTCCGCCACCGAACATATAATCGTCTACTGAGCGATATCTGTCCTTGGCAAAGTCTCGCGGATTAACATAAAGCACATCAAATGCTCGACCCCGGGCCCTACCTACTACGCTAGCTTGGAGCCAACAATCTATGGCGTCAGGAAACAATGTTACCACTGCGAACCTTTTCATACCAGGAAACCCTCGCTGGAAACAGTTATTGTTTTCTTAACCCGATCGATGCTCAAAGCCTCTCTGGTAAAGGGAGCACGCCGTAGCTCACCGTTTATATCCAGTAGCAAGAAAGGAGCCTCGTCCGTTCCCTGAAGGTCCAGAACCCTGCCTACTACTTGCCCATTGACAATCACGTCCATTTCCAAAAGCTCGCTTGTAGTGTATGTGTCACCTTTGCCAGAACGACCTTTTACATAAACTTTTTGATTAACAAACGTTTCCACCGACTCCGGTGTATCATAGCCAAGTAGTTTGACCACGAACCTTCCATCAGGGCCCACTCCCAGCCTTTCAACCTTTAGTAAGGTACCGTTTTCCAAGTAGAACTCATCAGTAGTACGAAGAATATCTTCGGAACCGTAAAGGTTGAAGTAAATCTCACCCTTGAGACCGAAAACTTTGCCAAACCGGCCCAAACAGATTCTATCCTTAGGCATTTCTAAGTTCAACGACTTCTCCGTCTTTGATAACTATTTCGGCTTTGTTCACTTTCTCTTCAAACCTGTCTCCAGGCTGTAGGTCAACATAGCCTTCTAAAACTGCATATACAACTTCTTCGCCATCTTCCAGCTTGTCAATGTTGGCCATATCAGATCTTAACTGCCTCACCAATGTCTCTCTATCGTTCAGTTCCATCTGAAGTTGCTGTCGTACGAGGTTCTTTTGAGCATCGTTTTGTCCAGGTACCATTACTGATAACTGTCTAAGCTGGCGCTCCAGTGTCTGCATCTCAATCTCTGTCTGTTTAATTAACGCATTAGCCTTTGACTTCAAATCTTCCTTAAGCCAAGGTGTGACTATACCTTTTACCACAACGTTCCTTTTTACTTGCACAACAAATCACTCTCCTAACTAAGCATGTTCGCCTTACGCAGCAAAATCCTTACTGAGTCGGTAGGCTTAACACCAACACTGAGCCAGTACTTCACACGATCTTCCTTGAGCTGAATCGTCTCTGGTTCTGTCCTGGGATTGTAGAATCCGACGATCTCAATGAAACGTCCATCACGTGGTGAACGCTCATCAGCCACTACCACTCGGTAAGAAGGTTGTCCTTTCGCTCCAACTCGGAGTAATCTCATCTTTACTGCCACTTGTTGCACCTCCTCTTATATTAGACCGCCCCTCAGCATTTTCTTGAGCTGAGCGGGGTTTTTAGCGAATTTCTTCATGCTTCCATACTGCTTTAGTAACAAGTTAACCTCTTGTACTGTAGTCCCACTACCAGCAGCTATTCTTCTTTTCCTTGATGCATTGAGTACTTCTGGGTGCTTTCTCTCATAAGGAGTCATAGATTGAATTATGGCTTTCATACGCTTTATTCGGTTCTTTCCTTGCTCCAGCATCTCCGGATCAACATTAGCATTCACAGGCAAGGCTCTAGCCATGTAATCTATTAATGATTCCTTGCTAATGGATTCAAAAGCTTCTAGGAGCATGTTCATATCGAATTTCTCATCCTTACCTTTAGCAGCGGGTTTTAATTCTTCCATTTCGCGCTGCATATCCATAATCTTTCTTAAGAAAGCCTTCGGGTTGCCTATGCCCAAAATCATGGCAGCAGTTTCATTCGGATCAAAAGGCTCAAAGTCTCTTATATGCTCCCCAGTGCCCATAAATAATATGGGAACCCCAGAAACATAAGCCACCGACAAGGCAGCACCGCCTAATTCGTCACCGTCAGCCTTGGCTAAAATCACACCACTAACCGGAGCAGCTTCTTTAAAAGATTTAGCAATGTTCGCTGCCTCTTGACCAAGCATGGCGTCGACCACCAAAAGCACTTCTTGCGGGTTTAGCTGTTTGTTTATCATACTCAGTTCTTGAAGCATGTCCGTTTCTACATGAAGCCGGCCTGCAGTGTCCAAAATGAGCACATCGTGCAGACTTTTTTTCATGAAACTTTGAATCTTCGCAATGTCGACTTTACCATTTTCCACAAACGACTCAAAATAAAGACCGTTTTCACTGGCCAACACCCGTAGCTGCTCTGCTCCGGCAGGGCGATAAGGGTCTGCGGCTCCCAAAACCACCGACTTACCGTTACGTTTCAAGAAATAACCCAACTTGGCAGCAGTAGTTGTCTTACCAGATCCTTGCAATCCTGCCAGAACGTAAAGTGAAATCCCTCTCGGATTCACTTTCAAAGGCCTGTAAGACCCTAAAAGAGCAGTAAGTTCCTCATAAACAGTCTTTAGAAGGTAATCCTGAGGCGAAACGATGCCAGTTTGAGGTTTTAGTTTTTCACGTAGTCGCTCTACAAGTTCATTGACCACCGGTAAACTAACATCAGCCTCGATAAGAAGCCATCGCAAGTCCTTCAAAAACTGGTCAATGTCCTCTTGTTTTAGTAAACCCTTTGAACCAAAAGGAGCGAACACGTTTTGTATTCTTTTTGCCAAACCCTCAAACATATCAGTTCTCCTCCAAAATTCTCATAACCCTTTGTCTTTCCGACTCAGGTAGTTCATCAACTATACGATCTACAAACCTCAAGAAACCCACATTTTCTTCAATTTGCTCTAGTTTTCTAACTGCGCTATCCAATTGTTTAGCCACTGCTTGACGTGACGTTCCTCTTTGCGAAGCGATTTCAATCACAGAAAGTCCGTAGTAAAGGTAAGCTTGAGCTACCTCATACTCAGTTTTACCAAGTAATTTTCCGTAAAGATCTAAAAGCCGTACATAGCGATCTACTTTTTCCTTGTCAACCATTTCAGGTTGACATTATACCACATTATTGAAATACGTTACAAGATTGCTTTACAATAAGGGCCGTAGCAAACTACGATGCCGAAACAACAAAGAACTTTGGGATTTTTTAAATGTGGGAGACTACTCTTACTAAACCTTATAGGCGAGTTTGAGTTCTTTTATCTTATCCCTGATAACGATGGCTTTTTCAAATTCTAGTGCTTCAGCAGCCTCATACATCTCTTGTTCAAGCTGGAGCAGCATAGCATTTGCCTCTTCTTTTGTCATGCGACTTCCTGACGCTGCACCGCTTATGAAATCGAGGTAATCCACAACACGCTTACGCACTGTTTGAGGAGTTATACCGTGCTCTTTATTGTATGCCAACTGTTTTTCTCTGCGCCTGTTTGTTTCATCCACTGCAGACCTGAGTGAGTCAGTAAGTTGGTCAGCATATAGAATAACCCGACCATTTACGTTTCTTGAAGCTCTACCAATCATTTGTATTAGCGAACGCTCACTTCTGAGAAAACCTTCCTTATCAGCGTCTAAAACTGCTACTAAAGAAACTTCAGGCAAATCGAGACCTTCCCTAAGGAGGTTTATACCAACTATAATGTCAATGACACCAGTCCTTAGCTCTTTTAACACCTGTGATCGTTCTATGACATCAATCTCTGAATGCAGGTATCTGACTTTGAATTTCAGTGAGCTCAGGTATGTGGAAAGCTTTTCTGCCATTTGTTTAGTTAATGTCAAGACTAATGCTCTTTCCCCATGCTGTACTACCCGAGTGAGCTCTCTAACCAAGTCATCCACTTGATTCTTTGCTGGCTTGACCACAACTTCCGGATCAACTAGACCCGTGGGACGGACAATCTGCTCCACCACTTGCTTGGAGACTTCCAGTTCATAGGGGCCTGGCGTTGCACTAACAAAGATTACTTTATCAACCAAAGATAAGAATTCATCGAAATTTAGTGGACGATTATCCTTAGCAGAAGGCAAACGAAATCCGAAACGCACCAGTGTCTCTTTTCTTTGCATCTCGCCATGGAACATGGCTCTGATTTGAGGAATGGTTAGGTGGCTTTCGTCAATGAACATTAGATAAGGGCGTCGGAAATAGTCCAACAGGGTATACGGTCTCTGTCCTTCCCTGCGCCCACTGAAATAGCGTGAATAATTCTCAATACCACTACAATAACCAGTGGATAACAGCATTTCCATATCGTACTTGGTTCGTTCTTCAATGCGCTGTGCTTCTATGTACTTGCCTTCTTCTTTGAACTGCCTAACTTGTTTGTCCAGTTCCACCATCACCTGGTCTACCACATTCCTAATTAGCTGTTCCGAGGTAACAAAGTACTTGGAAGGGAAGAATGTGTAGGAATGATAAGAAAACATCCTTTCCCCAGTCAGCGGGTCACTTTCATAAATACTTTCGATAACATCATCATCAAAAACCACAGAAATAATGCCCTGCGCATGAGGAGGAAAAACATCCACCTTGAAACCCCTTGATCTAAAATTACCAGGTCGAAGTTCGATGTCGTTTCTTTCATAACTGATTTGGGAAAGCCTTCTCATAAAAAACTTCGTGTTCATTTTCATGCCCTCGGTTATGGAGAAAGCGGAACCTGCAAACACTTCAGGATTTTCCAAGGAATAAATGCAGGAAACAGAAGCCACTACTACCACATCTCGCCTAGATAGCAAAGAAGAAATAGCAGATAATCGCATCTTATCGATGTCTTCGTTTATGGCTGCATCTTTAGGCAAATACGTGTCAGTCTCAGGGATATATGCTTCTGGTCTGTAGTAGTCGTAGTAGCTCATGAAAAGCTCCACAGCATTATGGGGAAAGAATTCTCTGAACTCCGAGTAAAGCTGCACTGCCAGTGTCTTATTTGGCGAAATGACCAGCGTTGGCAAGTTTAAAGCTTCGATGATCTTAGCCATGGTGAAAGTTTTGCCGGAACCAGTTACTCCGAGCAGTGTCTGAAACTTAAAACCTTTGTTTATACCATCGCAGAGTTTCTCTATGGCCTCAGGTTGGTCACCACTGGGCTCAAATGGAGCTTCAACTTTAAAGCGCTCTTTCATTACTCAATATCCAAGTATTCCCTCAGCTTCCTGATCCTGGTAGGATGGCGTAGCTTTCTTAATGCTTTAGTCTCGATCTGTCTCACCCTTTCACGAGTAATGTTGAAGCTTGCTCCAACCTCTTCCAAAGTGTGTTCCACACCATCCACTAGACCATATCGCATTTCAATGATCTCTCTTTCACGTTTGTTCAGCGTGCTGAGGACTTCCTCCAAAACGCGCCTACGTTCTTCTTCCCAGAAATACTTATCGGCTGCTCCTTCACCCGTATCGGGTACAAAATCTTGTACCCTGCTGTCATCTTGATCACCAATGGTGGCATCTAGTGACTGCGGCTCCGGATTTGACATCTGCTTAAGCGCAAGCACTTTATCCTCACTGAAGCCCAAAGCTTCGGCTAATTCCTGAACAGTAGGTTCCCTACCCAGCTGATTGTACAGCTCATTTAGTTTCTTCTGAAATTGGTGGTAAGCTTCCACCATATGTACAGGACGTCTGATCAATCTCGATTGATCAGCTAAAGCACGAGTTATAGCTTGTTTGATCCACCACGTGGCATAAGTGGAAAACTTGTAACCCTTTCGCCAGTCAAATTTCTCCACGGCTTTTATGAGCCCGATGTTACCTTCTTGGATTAGCTCCATAAAACTAAGACCCTTATTAGTGTATTTCTTTGCAATGGAGATTACCAGACGCAGGTTTCTTTTAATAAGCTCCTCACGTGCTGCAGCATCGTTTTTCTCAATTCTCTGGGCCAATATACGTTCTTGCTCAGCAGTAAGCAAATCATATTGACCCACATCATGCAGGTAAACCTGCATGAGCTCTCTTACTTGCTCTTCTTCCTCAGGAAGACCCTGTTCATATGAGACATTTTCCCCATAAATTCTGGGCTCCTCAGGGATAATACTTATCCCTTTTTCCTCGAGGAACATGTCAATCTCATCCACATCAAGATCTTCAGGGTTCAGACTATTGATGAGGAGGTCGACATCCTCTTCCATCAAACCAAATTTTTTGTTGTAGAGGTTTTCTAACTCTTCAGTCAGATCCTTCTTTGCTTTTTTCCCTCTACTTGCCATATTATTCGACACACCACCTCTGTAAGCGGACTTCTCTTTAAAGGTATACCCAAAAAACAGCGCACTTAAACGCACTTATACTATTCTAACCCCTGTAGCTGCCTGCTTATTTCATCACGTTCACTAAGAACCTCCTGCAATTGTTCAAGCAAACCCTCATCATGAGATTCCGCCAGCTGCGAACTAAGTTTGTTAATGTAATTGTCCAGGTCTTTAACCCTCCAGCGTCCCAAAAGTTCCTTTAGCATTTTCTCCTTTTGCTGATATGTACCAAAATTCTCCGACATCGATTCTTCCACTAAGTCCCTTAGATAAGGTGGAAACAGTTCAACATACTTTTCAGCCGTATCCCTTTCAGGATCCCAGTCCTTTATTGCATCCAGAACTTCTCTGAGTCCGGGCGTATAAGGGTAAAAATACTCGTCTTCTACAAGAATGGTGCTCAGCTCGGGGGTGTTTATGAGAAGCTTAGCCATCTGTTCCTCAATACTTTCAACATCAACAGGTTTTTTCTTACTCACAGCGTTATATATATCTTCTTCACTGCGCTCCAATTTGGCTCCCCGAGAAGACAAAAAAGACTGAAGGGTTTTGGTTTCTAAACCCATCTTCTCTCCAAGCTCATTTAGAGCCATCTCAAGTAACGGCGATGTAGTTAAACCCCTCAGGTTTTGCGACAGTGCTTCCAAAAACTCTGGAGAACGCATGCCACCGAAGTATCTTGCAGCACACAGTTCCAGAAATTTGAACAAGTTTATAGGTGCTGAAAGGATTTCACTAAGTTTGTTCCTGGATCTTAATGCCATTTCGTCAGGATCCACTCCCTCTGGCAGCAAAGCCACAGAGGGTTCAATATTTTGCGACAGCAGAACAAAACAGCCCTTCAAAGCGGCCATAATCCCGGCATCGTCTGAATCTAGAAGAAAAGTAGCCCTCCTAACTTTGCGGCTGAGCAAACGAGACTGCTCGGGCGTTACTGTTGTACCCAGAATAGCTACCACATTTGAGAAACCCTCTTGACTAAGCACCACAGCATCGAAATAGCCCTCCACCAATATCACAGACTTGGTCTTATCAATGCTAGGCAAAGCTTGACTAATGCCGTAAAGCACTCGAGACTTCTTGAACGTTGCCGTCTCGCCCGTGTTTAAGTACTTAACAGGGTTAGTCTCATCCAAAGATCTTGCTCCAAATCCGATGGTTCTCCTACTTAGGTTCTCAATGGGAAAGACGACTCTTCGGCCAAAGAAGTCATTACCGATGCTATTTGTAAGCCCAGCTTTTCTCACTAGATCAGCGGTAAAACCCTTTCTAATCAATGCTTTCTGCAAAAAATCGCGAGTGGGGTCGTATCCCAAACCAAAGATACCTATTGTTTCCGCCTTCACTCCTCTGTTACTAAGGTAGCTCAGTGCCAAAGCCCCACTTCTGGTAAGCAGTACACCATTCATCAATCTGCGTGCCTCTTCCAAAACTTGCAAAATTTTTTCTGTCTCTGAATTCTCGTCTACAGAGATACCAACCTCCGTAGCAAGCATTTTTACAGCTTCACGATAACTTACATTCTCAATCTTTGAAAGAAACTTAATAACGTCACCACCTTCCCCACAGCCAAAGCACTTAAAAATACCCTTACCAGGATTAACACTAAATGAAGGCGTTTTCTCGCTGTGGAAAGGGCACAAACCAAAGTAGTTTCTGCCAACTTTTTTTAGACTCACATAGCGTGAAACTACTTCTACTATGTCCACGTTGTTCCTTATGTAAACAGCAGCTTCGTCAACGGTCATAATGGGCCCACCAGGATTCAGCAATCCTTTCTATGAACTTATTCAAATTCAAACCCGTAGAAAACTCCGAAGCACACTTTGCATGTAAATAAGCAGCCGATACGGCTGCATCAGCCAAAGTCATTCCTCTGCTCAAAAAGAAGCCGATTAGACCGGATAAAACGTCTCCTGTACCCCCGGTAGCTAACCTTGGTTCGTTAATGGGGATGACGAGCCACCTTTGGCCATCATAGATAATGGTTCCCGGGCCTTTTAACAAAACTACGTGTCCAAATCGTTCATAGAGGCGTTTCGCTGCATTGTATCGATTCCTCCTTACCTCTTCCACGCTCGTATTGAGAAGACGCGCAGCCTCACCTTCGTGGGGCGTTATCACTGCATTTTTGGCGTGCTCAAGCACCTCTGAACGCAAACCACCAGCATCAATGACTTTTGGAAAATCTGTGGCAGCCATAGATAAAGCCAAAGATACATCTTCAAGACCCGGACCAATAACTTTTGCACCTGGTCCATCACCTCTGACTACTTGAGGAAATTCACTTATAACAAGCTCTTCCACGTGCTGATCACTTTTTATATAAACAAGTCCTGCCCCCATTAGTAAAAGTGTTTTTACTACTAAAAGAGCTGCTCCAGGAAAATGTTCTGACCCAGCCACTACACTTACTAGTCCTGCCTCTCTTTTATGGTAAGGCATCGCTATCCCACTTGCCATTATTTTTTCTGCATCGGTAGATTCAATCGAATACGCTAAACTTTCAGCATGGCTTTCTAAGAACCTACCATACCCAAGACCATCCAAGACAAACCTGCCGCTCCTCATTAAACCCAATCCAGTCACAGCATTAACCTTCGGTAAACCCAAAAAAACTGTGAGTTCCGCCTGTACGATGGGTTCTTCCACCATGCCTTCAGCAGGAAGTCCAGAAGGCATGTCAATGCTAACCACGGGAAGTGACAAAGCATTCATTTCATTGATTAAAGTGGCATATGCCTCTCCCGCGGGCGGTCTAAAACCATAGCCAAACAGACCGTCTACCAGCACATCACAATCCTGCAGCTGTTTTATGTCTTTGCAAACCACAGCTCCTTCATCCAACAAGTAAGTCAAGCGAACAGAACTCTCTAAAGAGAACACCTTAACGTTTATTCCTCTATCCAGTAGAAAACGTGCACAGGTAAGCGCATCCCCACCGTTGTTACCTTTGCCAGCTACCACGCCCACTGTTTTTGGATTCGCTAGACTAACAACCTGCTCGGCTACGCTTCTGCCTGCAACCTCCATTAACGCAGCAGGTTCTACTTGGTAATCCTCGAAAAGAATACTCTCAATACTCTTCATGTTATTTCCAACCAGAGGAATCACATTAATCCGCCTCCCAAATGGCTATGGCTACGGCATTATCTTTCTCGTGGCTTATGGATACCCACACCCTGCCTTGAATTTCTTGGCCGACTATTTTAGCCTCGCGTGCGGGAGAGCCGATTACAATATTCTTGAAAAGAATGCTTGGAGTATTCAGTGCCTTTTTAACGGCTTCCTTGGCAGCAAAGCGAGCTGCTAAAGAAGCTAGTGGCATAGACTGTTCTTCTTCAGCAAAAAACTCAGCAATAAACCTTTGACCGTGTTTTGCATAAACTTTTTCAAACCGACTCATGGAAACTATGTCGATTCCCACGCCTCTTATGACCATCATGTATAATTTATACTATATAAGCACCATTCTGGCTGCTCAAACGCAACAGTTTTGAGTTAATAAGATTTTGTGAAACTTATTTTTGACGGAGGTGACCCCATGACCAGAATTAGGAGAAACCTTATAAGAGCGTTGTTGTCCGGCGATAAGTCCTACTGGGAACTTATCAGATTTCAGGATGATAGTCTACCGAAATTTGAAGAAGAGCTAAGTAACTTATTAAACGAAGGACTTGTGAGCACCCATGATCATCACTTCAGCCTTACTGACAAAGGAATAGCCATTGCCGCCGAGGAACACTTGTCCCCCTATGTTTCACCTGTTTGCGACGCATGCCATGGAAAGACGATCCTCTTAAAGGGGCCCTATGAGAACTGGTCAAAACAGTTCCAAGAAATAACAAAGGACCGTCCCAAAGCGATAAAGGATTATGACCAAGGTTATGTGATCACCGAAGACACCATAAGACGTGTAACGCTCATACATCGTTTCGGTGATTTAGAAAATAAAGACATATTAATTGTGGGAGATGATGATTTAACATCCTTAGCTCTTGGTATCACAGGTCTTCCAAGAAAAGTAAAGGTGTTGGAAGTAGATAAAAGGCTTGTTGAATACATCAACAAAAAGGCTGAGAGCTTGGGCTTTAAGAACATAAGTGCTGAACTTTACGATGTGCAAAATCCTTTCAGAGAAGAACTGCGTAGATCTTTCGATGTTTTTATCACAGATCCTGTAGAGACCATTGATGGAATTACTCTTTTCCTGTCAAGATGTGTAGAAGGGCTTCGCGGAGAAGATTCTACGGGCTATTTCGGCTTGACCCACTTGGAAAGCAGTAGGAAAAAATGGTACGCCATACAGAAGCGCCTTTTAGAAATGGGTTTCGTAATCACCGATATCATCAGAGACTTTCACGAGTACGATCTCGATGCCGAGGACTTACTCACGCAAGGCTTCAGAGTTGTTACCGAGGCGCCCGTAAACGTTGGAGCACCTGATACTTACTTCTATACTTCCGACTATTACAGAGTGTATGCTGTACAGGAGTTGAAACCTCTCATCACCGGAACAGTAGTATTATCCGATGAGCTTTATTACGACGACGAAGCTTTTGTAACAGCTGAACGTTGAGATCCTGAAAAAAGACGGATTCCATTGAGGTAAGGAGCCTAGATTAACCTTACCTCAATGGAATCTCTTAACTTTGTGATCTCATCAAAAGGATTTGGATTATCAAATAACGCCCACGGATCTCGTGCCACATAATAAGCCATGGCCATGGCCAAAGAAATTGTTTCCTCAGGAGCTAGTCCTTCGTGAACACCATACACCAAACCAGCGGTCAGCGCAGAGTTAGCTCCCCAAAGCGTTCTAATGTTAGGGTTTACAATTCTGGCATGATAAATCTTTCCATTCATACCAATGACATTTTCGGTGTTTGACCACGAGAAACTCAAAACAGGTCTCTCTTTTAGGTACTTTTTTACCAATTCAACCTCGTCATCCAGCGAAGTTATCTGGAATCCGTTGGGCCCTTTGGGATCCAGAACTACTCCAACATCACTACTGGATTCCAACACAGGCTTCACAAACTGCGCACCTGCGTTAACCACCACTTTCAGACCTTTTTTCATTAATGTGTCTGATATTTGCACATACACGTCCTCTGATAGACCCACAGGCACGTGACCTGCCAGCACTGCCAGATCGTCAGCATGACTTATGCGCAGAATGTTGTTTATGAGCTGCTGGACATGTTCCTCAGACACGGAAGGACCAGTTGTGTTTATCTGAGTAACAGAATTGTCGGTGCTATCGACAATTTCAATGTTCAGTCTGGTGTCAAAGCCTGGTAAAAACACAAAGTTTGCAGGCACTTTCTCCCTGGAAAGATAATCCTCCAGCGTTAGCCCAGTTCTACCAGCTAAAATGCCTGATGCTACCACAGGTCCCATGTTTAGCTTCTGCAAAATCCTTGCAATGATGACACCTTTCCCCCCTGCATTCAAACGCTCTTTTTCCGATCTAACAAACTTTCCTTTCTCCAAAGCTGGAACCGTCAGCCACATGTCAATTGCAGGGTTCAATGTAACAGTTATTATCATGACATCCCTCCTTTCTCGGTTTCTGCAACATGCATGCTAACATTATAAGCGTGAAACGCTACGTAATGATACCACTGCTACTGTTTACAGCTTTTGTAATCATGTTCATATCAGTGTTTACATCCATCGAATACATCCATGATCAGGCAGAAAAACCTTTGTCGCCTTCTTTGGTTCTAAGAGGATCCATAACCTCAAGCGGAGGCGCCATCGCCTATAATAGTTCGAGCATAACAAAGCGTCTATGGGGACCTAAAGCACTTCTCGAGAGTTCCTGTAACGAAGAATTGGAAAAGATTGTGCAGCTCAAGTGCGAGGAAATACAGTCTCTGCCACACGTAAACGTGGATACTCCCTATGCCTGGGTAGAACTTCGTGAACAACGTCAGCAAGCAGACAGCACCCGATTCCTGGTGGGAACACATACTCCCGGAGGCAACACAGGGCTCGAGGCTGCTCTAGACCTGGTTCTGAGCACCAGATTCGTTTTCTCCAAGACCTCCACTCAACCCACGGTGGAGACAACCATTGATGCAGGTTTACAAAAAATCACCGATGATTACGTTTCGCAAATTGCAGATCAGTTGGGGCCAGAAAGAGCATGGATAGTGATCATATCAAACAAAGGGGACATTCTGGCAGGATCGGCTTTTACAAAAAACAAAGCAGGTAGTTCACCGCTATACCAAGAGTTATTTGAGCCCGGGTCCATCTTCAAACCTTTAGTCATGGCATGGGCGCTCGATGTAGGCGCCATAGATACTTCTTTTACGGTCTATTCACCTGGAGTTACCCAAATAGATGGGATAACCATAAGAGATTGGAAATTCCTTGGAACCGTAGATCTAACTAAGGCTCTCCAACAGTCCAGCAACATTTACATGGCCACAGTAGCAAAGAAGACTGGCTACGACAGGCTGATAGCTGGCCTGAAACGCTATGGCATGGATGATCCCGTACTGCACTTCCCTGGCGAAGCTAAGTCCATTTTGCCTCAAAATACACAAGCCAGTCTACTCAACGCGGGTTTTGGCCAGGGAGTGGCTCTCACGCCTCTGCAGTTTGTCAGAGCCTATACTGCCATTGCTAATAATGGACTGCTTTATAACTTAAGGTTAGTTAAGAGCATCACAGTGGGAGATCAGCACATCGAATTTCCCACTGCAACGCCTACCAGAGTTGTTAGTCCTGAATCCGCCAACATTGTACGGAATATTATGAAGACTATTGCAACTCCCACCGTATCCGCAGCTGCTGTTCCCTATAAAGGCAAATATTTCAATGTGGCAGCGAAATCAGGAACTGCACAGGTCCCCGTAAACGGGCAATACAACCAAACCGACAGACTTTATTCTTACGTGGGGCTCCTACCAGGTGATAACCCAGAAATGATTCTCCTTATCAGCATTGACAGACCACAGAAGATAAGTCCTTCTTTAGCCGTTTACGTTGCAGCGCCTTGGTTCAGACAGGTAGTGCGCGACGTCATGCTCTTCAAAGGTTTTACTCCATAAACAGCAGACAACGTCACTGAGTTAAGCGAACATGAAAGCCCGCAGCGCTTGAGGAATGTCGAAAGTTCCATCTTCTCTTTGGTAATTCTCCATAATCGCCGCTAAAGTTCTACCTACAGCCAACCCAGATCCGTTGAGCATATGTGGATAGTCATTAGAACCATCAGGTCGACGCATTCTCACGTTAGCTCTGCGAGCCTGAAAACCTTCAGTATTCGAACATGAGGAGATTTCAACATAGCGGCCGTAAGAAGGCATCCACACTTCAATGTCATAAGTCTTAGCAGCGGCAAAGCCCATATCACCAGTACACAGTAAAACAACTCTGTAAGGAAGCTCAAGAAGTTGCAATATGGACTCAGCATCACTCACCATGGACTCCAATTCATTATAGGAGTCTTCAGGTTTTGTTATCTTTATTAGCTCCACTTTATTAAACTGATGCCTTCTAATCAGACCCCTGGTGTCTCTTCCTGCCGCTCCTGCTTCTCTCCTGAAACAAGCAGAATAAGCCACATACCGCTTAGGTAACTCTGCCTCAACAAGAACCTCTCCACTGTGATACGCCACCATGGGAAGTTCTGCTGTTGGTATAAGGTAAAGATCGTCCTCGGGACAGTAATACATCTCATCCTTAAACTTCGGCAAGTGACCTGTACCAAAGGCTGTATCGCTTTTTACCAGGTAAGGGGGAATAACAAATGTGTAACCATGATCCTTTACATGAGTCCACACCATGAAGTTTATGAGCGTTAATTCCAACAGCGCACCCAATCCTTGATACGCTACGAAGCGTGAACCAGATATTTTCGCAGCTCTTTGAAAATCCAATATGTTCATGTTTTCCCCTATTTCCCAGTGAGGTTTAGGTTCAAACGCAAAGGTCCTTGGCTCTCCCCATCGCCGCACTTCCACATTCTCGGACGAGTCTTTTCCAGTAGGTACCGACTCATGTGGAATGTTCGGCAACTGTTTTAGTATTTCTTGAATTTTCGATTCAAGCTCCGACACGATGGTTTCTTTCACTGAAACTTCTTCCTTGAGTTTTTTAAGTAGCTCTATTTCCTGGGACGCGTCAGTTCCATCTTTCTTTTTCTTGGAAACCACGGACGTTAATTCATTTCTTCTCGTGTTCAGTTCCTGCAGAGAAGTAACTTCCTTTCTACGCTGTTCATCTACAGCCAATAGCTGGTCAACAATGGATTCATCGTATTGTCTTTTCCTTAATGCCTCTCTCATAAGATTCTCATTCTCACGCACAAATCGTAGGGTATACAACGTCACCGCCTCCTAAAATATGCCAACATTCATCTAAATCCTCAGGCAGAGGACTGACAAAAAACAGACGCTCACCAGTAATAGGGTGTTCCAGTTCCAAATAGTAACTGTGAAGAAACACCCTTGGCGCCAGCAAACGGCTCTCCACGTTTCCATAAACGGGATCTCCAAGAACATAAAAGCCGGCATGGCTCAAATGGACTCTAATTTGATGAGTTCTACCAGTGAAAAGCTCAGCCTCCAACAGACTAACCTTTTCCAAACATTGTACAGGTCGGAACCGCGTATAGGCATTCTTTCCATGCGGAACCACAGCCATACGTGTTGGGTTTCTCGGATCCCTACCAATGGGAGCGTCCACTTCGAAAGGCCTGTTTGCAACACCGTAAACCGCCACTAAATACTTCCTGCTAACACTTTTTTCACTGATCATCTTTGTCAAACCTGCATAGCCCTTTTCAGAAAGAGCTACAAGCATTAGTCCAGAAGTGTCTTTATCCAGCCGGTGCACAATACCTGGACGCTCAGCACTACCCACATTCTTCACTTGCGGAAAATCCTTGAGTAACCCATGGCAAAGAGTTAGCCCTTTAACACTTGGAGCAGGATGCACCACCAAGTTTGGAGGCTTATCAATAACTGCCAAATGTTCATCGTAATAAACCACTGAGTACTCCACATCAGCAGGTTGGAGTTCGCTTATTCTTGACCGCAACCTAATTTCTAAGAGATCGCCTTTTTTTACCCTTAAAGAAGGCTTTGTTACCACGTCACCGTTGCACCTAACCAGGCCGGCCTTAATGTTATTCTGTATCCACGTCCGAGATATTCCCTCATCATCTATAATCTCCATTAGAGCTAAATCCAACCTAGCTTCTTGCTGGACTATTCCGGTAATAACCCTATCTGCTTCATTGCCCATAGGCAAAGCCCCAACACAATGAGAAAGTCAGCAACGTTGAACCAAGGGAAGTTTCCTATCTTTATGTAATCAACAACACCACCGTAGAGCCACCTATCAAGAACGTTCCCAAGAGCACCAAAAAAAGAAAGCCACAAGTATCTTTTTTCACCTAAAGTCGCCCACAGAAGCAAGAACATGGCAACAACCACTATGTAGTCAGTGTTTTTCCCTAAACTGACCCCGAAAGAGACACCTTCATTGATAATGTAGGTTCCTCCCTTTAGGACCACATATTTACAAATCCTGTCCGTTAGGAAGCCGTAAATACCTAGTACTATCCAGTTATATCGTCCAAGCACTCTCCACATATGTCAGGGTACTCAGCATCCAGGCCAACGTCCTCCCTAACCCTCCAGCATCGTGCGCATTTTACTCCCAAGGCCTTTTCTACCTCTATATCCCACTCTTTACCTTCATTCTTAATCTGAGCTGAGGAAACCACAAGAAACTCCGCCCACTCAGAATGGGATAAGAATTCGGTCCCGCTTCCATAAACAACTACTGAAGCATCCAACGAATGACCAATGGATTTTTCTTTCCTCAGTTTTTCCATTTGCTCATTTGCTTTTTCTCTAAGACGTAAAGCATTTTCCCAGAAGCTTGATTCTTCCTCAGTTAAAGAGAAAGCAGAATCGGGCCAGTCCGAGAAGTATACCGACTTTTCCGTAACCAAGCCCCTGCTCAGTAAAGCCTGCCACATTTCCTCAGCAGTAAACGTAAGAATGGGCGCTATGAGCACAGGGAATTCTGTAGCCATTATTTTCAAGGCTGTCTGTGCACTTCTCCTCTCTTCGCTGTCAGGTTTTTTAAGGTACAATCTGCTCTTAATGGCATCTAAGTATGTAGAACTCAGTTCTTTCACACAAAAACTATGGAAAATACTTACAAAGCTGTAGAATTCATAATTGTCAAAGGCTGAAGAAAGTTTTCTTTTCATGTCAGTCCATCGGCCCAGAATCCATCTGTCCAGAGGTTTCATCTCGGCAAAAGGAACCTCGTCAGAACTTTGAAAATCAAACAAGTTCCCTTCCATGAATCGGAACGTATTCCTTATCTTCTTGTAAATTTCAGAAGCTTGATTGAAGATGTTTTGCCCCACTTGAATGTCGGCAGTGTAGTCACTCATGAGAAGCGCCAATCTTAGAACGTCTGCTCCCACATTGGCGACAACATCAGAGGGATCAATCACATTGCCTAAGCTCTTGGACATGGCTCTTCCGGACTCGTCCAAGACAAAACCATGAGACAAAACTGTCTTATAAGGGGCTTGCCCTTTAAGAGGTACAGCCGTTAGGAGGCTGGTCTGAAACCAGCCACGGTGCTGGTCATAACCTTCCAAATAAAGGTCTGCTGGCCACCGCATTCCGTCATACTGCTCCAGAACCGCATAGTGACTTACGCCGCTATCAAACCACACATCCAAAATGTCGTATTCTTTCTCAAAGTCTTTTGAACCGCAATCAGGACATTCCATTTTTGCGGGTAAGAACGCTTCCAACGGCTCTGAATACCAAATGTTAGATCCTTCTTTCCTCACAACTGCAGCCACGTTCCGCACCACACGAGGATCCAGAATAGAGCGCCCACAATGACTACATTTTATTGACGGTATTGGGACGCCCCAGATTCTTTGGCGGCTCAAACACCAGTCTGGTCTGCTCTTCACCATATCTCCAATGCGAACATCGGAACCCATGGGTATCCACTGAACTTCTTTCAAGGCTTCCAATGCTTCATTGCGGTAAAGATCAACATCGATAAACCACTGGCTCAAGGCTCTGAATATTACCGGATTATGACACCGCCAACAGTGTGGATATGAGTGCGTTACCATACCTTTATGCAGGAGTTTGCCTTTTCTAGTAAGAAGGTCAAGAACCATATCATTGGCATCAGCATAGAAAACACCAGCCAAGAACCCTGCTTGCTCCGTAAACCGGCCGCTATCATCTATCATCATAGGGAAGTCTAGCCCTTTTTCCTCCCAAACGAGGTAGTCTTCCTCTCCATGACCTGGAGCAATGTGTACAATGCCAGTTCCATCTTCCATGGATACGAAATCAGCTAAAATGGCCACAGTCTCTTTGTCATCATAAACGGGATGTTCAAATCGTTCATCTTCAAAAGCAGCACCTGGCTTTGATGCCACAACTTCGTAATCAAACCAACTGAGCTCCTTAGCAACGTCCTGCAAACGTTTTTCGGCAACCACAAATGTATCCTCGCCCGTATTTACAAACACATAGCTTTCTTCAGGGTGAAAAGCCAATGCCACATTGTCTGGCAACGTCCAAGGCGTCGTAGTCCATGCGATGGTCTTGTAAGAACCGCCCTTAGCCGGAAACGCTACAAAAATGGAAGGTGAAACCTTCTCACGGTATTCAATTTCTGCTTCCGCAAGCGTTGTCTTACAGTGGGGACACCAATAAACAGGACGTCTCTTTCTTATCACGAACCCCTTCTCAACTAGGTCAGCGAGGATCTCTAGTTCTTTCCCTTCATACTCAGGCTTAAAGGTGGCGTAGTAGTCCTTCCAAAGTCCCAAGACCCCTAGCCGCTTGAAGCTTTTCATTTGCTTATCAATATATGAAAGTGCAAAATCTTTGCATTTGTCACGCCACTCAGTTACGGCGAAATCCTCAGGGTTTATTTTTGTTTGTTTGGTCACCTGCTGCTCGATGGGCAAACCATGGGTATCCCACCCAGGAACATAAGGAGTCTTAAAACCGCGAAGCAGTTTGTATTTATTGACTGCGTCCTTTAGAACCTTATTAAGAGCAGTCCCTAAGTGAATATCCCCATTTGCATAAGGAGGACCATCATGTAAAATAAACAGCGGAGAATTCTTACGCTTCTCAAGCGCTTTTTCAAAAACATTATCATCTTCCCAAAACTTTAGCCACGTTTCTTCAGTTTGTGGCAAGTTTGCTTTCATGGGTAATAAAGGTTTCGGCAGATTAATAGTACCGTTGTATTTCTCATTTTCCTTAGCCATGGCCATCCTCCTGAACACTTCCCAAATTTACCACAAAATTGTTTACTAGCTTATCCAATGCTTACCGCTCCTTCTGAAAAGCAAAATAATCTGTGCGCCAGTTGTAAATATATGATAACACTTGAGAACCGCCTAATTGCTGTATTTTTCAGAAAAAAACTGAATTGCCTTCCGTTCACCCTTTTCATTTAAAATTGAAACAAACGTGGGTAAATCTTCCGGGCTTAGACGGCTCATAACAAATTCCTTTTGAGCCTCCCAGTAAGGCTCAAAGGCAAAGGAAATTCCAGCAGAGTTGCTTAAAAGCATCTTTCTTTCCATATCGATTAGCTGTTCTGATGGAAACGCCTCATCCTTCATGGCAGTACCTGGTTTTGGCACAAAGACGGACGCTGATACTTTAATGGACATTTTCACAGCTTTTCTAATATCATTTAGAAGTTTACTTGCGCTTTCCGCATTGAATCTCCAATCAGGTGTGATTCCGTTTATGAAGTAAAGTTTGACACCTCTGTATCCCAAAGCCTCTGCTGCCTTTAACGTGTTTATTAGATCCTCATCGGAGAAGGGTTTCCCAAGTTGCTTTCTTACCTTTTCATCACCGTGTTCCACAGCCAGAGTGAGTTGCTGTACGCCAAGCGTCCTCAAAAGCCTCATGACCTCCTGCGATAGTGTTTCTACAGCCAATGAAGAGACACTAACTCTCATACCAAGATCCTTTCCATAGTTCAAAATGTCTTTAAGCCAAGGAACATCGCTTACGTTGGCAGCAACGAATCCAACTTTTTCAAAACCTTGTTCTTTAAGCGTTGCCATGGTGTTCAGCACTCTTTCTTTTGGTACGAACCTGATAGCACCGTAAGCTTGCCTGTAGAAACAGAACTTACAAGACCACATACACCCACGTGCAATCTCAATCAGCATGGTGTCTCTAAACACACTCTGCGAACTTGTAACCACTGAATGCACACCAAAGTTTTTTGCCACCTTACGTTCTGCTCTATTTCTTTTCTCAGGCCATTCTTCGTCAGCCTCACCCACGAATACTTCGTCAGCAATAAAAGATACCAGCTCTGGGTTAATAAGAGCCATGGCGCCACCCGCATTTAGCACAGGATAATCCCTAGCCGATGCTTCCAGTGGAATATCAAGCTTCATGAGGAGTTTTATGAGCTCTAAAAGATTTTCTTCAAAAGGTAGTGTTATATCCCATCGACCATAGTCCAGAAGAGACCTTTCCGTATCAAGACTTGTTGCCGAGGGTAAGCGAGGATCAATGAAGAAACGGTCAAAAGACTTATTGAGCTGCAATAATCTACTTAACAGAAACTGGTACCCCAGGTTCGCAATGCCAACATTGTAAGGGCCTGGAAACACTACAAGTTCGGTATCAGCCCCATAAAAACGAGGTTGCCAAAGCCAACGCTCACTGGCTTTAATACGTTTAAGCTCTTGCTGCTCCTTCCAAGTCATCTACCAAAGATTTCTGGTATGGTAACTCGCTTAACCTCTTTTACGGGCTGCTCTTTGGAAGCACCTAAAGTGGCTGTTCTAGTGGTTTCGTTCTTAAATTCACTAGCGATGAGTGTTACTTCGATCTTGTTGTCCTCCAACTGTTCATCGTACACCACACCGAACTTAATGAGCGCATCGTCACTGACAATTTGTTGGAATATTTCCGCAATACTGGATATGTCCTTGGTAGTGATATTTCCAGGCTTCACAGTTATGTTATATAGCAGTCTGCTAGCACCAGTTGGCCTAAACTCCAATAGGGGCGAAGAAATAGCCTGTTGTGCTGCCTTCTCAGCTCTATTATCTCCTGTACCGCTACCTATGCCCATGACAGCCGTGCCTGCGTTCTCCAGTACCATACGCACATCCGCAAAATCAACGTTTATGAACCCTGGCTTTAATATGATTTCTGAAATGCCTCTAACACCCTGCATAAGCACCTGGTCTCCTAAACCAAATGCTTCATCCAAAGTCATTTCAGAGTTACCCATTTTGAAAATGTTTTCATTGGATATGGGAATTAGAGCGTCCACATGCTCAGCCAGTTGTCGAAGTCCTTCTTCTGCAATCTTGTAACGTGTCGTCCCCTCGATAAACGCATGAGGCTTTGAGACCACAGCGACCACAAGAGCACCTAAATCTTTCGCCACCCTGGCCACAATTGGTGACGCTCCAGTACCAGTGCCACCACCCAAGCCAGCTGTAATGAAAACTAAGTCAGCGCCTTCAAGGAGTTTCTTAATTTCTTCAACGCTTTCTTCTGCAGCTGCTTTCCCCTTTTCAGGATCTAGACCAGCTCCCAAACCACGCGTCAGTTTTGGCCCCAAATTCAGTTTCTGCGGTGCCAAGCACTTCGACAAAGCCTGAACATCGGTATTCATGGCAATAAACTCCACACCATCAATACCTCCAAGTATCATGCGATTTAGAGCATTGTTTCCAGCACTTCCGATGCCTACTACTTTTATTTGAGCCTGGATACCCTCCCACAAATCTGGAATACGTTCCTCCATCACCTTGCCCTCCTTATCTTCTCAATTAATATTCTTCTGATAATAGACACATTTTGGAATATGCGACCCCCAAACGTTACCACAGCCGCCAAACTTAAATCAATACCAAACAAATCGCCCAAAAACAAAAGCCAAACGGCCATCAAACCACCCACGGCAATACCTGACGTGAATATGACAATGTCAAACATGTCTTGTATCTCCGCCCTTATACCACCAAATATGGCATCTAACACGACAAGTACCAGAACTCCTATGTAACGAACCTGTGAGGCTGAAAAAGAACTACGCTGACCGTACTTCATACCAAAATAAAAGCCTATAATTGCTACTACAATAACCGAAACAGCTAGTACTAGATTTCTAGCGATCGCATTTCTGGATTGTGAGTTCTGGTTCGAGCTCATGTTCTATTCTAACCCCCCATACCTGTAGTGTGTCAAATACGCCGCTGGGCAAGTACATAGCTGACAATATGGATTCTGGTTCTCCCACAATATCAAAAACAAATGGCGAAGTCAACGCTTTACCCTCAACAAACAACTGCCCACTTTCATAATAGACATACCACTTAGGACTAAGTCTTACATTGTTCACAGACACACCTAGCGCACCAGCGCTATAGGCATTGTTTACGAGCGTTATGGCCCAATCCCAACTTAAGAACGCACCTTCAGGAACATCGACCGTGATGGTTATGCCTGAACCGGTTAAAGCTGCATCGCAAGACAAAGACTCCAAACGAGCCACAAGCTCCCTTTGTTGACGATTCAGTGAATCGATATCATGGCTCGTGCTTTTTAGCTCCCTAAGTTTTTCAAGCAGGACTTCTTTTGCAGATTCCAACCTATTAATTTCATCCAATGATTTTGCATAAAGCATGGCCAAATCACTTTCCGAAAGCGAATTCAAGTCAACTTGTTGCCCACTTCTGGAGAAACCCATACCAAAAGCCGAAACAAATACCATTATCGCTAAAGCCAAAAAGAGAAGCCACTTATTTCGCACTCATTAGCACCTCCACAGGTCGACCTGGCAGAGAAACACTTGGCGAAGTCTCAAGCTGGAAAACCAAACCATAGGTATCGCGAAGGGCCTTTAACAGCTCCAGGTCAGGAAAACTCTCTAGCTTTTCCTGAAGCAACTTAGGATCGCCTACAACAAAAATGCGATAAGGAGGCGACAACCTTTGACCGTTCACTATGATAATAGGACCAGCACAGACAATCTCTGAATTAAACACAATCCGCTGATCGTTAACTGCAACGCCATCGGCGCCAACCCCGAGAAGAAAACGTACCAAATTCCTTATCTGCCAATCATGCACGATGTAGTAGTTAGGATCATCATCAGGTTTTGGCTTTTGCTTTGAGTCTGCCAAAGTTATTATGATCCCTGGTCCCTTAAGTTCAGAAAACCCGAGTTTCTCCTCTTGCTCAGCCAACTTTACCTCCAGCTCCGTACTTGGTGTAACCTGAGGGAAAGAAGCTACTTCTTCTGTCAAGCTTTGTACTTCTTCTTTAAGGCGGTTCAGATCATTTTCCTTCTGCTCAATTTGTGCAATAAGCTGTCCTTTTCTGCTAGTCAACACATAAGAACTCCGTGCAACGACGCTACGCTGATAACCCAGAATAAAGCAAATGAACAACGTAAGAAGCAAAATTATCCAATAACTTGCCCGTTTCATTTCAAAACCGCCCCACTATCATACAAAAGCCTGTACTCATGATATTGGCAATCACCCCAAAACTGTTTTATGAAACCCAGTTTATCCAAGTTCTCCATGGTTACCTTTATAACGCCATTACCGCATTGCCGCTTACCAGTAACTTCAAAGAAACCATCGCTAAACTTAATAGCAATGGGCGTTATGCCTTGAGCTTTTAGTGCATTTGTAACTTTCCTTCTGCTTTCATCCCATGTGTCCACGGTAACGCATCCTTTCAGTACCTTTGCTGAGTACAGATCTCCTTCAATGGTCTTAGCTCCAACAACCACCAACGTGTCACCGTTTACTACTACGCATCCTTCGGGTTTTGGTAAAACCAGATTCATACTGATCTGTCTTTTGCGTAAATCGAACTGTACAGTTGACATACCAGGAACATAAAAACCTACTATTTCCTTCAAACTCTTTTGGTCTGACCAAGATTTCTCGTACTTACTATACTCAGGAACATTGAAAACAAATGTCCAGGGTTTGTAAGTCACAAAGTAAGCAAATCCAACAAATGCCACTAATATTATGATACCCACTACAACCATGCTATAGCGCATCTTTTATCAAATCTTCCAGAAACTCACCAAAATCCCTGCCGGCATGACGCACCTCGTCAGGTACTAAACTTTCTGCAGTCATGCCCGGGATGCTGTTAATTTCCAAGAGATATGGCGTTTCATCTTTTACAATGTAGTCCAAACGTGCTACTCCACCAATACCTACAATCTTGCATATTCGCTTCGAGTAAGAAGTCAACCTTTCACGGGCTTCCACTGAAATAGGTAAGTCATACACGTGCTTGGCACCACCTGGTTTATACTTCGTATCATAGTCAAAAATCCTATCAGGCTTTACCACATATATGGGCGGAAGCACCAAAAAATCGCCCCCTAGTCTGAACAAACCAACCGTTACTTCAAAACCATCAATGAACTCCTCTAGTAGAAGCCTGTCACTGAAGCGAAAGGCTTCTTCCAATGCTACCTCGTACTCGCTCGCACTGCGAACCAAGCTGAGCCCAATGGTGGATCCAACATCACAGGGCTTAACTATGAACGGTGAACCCAGCTTACGTTCAACGTCCCAATAATCGGGAACTAAGTGTGGATCATACACATATATGAAAGATGGTGTAGGGATTCCGCTCTGCAACGCTACCAGTTTTGTCAAATACTTATCCATGGTAATTACTGATGCTCGCACATCAGAACCAACATAGGGAATGTGTAGTATACTCAGCAGGCCTTGAATCTTGCCGTCCTCACCATCGGCACCATGTAGAGCGGGAAAAACACAATCTGGTTTTAGCTGCATAAGTTGTTCTACAAAGTTAGGAACTGCAGTGTCCAGTGTTTCAACTTGGTGTCCACGAGCACGAAGCGTCGCTGCTATGTTCTCGCCACTCTTTAAAGAAATCTCTCTCTCAGGCGAAGTACCTCCGAAAAGTACAACTATGTTCATGAGACCACCCTCCTAACTGCTTCCACAAAATCGCTTGAATTAAAGACCTCTACTGGATTCCTACGACCTTTACCCAAGAGTTCTTCCACTTGAGAGAGCAGTTCACTGGGTTTTACCACATGTTCCCAGAAAAAAGGATAACCGTATTTCTGTTTGAACACTTCCGCGTTTGCCCATTGATGACGGTCAGTGGAATACGCCATAGGAAAGAAAATAGCTTGTGTGCCAAAGTGCAAACACTCATGAAGTGTTGATGAACCAGACCTAGCAATGACCACATCCGCAGCAGCTACATAATTCTGCAAATCAGGCAATGATTGCGCTCTGATGTAACCTTGCATGAAACGCTCATCTTCAAGTGAACCACACTGGTGCACGATGAAGTACTTATCTCGTAATCCCATAAGTACTTCTTTCGTAAGAAAATTTAAGAATGCCGAACCTTGACTTCCTCCAGTCACCAAAAGCAATGGCTTTTGAACGCGCATCTTTTTCTTAAGCTCTTCAGCATCAGTTGTAGGCTCTCTTACTGGCATACCCACAAACACCAGCTTGTTCCAGTCGTGGCTGTGGAAGAATACCCTTGACTCTTCAAAAGCAAGAAAAATTAAATCCGCCATACCGGCCATAAAACGATTGGCTCTTCCGGGAATCACATTTTGCTCGTGAAGAATGAGTTTCTTTCCCCGAAGTTTTGCCTGCAGAGCCGTAGGCAAACTCTTTCTACTACCTGTCGCTAGTACAGCCTTTACATCATTCCAGGGAACTTTCTCATTTGGCTTGTAGAAGGTTACATCAACACCTGCTTCTTTTAAAAGATTCCCCATTATCTGAGCAGGTATGTTGTGCCCAGCGCTGGCTCCACCCACCACAAGTACCATGTTAAGTTGCCTCTCCCAAAGCTGCTCCCGTAAGAGCCGACAGTACTACAGAGTTCTGAAGTGCTCTGCCAACAAAAGGCAAAGGAATACCAGTAGCAGGAAGCACATTTGCCACCGTGTAAAGATTAACAATCACATGCAGCATGAGCACTGCAGCAACGTAGTATTTACTCCGACCGCCCCAATTAAGGATGAGCTGAACCAAAAGGCCCAGTAACATCAGAACCAACAGGCCAGAAAGCAATCCGAATTTTCTAACAAGCTCAGCAAAAGCATAATCTGCCCAAGACACAGGTAATGTAGTCAACATCCCTATACCTTTACCAAATCCAGCAGATTGTCCTAGAGAATTCAAAGCCGACAGAGTCTGATAACTTTCTCCAAATGGATCCCTGAGTGGATCTGCCCAGTTTTGAAATCGATCTTCCCAGTGCTCGTGGAACGTTGGCATTTCAGCTATTCTAGCAACCACACCCTGCCGCAGCTCCAACGAGTAAGAGAAAACAACAGGCAAAACAACAATAGCTGCTATGATAACAGTCCAGATCATGTTCGTATTTCTCCCTTTTAGCATCTTGACAAGTGAACCAATAATAACTGATGCCGCAATGATCAATCCAGTACCCAAATCAGGCTCCAAAATGACCAAAAATGCACTTATTAGCCCAACCAGCAAATACGTTCCAGAACTTTTAAACAAACCTGGTAAAAGGAGCAATTTTGAAAACTCAGAAACCTGTACACCGTTAAGCCATCTCTTGGAACCGTATCGCGTCTCTCCAACATAAAGAGTAAGCACAAGTGTAACAAACAGAACAACACTTACCACCCACTGTAAGCTACTCAGCAGCTCTCCCTTCCCAAGAAGGAAAAAAAAGACATATGAAAGCCAATAAGCAGCGCCAATTACTACAACGTACAAAACTACATCCTTGTACGCCACACTGCCAGGCTGCCAAGTTAATAACCCTATCATGAAAACAACGATTATGAGTGCAAAACCGAACAGTGCGCGCAAAAACCTTGTCATAGCTTTCTTACGATCTCCTTAAACCGGTCACCACGCTCTTCAAAATTCTTAAACATGTCAAAAGATGCGCAAGCAGGTGATAGCAAAACCACATCGCCAGGAGCAGCAATCTCATAAGCCAAATGCACTGCTTCTTCCAAACTATCAGCTTCGCTTATGTTTTCGAAACCATTTGCCAGCAGAGACTCCTTTATGGATTCTTTGGCTTCACCCATAACTACAGCCCACTTGACCGTGGACTTTCGCTTTATGAACTCTGCCAAAGCCGCAAAATCCATACCCTTATTCCTGCCGCCTAAAATAACTACCACCGGCTCTTGAAAGGCTTCCAACGCCACAATGGTGGAATCAGGGTTTGTAGCTTTCGAATCGTCGTAAAAACTCACACCGCCCACCGAACGCACGAACTCAATACGATGTTCTGGTGCACAAAATTGCGAAATGGCACTTCCAAAGTCGAAACCATCAGGTAACAAGTGGTAACAAGCAGCTACACCTGCCGCTATGTTTGCTAAATTATGTCGACCCCTTAGCTTCACATCAGAGACACTAGCAACAGTTGTGCCCAATACATTCAGGAAACCCTCAGACCAGTGCACATCGCCTTTTTCGATACCGAAAGCCAAAGTACGGCTTTTAAGGCTTCCTATTAGAGAACTTGCCCATCTGTCTTCTGCATTCAGTACTCCTAAATCCTGAGGCTGTTGTAATTTGAATATTCTAGCTTTAGTTTGAAAGTAGTTTTCCATACTGCCGTGTCTGTCCAAGTGATCTGGTGTGAGATTTAAAAAAACTGCTACCTGTGGCCTGAAAGTATGCACAGTTTCTAATTGGAACGAACTGACTTCAGCAACGATAATCGTCTCACTTATGGGTTCATTTAGAAACGAGGTTACGGGAACGCCAATATTCCCACCAACTACGACGTTGAACCCCGCTGTCCTCAGTAGATGGCCAATAAAGGACGTGGTGGTAGTCTTTCCATTCGTTCCCGTGACCGCTATCCAGTAGTTCCAGCGGCTTGCGTCAAACGATAGTTCCAACTCGCCTACCACAGGAACTCCTCGGTCTTTTAAACTCCTAAGTACTGGATGATCCAATGAAAAGCCAGGTGAGGTTACGCAAAAGTCGAAGTGCTCATTTAGAACATCACTAACAGCGCAACCCAATTTCGGCTTTATGGGTTTCTCATCGTAAATAAACACTTTTCCACCACGCTGTGAAATAAACAGCTCCGCACTTTGACCAGATACACCGTAACCCAGAATGAGCACGTTCTTGCCCATAAGTTCCTGAGAGAAACCAGGTTTAATATTTACCATGGCCAGTTCCACCCCACCCAACACAATGTGCACGCAACAGCTTGCATACCTGTAAACAAGGTTACAATACGTGGATCGCTCCAGCCTAGTTTTTGGAAATGATGATGTATTGGGGTCATTCTGAATATGCGCTTACCGCCCGTTAGTCTAAAATAGACAACCTGCATTACCACTGAAGCTACCTCTATTACACCAATGAGGCACAAGAGTATAAGCCACCATTCCTGTCCTCGCAAAAGCATAAACGAAGCCAAAAAACCACCAAAAAAAAGCGAACCAGTGTCTCCCATAAAAAGTCTTGCTGGGGAAGCATTAAAAAACAAGTAAGAAATTAAAGATCCCAACAAAGCACCCGTAACCCCACTCTGGGGTAGAACCAAAAAAACGGGAACTAAAACACTACCAAGGAGGCCATCTGCTCCATCGGTAAAGTTAGTAGCTGAAGTCGTCGCCAACAGTACAATGAAACTCCAAGCCACTCTTGTTGCACCATAGCCAAAAGAAAAAAAGCACAGTGAAACCAACACAAGTAACAGAATCTTATAGCGAGCCTTCATGCCATGTCCTTGACGTAGAGTTTTTGTCACATCGTCAGCAAGGCCTACCAACCCTGATAGCAGTGCGATTAGCAAAGCAGGATGACGAAAGCGTAGGTAAAGTAGCAAACCAATTAGTAAAAAACCCAGGCCGCCACTCAGCGGCACATGTGCTTTCCACTGATCATCATAAAACTCTCTTATTCGCTTCGGATAAAATCCCCAACGCAGTCCAAGATGCAGGCAACTCCAGAATACAAAGTAACCAAGTATGACGCTAAAACCAAAAAAAAGTACAAACTCAGAACTCAACTTCGGAAACCTCCTGAATGAGTTTTTCCAAAGCTATTCTTCTCGACCCCTTTAGACCCAAGAGCTCAATATCCTCAGGAATCATGAAAAAAGACCTCGCTGTTTCGACATCTCTGTACCATTCAACGTACATGGCATGTCCGTCAACTTTCTCTAGTTCGCGCAATGTATATTTCACTTCATTACCCACCAAGATTAAGTACTGAATTCCAGACTTCTTTAGCCAATGAGCAAGCTTTCGATGCCAGTAATGTGAGTATTCGCCAAGCTCAAGCATATCACCAATGACTAAACCTTTTTTACCATAAGGTACTTCACTAACTACTTCCAAGAACTCTTTCATGCTTTCAGGATTTGCATTATAGGCATCAAAGAAGATCAATAAGTCACCCCAACGGGTAAGCTGTTGCCGCCCCCAAATGTTTATTGTGTCAAGGTTTTCCCAGGGTAGCTCATCCAAGCCAAATCCTTCAGAAACCCAGAAAGCCGCTGCTCCCGCCACGCTTTGCGCTGAACGCTTTCCCCAAAATGGAAGCACCACGTCTTTTTCTTCACCATGGCACATTAGCTTCCCCAGTGTACAGCCATCACAGGTAAAACTGCTAATGTCAAACCATGCGCTTGTCTGAGGTGACCCGAATAGAATAGCATCTTCAACAGAGTATTCATCTGATACAAGAGCAAAACGCTTCGTGGCTGCCATTCCCACTTTCAAATTCGTGCGTACCGCCACATCCACGTTTTCAAGGAACTCTAAATGTTCAGCACCTAATGAAGTAAACAAAGCCGCATAGGGATTGAAAACCTGCAGGAAGTCATCTGCGTCTTTCTTGTCGTGAATGCCAAATTCCAGTATCCAGTAGGGCGCATTCAAAGCACTTTCTCTCTCGTTGAAAAGGTCAGTAACCAGAGAAATGATGGTATTTCTGTTACCGTAGCTACTCCAAACCCTAACAGGTGCTAGGCTTCTAGCCAACTCCTTTAATGTGGTTTTGCCGCTAGCCCCAAGAACAACTACGATCTTGCCACTGTAGCTCCGAACTAGAGTTTCCCCTAATTTTTTTACTGCTTCAAATGCGTCCGTCACCAGTACATAGTTACTTGCCTCTGGCTCTACATCAGTTAATAATCCTGAGGCGCCATTTTGCATGGCTTGAGTAGCAAACTTAGCACCATGAGTCTTTGAACCAGGCAGTGCTATGAAGAGCGTTCCAGGATTGCAGTCATTACTACTGAAAGCAACATGATCGAATTCAAAGTCGTCGCCCACTAATTGCCCGTTAACTATTTTTGCTAACTGAGAAGCCAACATGACTAACGCTGCCCAATATCGCTTAAGGAATAAGAATAGTTAGCATTGCCCAATAGCTCTTGCATTTTTTCGTTTGTTGCCATTTCTAAGTCTGTATTCAATTTCCATATCTCCTGTTGAGTTTCCAGCATTGTTCTTCTTAAATATTCTACAGTAAAAACACTGCTGGATAGCCTGTAACAAAGGAAAACTGCTCCCATAGTTAACAAAACATTAACTAAAATAAGAAGAGACAGGAACTTCTCAAGGGGGTACGATTTAGATGCTTCCGCGCGTCTCTGCACTGGGCGCTCCGGTACATACTCCAGCCTCTCAGCCAAAGCAGACTGCTTAGTTTTCATTTCCCCCAACCCCTTTCTTGAAAACCCTCAATTTTGCACTTCTGCTGCTGGGATTCTCATTAATTTCTTCTAGAGAAGGCTTTACCACTTTCTTTGTCAGACGCAAGCCTTTGCCCTCTTCTTCCCACGTTTTGAAGAACTGCTTCACGATGCGATCTTCCAAAGAGTGGTATGAAATTACAGCAAGCCTTCCACCCTCTTTTAGCACCTGGAAAATCCGAGGTAATGCTACTTGCAAGTTGTCCAGTTCTCGATTGGTGGCGATTCTTAAAGCTTGAAAAACCCGTGTGGCAGGATGTATTCTTCCCCTGTAACCAACAGTCCGGGCCACAAGATCAGCCAGTTCATCAGTGGTTTCCAGTGGTTTTACCTTGCGAGCTTCGACCACCGCCTTAGCGATCTTTCTTGCTCTTCTCTCTTCACCATATCGATAAATGATGTCTGCCAGCTGCTCTTCGCTTAGGCTGTTAACCAACTCATAAGCAGTTACTTTTTGATCAATGCTAAACCGCATGTCCAACGGGCCAGGATTCTTTATGCTAAAACCCCGCTGGGCAGACAGTGCTTGATGCATAGAGATACCTAAATCCAACAGTATACCGTCGACTTGACCAATCTCCATGGAATGAAGTATGTCTGGTAGATCTGCGTAGTTTCCACGTATTATTCTTACGTTACTCACGCCTGCGAACTTCTCAGTAAGAAACTTCACCGCTTCAGGATCAATGTCTATACCGATAAAGGATGCCTCTGGATAAGTATTCGCTAAAAGGCCTAGGTGCCCGCCAGAACCGGCAGTTGCATCAACGTAAATGCCCTCTTCGTTACTAACAAGTAGCTCAGCGACCTGCTTAGCCATGACAGGTTTGTGCTCTATGTAGTTAGTCATTGGTTCGCCTCCTGAAGGAACTGGCTTAACAAGCCTATCTTTTCTGAGGCTTCCGTCCTCCAGCGTTCTTCGTCCCATATTTCCACGTAGTCAAAACATCCCAAAACTACAACTTTTCCCGACTTCAAGACATGTTCTCTGTAGACCTGAGGTATGAGTACGCGACCTTGGGGATCCGTTCTAACCTTAAGCGAGGAGCTGAACCAGATTCTCTTTACCCACCTAGCCGCATCGGACGACCAAGGAAGATTTCGTATGTCCTCAGCCATCTTCTGCCACTTTTCCTCACTGTACACGTAGATGCAGTTTTCAAAACCACGAACAAAATACATTGGATCCCCCAAATAAGCCCTGAATTCAGCAGGCATCAAAAAACGGCTCTTGCTGTCCAAAGTGTACTCATACTCCCCTGTAAGTACGTCCATAGTACCCATTAACCATAAATTACCACCTTTTACCACTTTGTCAATAGTGGTTATTTATATACCATTTACGCATACTGTCCTTTTTCGCTAAATTTGTTGTAAACTTGTTACAGGAAAGGAGAGATGCAGGTGAAGCGTATTGCTATTTTGACTGCGGGCGCAGACGCACCAGGCGCCAATGCAGCTATCAGGAGTATTGTGAGAAGTGCGTATCACATGGACATGGAAGTTTTGGGCGTAAGGGGCGGTTTTGCCGGTCTTCTAAGTGACGACGTGATCATACTAACATCAAAATCCGTCTCTGGTATTTTGCCTAGGGGTGGAACCATACTTGGCACGTCCAGAACACGCATTGATGAAGCTCAAGTTCAAACAATAAGGGAAGTCATGGATCGGTATCGTATTACCGTTCTCGCTGTTCTCGGAGACAGAGAGACAATGGCATCCTGTGATCTACTCACGCAACACGACGTTCCTGTTTTGGCTTTACCTCTTACCATCGATAATGACATTAATGGCACCGACGAAACCATTGGTTTTGATACGGCTGTGACAACAATTGCTGAGGCACTCGATAAGTTACACACTACCGCAGAAGCACATCACCGTGTCATGGTCGTAGAAACCATGGGAGGCGCAACTGGTTGGCTGGCACTTTACGGTGGCATTGCAGGAGGCGCCGACTTCATAGTAATTCCAGAAGTAACAGTGGAAAAAGATAAGATCGTGAACCATATCTACAGGAGAAGGGAATCAGGGAGAGGCTTCTCCATCGTTGTCATTGCTGAAGGAGCAAAACTGCCATGGCTTTCCAACACTGAAGGTGGCGTTGGACACGCTTTAGCGCAGGAAATACAAGATGCCACAGGCATGGAAACACGTATAACCGTTCTTGGACATCAGCAAAGAGGAGGCAGCCCAACTGTGCAGGATCGACTACTAGCTACACGAATGGGCATGGAACTAGTTAACGCTGTTAAACAAGGCATTACAGGAAAAATGGTGGCACTCACAGGTGGTAAGTTCGAGTTAGTTAACTTTGACCTCGCGGCTCAAGTAAAAATGGCCGACAAGGAATTGTACAACCTGGCAGAACTTTTCTATTAATAATACACAGAGTAAATTGACAACAACATAAATGAGGACGTACTAAATAAAACGGAAGGTTCTTGTTTGTGTCAAAGTAGCGTTTTCTTATGAGTCGTAGGTCTTAGTATTTATTGCGTCTCTTCGTATTCCAGCTCGAGACCTATGGCTCTGAGAAAACTCTCAGCGGCTACCAAGCGAGCTTTGTCAGTAATAGTTTTTGTTTGCTTATGCCAAAGCTCTTTAGCTTCCTCTTCTACCGAGGAAATAACGTCTTCAAGAGATTCTGACTCTAGTCTGTTAAGCAAGGTTGAGTAGTAGCGATGTCTTTCTTTGGCGAAGGTAATCTGCTGTTCACTTAGGCCGAAAGCCTCGGATTCTAGCACTTCTGCCTTGGCCAAGGCTTTCAGCCTCTTCACTGCCGCGATGGCATCCTCCAATCCCATTATGCATTCCCCCTTTCTTTTTCCAACATGCTTTTAACCTTCATTATTCTCACAGTCTGGCTCCTTTCCATTTCATCTAAGTACTGCTGTACCCACTTAATAGTTCTTTCGAGTTCCGGAACTACATTGTACTCCAAGGCATTACTTCGTCTTCTAGTTTTCTCAATCTCCACGCTCATCATATGCAGTGCATTCCTCAGAGAAGCCAACTTCAACAGATGAGGAAGAAGTTCTTCATAAACACTAAGAGCCTTATAGAAGGCAGGACCTGTCTGCAAATACAAGTCTGGTATATCCATCCTCTTTAGCGAGACATCTAGGAAAGGCACTTTAATATTGAACACCATTCTAGTAGAGAGTTCATACTCTACCTGAAATAGCTGCATACTCCTTATCCTGTCTCTTACCGCAGGCGAAGTCTCTGACTCGTACTGGTTAAGTAGCTCAACAAAGGCCTCCATGAGCTCTTCAATGTAACGTCTTTCCCTATCAAACTCCGTGTACAGATCTCGGAAAGCTTTTACCATTGCCTCAAGCTTGTCTTTTAGCAGTTTAAGACCCCTTTTGCTTATGGTGTACCTGCGTTTAAGAGCAAGAAGGGTCATACGGTTTGGACTAACCGTTGATGCCATTAGCTCTCCACCTTTGGTAAGTATTTGTTTATGTATTCATCTCTGATCCTCTTAAGCTCGCTTCTAGGAAGCATCCTAAGAAGTCGCCATCCAATAGCCAAAGTTTCTTCAATTGTACGGTTCTCGTCTTCACCTTGAGCAATAAACTCTGACTCTAGGCGGTCAGCAAACTTGACATACAATCGATCCAGGTCTGTCAAGGCTGCTTCTCCCAAAACTATTTCCAACTCTCTTGCTTCCTTTCCGCGTGCATAAGCAGCGTACAACTGGTTAGAAACCGCAGAGTGATCCTCTCTGGTGTGTCCTTCACCAATACCTCTTTGCATGAGTCTAGAAAGTGATTGCAATACATCAATAGGTGGATAAATATTCTTATGCTGTAAATCTCTCGACAGGAATATTTGACCCTCAGTTATGTAACCCGTCAAGTCTGGTATGGGGTGGGTCCTATCATCCTCTGGCATGGTTAGTATGGGTATTTGCGTTATACTGCCTTTTTTCCCCTTAATCCTACCTGCACGTTCGTAAATACTGGCCAAATCAGTATACATGTAACCAGGATATCCTCGCCTTCCGGGGACTTCTCTACGTGCCGCAGAAATCTCTCTGAGAGCCTCACAGTAGTTCGTCATGTCGGTAAGGATGGCAAGTACATGCATGTCCTTTTCGAAAGCCAAGTACTCGGCTGCAGCCAATGCAAATCGAGGCGTAGCTATGCGTTCAATAGTCGGGTCGTCAGCCAAGTTTAAAAATAGAACTGAACGCTCAATGGCACCGGTTTTCTGAAAAGACTGAATGAAAAAGTTCGCCTCTTCAAATGTGATTCCCATGGCAGCAAATACCACGGCAAATTTCTCTTCAGAAGAGAGCACTTTGGCTTGACTTGCTATTTGTGCTGCCAAGCGAGCGTGGGGCAAGCCGCTACCACTAAAAATGGGCAGCTTTTGCCCACGTACCAGTGTGTTCATACCATCAATGGCTGAAATGCCAGTCTGAATGAATTCTGCTGGGTACTCACGACTCACCGGGTTCATTGGAGCACCGTTTATGTCCACGTATTTATCCACAAAAGGTTGCGGTTTACCATCTAGCGGCTCGCCTAAACCATCAAACACCCTACCAAGGATACCTTCGCTGACACCGAAAGTGAGGCCTCTTCCTAAGAATCTGGCAGTGGTTGTCTTGGGAGTTAAACCCTGAGTCCCTTCAAAAACTTGGACCAAAGAAAAACGATCAGTGGTCTCTAGTACTTGACCATGACGTATTTCTCCGTTAAGCTGAAACTCCACCAGTTCACCGTAGGCAGCATCTGACACGCCTTCTACAAAAACCAACGGACCGTTTACCTCAGAAATACTGCGAAATTCTCTAATCATGAGCCTTCACTTCCTCTGAGAAACTCTTTAAAATACTATCTTGCATCTGTTTCCAATCTGGAACTTCCTCTTCTTTGAGCCACCTAAGTTGAGAAATATGCTCCCTTATGGGATTCGCTATGAGCGAACCGTAGTCCTCTCCCTTTCTTATGCGGTCCAGAATAATCTCATGAACAAGCAGAATTGATGAAAGTATGACATATTGCTTTCTTAGTGAACAGTAACTGTCTACATCGTCAAAGGCATCTTGCTGCAGAAAGTCTTCTCTCAAAGAACGAGCCGTTTCCAAGAACAATTGCTCCTCCGTGGACAAAGCATCGTACCCTACCAGTCTAACCAGTTCCAGTAGCTCAGATTCTCGCTGCAGAATTACCATGGCTTCATTGCGTTTCTTCAACCAATCGGGGGCAAAACTCTTGTTGTAATATTCTCCGATTCTGTCCAAATACAAAGAATAGCTGTTAAGCCAGTTAATAGCTGGAAAGTGACGTGCAAAAGCCAAATCCTGATCCAAACCCCAGAATACTTGTACGGATCTAAGCGTGGCTTGGACCACAGGGTCTGACAAATCTCCACCTGGCGGCGAAACAGCTCCTATTACTGTTACCGACCCTGTCCGCTCTGGGCTACCTAAACACTTCACAAAACCTGAACGTTCGTAAAAAGCTGATATTCTTGATGCAAGATAAGCTGGGTAACCCTCTTCACCAGGCATTTCCTCCAAACGAGTAGATATCTCCCTCATGGCCTCGGCCCAACGAGAAGTGGAATCAGCCATGAGTGCCACATCGTAACCCATATCGCGGTAGTACTCCGCTATGGCAATACCTGTAAAAACAGAAGCCTCACGTGCTGCGACAGGCATATTTGACGTATTGGCAACCAAAATGGTTCTATCCATGAGTGGACCACCTGTTCGTGGATCCTTAAGCTCTGGGAATTCTATGAGAACTTCGGTCATTTCGTTACCACGTTCTCCACAGCCCACATAGACCACCACGTCCACATCAGACCATTTGGCAAGTTGGTGCTGAATCACAGTCTTTCCAGAACCAAAGGGACCTGGAACGCAAGCAGTACCTCCCTTTATCACTGGGAAAAACACATCCAGTATGCGCTGTCCTGTTAGCATGGGCACGTCAGTGAACACTTTCTCTTTCACTGGCCTTGGAATTCTCACAGGCCAACGCTGCATCAGTTGAAGTTCTTGTAAAGTCCCGTTAGGTAGTTCAACCTTTGCAATGCATTCCTCAACCGTGTATTCACCTTCTCCAGCGATCCATTGTAGAGTACCTTTCACATTAGGTGGTACCATGATCTTGTGAACCACTGTTGACGATTCAATTACTTCGCCTAAGAAACTACCACCTTCAACTTCCACACCAGCCTCAGCTAACGGTACAAAATGCCACTTACGCTGGCGATCCAAAGCGTTCACACTAAAGCCTCTAGCTAAGAACTCTCCGCTTTCTTCCCTTAAGCGTTCCAGAGGTCTTTGTATGCCATCAAAAATGTTATTTGTTAACCCAGGGCCCAGTTCTACACTGAGTAGCTGGCCAGTGGGCTCAACTGTTTCACCAGGGCGAAGACCATTGGTATCTTCATAGACCTGTATATATACCAAATCCTTCTCGATTCCGATTATTTCTCCAAAGAGCTTAAGTTCGCCCACCCTCACTACTTCATACATCATGGGCTTCTCCAAGCCCTTCGCTGTAACCAGAGGCCCCGCCACGCGCACAACATATCCTTGTCCGTGCACCAACTATCACCACCTACCTGTCAAGTTTTACACCCAGAGCTCTTTCCACAAACCTTCTCGCTGAGCTCACATCTACGCCCTGTTTCGGGTCAAGCACAACGGGCACAAACTTCGTTCCGTATTTTTCCTCCAAATCGCTTATCAGCTCCGTACTACAAGAGATGCCATCTGTAACCAATACCACTGTGTCAGTGGCACTAGCCAAAATATGGTCAATTTCCTCAGCTTCCACCACACGTATACCTGAAAAGCTAAGGAAGTCATATAATCCGCTTTTCCCACAGGCAACTATTTCAGCCATCCGACAACCCCCAACAAACTACCCCGTTCTGAGTAAAGCATAGCTGATTCCTGCAATAGTCTGAAACCGTAGTTCCACATAACGTAAAACCCCCGCCAAGAAAGACCCTGAAAAATAGTTGTATTCCAGGAACTTAAGCCATTCTAAACGCCAGTCACTTCCTTGCTCACCACGTTTTAAGGATTCCACAGAGCTCATAAAAGCTTCATAAAGAAACTCTCCAAAGGGTAACGTTTTGAGTTTTTCGGTTTCAAAAGCTTCACCGAAAAAGCGCGCCCTGTAGAATTCTTCCATTTCCGCATATCCACTCTCTCCGAGTAAACCAAGCAGCTCATCGAGCTCTTCTAAGAAATCCTTCCACAATGCATTCGCTGCCTCGTCGGGAGGTTTTTCTGTAATCTGTTGTCGCATATCAGGGTTTAATGCAACCTGATTGAGTAAGTAAGGGTTTACTCTTAGCTTATCTATTGTCTCCAAGGGTAAAACTCTATCTTGCCTAGCTGCCACCAAGGCTGCGATGTCAGACACTTCTCTCACTTTAGCAGCCCCTTAAACTCTTCGTAGATTTCATGTGAAAATCTTTCCAATATGGCATTAGCCACCACGTCAGGCGATAAATCGAAAACAGTATCACCCTTACGAGCTTTTACTTTTTTGCTGTCATCAACCGTGAACTTTATTCCCTTCTTTGAAAATGCCCTCTGCAGCTCACCATATTCCCTACCAACTGTCCACTCATCAGCCTCTGGGACTTGTTTCTTTAGCCAATCAACATAGCTTGGAGCATAAACACCAGAAGCGATTTCGTCTTCAATTCTACCTTTCAAGCCCTGTATGGCTTGAACGATGACCTGCTCAACGAGCATACGCTTTTCATATTCAATCTGCCGCTTCCATCGCTCAGTTTCTGTCTCAATGAGTTTTTTCTTTTGCTGAGCAGTGGCTAACTTTAGCTCTTCCACGCGTTTCTCATGTTCTTGCTTTAGTTTTGCTATCTCTTCTTCCGCAGAGGATAGGATCTCTTCAGCTTTCCGCTGGGCTTCCGCAAAAACCACACTGCGGAGCTTGTCAATGTCCACTAAAGCGTCACTCCTCCAAGCAAAATAATCGTAGCTAACAAGGATAGAATAGCGTAAGTTTCCACCAATGCGGGTATGATCACGGCTCTACCGAAGGATTCCGGTTGTTTTGCCACCATTTGCGCAGCACCAGCTGACGCCACTCCTTGCCAGTAAGCACTTATAAGCTCTCCAAACATAACAGGAAGTAAAGCGCCTATAAGTTGCAATGCCTGAGCAATAGAAATTGATGTAGCAGCATTAATTCTTCCTAGCGCCAGAAACATAGCTATAAAACCGTAAAAACCCTGGGTACCTGGCAAAGCCTGAAGCACAAGCATCTGTCCGAAAAGATTTGGCTTCTCTGATAGCACTGCACTGGTTGCTTTCCCCGCTAAACCAACACCCCATGCGGAACCCACTGCACTTAGCCCTGCCGTTAAACCCGCGCCAATCAGAGCTACGGATGTCCCATCAATCGTCATTCATAATCAACCTCCTCAAATCTGTAGTACCTTCCGACTCTTTTGAGCGGTTTAAAAAGTTCACCGTTTCCTTCGTAGAACCGCCCATACATTTCTAAGAATACCAACCTAATACTGTGCACAAACGCACCTAATGCTGAAATAGCAAAGTTAAACACTTGAAAAACCACAAACATGAGAACCCCAAAAACGATTCCCATTAAGCCACTTTTCATCACACCAAATGACAATGAATTAAATACCTGCCCCATGAGTGCCCCCGTCAAGTTAAGTGCCATCAAACGTGAATAGGAAAGCACATCACCCAAAAAGGAAGCAACACCATAGGGACTTATGATGCCATAAAGTCCAATGAGCCCCATACCCAGTCTGGAAATCCAGTTCTTTGACTCACGCCCCTGAAACAAGATAAGGTTAATTGCAAAGAATAGCGCAAGGTACGTTGACATGGAGCCTCCACCCAATAGTAGCCAAATCAAAGAACTCAAGAAACCCCACCAACAGAAAACATCCGACCAAAACCCCAGATAGTCCTTGTTCCTTAGCATCCACCACCCCTTTATGCCCATGGCATAGAACTGCGCCATAACACCAATAACCAAGGAAATTACAAGCATGGTGTTCACATCACTACCGTTCACGGGGTAGAAAAGCCCCAATGCTTTCCCATTGATCATAAGTGGTTGCGTAGAAAACCAACTCCACGTAATTATGCCGACTATCATGGTTCCAACGCCCACGTTCAAACAAAGCCTTAGAATCTTTTCCATGCTCTTAATCTTCTTGAGTCCGTATAAACTCACAAGTGTTATTACGAGACCAAATCCGGCATCACCCAGCATGAAAGCAAAAAACAGGTTCCACCAAAGAGCTACAGCAGGTGTTGGATCGTAAGTGTCATAACGGGGTGGCCCATACATCAGAGTAATAGACTCATAAGGCTCAAAAAAGCTTGAGTTCTCCAATTTTGTAGGATACATTTCATCTTCCTCTGGCGGCAGTTGTAAAACATCGCCACCCAACGCTCTAACCTCTTTCAAAGCATCGTTTAAATGCTCCTTTGGCAGGTAACCTACCACTACCCCCAAAAACTGCGTATCAACAGAGCCATTTACCAATCTGGCATATTCCAACGAAACCGAGTAGTAATCAAAAGCCTTTCTTATCTGCGTACCGTTTTCCTCAAGAAGAGTATCTAACTGACTTTCCACGTCAGCTAAGTGTTTTGTGAGTTGTTCTTTCTTTATCTTGAGCTCATTTAGCTCACGCCCAATATCTGTTAGCAGCCTGTCATCCAAAGCATACTCTCTAATGACTTCTGCTGTTTCATCATCGTCTTTGTAATAAGCCACAACGATGGCGTTGTCTCCCTCAGCGAAAGCTACAGGAAGATCAGAAAGAATCTTCAATACGGCTTTGCTTTTTTTAACTAAGACAACCTTAATCCAGTGCCAGTTATGGGAGTCTTCCCATGGGGCACTAACCCACTGGAAAGGCTCCAAACCCAAAATCTGTTTGTTTAGGTTGTTAAGTTCATTCGTTAGTAGCTGATGCTCGTCTATGAGCCTTTCAATTTCAGAGAGCACTGGCCCAATCTCAATATAACCAGTGGATATAGTTTCTTTTTCACTTAACACAGACGTAGCATAAATGTCAGGCTTTCTCTTACTCCCAAGGGAAACTACTCGCTCAAGGCGATCCTTCAGGGTGGCAAAGTCCCCCAACGTGTTGTGGTTAAGCTCCAGCGGATGAAAATCGGATAACTTAAAAATGTATTTTCTCAAAGCCCCCACGTTGTGCTTTGGAACGTAGAAGCATACTTTCTCCAGCTCTGCGATTGGCAAGCTCTTTCACTCCCCCAGGAATGACTCCAGAAGTTCCTTCGCAAGGTGACCGGCACGCTGGTCTAATTCTGTACCAAGTTTACTTAGTTGCTTGCTGTAGGACTCCAGTTCCTCTTGTCTCCTCTGTTCCCATTCTTGAGAAAGTCTTTCGAGCTCCCTTTCTAACTCCTGACGGCAGTTCTCTTCCAATTCATGAAATTCCTCTGCAAAACGCTCTCTAGCAACCTCCACCCTCTGTCGCGCCTGGACAGAAGAAGTGGACACTATGTCTGACGCTTCTTGTTCCAAAGACTTAAGTGCCTCGAAGAACTCTTCCACGTTGCCACCGCCTTTTAATTTCGCAAATCGCGTTTAGTTTTCCAGCTACACACACCTTAATATTATAAGAGAAAACTTCTGTTTAAGGCCACATTTGAGCTCATTTAAGAACTTGTATGAACTCCAGTTCCGGATCAGCGGTACCCTGTACTTCCGCTCCTTCTTCCTTCCTTTTCATAACGTAGTCAAAGCTCTCTTCCGTGATTCTTTCCCCGGGAGCAATAACGGGAATTCCAGGAGGATAAAGCACCACCGACTCAGCACTAATAGCACCAACAGCTTCTCTAAACGGAACGACTTTCTTTTCAGCGAAGAATGCTTCTCGAGGTGTAAGCACGACTTCGGGCAGCACAGGAAATGTGTGAACAGCAGCAGTCTCCAAAGGTGGAAGCTTGCCGAAGAAGCGTTCAGAGAGGTTCGACATGGCTTTTATGAGTTTGTCAGCATTGTCGTAATCATCACCAATGGTAACAAAAGCAAGTATGTTGTTCGGATCTGATAGCTCCACTTCCACACCCAGCTCGTCATTAAGCAGTTGCTCCACTTTGTAACCCGTGAGGCCCAAACCAAGCACAGTTATGGTTATTTTCGTCAGGTCAACATCGAAAATACCGTACTTTCCTACCCTTTCTCTGCCGAAGCATTGCAGTCCGGGAATCTCGTTTATGGCTTCCCGCAAGTACTGAGCCACATTAAGCGCTGAGCTAAGTAGTTCAGCTCCCTCCGTTGCCATCTGCATCCTTGCTACGTCTAAACTGGCCATGAGAACGTAGTTTGGAGAACTGCTCTGAAGTGTCCTAAGTGCAGCCTTCAACAGCTCAACATCCACAAGATCTCCATTCATATGCATCCAAGAGCTCTGTGTCATGGAGGAGAGTGTTTTGTGAGTGGATTGCACCACTAGATCCGCACCCGCATCCACAGCCGAAAGTGGAAGAGCTTGATGGAAGTGGAAGTGAGCACCATGAGCCTCATCTACTACAATGGGCAGACCATGTTCATGAACAATATCCACTAGTTCCCTTATGTTACCTGAAACTCCGTAGTAATTTGGATTAGTTAAGAACACGGCATCTACGTCATGCTTGTCTAAATACTCTCTTAGAACTTCCGGTGAAACGCTTGTTGTTATTCCCAGCTCCGGGTCCACGTTTACAGGGAGATAAACGGGTATGGAACCATTCAGTATGAGCCCACCAACCACTGACCTGTGGCTGTTACGTGCAATAAGAATTTTCTTTCCTGGACCACCAACAGCCATGAGAGCAGCTTGGTTTCCCACTGTGCTACCGTTTACTAAAAAGAACGATTCTTTTGCACCGTAGGCATCTGCCAATAAGTCCATAGCTTCTCTGAGAATGCCAGTGGGCTTATGCAAGTAGTCAACCCCCTGCACTTCAGTGAGGTCAAGTAAAAACACATTCTCACCTAAAAAAGCTTTGAAGTCGGGATGTACACCCCTGCCTCGTTTGTGACCCGGCATGTGAAAACTGGCACGGTGCTTTGCAATATAAGCCAGCAAACCGCTGTAATAAGGAGTTCTGTATTGATCATTCATCTCCTGTGAATTTCCTCCCTTTAATGGTCGGGGCGGGCGGATTCGAACCGCCGACTCCCTGGTCCCGAACCAGGTGCGCTACCAAGCTGCGCTACGCCCCGCCGCAATATCCTGACCAATTATAGCATGCACAACGTTTCGTGGTCACTGGGACCATAAGAAACCCACTGTATTTTTGCACCCGCAGCGCCTTCAACGGCCTCCATAAAGGCTAACAAATTTGCATTAAGTTTACCCTCGTTCAACACGCTTCCCCATCCATTACACCATTCCACAATAGGCTTTACCAGCTCCAGAGCCCCTTGGCTAAAATCAAACCAGTCGCTGTATCTTTGACCATCTACTTCATAGGACGTTATCAATCCCACTTTATCCAAACCTGACAGCACGTCTACCTTAGTCAAGAAAACCTTGTTGCATCCCGAAACTCGTACAGCATACCGCAGTGCAACTAAATCCAGCCAACCTACTCTACGTGGCCTTCCTGTGGTCGTTCCAAACTCTGCTCCTTGTTCTCTGATATGATCTGCGGTCTCTCCAAAAACTTCCGAAGGGAAGGCACCATTACCGACACGCGTTGTATAAGCCTTACTAACGCCTATTATGTCACCAAGCTCTTTTGCGTTAAAACCCGAACCAGCGTGAACACCGTTCGTGAAAGTGTAGCTGGACGTGACAAACGGATAGGTCCCAAAATCCAAATCCAGCAGAACGCCCTGAGCAGCTTCAAACAGTATTCGACGTCCTTCCAAATACGCTTCATGGAGTACCTTATAATCATCACCCACATACGGGGCAAGCACTTCCTTCCAATGTTTCACATCGGGTTGAATCCACTCCACATTCAAGCTTTCTACCAACCTTCGAATCTCACTTAGCTTTTCTTCTAGACCGTCTTGAAAAAGGTCTCCCACTCGCACTCCGAATCTAAAAGCCTTAAAGCCGTATGCCGGACCAATACCGCGACCAGTAGTCCCAACTTTGTCACCCTTAAGACTTTCCAACTTCTGGTCCAGCAGTTTGTATGAAGGAAGTATGAGATGCGCTCTCTTCGAGATAACGATCTTTTCATCGCCACTCAACTGGCGCAGCTCTTCTTCTAACGAAGATGGATTAAGTACTACCCCACTTCCAATAACTCCCAAGCATCCCCTTAGTACTCCGCTGGGGATCACATGAAATTTATAGGTACTCCCTTGGTGAACAACGGTATGTCCAGCGTTATCACCACCGTTGAACCGAGCTACTACATCGTAGTTCTTGGAGATGTAATCCACAGCTTTTCCTTTTCCTTCATCTCCCCACTGAAGTCCACAAACTAAGTCCGCACTCACATGCATCTCTCCTTTATCGTATCAGCAACTACTAGGCCTGCCATGGCAGCTTGGAATAATCCTCTGGTTATTCCCGCGCCGTCACCTGCCATGAAAAGGTTAGAAATCTCTGATTCTAGCACGTTGGAAATCTCAGGCCTCATGGAGTAAAACTTTACTTCCACACCATATAACAGCGTATCTCGGCTACCAACACCTGGAGCAAACTGGTCGAGAACCTGTAAGAACTCGATGATGCTTTCTAAGTGTCTTCTGGGAAGTACAGCGTTTAGATCACCAGGAATAGAATCCTCCAGTGACGGTTTAACAATACTACGTTTAATACGTTCAGGTGTGGAGCGATGACCATTTACTAGGTCGCCAAAACGCTGCACGATGATGCCGTCACTTAGTAAGTTAGCCAGCTTCGCCACGTGTTTTCCGTAAGCAACTGGATCTTTGAAAGGCTCTGTGAAATAGGTGCTGACCAATACAGCGAAATTCGTATTTGGTAGGAACTTCTCTTTATAGGAATGCCCATTAACAGTAATGACGTCATCCAGATGTTCCTTAACCACTTCACCACCCGGATTCATGCAAAACGTCCTTACTTTATCTTCAAAAGCCTTGGAGTAGTATTCCAGTTTCACCTCATAAAGTACGTCTGTCATGGGCAAAAGCACCTCGGCAGGAACCTCCACCCGTACTCCCAAGTCCACTGGGTTAGTGCCGAAATGCAGGCCCAATCCATTCACCCAGCGTGTCAAATCATCAGCTCCGCTCCTTCCAACAGCTACCACCACGTAATCAGCTTTAAGAAAGTCGCCGCTACTGGTTCTCACACCGACAACCTTTTTGTCTTCGGTGAGTATGTCTTCCACTTCAGTGTCAAAGATAATATTCACGCCCCGGTTCCGCAGAGTGTCATACATGTTTGCAAGTACTTCTTTAGTCTTATCGGTACCCAAATGAATAATTGGGAAAGTGATAAGCTTCATTCCCAGAAGGCGAGCTCTTTTACGCCAATCATCTACCTCAGGCCTCTCAGCCACATTATCAAGATCTTTTGGAGCACCGTGGTCGTAAAAGTACTTAAGTACTTCTGGAACAAAGCTTCCAAAACGTCGTTCTCCCAAAATTTCATTAAGGAAACCGCCAATTTCGCCTGTAATATTCAGCTTCCCATCACTGTAAGCACCTGCACCGCCCCAACCACTTATCATGGAACATGGCTCACAGCTTACGCACTTGCCGTTAAGAAGTAGTGGGCAGTGACGTTTATCAATGGGTTTACCCTTTTCAATAATAGTTATGTCTTCACCGCTAAGTACTTCCGAAAGGCGAAGTCCACAAAAAATACCAGCAGGGCCAGCCCCAATGATTACTACCTTGCTCATTTCACACTCTTTCGCTTTCTGCTTTTATCCCTTGCAATAAGGACTTCAAAGAATCTCGCATAATCTTCTTTGCCATGGGTCCTAAGAAATCTCTCAAGGCTGGCATAGCGAGCTCAAAATCCACATCCAGATGCACTTTAGTCGTACCATCCGTTTGAGGTTCTACAATCCATTTCCCTTCAAACTTTTTCATGGCTCCTTCCACTAATTTGTATTCCACTCTTCTCTCTTCGTCGAAAAACGTGTCACGTTCAGTCCATTGCAGCGTAAATGACTGCACTTTTGATACCCATTTAGTCACCGTATAACCTGGTCCATTTTCCAAAACTGTTACTTCTTTTAGAGAAGGTATGAATTCAGGATAGCGTCCCATATCCTTCACAATCTGGTAAACCTTGTCAGCAGGAGCATTTATGATTATCTCTTCCTCCACTAACATGTCTATTTACACCTCCAAATCCTTGGCCAGTTTGTCGAGTTTGGCCAAAGCTTTCTGAAAAGCATTCACAAGCCACTGAATTTCTTCGTCACCAATGATAAGAGGTGGCTCTATGCGAATAACCCTTGGATTATTCAAGGTGTAAGCTACCAAAGTCTTTTCTTCCAGCATAAAACCCATCATGGGCAGTCCGTAACCTTCCTCCATCATTTCCACACCGATGAGTAGTCCACGTCCACGTACTTCCTTTATAAGATGCGGGTATTTCTCAGCTTCGCTCCGTAGAGCGGAAAGCAACTTATCTCCCGTGCTATGCGCGTTATTCCAAATTTGTTTACCAACTATTTCATCCACGGCTGCTATGCCCGCACTGGTAGCAAGAGGATTTCCCCCAAAAGTGCTCTCATGAATGAGCGGATTGTCAATAAAGCCCTGCCATGCTGTCTCCGTAGCGCCTACTGCACCAATGGGCACAACTCCACCACCCAATGCCTTACCTAAGCAGACAATATCAGCCTTTACATCTTCCCATTCTTCAGCCAACAACTTACCTGTTCTACCCATGCCTGTTTGAATCTCATCTAAGATAAGGAAGCAGCCTGCCTCGTCACAGAGTTGCCTTACCTTCTTAAGGTAACCAGGTGGAGGCACATTCACCCCACCTTCACCCTGTATCGGTTCAACGATAACAGCAGCCACTGTATCGTCCAAAGCATTTGCTAAAGCCTCTGCATCGCCAAAAGGAACGATTTTTACTCCGGGAAGCAAAGGTTTAAAAGGTTCTTTGTAAACATCTCTTCCAGAAACAGAAAGGGCACCGAACGTTACACCGTGGTAAGCATTAGTCATCCCAATAAAGTTTGTTTTACCCGTCGTCAACCTAGCCAGTTTCAAGGCTGTCTCGACAGCCTCAGAACCCGAATTAAGAAACATAAAGTACTGGTAGCCTGTTGCCTCAGAAAGCTTTTCCCCAAGCTCAGCTTCGCAGCTGTTAATGAATATTTTCGAAGCCAGTGGCATTTTATCTAGTGTTTCTTTGACTTTTTCGATGACTTTGGGGGGTCTATGCCCTAAACCAAAAACACCGTATCCACCTACCGCATCTAAGTACTTATTTCCGTCAGCATCCCAAACATAGGCACCCTCAGCTTTGTCATCCACAGCAGCTAAACCACCCAGCTGCAATAAGTCAGCTAACCCAGGATTTATGTGATCGTGATATTTCTGGAGAATTTCGTCCGGATTCAAGGTGAAGCCACCTCCAAAAAACAAATGGTCGGGGCGGGCGGACTCGAACCGCCGACCACTCGCACCCCAAACGAGTGCGCTACCACTGCGCTACGCCCCGCAGCTGTTATTATAGCACAGGCGAAGCCTTCGCCACGGCTTCGCTTAGTAAACCCAAGAAGAGTGGATGAGGTACCATGGGTCTGGATTTAAACTCGGGGTGGTACTGTACCCCCACATAAAACGGATGATCTTTCAGCTCCAGAACTTCTACCAAATCTTTCGGTTCATACAGACCTGAAACCTGGAAACCGTTATTTTCAAATGCTTCTCTAAATTCATTGTTGAATTCGAACCGATGCCTGTGTCTTTCAAATACCACCGGTTTGTTGTAAAGGGCGTGAACTCGTGTCCCTTCAACCAATGTACATGGGTAAGCTCCGAGCCTCATACTTCCTCCCAAATCTCTTACTTGCATCTGTTCAGGAAGCAAACTGATTACAGGATATGTAGTATTTGGATCAAATTCAGTGCTGTTAGCATCCTTTAGCCCCAAAACGTTGCGAGCAAACTCAATTGACATGACCTGCATTCCCAAGCACAGACCCAAAGTGGGCATCTTGTTCTCCCTAGCGTACCGCAGCACCTTAACCATGCCTTCAATGCCCCTAGCCCCAAACCCTCCAGGAACTACAAGAGCATCCATGTTGCTGAGTTTTTCGCTTAATTGCTCATCATCACATTTCTCCAGTTCGTCTGAAGACATCAGAGATACGTGAGCCGCTACTCCCAGTTTCATAGCAGCATGCCTTATTGCCTCTATAACCGATAAGTAAGCATCAGGAAGTACCACATACTTCCCTACAAGTGCCACTTTTAGTGTCCTTTCAGATTGCCTAGACAACATTTCCTTCCACTTTTTCAAATCCGCCTCTGTTGTAGTACCGAACAGCCTTTCTTCTAACACACTAATTAGTTTTTCTTGCTCAAGGAGTAAAGGTACGTCGTACACTGATTCCACATCATAGCTGTTTATCACGCCTTCAAGGGGTACGTCGCAAAACAGCGAGGTTTTCTCCAGGACATGCTTCTCTAACGGGGTATGAGACCTTAGAACAATGGCATCAGGCTGAAGACCAATTGATCTTAGCTCTTTCACGCTATGCTGTGTAGGTTTTGTTTTAGCTTCATGCGTGGTCTCCAGAATGGGAACATATGTTACATGGACAACCACGCTTCCATTTGGCCCAAGCTCTCTCCTTAACTGACGCACTGCTTCCAAGAAAGGTAAGCTTTCAATGTCGCCCACCGTTCCTCCAATCTCCACCACAGCTAAATCAGCACCCTGAGCACCATAAAGGATACTCTCTTTTATGGCATCAGTGACATGCGGGATAACCTGCACCGTAGAACCAAGGTAATCGCCTTTCCGCTCCTTGGTAATTACCTGCGAGTAAATTTTGCCCGATGTAATGTTGTTCTTGCCAGACAGATTCTCGTCCAGAAATCGTTCATAGTGTCCCAGATCCAAATCGGTCTCCGCTCCGTCCTCAGTCACGAAAACTTCACCGTGCTGATAAGGGCTCATGGTCCCAGCATCCACATTCAAGTAAGGATCCATTTTTATGGCCGTGACTTTGTAGCCGCGCGCCTTAAACAACATGCCCATGGACGCAGCAGCTATACCCTTTCCCACAGAACTCAAAACTCCACCTGTAACAAAAACAAACTTCGTGTTTGTCATCACTTTACATCCTCTCCAACTTCTCAATACCCAACAAGGTAAACAATTCCTCCATGACCTCCGTGAATCGTTCCACCAGCTTCCAACGTGCATTCTCATATTCCGAGCCTATTACTCTATCAAACTGGTAAAACTTATGAAAAGCATCTGACAATTCCCAAGCATAGCTTTCTATGACAAATGGATCAAGTTTTCTCACTGCTAAAACCATGCGTTCTTGAAAAGCATTTAGAAGCCTAAGCAGTGTTCTTTCGTGAGGGTCAAAACCAACCGAGCTACCGAATTGCCGTTCCTCAGTTCGCGTCAATATGTTTTTAGCACGAACATAAGCGTATTGAATGTAGTACACTGGATTATCCATGGCTTTCTGTTTGGCCACCTCAATATCAAAGTCAATAGTGGCATCCACTGATCTGGTAATAAACATGATTCGAGCTGCATCTTTCCCTATCTCATCTATGAGTTCATCCAGAGTAAGAAACTCGCCCTTACGCTTCGACATAGCCACAGCTACGCCTTGTCTCCAGAACCTCACCGTCTGAACCAGTACTACCGTTAAACAATCAGGAAACCCCAAAGCAGTAAGAGCAGCGTTCATGCGTGGCACGTGTCCTATGTGATCGGCTCCCCAAACGTTTATGAGTACATTGTAGCCCCGGTGGATTTTTTCCATGTGATAGGCAATGTCCACCAAGTAGTAGGTGTACTCCCCATTACTCTTCACAAGCACTCTGTCTTTGTCATCACCAAAGATGGTGGACTTGAACCACAAGGCTCCATCTTGTTCGTAAGCGTAGCCTTTGTCCTGCAGCAACTGAATGACCCTTTCTGGCCATCCTTCCTGTCTTATGAGCCTTTCACTGGTCCACACCTTCATGGTTACACCCAACTTTTCCAAGGTTTCCTTGTGCCACTTACGCATCATGTCCACAGCATCATTCCACAGCACATTCCACTGTTCGTCCTCACTCAATGCATCCCAGTTGTAACGGTCCAAAATGCTTTTTGCAATATCCACAACGTAGTCACCATGGTATGCATCTTCTGGCAGTTCCACATCTTCGCCCTTTAGCTCTCTTATCCTGATTTCCACACTTTTGCAGAACTTTCTTATTTGCTCACCAGCGTCGTTTACGTAGAATTCAGAGTCAGCAAAGTCATATACTCGGTCAAGCAAATTTGCAAGTACTGAACCGACTACTGCTCCTCTGCCATGTCCAATGTGAATAGGACCAGTGGGGTTTGCGGAAACATACTCCACCAGCACTTTACCCGAATACTGTGGATAGGAAATGAATCCCTGCGAAAGGCGATCCAACCACCAATCATCGTCCATGGTCACGTTTACATAGCCTTTAACTGCTTCAGCCCGAAATGGACCCTGGAGGTTTTCCGCAATAGTCTGTGCAATTTTCTCAGGAGCAGTTCTTAGCTTCTTTGCCAGCACGAAACCTATGGGCACAGCATAATCACCCATGGTAATGTCAGGCGTAAATTGTATATCCAGTGCAGGCATGTCTTCCGTAGACAAACCAAAGACTTTTTGAGTACTCTCAGTAATAGCCGTTCTGATAACATCTGTCACGTAAGCATCACACTCCTACCACAACAAATCAATTATATACAAAAAGGCAAACGCAAAAGAAAAACACATACTCATGAACATACTCATGAATCGAGCTTTGAAAAATGAGGAAAACCTGCACATCCTTAAAAGCTTTTTTGTTAAAAAGAAGAAAATGGAGCCGGCGCCCAGACTTGAACTGGGAACCTGCTGATTACGAATCAGCTGCTCTGCCGTTGAGCTACGCCGGCCTATCCACCCTGTGCAACTGGGGAACAAAAACAATGGAGCGGGAGACGGGATTCGAACCCGCGACCCTCTGCATGGCAAGCAGATGCTCTACCACTGAGCTACTCCCGCACTTTCTTGGTGGGCGGTAGAGGATTCGAACCTCTGACCTCTTGTGTGTGAAACAAGCGCTCTACCACTGAGCTAACCGCCCGTTAGCCTCTACTATTTTAGCCCAGCGGTATGAGCCTTGTCAAGATCGTGATGATAAAACACCACGATCATTCACATGACCTACTTATGAATTATACAACATGGCTGATCTATGAGTGCTTACGGCACCAAAGTACAACGCCATCCTATACTAGAATACTCCACAGTACGTAGCCTTGGTGAAGAAGTGGGAATTTCAAGAGTTTGCATAGAAAACAAAAAAATGGCGGAGAGGGAGGGATTCGAACCCTCGGTACGACTCACATCGTACCCCCGCTTAGCAGGCGGGTGCCTTCGGCCACTCGGCCACCTCTCCGCTTTTCCTAACTAAGTATATCATGCCTTACGAAAATCTGAAGACAAATCCAGCTCCACTCGAGCCAGCACCAGCCATACTTTAAACGGCGAGCACTTATACAAAACTCGACTCGTAGCCCCCGTAGTCATAACATCATCCACCACTATGTCAGCGCATGTTCCTGTAGGTACAAATGCGTCATGCAAGTTTACCATACGCGCTGACCGCGACAGCGTCTTTTGAGGCATGGTTGCCCGTGTTTTTACGTAAGCAGGTACTACAGCGCAGTTCCCAGTCTTCTGAAGGCCTGCCAAAAAAGAAAACAAGTGATTGCCAAAATAGGGATAGCTTTCTCCGTAACGGGGAACGTAGGAGACTACCTTGCCGCAGAGTAGATGATTGTAGGTAATCCCCATGAGTTCGCCGAGCCTAAAACCCAAAGCATGATCACCCTGAAACTTCCACTGCTTCACCAAAGATTTTACTTGGCCGTAATAAGAGTACGCATAATGAACGGTGTATTTACCAAAAGTGACCTCCCGTGGATCTGGGTCAGGGATCACCCAGGGCTTACTGACTTCATCGACATAGTCAGCATACCATGAAAACACAGGAAACATCTTTTAACTATACAGCTTCAATATGACCATAGTCAAGTGGTAGAATGACTTTATGGACTATGAACAGATAAGAAAACCAGCTTGGATAAAAACTAATCTAAAGGACAGTGAAACCGCAAAAGGTGTGCGCCAGGCTCTTGAAGGATTGAGCCTAAATACTATCTGTGTGGAAGGCCGCTGCCCCAATATTGGCACTTGTTTCAACCATGGAACGGCTACCTTCCTAATCATGGGAAGTATTTGCACAAGACACTGTCTGTACTGCAATGTACAGTCAGGTAAGCCAATGCCAGTAGACGAAACTGAACCGCAGCGTGTCGCAGAAGCAGTGAAAAGACTCAGGTTAAAATACGTTGTGTTGACCAGTGTAACCAGAGACGATCTAGAGGACGGTGGGAGCGCCTTTTTCCGCCAAGTGGTTGAAGAGGTTAAAAAGGTTAACCCAAATACGAAAGTAGAGGCGCTGGTGCCTGACTTCAAGAAAAATGAAGAGCATTGGAAGGCGTTCATAACACCTCAGTTAGATGTCTTTGCTCATAACGTTGAAGTGGTAAGACCTTTGTTCCCAAAACTCAGACCCGCTGGAGATCTTGATGTTTCACTGAGCATGCTCAAATACTTCAAAAGTAAAGGCTTTCTAACAAAAACAGGTTTCATGGTTGGTGTGGGCGAATCCATGGAAGACATAGTGAATATGCTGGAAGAACTACTTAACACTGGTGTAGACATTGTCACTATTGGTCAATACTTGCAGCCATCAAAGAAGCATTGGCCCGTACACAAGTACTATACCCCAGAAGAGTTTAAACAGCTTTCAGAAATAGGTCAATCCCTTGGTATACCAGCCGTAGTGTCTGGCCCCATGGTAAGATCGTCTTACCTTGCTGATCAGTATTTCTCACAGCTAAGTGAACCCCACAACCACTGAAACGTAGTCACACGGGGGTAGTTAGTCCCTTTTACTTCAAATGGTGTTTCCATCGGTAGCTGAAGCTGAGAAGCAATTTCCAACCCCTTTTCCAGATGCTCTCTTTTCCAAATGCCCAAGGTTATCCTGCCACTAAAGGGCTCCCATTCCGGATTCAACTCTCCAGAGAACATCAATAGAACATTGTTAAAACCGAGAGCCATTTCTGAACATGGAGAAGTGCTATCTAGAACCCAGCGGATAGGCTTTACAAGGTCACGAGCCAAGGAAGTTAGCGGTTCAACCTCTTCTCCCTGCCCCAGCAGCACTATGCCACCCACAGCATCAGCATTCTTTCTAATAAAGTTCATTGCACGCCGCAAACTTAATACTTCGTGCCCAAAGGTTAGCTGTCTGCACCATGGAAAATCATTGTTAAGCACGATCCCTGTGCAGCCGAAGGCAGGCCATAAAGCCGTGGAATAATCAATGAAGTTCACTATCACAGTATCGAATCACTTCCCTTACTTTGCATTTTAACCCCTTGCCTTTCTTCATGACCATATATATATGTAACTACGCAAGCCAATGAAATAACACTCCGTACCAAAACAAAAAGGCACGTCCCCATTTTTCAGCGTTCAGGAACGTGCCTCTTAAAACTCCTTATCAGTTAGGCATAGTGGCAGGCGACCATATGCCCGGGCTCGACCTCGCGTAGCTCGGGCTTATCGGTTCTGCACTTTTCCGTTGCATAGGGACAACGGGTGTGGAACACGCACCCTGGTGGTGGATCAATTGGAGAAGGAATTTCTCCCTGCAATAGGATACGCTCTCGTTTGTAATCAGGATCGGGAACAGGAACCGCAGATAGCAAAGCCTGAGTGTATGGATGACGCGAATGCTGGAAAACGTCTGCATTACTACCGTATTCCATCACTTTACCCAAGTAAAGAACAAGCACTGAGTCGCACATGTGCTTAATTACAGATAAGTCGTGAGCAATAAACAAGAAGGAAAGCCCTAGTTCTTTCTGCAAATCGATCAACAAGTTTGTAATCTGTGCTTGAATGGAAACGTCCAGTGCACTTATGGGTTCGTCGGCGACAATGAATCTGGGGTTCAGTGCCAGTGCGCGAGCAATACCGATGCGCTGACGCTGTCCACCACTAAACTCGTGAGGATATCTTCTGGCATGTTCAGGCCTCAGTGTAACAAGCTCAAGGAGTTCGTAGACCCTCTTCTCTCTCTCTTGAGTTGTCATATTCGTGTGTACGATGAGAGGTTCTGCTATGATTTCTCCAATAGTCATCCTCGGGTTCAAAGAAGAATAAGGGTCCTGGAAAATAATCTGCATGTCTTTCTTCATGGGCCTAAACGACTTGTAATCCAAAGCCGTTATGTCAACGCCATCAAAAATAACCTTCCCTCGGGTCTGAGGTATAAGCCTTAACACGAGGCGCCCAATGGTTGTTTTTCCACTTCCTGTTTCTCCTACCAAACCCAGTGTTTCGTGTGCCCTAATATTAAAACTCACTCCGTCCACAGCCTTAACGTATCCCTGGACAGTACCAAACAGTCCTCTCCTTATGGGGAACCACTTAACCAGATCATGAACTTCAAGCAGGATGTCATTATTACTCATGGTTTGTCTCCTCCTTCGTGTGGAGCCAGCAGCAAACGATGTGCCCTGGGCTCACTTCCACTTCAGGTGGTTCCTCAACTCTGCATCTATCAAACGCATAGGGACATCTGGGATGGAACTTACATCCAGGCGGTGGGTTATAAGGTGAAGGAAGGTTACCCGTAATACCTGGCAGATGTTCCTTTAGTCCACCCTTATCCAAACGAGGAACCGAGGCCAACAATCCTTCGGTGTAAGGATGTTTCGGATTGTGGAAAATATCTCTAACTGCTGCCTTTTCCACTATGCGGCCCAAGTACATCACAGCAATTCTATCAGCATTCTGAGCTACCACGCCCAGGTTGTGGGTAATTAAAATAATGCTCATGCCAAACTGTTCCTGCAGTCTATTCATTAGGTCCAAAATCTGAGCTTGGATGGTAACGTCTAGTGCTGTTGTCGGCTCGTCTGCAATGAGTATTTCAGGATTAGTGGAAAGAGCCATGGCTATCATAACCCTCTGCCTCATACCACCCGACATTTGGTGTGGATAGTCATCCACCCTCTTTTCAGGAGCTGGTATACCAACCACTTTGAGCATTTCAATGGCGCGTTCTCGAGCCTCTTTCTTGCTTATATCTGGATTGTGTACCATAATAGCTTCCATGATCTGATCTCCCACTGTGTAAACTGGATTCAACGCGGTCATTGGTTCCTGGAAGATCATTGAAATCTTGTTACCACGTATATGCCGCATGTGTTCTTCAGATTGTTCGAGAATGTTTATCTCTTGTCCAGTCTCCTTATCCTTGAACCAGATTTCGCCACCTTCTACACGAGCTTGTGGCTTGGGAAGCAGACGCATCACAGTCAGTGCTGTAACAGATTTCCCACAACCGGACTCCCCCACGACCCCCAAAGTCTCGTTATCAGGCACTTCGTAAGAAACCCCTTGTAGAGCACGTACGATGCCGTCCTCAGTGTAAAACGTAACCTGAAGATTCTTTATCTCTAAAATATTACCCTTTTCCATCAATGTCACCTCACAGCTTCATTCTGGGGTCCACTGCGTCCCTTAACCCATCGCCTGCAAAGTTAAAGGAAAGCACAGTGAAGAACAGCAATGCACCCGGGATAAATATCATGTTCCAGTAGCGCACAATTTGCTGTGGACTGTTTATGAAGTTAACCGCAACGTTTAGTATTTGTCCCCATGACGTGGCAGGTGGTTGAATACCAAAGCCCAAGAAGGACAAACTAGCTTCTGACAAAATGTTACCAGCAACTGCAAGTGATGCAGCAACAACCACGGGAGCAATGACATTAGGGAATAAGTGTTTACTCAAGACCCTGCTTGTGGGAACGCCAATAGCCTGTGCTGCTTCAATGAACTGCTGCTCCTTGAGTGAAAGAACTTGGCCACGAACTAATCTGGAGAGGCCCATCCAGCCAAACAGAGCGAGCACAAGTACCATCGGTAGAATGGAACCAAATACACCTAATCCCATTCCTTCTGTTAAACTCTTTGTCCAACGCCTAAGAAGCGGTGATAACGCTAGCAGCAGTGGCATGGTCGGTATGGAGAGCATGATATCCACAAATCTCATGAGCAGCGAATCAACGATGCCCCCAACATATCCAGCAACCAAACCAACTAAGCTACCAAGTATGACCGCTATCAATGCCGATGCAATACCAATAGCAAACGAAACCTTACCACCGAACATGATCCTGGCCAAAAGATCTCTTCCTTGGTCATCCGTGCCAAGAGGATGCCCAGGTGCTCCCACAGGCAATCCAGGTGGGCTCAGATATCTTGTCAGATCCATATAGGACGCGAAAGGTTGATTTCCGTTACTGTCAGTGTAGCTAGCTACCATGCTAATTATCTGCATGCCTGCAGAAGCCAAGTCACTCCTACTCCAAGAGAGCTCACTCAAAGCTTGATAGTCCCCCGCTGCAGCCTTTGCTTTAAGGTCATTTGCTCTTGCCAGTGTCTGTTCAAAATCCGTTAGCATGGTGCCAAGGTACTCTTTGAGCCCTGGATCTTGCTTAATTGCTTGATTTATCTTATACATGTAGAAGTTAGCCACATCTTCTTCAAAAATGTTTTCAGATGGATCCAGTGTATAGAATACCGGTCCAATAAAGGAAAAGATGAACACGAAGACCAGTATCCACAACCCCACAATGGCAAGTTTGTGGCGCCTGAATCTACGCCACACCGCACCCCAGAAAGAATAACTCTCTTGTGCTACCTCGTAATCATTGTTCGTCGCGCTGTTATTTGTATTGTTATTGACTTTCTTTTCTTGATCCTTATCGGCCATCGTTACTCCCTCCTCATCCTAAGCGGACTCGGGGATCAACCACCGAGTACAGTATGTCCGCCAGAAGGTTGCCTACTATGACAAGCGAAATAGTTAACACGAGGTTAGCCATTAATGTCATTTGGTCGTTGGCACCCAAGGCGTCTATGTACAGTTTTCCTAGACCATTAATACTGAATATGGTTTCAGTGATTGGTGCAGATCCAAGAATACCAGGCAATGATAGTGCAAGAAGTGTAACAATGGGTATTAAGGCATTTCTGAGTGCGTGCTTCCTCACTACAACTGACTCAGGCAAACCTTTTGCCCTAGCAGTTCTAATGTAATCCATGTTAAGAACCTCAAGCATGGAAGAGCGAGCGTAACGTACGAATCCTCCCATTCCCAAGATAACAAGCAACATTAGAGGAAGCATGAGGTGCCTACCATACTCAATGGTTTTCTCGAATAAGGTTGCTGCCTCTGGGTGAAAGCCTGGCGTCATCAAACCAACATTAAAGAGCGGCCAAGTTATTACAAAGAAGAACAAGGCAACCACACCAAAGAAAAATGATGGCATGGACATACCAAAGAATACTAACGCTGTTGCCACATAGTCTGCTGTCGAGTACAAGTGCAAAGCAGAGTAGATGCCAAGCAGTAGTCCAAACAATGTAGCAAGCACCGTTTGTCCAATGCCCAGTGCTAAGGAGACGGGAATTCGCTCAGTGACTACACTGAACACCGACCTTTTTGCCATGATAGAGTAACCCCATTCACCCGTGAAGAAGTTGTACAACCAAAGGACATAACGTGTTAAGGGATCTTTATCATAGCCATAGATCTTTCTCAGTCTTTCCACTTGTGAAGCCAATCTAGGATCCTGACGCATGCCTTCAAATGGGTCGCCAACCAATGAGAACAGTATGAAAGCAATCATTGTGGCGATGATGAACGTCGGGATCAACTGCAAGATTCTCCTGATCAGGTAATTCATCTAACTTACACTCCCTTCCCTTGGGACTATTTTCTATAAATTATACAGCAACAACCTTAAAACAGCGAAGGGGACCTCTCTCTCTTTGAGAGGCCCCCTTCTTCAAAACAGTTTAACTATTGACTTAGGGTAATTTAATGTCCAGAATTAATATTCTTCAGGTGGCATTCCAGGCTGTGCCTTTTCTTGTTCCGGTTTCTCCACGACCAGCGCTTCTGTGGTCAATACCATGGCAGCAATGGATGCTGCATTCTGCAAAGCCGAACGAGTGACCTTTGTGGGGTCAATGATTCCCGCTTCAAACATGTCAACGTATTCGCCCTTTACGGCGTCGAATCCAACGGGGTATTCTCTCTTCTTTAATTCCTCGACTACCACTTCTCCGGCAAAGCCAGCATTCTCAGCTATGACCCGAGCAGGTTCCATAAGAGCCTTTTTCACAATGGTAGCGCCGATGAGTTCGTCATTTTCTAGTGGAAGCTTGTCAAGTACAGTGGAAGCCTTCACGAGGGTTACACCACCACCAGCCACGATACCTTCTTCCATGGCAGCTTTGGTAGCTGAAACAGCATCTTCCACTCTGTGTTTCTTTTCCTTCATCTCTGTTTCAGTAGCAGCTCCAACCTTTATCACCGCAACGCCACCAGCCAACTTAGCTAAGCGTTCCTGCAGTTTTTCTTTCTCATATTCGGATTCAGTGGTCTCCAGCTGCTTCCTGATTTGAGCAATACGCTTTTCAATTTCTTCACTGCTGCCTTTTCCGCCCACAATGGTAGTGCTCTCTTTATCTACTTTTACGCTGCGGGCATGTCCGAACATGTCAGGCGTCACACTCTCGAAGCTGACACCCAGTTCCTCGCTTATGACCTGCCCTCCAGTTACGATGGCAATATCTTGAAGCATTTCTTTACGCCTGTCACCAAACCCGGGTGCCTTTACAGCTACGCAGTTAAAGGTTCCCCTGAGTTTATTAACAACTAAGGTGGCTAGAGCTTCTCCTTCAACATCGTCAGCAATGAGTAGGAAGGACCTTCCATACTGCACAATCTTCTCCAACAGCGGCAGGAACTCCTGTACATTGCTAATCTTCTTATCGGTAATTACAATCAGAGGATCCTCCAAAACAGTTTCCATGCGCTCAGGGTCAGTTACAAAATAGGGAGACACATAACCGCGGTCAAACTGCATACCTTCAACAAATTCAAGCTCCATCCCCAAGGATTTGCCTTCTTCGACTGTGACAACACCATCTTTGCCGACCTTTTCCATGGCTTCAGCGATGATGCTGCCAATTTGTTGGTCCTTGGCAGAAATGGTGGCAACTTCAGTAATGTCACGCTTTCCACTTACCGGTCTGGATAGCTTCTTAATTTCCTCAGTTACTGCCTCTACAGCTTTCTCAATTCCCCTTCTCAGAGCAATGGGGTTAGCACCAGCTGTAACGTTCTTCATGCCTTCCCTGACCATGGCTTCCGCCAAAACAGTAGCGGTAGTTGTTCCGTCACCTGCTACGTCATTGGTCTTTGAAGCAACCTCCTTAGCCAACTGAGCACCCAAATTCTCATATGGATCTTCCAAATCTATTTCTTTTGCAATGGTCACACCATCATTGGTAATAAGCGGTGAACCAAACTTCCTTTCCAATACCACATATCTGCCCTTTGGGCCTAAGGTAGCCTTTACAGCCTTGGAAAGTTTCAATACTCCAGTAAGTAACTTACTCCTTGCCTCTTCATCGAATGCAATCAACTTCGCTGCCATGATTCAATCACCCCTCCTTAGTTTTCGTGGCCGACTACGGCTAAAATATCTCTCTCAGAGACAATGAGATATTCTTCACCATCAACCTTTACTTCGGTACCAGCGTACTTGGAGAACACAACAATGTCACCAACCTGAACCTCTAAGGGTACCCTAGTTCCATTGTCCAGAGTTCTTCCAGTGCCCACTGCCAAGACTTTTCCTTTTTGTGGTTTCTCCTTCGCAGTGTCAGGAATCACAATACCGGACTTTGTTTTTTCCTCTTCCTCCATTGGTTTCAGAAGCACTCTGTCGCCCAAAGGTTTAATCTCCATAAGGACACCTCCTAGCAATTTAGTTAAGAACTTGCTAACTGATAATATACCATTAGGTAAGGGGAGTTATTCAACACCATCCTTGTTCCATGTTTGGATCAGGTGTCACACAAGAACCTGGCACAATGCCTTCTTGTAGAAGCAGTGCCGCATACACAGCCACCATATCGGCATTGTCTGTACTCAGCTGCGCGCTGGGGAATATAACACGTTCGCCAAAATGTTCGTGCATCCTTTGACGAAGAAACTTGGAGGCAGACACTCCTCCACCCACCACAAGTGGATAAGGATACTTCTTGAGTACCTTTTCTATGCGATCTAACAAGTGGTTGACCACTGCTTCCATGAGAGAGGCAGCCAATACTTCATTAGAAATCTTCCCCTTGTATTTCAGAGCAGCTGTCTTAAGTCCGGAAAACGAGAAATTAAAAGAATCCTCATTTTTAAGTGGTAGCGGCATGGTGACTCGCTCTTTTATCGTTAGAGCCAGGTTATCAATTTCTGCACCTGCAGGATACTTCATGCCTAGTGCCCTGCCAACTTTGTCCAAACACTCTCCAGCAGCATCGTCATAAGTCCAGCCCAGCACCTTTGGATCAGACCATTTCTCAATTAGATAAAAGGAAGTATGGCCTCCAGAAACCACCAATCCCAAAACGGGTAGCTCAATTCTTCGCTCCAGTGCCGCTGCCGCAACATGAGCTACTACGTGGTTTATACCCATGACGGGTACTTGCCATCCTCTGGATAATCCTAGTGCCACACTAACACCCGTGAGCAAAGCAGGCAACAATCCAGGTCCAGCAGTAACGGCAATTAAATCTGGTTTAGCAACGTCCTTTAACAAAACCGGGAGTACCTCCAGATGACGCCGAGCCGCAGCCTCTGGGAGAACACCGCCAAAAGCCTCATGTAAGTCAATCTGCGAAAACACCTTACTTTGCACAACCTTATCTCCATTGAGACAAGCCACGGCAGTCTCATCACAGCTGGTTTCTATGGCTAAGATTCTATATCCCATCAATCTTTATACTCCTCATTGCTCTTCTTTTTTAGTAAGGTCTTTAACCATAACAAAAGCATCGGATCCATCTTGGTAGTAGTTCTTTCTCACGCTAACTTTTTCAAAACCGTGTTTGTCATACAGGTTTATGGCTACTTCGTTGTCAACGCGTACTTCTAAAAAAACGTGTTTAAATCCGCTATTTACAAGCCATGCTAAAGCTTGCTGTAGTAGTTTATTTCCAATACCTTTGCCCTGGTAGTCTGGGTCCACAGCAATGGAAACGATGTGCGCTTCCGGAAAAATACACCAAAGGCCAATGTAGCCCACTACCTCATTAAAGGGAAGAAGGCGGGCAACAAAGTATTTGGAAAGCCTTCTATCGCGTAGGTCCCTTTCGATGCTACTGCGGCTCATCGGGTAGCTAAAAGCTTTCTTGTCCACATCGTAAATGGCATCCAAGTCCTCTTCTGTGGCTTCTGTAATTTCAAATTCTATTATTTCCACAGTTTGTACTCCTCTGCCACTTCTTTCATGTACTCTACCTTGAGCGTCTCCCAGCTGGTACCGTCGGGTAGCCCACGTTTCTGCAAGAATTGTTCTAAATCCGCAAAGGTGAGTGGATGATCTTGATCCAGAACCCTTGCCACATCTGTTTTGGGTATGTCACTAAATATCTCGCGTTTCACTTCTCGGAAATTTGCCCGGTAGCTTCCATAGTACTCATCTTTTCGAGACATAATCAAATACCAACCTTCAGCGCCTTCGCTATCGATGAGATCGAATACGTTCAAAGGGATTAGAGGCAGTTCTCTTGACATACCTAAGCCCAGTGCGAAGCCCACACCAACCCGGGTGGAGGTGAAGCGTCCAGGTCCTACAGCCACCGCTACAGCATCAAGATCTTCTGGAATTTCTATGTCGCACAAGGCTTCCAAAGTCTTACCCTGCAAAAAAAACCATTTAAAAGGAAATCTCTTCTCAGGCTCGTAAATGCCAGCTACCTCATTAGGAAACGCAGTCTGTATTACGAGCACTTTGTGAATGTTATGCACCTGCAGTCATCCTCCAAAACCTTGAAGATCACCTTCCAATGTGGCAGGGACAGTAAATCGGGAAAACGGCCAGGCCATTCCACCACCACAAGACCATCTTCCAAGAACTCTTCTATACGTATGTCCCACAGTTCTTTAGTGCTAGATACCCTGTAAAAGTCCAAGTGATACAAGTGTCCGCCATCGGGCATGTTGTAAATCTTGAGCAAGTTAAAAGACGGCGAGGAAACCTTTGCACCCGGAGCAAGAAGGCGAGCCACACCACGAATAAACGTTGTTTTGCCTGCTCCCAGTACGCCAAAAAGAAGCACCAGATCACCCTTCTTCAGATTATTAGCAAACGTACTTCCAGCTTCAACTGTTTCCTCAGGTGTACAAGCTTTGATCAACCTTTAACAACCCCCATAGGTCTCATCCTTGCTACTTTCCTGTTTAAGCCCAATTCTTCTACCACATGCACCACTTCATCTACGTCTTTATAGGCTTCAGGAGCTTCTTCTAAGAGTGTTTCCCGTTCTGCGCTCCTTACCAATATGCCTTTTTCACCCAAACTGTCCATAAGCGTTCCATAATTGCCTTTCCTTATGGCTTCTTTCCTACTCATAACTCTGCCCGCTCCATGGCACGTGGAACCCCATGATTGTTCCATGCTGCCTGGCAGTCCAACGAGCAAGAAGGAGCTTGAACCCATACTACCAGGGATAATCACAGGTTGACCAGTGTTTTCATAAATGGAAGGCAACTCCGGGTGATGCGCAGGGAACGACCGAGTTGCTCCCTTTCTGTGAACTACTACTTCTCTTTCCATGCCATCAACCATGTGTTTTTCCAACTTTGCAATGTTATGAGCCACATCGTAAATGACAGTAATCTTGTCTTTTATTTCGTTGCCAAATACCTTAGCAAAGGCTTTTCTTATGTAGTCAGTAATCACTTGGCGGTTAGCCCAAGCAAAATTCGCTGCGCACTGCATCGCTGCCCAGTAATCCTGACCTTCTTCACTCTTAAAGGGAGCCGCAGCCAGCTGCTTATCAACAAGTTTAATGCCGTACTTCTTTGAAGCTTTGAGCATGACATCGATGTAATCTGTGGCTACTTGGTGTCCTAATCCTCGAGAACCCGTGTGAAGCATTATGGTCACCTGGCCCAAAGAAAGCCCCATTTGCTTAGCAACAGCTTCATCGAAGATCTCATCTACCTTCTGAACTTCCAAGAAGTGATTTCCTGAACCCAATGTTCCCAACTGTTCCAGACCACGTTCTTTAGCTCTCTTGGACACCTTGCTCGCATCGGCGCCCTTTAACTGCCCTTGCGACTCGAGCCTCTCCAAATCCTCAAACGTTCCATATCCCTGTTCTACTGCCCATTTTGCACCCATTTCCAAGACCTTATCCAGTTCTCTTACCGAAAGTTTTATGAAGCCTTCAGACCCTACCCCACTGGGGACTTCTTTGTACAGAACATCCAGGAGCGCGCCCAGTTTAGGTCGAACTTGCTCCTCTGTTAGTGGTGTAACTAGCAGTCTGACACCGCAGTTTATGTCAAAACCAATACCTCCAGGAGTAATCACACCATGATCTACATCAAAAGCCGCCACACCTCCAATGGGGAAACCATAACCCCAGTGAATATCAGGCATGGCAAGAGAGTATCTAAGTATACCAGGCAGAGTGGCTACGTTCACTACCTGCTCCAACGCCTTATCTGCCTCGGCTTGTTTGAATATGGTTTCGGAAGCAAAAACACGCCCCGGTACTCGCATACCTTCCTTTGCCCCCAAAGGAATCTCGTACACGAACTTATCTACTTGCTTCCACATATTGACCACCTCCTTTCTTTGGTTACCGATCACCCATCCTCATCACACGTCAAAAATCATTTGTGCCGTAAACCCAAAATTGTGCAATGTAAAAGCCTTCACAGCCTGCTTTCTCTTACTTTGCTCAGCCATCGTTAACTCTGCTCTTAAATAGCAATTGCAACCCAAATGGTACTCCCTTAAGCTTAACGTCAATGGAGCTTCGTTCTTATCCATGTAGAACACCACTTCGTTCAAAAACTTGAACCAAAGCTCCGTTTCCGTGTCTGCAGAAAGTTCTACATTATGTTTAACTTCAGAAGAACCAACTTCATGGAAACTCCACTCTCTCAAAGCATCCAAACAGGATTGAAAGAGCTCCTCAGTAGATTCTCCACTTACCTCAACGCCCAAATCTGCAGTATGATCCAAAAACCTGTACGACATACAAAAATCACAGCCTTCCTCAAACCAACCGATTGATTAAGGTTCTTAGAACCTTCTTCCCCATGGAAGCCTTGGAACAAACCGGTATGTCACTCATGCTTAAGGGAAGCCATTCTCTGCCTGAGCGGTAAAGCATATTCTCGTTACAAGAAACCCCTATTACTGGGCCAGTAGTTTCATTAGCTTTATGTATGAAAACACCTGCAGCGCCTCTATTTCTCTTGGGTATTTCATCTATGTCCGTTCGCTTAGCATATGCGTTTTCTGTCATAGTAACGATGTATTTCTGTTTTAAGCATGTCGCCCCCACTACTCGGTCCCCTTCGTAAGTTCTCATAACCTTAACTCCGCCTGTACGAAGCCCACGTTCTGGAATACTCTCCACATCCAAACGCAATGCCTTGCCCTGAGCACTAATAACAACAAGTTCTTTGCTAGTTACAGGAACTATGACTGATACCATGTCACCTGGGTCAAGCAGGAAGTAATAGCCACCTCGAGATGGGATCTTTTCCACGTCCAATCTGAAACGTTTTCCTTTTCCTTTTTCACTGATGGCAATAAGCTCCTGGTTTTGAGTCCCTAATAGCAGCACTTTTTCATCATTCCCCATAGGAAATAGAGCGTTCAAAGCCACACCACGTTGACTTTCAGGAATTTCGTAAGCAGATATGCAGAATATCTTTCCAAAGTTCGTCAGGAACATAACGGGGTCACTTCCCTGCACCTCAATAAAGTCCACCAAGTTTGTCTGCGTTTTTGACCTTCTGATAATGCCGTACTCCAACAGTTCAATGAAGAATGTTTCCTCGGCAGCTTGTACCGTCTCTGTTTGCTGATCCGAGAATCCAATTAGCGTTCTTCTTTGATCAGCAAACAGTTTTTTCACATGTTTAAGCTCCTCAGCGATGACTTCCAGTAGCTTGGTTTCACTGTTTAGTATCTCAGTGTATTCAGCAATGGCTTTCAGAAGAGATTCCAGCTCTTGTTCAACTTTTTCCTTCTCCATGTGTACCAACGATCTAAGCTTTATCTCCAACACAGCCTCTGCTTGCACCTCTGTTAGGCCTATCTGTGACATGAGGCGTCTCTTTGCCTGATCTGTAGTTTCTGCATTCCGGATAATTTCAATAACCAAATCAATGTTATCCAGCGCCTTAAGAATACCCTCTACAACTTCGCGGCGCTTCGAAGCTTTATCCAGCAAATAACGTGTTCTTCTTAAAATGGTTTCTTTCCTAAAATCCACGAATGAGGCGATGTAATCACGCAAGGTTAGTTGAACAGGAGCCCCGTCTTTTAGTGCAACCATGTTAATCGCAAAGCTGTTTTCCAAAGCGGTCTGTTCATACAGTTGGTTCAGAATGTGGTGGAAACTGGCGCCTTTCTTGAGCTCCAATACCACTCTGACGCCCTGCCTGTTACTTTCGTCTCTGACCTCGTCAACACCAGATAATTTTCTATCTCGAATGAGCTGGGCAATTTGAGACACCAGCTCTGCTTTGTTGACCATGTAAGGTATTTCATAAATAACTAATCTGCGTTTTTGCCCGTGTCCCTCTTCCAACTTAGCTCGGCCACGTACGCGAATTACGCCCTTCCCTTCTTCATACACCTTTACAAGATCTTGAGGGTTAATAATCTGACCGCCAGTTGGAAAATCCGGACCTTTAACAAACCTCATAAGTTGCCTAGATGTTGCTTCCGGATTGTGAAGGAAGTGCAACGTGGCATCGATGATTTCACCCAAGTTGTGAGGTGGGATGTACGTCGATACGCCTACGGCAATACCACTGGAACCATTAACCAAGAGCTGAGGAAACACAGCGGGAAGAACTTCGGGCTCCTTTAAACTGCCATCGAAGTTTGGAACCCAGTTTACCGTGTCCTTATCTAAATCCTGCACAAGATACTCTGAAAGTCGTGTTAACCTCACCTCAGTGTAACGCATAGCTGCTGGCGGGTCTCCGTCCATGGATCCAAAGTTTCCATGACCGTCCACCAGTGGATAACGCATAACAAAGTCCTGTGCCATACGCACCAGTGCGTCGTAAACAGAAGCGTCACCATGTGGATGGTACTTACCAAGCACGTCACCCACAATACGAGCAGATTTTTTGTATGGATTATTGTAAGTACTTCCCGTCTCCGACATGGAGTAAATGATTCGCCTTTGCACCGGCTTCAAGCCATCACGAACGTCAGGAAGAGCTCTTCCTACGATGACGCTCATGGCGTAATCAATATAAGACTGTTTTAGTTCTTCAGTAATTTCCCTTTCATGAATACCTGCCATAACTCAATAACACCTCACACATCCAAGTTCTTAACTAAGTTCGCATTAGCAAATATGAACTCTTTTCTGGGTTGAACCTTTTCTCCCATTAGCACCGAAAACAGCTCGTCTGCTTTTTCAGCGTCTTCCACAGTCACCATGTACAAATTACGCGTTTCGGGGTTAAGAGTGGTTTCCCACAACTGCTCAGCGTTCATTTCACCTAACCCCTTGTAACGCTGTATCTCAAAATTCTCGCCCTCATGCTCTCTTAAGAAAGCCTGCAAGTCTTCATCAGAATACAGGTAGATAATGTCCTTGCTCTTCTTCCTTTCAATCTTGTACAGAGGCGGCTGAGCAATGTAGATGTGTCCCTCTTCCACCAAAGGACGCATCATTCTAAAGAAGAACGTGAGAAGCAACGTTCTAATGTGAGCACCGTCCACGTCAGCATCAGTCATGATAATAATTTTTCCGTAACGTAGTTTTGCAAAGTTAAAATGCTCACCCACGCCAGTGCCAATAGCAGCTATAAGCGCCTGAATCTCTTCATTATCCAAAACACGCTTCCAGCTAGCTTTCTCAACGTTCAGTATTTTTCCTCTGAGCGGTAGTACTGCTTGAATAGTCCTATCACGGCCTTGCTTCGCTGATCCACCAGCGCTTTCTCCCTCTACGATGAGAAGTTCACGTTTTTCCACATCACGACTGGAACAATCTGACAGCTTTCCTGGCAGTACCGTAGATTCCACTCTGAGTCTGTTCTTCATCATTTCTCGAGTGCGTTTGAAGGTTTCGCGCATTTCAGCAGAAGCTAAGGCCCTCTGAATCAAGGTCTTTGTAACATCGTTTTGCGTCTCCAAATAACTTTCAAAAGCCTTGGATACTACATCCTCTACAATGTTCCTTACATATTTGGAGCCCAGTTTACCTTTGGTTTGACCTTCAAACTCAGGCTCTGGTACCCTAACTGCCACCACTGCTCTTAATCCCTGACGAAAGTCGTCACTGGAGACATTGTTATCCTTGAGCAACCCTTTTCTCCTACCCACTTCAGCCAGCGTTTTAGATATTGCCGATCTTAAGCCCTGAACGTGAGTTCCTCCATCTACCGTTCTAACGGAGTTCACAAAAGACACAATGTTCTCATCAAAATCGTCCACGTAAGTAAAAGCAACCTCAACTTGGACATCTTGCTGTGCGCCTGAAAAACGAAGCACATCAATGATTTTTTCTGAACTGTTAGCAACCTCTTCGAGTAAGCCAGCCAAGCCTGATTCAAAGTGGAAGAATTCTGGCTCACTGCCTTCCCTTTGCAGCTCAATGGTAACCTCACTGTTTAGGAAAGCAAGCTCTCTTAAACGCTGCCTTATAACTTCGTAGTCAAAACGCGTATCAGCAAAGATGGATTTGTCAGGCTTGAACTGAACTATGGTGGCTGAGCTTTCAGTATCATCGTACTGACCAATTTCTTTAACCTCTGTTACAGGTTTACCGAACTCGTAACGTTGCCAATATACCGTTCCATCTCTTTTTACAGTTATTTCAAGCCATTCACTAAGAGCATTTACCACGGACAAACCCACGCCATGCAAACCGCCGCTAGCTTTGTAAGCCTGACCACCGAACTTACCACCAGCGTGCAACTTTGTTAACACCACTTCTACGGTAGGACGGCCTTCCTGAGGATGAATCTCCACCGGTATACCACGGCCGTTGTCTTCAACTAACACTGAACCATCTTTGTAAAGCACAACTTTTATGTGATCGCAGAAGCCCGCCATGGCTTCGTCGATGGCATTGTCTACAATCTCCCAAATGAGATGGTGCAAACCATTCTTGTCCGTACTTCCTATGTACATGGCAGGGCGTTTTCTAACGCCCTCAAGATCGCCTAAAACTTTGATCTGTTCAGCACCGTAGTTTTTCGTTTTCAAGCTTTTTTCCATTCCTGCCATGCCCTCCTAACCTTTACAAACTTACCAAATAGTTCGGCTAACTCTTTATCTTTAATGCCATCCGTGCACACGCCGTCTGCGTCCACATCAGATAGCTCTAAGATCTGTTTCTCAATTTTCTTACTTCGTGAAAGCTTTTCACTTAGGTGTGAAAAACTCTCCTTTTTTCTTGCCTTTCCAACCTTTACATCCTCTGCAAAAGGCAAGAACCTCTTCAGTTCTGTTAATACATCATCCTTGTTGTAAAGCAGCTTCATTCTACCCACAGGACTGTAGTAATCCATAACAACCACTGTCCCTTGCAAGGCAGAAGGAAACACTAAATCCTTAAGCCAAGTATCTAGTGAATCCCACTTTCTTGAAACTTCCAAAAACCAAAAAAGCTTCTCGTTCCCGCCTAGCAGGTCAAAAGCTCTTTTCATGGAAGACTTTGACACCACCAAAAACACCTTACCTCACAGCTGCGAAAAAATCATGCTAGTGTCCACCCTCAGTTGGTGTTTCAGTGTATGCGTTGGTCACTGTCAATGTTTCATTCTCATTATTCTTTGAATCATAACCACTTCCCTCCCAGGAATCGTTATAGTTTTCTTCCGGAGGGGTTGCAGTAGTTGGCGTAATCACGGGGCCTGGAATTTCGCCATTCACAGCCCCTGTTGCCACAGTAGTATTGTTCTCCACCTCAGGTGGTAACTCTGGCACACTTTGTGTAGCTGTATCATTCACATTCGTGGTTGCATTGCTCTGTGAAGAATTCTGAGTAGTCGTACTTGTCGTTGTTGTTGTCGTTGTCGTTGACGATGGCGTTGGTGATTGCGTGGCCGTGCCACCTGTGGAGCCACTACTGTTGCTTCCACTATTACTGGCTGTGGACGTTTTGCCTCCGCTGGTGCTATTTTTGTTGCCAGACGTTTCCTTGCTTGAGCTGGAATCGGTGGGCCGTGGAACACTCAGCTTAGGCGGATTGACTCCGTTAGCTAACGTTTGCCCCATAGGACCGAATTTCTCTATATACCAGCTCTTAAGCCAATCCGCATCCCACTGATACACTGAAACAGGAACACCCAAGTCAAACACACGACTAATAAAAGAATCTCCGCTTAGCACATCAGCTTCGATGTGGGCATCCTTCCACTTGTTTGCCAAACTAGCTATCTCCATCAAGCTAACATCAGAAAGCACGTACTTGCTCCACACATCCACTGCACTTGATACAAAACTAGGAGAAAGCTTTGATATTACTTGATCTTTCAAATCGGTTCCCAAGAGTAAATCGATCTGCCTTTGTATCCTTGTTAAATCTGAGACATGTGTCCTCCCATAATCCCTGATTCGCCAATAAACCAAGAATTCTGTACCATTAAGTGTATGAGTACCCTTGTCAATGCATGTGTATCTAGGTACTCCTACGCCTTGATAGCAATACCTTTGAGGCACATCCACCTTAAGACCTCCCATAAGGTCAACCATTTCAATCACCGTACTGAAATTAACTACCACGTAATGATCTACAGCCACGCCAAAGTTTTGCTTAATGGTTTCAGCAAGTTTCCTCACACCACCATAGAGAAAGGTATGCCCCACCTTTGTCACACCTTTGTCTGGTATGGCGACCAAGGAGTCTCTAGGTATGTAAAGCAGATTAATAGTACTCCCACGGATAAACGCCAAAATCAGCGTGTCGTTGTGCCCCACAGAACCTGCACCCTTCATTTCTCCCACCGTATCCAAACCAGCTATCAGCCATACTTGGTCTCCTTTTGAACCAGTTATGCTGGAAAACCGTTCAGCAGCGCTTGAAACGAGATCGGCCAAATTAACACCTTCTCCTTGAGGCATGATCACCTTCTGAGCAAAAACACCACCTACGAAAGACACCAAAAATATAAGTAAGAAACCGATTGCAATGAGAACCTTTTTCACATTCACGCTCATTTTCATATTTAAATTATACCACTAAAATGCTCAAAAAACAGCATCACTACAGCGAAAACCAGACTTTCAAGGCGAAAACATCCGGCACAAACCAAGCAGCCACAGTTATCGGTTGGACGGGCAAGAAACCCTGCCCTGTTCATAGATTATGTCACCACAGTAGTCTGTTCGGTACACCTTCATATGTTTACTTTCGAGCACTTTCAGTGTGTCCTTATTTGGGTGGCCATAAGCATTCTTACCCACAGAAATTACCGCCACCGAAGAAGTCAAACTCAGCTCTGTAAGTTTAGCTCCATGATGAGGCACAGTAAAGAAACTATAGTCACCATTAGGCAAATAAGCTGCCGGCACATCCCCTGTTATGAGCCCATTAAACTCTGGTAAGTAAATCACTTTACTCAGTTCGTTATCAGTGCCCACCATTGCAGGTGGTGGCCATACAGTTTCAGCTCTTATGGGCCCGAAACTGATCATATCACCCTTGTATGGGTCCATAATCTTGGGGTGAAAAGAAAGCATAACTTGTTCCTGCATTCCATTGTGGTCTTTATCGTCATGGCTGATTATGAGTCCCAGGTGCCTAATGCCATACCACCTCACATCACGCAAAACCACAGCCCTGTCCGAGGTATCTATAAGTAGCCCGTAAGAACCTTTTTGTACCAAGGTAGCTGAACCCTGGCCGACGTCCAGGAAAATGACACGGCTTTGAGCAGGGAGTAGCAGTAATGCTATGCATGTGAGCACCGGCAACCACCAACGTCTTAGCAATGCAGTTAAGACAACACCAACAAGGATGACAAGAACCTCTCTAGAACCAAAATTAAGCAACACCCACGCAGGCAACAGTTCCACCAGTTCATGTAGCGACAGAATAGCCATGCCCACCATGTCAACTAAGTAACTTAGTAGTCTTAGTGGCATAATCACATACAAAATGCCAAGTGCGTACAACAACGTGAACACTGGTACAAGTAGCACAGTAAAAAAAGCACCTAGCAGAGAAATAGAATGAAAGAAAAGCAGGCTCGCCGGTAGTAACGTCAAGCTGATTTTCACGCTTGACCATTTGGAATCGCCCCAGTAAACCACGGCAGCTGCACCCAGTAAAGACAATAAAGATGCCGTTCGGGTGAAAAATAGCGGATCTAAGCAAGATGCTGCCAAACCCGCGGCGGCAACTCCACCTAATCCAAGTTTTCTGCCCTTTGGTATGGACAGCATTACCCCGTACATGAGTACACTACGCAGCACCGAGGCAGAAAAACCGTAAAAGATGATTAAAACGAGGCCAAGCAACATTGTTGCAATCTTGTTCTTGCTCCACCTGTAAACGTAACCCATAAGTAAAGTTGTCTGCAGGCCTGATATGGCAAAGACATGCAAAATACCTGTCTTTATAGCTTGCTCTTGAATTCTCAAAGGTAGCGGGTTGCCCAAAACTAGTGCATTTAGTAATGAACCCGATTGTAGACTACCCAACCTGTTTTCCATTGCTGATCTGACACGAAACAAAGGCGTCTCTAAAGTATTCACCTTCACGGGAACAGCGCAGTGGTATTTGTGCCAATTCATTTGGAACGTACCGCTAAGCACACCAACATCGCTCGAACAAACGGGCACTAAGCCCCTGTAGTACCCTTTACCATCAGAGTCCACCACCACAGTGCCTTTGAAAACCTGTCCATCCATGCTTACGGATCTATAAATGCTTGTGTATGCAAGCAGTACTACCACAACACCAACAATGGCTATCCAGCGTTTCTTCTTTAAGAAAACAAATAACGGGACGAACAGAACTGCTCCCCAGGGATAAAACCACAGGGCAAAAACCACTGCAAGGGCGGTAAGAATCATCCTTATTAACGAACCGTAATTAAGTCCTTTATGTCAGCAAACCGCTTTTCGCCGATTCCAGAAACATTTTTCACTTCTTCAATACTCTTAAATGGCCCATTGGCTTGCCTGTATTCAACAATGCGAGCCGCCAACGTAGGCCCAATGCCAGGAAGTGCATCCAATTGTTTCTCATCAGCCGTGTTTATGTTAATCAGGGAACTTTTAGAACTCCCCGCAGATTCGCTGCTGCCGATGACTACTCCCCCAGAATTTTGTGCCGTGCTTGAAGGTATCCCTTGACTCCCATCTACATTCTGCTGCTCCGCCTTAGTAGGTACATAAACCATCATCTCATCAGCAACATGACTAGCTAAATTCAGTCTTGTAAGGTCTGCATCACCTTTTACACCCGCCATGCTTATAACGTCCCCTATACGTTGGGTTGGCTTAGCAGTGTAAACCCCTGGTCGGTCCACAGCACCAACAATGTAAACACTGACCAGCTCAGGTTCCAGCGCGGTAGAAGTGCTATTAGCAGCCGCTGAAGAGGTCTCCACAGATGGTGAAACACTGGCCTGAGCATCTTTTGAACTAAGCAAACTAGACACACCAAAGCGATATCCCATTTCGAAGCAAATTGCCCCAACTAAAAAGAAGGCTGCCAACCATGTGGCAGCCTTCTTCCATCCACCTGCTAAACTATGAAATTTATTATTTTGTTCGGAACGTAGAAACACTTCTTGTAACCGCCTTCCTTGGACAAGTACTTAGAAAAATTGCCACTACTCATAACTGCTTCCCTTACTTCCTCTTCGCTGGCTCCGTTGCGAACCACCACTGTGCCCCTAAATTTCCCGTTTATTTGCACTGCAACTTCCACAGTGTTTTCCTGAAGCATACTTTCGTCCCACTGGGGCCAAGATTGTTCGTGAACCGAAGGCGCGTTACCCAGCATTGCCCAAAGTTCTTCTGCCAAGAACGGCACAAAGGGCGCTAGTACCTTCGCAAAGGTTTCAAGCAGCGTCTTCATAACCGCGCTACTAACCTTTTCGTCGTAATCCGTTACTTCATTGAGGAACTCCATCATGGCGGCAATGGCAGTGTTGAATCGGTAGTTATCCTCAATATCCTCAGTGACTCTGTAGACCAAACGGTTCACTGCCCTGAGCGCTTTCTCATCGTACTCACTCATTCCCTCGAAAAGCTTACCCATAGGAGCTGCCACAGCTTCTTTTACCTCATCAGCATATTTGCAGTAGAAGTTCCAAATGCGTCTTATGAACCTTACAATACCTTCCAGCCCTTGCTGGCTCCACTCAAAATCCTTTTCAGGTGGCGCCACAAACAGTGTGTACATCCTTGCTGCATCAGCACCATAGTCCCTTAGGATATCATCTGGATCCACAATGTTGCCTTTTGACTTCGACATGGCTGAACCACCCAAAGTTACCATACCCTGAGTAAATAGTTTGCTAAAGGGCTCGCTAATCGTCACGTATCCCATGTCTTTTAGCGCTTTGGTAATAAAACGACTGTAAAGCAAATGCAGTACGGCATGCTCCACACCGCCAATGTATATGTCCACAGGCATCCAATACTGTGCCAGTTCCTTATCAAATGGCGCTTGTTCGTTATGTGGATCTACGTACCTTAGGTAATACCACGAGCTATCCACAAACGTGTCCATGGTATCAGTTTCCCGTCGAGCCGGACCACCACACTTTGGACAAGTAGTGTGCACAAACTCTTCATCAGTAGCCAAGGGAGAAACCAAATCGCCAGGCAGGTAATCCACTTCTCTGGGTAGAATCACTGGAAGCTGATCCTCAGGGACGGGTACTGTTCCGCAGTGTTCACAATAAACTACGGGAATTGGAGCACCCCAGTACCTCTGGCGGCTCACCAGCCAATCTCTAAGCCTGTACGTTACAGATTTTTGCCCCAAGTTGTGCTCTTCTAAGTACTCAGCCATGAGCTTCTGGGCTTCTTCAGAGGTTTTTCCTGTGTAAGGCCCACTATTTACCAGCACACCATATTCGGTGAAGACCTCGCCATTCTTTATCTCTTCACCGTCTTTGGGAACCACCACTGGTCTTATGGGAATGTTGTATTTAACTGCAAAAGCGTAGTCGCGTTCATCATGAGCTGGCACTGCCATGATAGCGCCTGTGCCGTATTCCGTAAGCACGTAATCACCAGCATAAATTGGTATTCTTTCACCGTTAAAGGGGTTTACAGCGTACTTGCCAAGGAAGAAACCTTCTTTTTCTTTTTCCGTGCTGAGGCGGTCAATTTCTGATTTCAAGGAGATCCTTTTTAAGTATTCGTCGTAAAGCTCTTTTAGCGCAGTACCCTGTACCAACTCCATTGCCAGTGGATGCTCAGGAGCTAAGACCATGAAGGTAGCACCGTAAATGGTGTCCAATCTGGTTGTAAATATTTCAATGACTTTGTCAGTCCCTTCAATGGCAAACTTCACCAAAGCACCTTCAGAGCGACCAATCCAGTTACGCTGCTGTGCTTTTACATGCTCAGGCCAATCCAAGTTATCCAAATCATTGAGCAAATCTTCAGCATATGCCGTTATTTTGAAAAACCACTGTTCAATTTCCCTTTTTTCAATTGGACTGTGACAACGCCAGCATTTACCATCAATAACTTGCTCGTTAGCAAGTACCGTCTTGCAGTGAGGACACCAGTTCACCTTTGCACGCTTCTTGTATGCCAAGCCATTTTCATAAAGCTTTAGGAACAACCACTGAGTCCATTTGTAGTAATCAGGCAAACAAGTGGCGACTTCTCTGTCCCAATCATAGCTAAAACCTAGCTTTTTCATCTGCTCTCTCATGTAACCGATGTTGGACAAAGTCCAGTTTTCCGGGTGAATACCCCTCTCAATGGCTGCGTTCTCTGCAGGCAACCCAAAAGCGTCCCATCCCATGGGATGAAGCACATCAAAACCTCTCATTCTGTTGTAACGTGCTACCACATCTCCCAAGGAGTAATTCCTAACATGTCCCATGTGAAGCTTGCCTGAGGGGTAAGGGAACATTTCCAGCACGTACTGTTTGGGCTTCGTACCAAGAGTCCCATTAGCTTTAAAAAGGCCACGTTCTTGCCAGTACTTTGACCAACGCTCCTCGGCCTTTTTGAAATCGTATTCTGTACTGCCGTTGCTTTCGTTATTCTTCGCTGACTGCCGCACCTTCATCACCCCAAACATTCTCCTCAAGCGAATAGAATCTGCCAATATCCTTTCTAAACATTAATTTTACTTCGCCCGTGGGACCATTCCTGTGTTTAGCAACCACCAGTTCCACTGTGGAGTTTTCTGGGCGAAGTCCCTTTTGCTGCTTGTAATAATCCTCGCTGTAAAGAAACATTACCACATCGGCATCCTGCTCAATGCTACCGCTTTCCCTTAAGTCACTCAGCTGTGGACGTTTGTCCGCCCTTTGTTCCACAGCTCGGCTCAGCTGCGACAGCACCAAAAGCGGTATATCCAGTTCCCGCGCAAGATTCTTTAAAGAACGGGTAATCTCAGAAACTTCCTGAACCCGGTTATCCACGTTCTGACCCAACCTTATAAGCTGCAAGTAGTCAATAATGATCATCTTAATGCCCAGTTCTGCCACTGCTCTTCTGGCTCTGGATCTTATTTCCAAAACCGATAATCCGGGAGATTCATCTATCCACAGAGGAGCATCTTCCAGACGTGACATGGCAATACGCAGTGCATCGAAGTCTTCCGTAGCTAAGTAACCTGTTTTCAGTTTTTGGGAAGGCACATTGGATACAGCAGACAACAGACGCTGCACAAGCTGCGTTGCAGACATTTCCAAAGAGAAAAACAGCACTGGTATTTCTTCTTCCATGGACATGTAAGTCGCCACGTTCAGAGCAAAGGCCGTTTTACCCATGCCGGGGCGCGCAGCCAAGATAAGCAGATCCGACCTTTGAAATCCCGTCAAAAGCTCGTCCAACTTCTGCAAACCGGTGGGGTAACCTGTTACGCGGCTTCTCTGAGCATATCTTTCTTCAATGAGTGAGTAGTACCTCTTGACCAGCTCGCTCACTGGCGTTGCCGACTTCATGTATTTCCACATGGAAAGGCTAAACACCAATTGCTGTGCCTTATCTAAATCCTCTTCGATATTCTTGCCAGTGTAACCCAAGCGTGCAATTTCCGTGCCAACTCTGATTAACGAACGTTGCAGAGATCGTTCCTTTACCAGCTTTGCATAAGTACCCACGTTTGCAGCGGTATAAACTGACGAAGCCACCTGCGCTACGTACTCCTGCCCACCTACCACATCCAGCAGGTTATCCCGTTTAAGCCTTTCCACGAAGGTGACCAAATCCACAGGAATGCCCTCTTCATACATCTGGGTCATGACCTGAAATAAGATCTTGTGACGCTCTTCGTAAAAATCTTCAGGCAAAAGTGAGCCTGCTACTTCTGCAAGAGCGTCCTTATTAATGAGGCAGGAACCGAGTACCGAAACTTCTGCCTCGTGAGAATAAGGCATCCCAAATGAAGATTCGTTAATCATTTTCTCTCATTCTCTTTCTCATTCTTTCTCCACTTTCACCTTCACAGTTGCCCATACGTCCTTGAACAGGTGTATGTCAACATCATAGACCCCCACGCTCTTTATGGGATCCGGCATGTTTATGTCTTTGCTGTCCACTTCCAGCTTTAACTGCTCTTTTAGTGCATGAGCTATTTGTCTTGTAGTAACAGCCCCGTACAGCTTTCCTGTTTCGCCACCTGGTGCTTTTACTACTACTGCTTTTCCTTCTAGTTCCTTCTTTAAATCCAAAGCTTTCTGATAGCGTTCTTCCTCTTTTCTTTGCTCACGCTCTTCGCGCTTTTTCACCTGTTCAATGAGTTTTTCGTCAGCCAAGATCGCTAAGTTGTTCTTGAACAGGTAGTTACGAGCATAGCCTTCAGCAACATCAACAATTTGTCCTTTTTTTCCCGTACCTGGTAAATCTTGAAGTAAATATACTTTCACCGGTATTCACCCCTCCCTTCGTAATAACCTCATTATGCAGTCGTAAATGCCAAACAGGAAATACACCTGCGGGAAGTAAGGAAAGACAAGCCCAATTATGAACAATGCTTTGACAAATTTATTGTCTTTCTCACCTAAAAGAATCCTGCACAAGTAGAACATGCCGCAGAAAATCAAATAATACAATCCAATCACATAAAGGTTGAATCCCAAAAACGCAGTGTAGGAAGACTTAATCACCATAAGCAGAAGCGCTGCAGGAATAAACCAAACCCCCAGCGCAGGCAACCTTATCTCCTGCATGGTTGGTAAATTTGGTAAAGCCACACCCAGCCTTTGAGCAAAGGGCTTCAGTATGATGTAGTTGTAAAAAGCCAAGAGCACGCTTCCTAAAAGAATCAACGCTGGCGTCATTAAACCACTTTCCAGCGTATCTGCATACTGCTTGTAGCTTTCGGCGATGCCTTTCAAAGAAGAAGTAGCTGTGCTAGTAGCCCCAGTGGCGGTTGTGGCAGTGGTGGCAGTCATGCCTCCAGTTGCTGTGCCAGTACCCGCAAACCGGCTCTCAAGCATGGACGCAGACTGCCTCATCACATCAGCCATTTCCTTCAAAATGTTTTGGTGGAGAATGAGCTGAGATCCATAAAGTATTAGCGTTGTCACAATCACAAAGACCGCGGCCCCCAAGAGCAGGGTGCGCTCAGCACTGTAACCATGAGAGACTGCCCAGCCCAGAGCCAAGCCAATGCTTCCCAAAGAGAGCACCACACTAACAATGATTAGCGGATCTCCCGTAAGAAAGTAACTTATAAGTGCCGACACAGCCACCGTGATGGCACCGTAGCGCAGCCCGTGTTTAGCAGACACAACCAAAAATGGCAGCGGCGCAATCAAACTTATGAGGGCACCCACCACGGGAAGGTACCATCCCATGAGCACCAATATAACAGCAAGAGCGGACATAAGCCCGCTCTCCACAATAGCCTTTGTAGAATCTTGTCTCATCACACGGTACCTTTACTCAGTCATGTTCGATCATGTACGTGCATGCTGCGAGCATTATCCACCTACGTAGCCCTACCCTTACTCCTGCGCTCTCGTCTTCGTCTTCAAAACACTTTAATCTGATGGGTATCATTTACTGCATCACGTAAGGCAGCAGAGCCATTTCCCGTGCCCTTTTAATGGCTCTAGAAAGTGACCTTTGATGAAAGGCGCAAACCCCAGTTACCCTGCGAGGCAGAATTTTACCTCTGTCAGAAGTGAACCTTCTCAGGCGGTTTACGTCCTTATAATCAACTTCCCTTACGCCATCTGCGCAAAGTGGGCACAGTTTTATTCTTCTTTTTCTCTGTACTGGCATTACTTATTCACCTCCGAATAATCTTCTTCTTAATTGTGTAATTGTGCGTTGCACGAGCAATTGAGATGCGCAGCGCATCGAAGTTGTCCAAACTAAAATGGAACGTCAAAGTTTTCATCCAAGTCCACCAGATCGTCAGAATCCTGTTCCTGCAGCTTGGATTCCACTTCGTTCAAAATGTCCATGGCGTCCACATCTTCCGTGCCCTTCACACTACTTCCCGTGCTCACGCCAGTGGAACTTTGCTGAGCGTCTTTCTTGGAATCCAAAAACTGAATCGTGGAAAGGACAACTTCTGAAGTCCTTCTTCTTATACCGTTACGATCGGTGTAACTTCTAATGCGCAACCGGCCTTCAGCAAAAATTAAGCGACCCTTTCTCACATAAAGGTCCAACAAGCGCACCAAATTGTCGCTGTAGGCCACACAATCGATAAAATCAGCTGGGAGCGGAGCTCCCGATTGGTCCTTACCCGGGTTGTCAATGGCTAATGTAAAATTAGCCACTCTCTTCCCACTGGGCAAAGCTTTAATCACAGGATCGGTTGTTAACCGCCCGATCAGCAGCACTTTATTCAGCACTTCTCACTCGCCTCTAGTAATCATGAACCGGAGAATTCTCTCATCCACTTTTAAGTCCTGAGAAAATTCATCCAGGTTTTCCACAGGCAACTCAATCTGAAATACGCTGTAATAAGCCTGTGTACGCTTTTCAATGGGATAAGCTAGTCGTCTAAGACCCCAAGGGTCTAACTTAGTTACTTGCCCTTGGTACGACTGCACCTTTTCGGTAACCCAGTCGTTGCCTTCTTGGTAGCCGTTGTCATCTTCGGCCCTGTAAATAACCATGAGTTCGTACTTTCTGTTCATAAAATCCTCCCTTCGGTCATAGCAGCTTTCCCCTTCTCTTGTGAATTTGGGAAAGCAGGGTTTGTTTTTCTTTGTCCTTCATTTATGTGTTGCTAAACAATTATTTTAGCAAACAATAGTATTGTACAGCAAGAGGCACAAAAAGGCTAAGCCCTATTCCTTTCGTAAGACTGCTTAATGAGGTACATTACGTAATCCAGATCCGTATCAGTGTCAACCCTAATCTCGTAATCTCCGTTGCCCCAATGCCCTATCGTTGATACGTCGCGAGCCTTACTCATAGGATCATTGAGTTCACCCTTCCTCATATTTAAGAAAACCTTCAAACCTTTCCTCTGCACCTCCACATCGGCAAAGTTAGTTGCTGCAACAAAAGCAATGTACAACTTCGTCACCTTAACCTTGACATCACCCAGCTGCAAAATCCGTTCTTTGAGTCGTTCGTATAGCTCTTTCGTCGATTCTGAAGCCCTAGCTAAGAGGTCCTCTTCAGTATATGTTCTTACTTCCTCGGGCGCCGTTGGCCTCGCCGTGCTGCCTTCCTTAGCAATTACTTTTATAGACTCATTTGCACGGGCTGGTTCAACCTGTTCTACCAAAACTGTGTTGTTCGAGTACCTTTTTACCTTCCACAACTCAATAGGCAAATCCTTAAAGTTAATCGAGTTAATCTGGTAAGTAGTAAAATAAGGGGAAACGAAAATTACCCTGGTCTGCGACCACTCCACTTCGGTTTTTCTCAAGGACTTATCAAAAGCCTCCTGATACGCTAAGACACACTCTGCTTTGTTATTGAGCACCAAAGACAAATACGTGTAACCTTGGTCAATAACGCTGAAGTTCTCACCTTTTTTATACTCAATTACAACAAACGCTTTAGTTTCCTCGTCAAATGCTAATGTGTCGATTCTAAAGTTCTCGATGGCGAATTGACTCTTTACCAGCTCCAAACTAAACAATGTCTCAAGATTATCATCACATAGTTTCTGCAAGTCTTTCTCCAACTTGAAATCTTCTTCCTTAATGGGCTTTAGTTTTCCATCTTTTATTTCATAGAGTGGCATATAACCATCCCTCCCCCTTGCAGCCGAATACAACACTCAATGCAATATTCGGAGTTCTTTATCATATTTTAGCTTACAAAGAAAACTTGCGCTCTGGCAAAGAGGAACATGAAATGATAATATGCTTTTCAATAGAGTAAGCTGAAAGACTCGTATTCTTTAGTTTGGAAAGGAAGGCGCTTAAGATGCCTGAGAGACTGATGACCATACGCGCGCACATGCCACAGCTTAACCGGGACAGAAACGTTAGGATTTACCTTCCACCCGATTACTTTGTAAACTTGAGTAGACGCTACCCTGTATTGTACATGCATGATGGACAAAACTTATTTGAACCAAGCAAGCTGTCTGGGTTCTCGTGGGAGGTAAACCAAACCCTGGACAGGCTTTTTGAACTGGACCCCCAAAGGTATGCATTTATTGTGGTGGGCATTGACAGTAGCACTGTGGGTACGCGACGCCTTGATGAGTACTGTCCTTGGCAGTGCAGCATTTACGAGACACCCGAGAATCCTTGGAATTACACCTTGGTTGATGGTGAAGGCGACAAGTACTCAGAGTTCATCGTAGAAACTTTGAAACCGGTCATTGACAGCGAATTTAGAACCTTACCTGGCAAAGAGCACACCATGATTGCTGGAAGCTCTTTGGGCGGGCTTATTTCCCTGTATATGGGGCTCAAATACAACAACGTGTTTTCCACAGTTGGCGCTTTCTCAACAGCCCTGCTTTTTACCTATGACCGCATGGTGGAATTCATCAGTAGGCTTGATTTGCAAAGCAAAGTAAAAGTATGGCTGTATGTGGGCGGAAACGAGATAACAGATCCGCAACGTCCTGAGGAGGCACTGGCATTTCTAAGTACGAACACGAAGCTGTGTGAAGTTCTTCAAAAGAAGCTGGGACGTGAAAACGTCACCTTTGTAGTGGATAAGGATGCTACTCACAGCGAGGAATATTGGCGCATTTACTTTGAAAAGTTCATAAAATGGGCTGCGCTGAGTAGTTAACTTCTCACAAACGTGTGTGTGCGGTAACGCTCCTGCGCAACCCACCTTACATGAACTGTGTAAACCGTCACAAATGAGGCTTACCTGTGGCATTAACCTCCGTATTTGTCCTGTACAAGATCAAGCAAGCCTTTTTTATCAAGCAGTTCCATGGGAACTAAGAATGTCACCGTGGCAACGCCAGGTAAACGACCTATGCCAATGGCTCCGGTGATTGTAGCTCGGTTCAGAACCTCAGCATAGGGAATACCCAAGAACCTTGAAGCACGCATCAAACCATTATCGGTGGCTTCGTTTAGGGTAGCTCCCGTTCCCACAAAGCACAACGGATAACTTTCTTCAATCTGGTTTTGTCCCCACTGCTCAGCTAAAACATATGCAGCATCCATTTCTTCATCGGTGAAAGGTTTTGCCATGGGTGGCAGATCATCCTCGTTGGGAACTATGATAGGGCCTTCCACTGTGACGCCCTTAAGAACCTTTACCTGCACAGTGGCAATGCCTGCAACGTCAGTAGTATGGCCGGCTATTTCACCGTTACCCTGCATGGCATGCATATCGCCTAAATAAATGCCTGCGCCCTTTACTTTTACTGGTACAATGACCACAGCGCCTTTGCGGGTCATGTTAACATCCATGTGCCCATCGGTTCTGTGCTCATCCAACTGTTCTTTGGTCATGCCATACTCATGGGTTGCTCCAATAAGCAGTTGGCCAAAATCACCTGCGTTGTGAGAATCAGGGAAAGGAATGGAAGGTGTGGAACCCAGTTGTCCCAGGAATGGGCGCATTCTTGCCACAGTACCCACCAAATCATGCGGTGCCAGCACAACAACAGGATTCTGCACAGAATTTGCAGGCGTTTGCATGTAGTAGCGGGGATTCTCTCCAATGGCACGTGCAATTTCCTCGGATACGGTTATTCCAATACCTTTCTCGTGATCAAACACAATGGTGTAACCGTTCTCGAACTTGAACGCTGCCACATCAGCACCGCATACAGCACACCGTATGGCATCTGGGCCTGTACCTTCTATTCTGGTCTCGGGTCTTTCCGTGCCGCAACTGGGGCATCGTTTAGCCACAAAAGGATCCCCTTCATATCTGCCCTCAATGACCACATCCTTGCCTGACGAGGTGGCAATGGAAGTTACTTGAAGGTCTTTTATGTAAATTGCTACGCTGTCTCCCACTTCAGCCCCTTCCACATAGACGGGCTTGGTAACCTCGTGTCCGCCTTTTAGCTTGGGTGTTAACATGGGACCCCAACAACCAGGAGCCGTGTTTGCCACAATGTAACCACCATCTTGAACAAAATACTCCATTTCCTCATTGGGATCCAACACCCCTTCGGTGAATTTGTCCACAAACACCACGGGCTTAAAGTCTTTGTCTGCCATTTGTGTCTCATCTCCTCTTTTTCTTACCAAATGTTTTGAACTTGTTGTTCACAACACGTTTTTGCTGCTGTCGTCACCAAATACTACTTTTATAAGCATCTTCCCTGGCCAGCTCTTATCCTCAAGGAACAACACATGCTTCTGTTCATACAAGGCCTTGGGTTTATCCATGTCGGGCCTCTGTTTGATCAGGACATCATAGGGCGTCGTCGAAATGATGAAAGCGTCAAGAGTTACCTTGGCCGGAACTGGCGCAGTACCTGGTGGCGGAGCCAGCGTTGCAGCTTTGCTACTCCTCATTCTTTTCCGTAGCTGCTTCTCAATGGTTTTTATTCCACTGCAGCAAAACTTGATTTTCTCGTCATCCAGACCATGAGCGTGAACCAGGCCATGTGGGTCCACAAACACTATGATCTGCTCACCTGGCTTGACCAACCAAATAATGAAGTCGGGGTAAAACCCCGCCCATTCCAGCTGAAAACCAATTCCCGTTCTGGACTGGTTCCTCATCACATATGGGGTGAAGCCACCCGGTACGTCGTTTTCGCTCACGAAATGGTGCAAGTCCCTTAGAAATTTTTCCTCCCCTTCATTCAGCGGTGCCGGATGTGCCTCCCAGTCCTCATCCTGCTGTGCTTTCTTGACCAAATTATTCAGTGCTCGCTGAGAGAGCAGTGGCACGATGACCAACTCATTTAAAACCAACAAGGGATTGCTGTTATCATCGCTCTTGCCATTGTTTGTGGCATTGCCACCAACACCAGTAGGTGTGGTTGCAGCACCGTTCAGCTGCGTGTTCGTCGTCACCATTGTCGTCATGTTCATAACCAGGCTGTTCAGCCTTTGAATGGCAGTTTTGTTGTCACTGGGAACTTTGACCACGTAGTAGCTGGGCTGTTCCTCATTCACGGTGAACAAACTCAGTTGCCTACTTGTGCCAGTTGCCTCCTCCAAAGTAGCTGGTTTCATGTTTTTCGTTTTCCAATGGCGTTCTTGCTTGCTGTAGAACACATCGACGTATTTTTTCAAACCCTGAGTAACAACGCCCCGTAAATCGGCAACGTCTTTCATGGACCTTACTTCGAAGCCCGGGTAGTAAATGGTGAGGCGGTTGTCTTTCCAGATACGCTTCAAGGAATCCACGTCAAAGACCAGGTTCCAGTAACCGCGTGATGCCTTAAAGCGCAACATTTCCAAGAAAACCGCTTCCCAATCCACGTAATCGGCATATTCATCCCACAACAATGGTGACGTACTTCCCTTTCCCAATTTAACTTGACCACCTGCTATGGCTTCCGTCGTTGATGACAAATCACGTGGCCGGTAACCATCATAAGTACTTATTTGCGGCGATAAATCCAGTGTGACCGTTGTAGTACCGCTATCACCGGCCACCCCACCGTGTTCTTCATCTTCCTGTTCCTCTTCTTTTCCTCCTGCTACTGTTTCGCCATAATAGTCATCCATGATGTTTTCTTCAGCGCCCAACACCAAAACCACACATTCTTCAAACGGTTTGGATGTACTGCGAACAGGCACAACCAGTTCTTTCCATCTTTCCTGATGCCGCGCTTGAATGGGAACTAGTATTTCTTCGTAATCTACACCTTCTTTTCTTATGGCTTCAAGAAATTGTTCCAAGTAATTCGCTTTTATGCCGTAAATGAAAAGCGTTTCCAGATTGCTCAAGTCAGGGTGGCCGCTTCTTTGCAGTGTCATGTTCTTTCCCTTGATGCGCACGCCACGACCAAAAAGCTGAATGATTTGCGGACCTTGGCCACGCCCCATATTCAGAAGCCCCATAGAGGAAACACGCCACGTGTCCCATCCCTCAATGAACTTTCGCGACCCCAGAAGCACGTTAATTCGGGAATCAGTTTCCTTTATTTGTTCAAACAGGGACGACGTGATAACATCTTTTTCCAATTCAAAACCGTTGTTTTTCAATGCCCTTACAAGGCCGCTGTCCTGTCCCACATTTATGAGGCCGAAATATGGGTTTTCCCCCACGCGTAGCCCGAATTCGCCTGGAGCGTTGCTTAGCTGAACTACTCGCAGTGAACCCCGACCGTGAAAAACACGCTGCATGAGATCATCCCACAGTGCATCCAACCAATTACCGGAGCCATGTTCGCTTTCCATTTGCCGTGGTTCGATGAAATTCTTCCGAAGTTCATCGAACCGGTCGCCGAACAAATCGTTTCCCTCATCATCCAAGTAATCACCACTCAGAATGCGCCGAGCTACGTCCTTCAAGCTTCCATCCACCGCTTCACGGAAGAACCGCGTAACCAATGCCACATCAGAACTTTCGCCCTGAACTGTGGCTCCCACAAAGATCCACAGTGGTTTTTCCAGGTTGTGCAGAATAGCCAAATCCCGGTTCTTCTGGTAACTGAGAAGCTGTTGGTAAAAACTGAGTAGGTTCGCAGTGAACATGACGCGGGAATAGTCCGTCTGCGCCAATGAAGGAGCCTTTTTCACGTTCATGACCCGAAAATCTTTTCCGTAATGGTCATTGTAAAAAAACTTGTAGGAGTAGTCAAAAACAATGGACTTTGCGTATTCCTCCATGGTAGTCCAATCTTTTTCACTCAGTATTTGACCGAAAGTTGCACTGTACTCGAACGTAAAACCATTGGAACCCAAAGCGTCTCGCAAACGTGCCCAAACTCGCTCTTCGCTTCCCTTTCCCTTGTGCCCTTCGTCCACAAAGACCAAATTGCGCCCTTCAAAAGCATCCACAGGCAACGTTACTCCGCTGCCCCTTTTCTCTTCCTTCAACTTCGTAATTTCAATGACCAGTACTTGCCCAGGGATTACCGTGGATCCAGTTGCTGCAAGCAAGTTTTCGTGATACAAAGTGGCCGGTATGCCACTAATGCGCAGTTCTTCATGGTGTTGCGTGGAAAGCCCCTCATTAGGAGTTAGCAGAATTATGTTGCTTGGTTCAAATGGCTTGTAACGCATGAACTGGAGGTAATTCATGTGCATGATGAGTGTTTTCCCACTTCCGGTTGCCATCCAGAAAGCCAGCTTCTTAAGATCTTCACTGGTGAAGTTGCTTAGTTCCTTTTTGAACTTGACTTCGTTGCTGTAAGTGTGCAAAAACTCGTTCAAGTCGCTTACAAACCGGTTCGTGTCATTGGTAAGACGGTCCAGATAAATCTCAGTAACCAGTAGCGCCAAGTACTGGAAGTACTTCAACGACACATTATTTCTGCGTTTGTTTATGTAATCCACATATTCCTGAATGTTTTTGTCATAGGCCATGAGCATATCTGGTTGAATTTTTAATGTGGTGTCCAGCTCATCGATGAGCTTCCTACAAAAGTAAGTAACACCATCGGAGTCCACACCGGGTTTCGCCCTGAGGAGCACTTCTCGGACATTTTTCAAACTGGGGACACCGAGAACCTCACGCATGAAGTATTTGCTCAACACCAAGTACTTTTCCACATTGCTCACGGTAAACTCACCCCAGTTGATTCCATCAGTCGCTTGAACTCGGGCTCAATGGCCATGACGACAGCTCCGCTCACATCACTGTGAGTCAAGGTGGACTGCCCATTCACGTAAACAGTTTTCAACGTGAGGTTTTCGCCAGTAATTTCCTTAAGACTTTCCACAATGAACGTTTTGTCGGCATCGTAATCCGTCTTTTTCCAACTCTTACTGTGCCAATCACGCCAAATCACTGCTACCTTCTGCTGACTTTCTTGTTCCAAACCCAGTACAAATAAGTACTTATTGCCAATGAGCGGTGTTGCTACTGCGTCGCCAATTTCACTGACAGCTTCTCCATCGCCACCCATTGTTTTCATGACCATGCACTTCACATTAAGCCCAAGTAAGTAGTTAAACGTTTCAGGCAGGTCAATCACTAACTCCTGCGGATCACCAACTTCCTTAAGATTCACCTTAAGTTTGTAACTAAAGGGCTTACTGAGCTGTTCAATCTGCAGCAAATAAGGAGAGTTTTTCGATTCTTCGGTTAAGAAGTACTTCAGCAAGTACTCGTCCTGAAACAAACTAAGGTAGTTGTCGTTGGGACTAAGCTCCAGGTTATCCAGCACATCCTCGTACTGCTCCAGGATTTGGTATTTGAAAAAACCTCCAGCAGTTTTCTCATTGTATGTTTCTTTAACATCTTGCTCCTTGGAAATGCCGCTTTTGTCGTAAGCCAACACCTTTTTCATGCGTGGTAGCACCACTGTCCAGAAATGCTCGCCCATTTCCACACCGATCCACTTCCTGCCCAGCTTGTGAGCAACAGCAGTGGTGGTGCCAGAACCGAGGAAGAAGTCCATAACCAAGTCACCGCGGTTTGAAGTTGATTCGATGACTCGCTTGAGAAGAATCTCGGAGTTTTCAGTAGCGAAATCTGTAACAAATGAATAACCAGGAACATCAGTCCAATTTGAATCAATTTGTTTCACTTCTGTCGGCGCTAACAAGTATTCAACCTTAACATCTTCTCGATTCTTACATTCTGGACATCCTTTCCAAATACCTGAGGTATGAATGTATCCACATTTCTTGCATTTCAATCTTATTGTTTTTTCCCTTTCCATTTGTTTTATTTTTTCTTGCCCATATGTCCAGTGCCGATTATTTGGTGGACTAAGCAAATAGCCAAAAATATAAAGTGGTTGCCCCTTTCCTTGTGAATCCATGGCATGCCATCTTTCTTCTTTGTTTTTTGCCAGTTTTTTGAATAAAAGATTAAAAGGAGAACCTATTGTCTTGGAGTAAAAAAACAAAGAATCTGTTGCAGTATTAAATCGCTTAACTTTCGGGTCTTGTTTGCTTATTCTACTTATTACTATTTCGTTCCTGAAATTCTCTGCTCCAAAAATCTCGTTCATTAAAGGCCTTACAATCCAGTTGCCGTTGTAGTCGCAACGCACGAAGATGCTGCCGCGCTCACTAAGCATTTCTCGTCCAAGCCGCAGGCGGTTTTCCAACATGCTTGCCCATGTGGAATCTTTGTACTTCACATTGTAGAGAAAGTCAGCATCCTGCTCCTTGTTGAATGGCGGATCAATGTAAATGGTCTGGACTTTGGCTTTGTACTTACCCAGTAGCGTGTTCAGAGCCTGGAAGTTCTCACTCTTCACAAGCAAACCATCAAGTGCATCATCCAGTCCCACGCTTTTGCTTATTTCGGCCAACACACGCCACTTGAACTCTGAATCAAAATAAGCAGTATCCAAAGGTAGTGGCTTGTACATTTCCGGCCTAAGTGCATCGCTACCAACCCCTGCACTCCACAGCTCGCTGTCATTTGCACTTCCACCCCTGAGCAGACTTTTGCGAGTCCAACGAGTGGTCTCAGGATTCAATGCCAACATGGTGTTCCATTCACTTAGCTGCTCCTGGTTCCCAAGTACGGCTTCTTCCACGTATTTCATGAACTCAGGGTTTGTCCACTGAGCAAGCCTGTTCAGTGTGATCACGTAATCGGTTTTAATAACAAATTTCTTCTTTTCCCAAAGCCGTTTTTGGAAATCTTCAACCTGAGCCAAAAAATCGATGATGGCAGTGCCAAGTTCCTTTACCGCGCCAGCCCGGCTCAAGTGCTTATTGACCTCATTCGGCTCCAACAAAGTGCTCGTATCAAGTACCTCAGCTTTTATGAAGTAATCCAGTTGGTCATTCAGAAATGCACGCAGATTCTTGTGAATGAAGTAATCACGATTGTTCTTTGAAGTGAAACGGCGCAAGTGATAACCAAGCAGGCTCCTATTTTGTTGCTGATCACCTTCCTGCCGACGGTCCGGCCCAGCATTTCTTTGAACTGGCTCAGCTAACCAATCAGCAAGCATTTTGTCCTCTTTTGCCACAGCGTCAATGATGGCTTCCTCCAAAAGGGGGGTTAAGTTGTCCTGCTTGATTCTTACAGTGGTTCGAGCAGTACCACTACCAAGTTGAGTACCTTCGTCCTCATCATAATTTTCCTCTTCCCAGGATTCTACTTCCTCAACCTTGCCACTACTTTCATTATTAGAACTGGCATTTGACGGTTTTGCCGACAAACCCTGTATGTGCTGAAACCATGCATCGCCCTCGTAAAGTTCTCTGTAGTTGAAACGCACTACCACAGTTCTGGATTTGCCGTCTTCCCCTTTGGGTCCAGTTTCAAAGACGATCGGCTCTTCTGAGTCAAGCACGAAAAACCGGTCATTTGTGGCTTTGTTTGAACCGAGTTCTTCAGTTGCTTCACTTAATCTGAATACGATTCTTGTGTTACCAGCAACAAAGGTGTAATCGCGGAACAATGTGCCCGTCTTTGTGTAGTACTGCCCACTGTTCACCCAGTACAGCTTGATCTCCTCGCCGTTGTAGGGAATGGCGTACTTGTGCCCGCGTATGCTGTAGCGGTAACGAGGCACAAAATCCCCATCTTCGTAATACCGACTGAAAAACGTGTAAAGATCATTGTAAACCCTTGTTTTCATATCTTCCACGGCCACTGCATCAGCTTGCTGCTTGCTAAGTTGTTCGTATTCCTGGCCCAGTGGCGTGTTCCTGAATTCCTGCTTCAAGGTGCCATTGGCGTCGACAGCCTGTTCACCAAAGTTTTCCCGGATTTTCCTCCGCAATTCGGCCATACGCCTGTTTATTTCCTCCTCAGTATGAGCAGCAAAGTGCGCAAAGGCCTCATTCACACGCTGTGGCAGTCGCTCTTCAATGAACTTGTTGATTTCACGTCTGCGGAAATTCAAAATGCGGTAAATCCCGAAATCCAAATCCGATGATGCATCAATTTCAAAAAGCTGTTTCAACAAATTCTGCAGCTTTCCCAGCACTTCATTGTTTGCGCCATTACTACGCACTTTTTCATTCTTCATGGAAATTTAAGTCCCCCTTTCCACGTTACTCCTTTGTATTCCTAGTTTTTTGTTGTGCATTGTGGGATGCAAAGCATCAATGCGCTAAGCAGGTAAGTACGATTTACAAGTTCCCAAATGATCCCAAAGGGGCGAGCGTCACCTTCCAGTGGAAACAACACCACACAGTTTTGATAATCGTTAAAACTCTTGGTCTTAGAAACCCTGGAAACAGCTATTACATGAACCATGTCAGTTCCCACTTCATAGTCGGCACTTCACACTCCACATGAGTGATTTTAGCCCGCATAAGCGCGTTCAATCACCACTATTAAACTTGAACGTTAAACGCGAAAAAAAGCCATTCCAGCCACCGTCACCGAAATAGAAATCCTTTGGGGTCCACACACAAAAAAGCACATACCAGCAGCGATCAGTAAATCTCCAAGTTGTTAGCACGCAGAAACTCACCCACATCGTTAAAAGCATTAAAAAACAATGGCGTACCAGCAAAGGACAATGGCGAAACTGGACCCACTGTCATGAACGAGTACTGCCTGGACTCCAAATCGAATGAGCTGTGGGGATCGCGGAACGACTGATACAGGTTCATGGCACTTTGCGAACCACCAATGATTTCAGTCAGCGAACGAAGTTCGCTTCCCATGGAAAGCCCAAAACCAAAGAAGCTTATGCGGAGTTGCTCCACTATTTCCCGGTCCAAGCTTGACAAAGTTTGACTTATGAACATCCACCCCAGACCGTACTTTCTTGTGGTTCTCACTGCATCAATCAAAGTGCGCCTTACTGATTCACTGTTCCTGTTTTCCAGTCGGCCACTGGGTACAAAGCGATGCGCTTCATCAATGACCACCAACGTGTTCAGGCTCTTTCCTTCCTTGTAATGATTTTCTGCCTCGCGAACCAGGGCACCAAGAAAAGTACCAATGATGAGCGGTTTTATGGACTCGTTCCAACTTATTTCGCTAACCCCTTCAGCTTTCTTCGAAAGATCGATGACAACAACAGGTTTTTTCTCCGGGGTTAAAACATGGTCGTTGATGATCTGAGCAGGAGTTTTTTTTCCGCTACTCCATTTAAAAAACCGGATAACAGTGTTCCATGTTCTTTGAGTGCGTGAAAAGGTGCCTTCCTCCATTTTCTGCTTTAGCTCATCCACGTTTGAACGCACTCGGTCGTAACCAGCTTTTCCCGCGTAAATTTTCTCAGCCACTCTGTACAAGTAATCCAGAACAGGTAACAACGTTTCTTCACTCAGGTTTTGAAAGCTTACGGTGCCGCTGTCACGTAAAAAATCCTCCAAGTAATCCGCAGCGATTTCCTGGTAATCCTCATACTTTATGCCAAGGTCACTAAAAAACCCAAACTCCTTCAAGAAATGAGTAAACAAGTACCAATCCTGGAGCAAGATGTTCTCAATGTCGTAAACCACAGCTTCACGTCCTAGTTTACGCAAGACCGGCTTACAAAGAACGTTTCCCATGGATTTGATACCGGGAGCACCATCACCAAGGCCCAAAGCAAATTCCCCTTGCGGATCAAGAATGAAAATACCCATGTCGGCGTGCCTCGCATAAGCCAGTGTAATCATTTTTGCCAAAACAGATTTGCCAGAGCCTGTTCTGCCAAACACACCAATGTGATAAGCTTCACCAGCACCTGCCGGACCTGTGCCAAAATGCTTGAACCACATGGGCAGTTTCGTCTCAGAACCATAGATGCGACCCAGGTAGAAGATTTCGTTTTTGTAGCGGTTTAGAAGTAAATCCAAGATCTCGTCGTTAACCAAGTGAAGCATGGTACCAGTAGGTGGTACAGTACCCAATACGCTTGGCTCGAAACCCTTTTCACCCAACCCAAAAACCGCACTTACCATGACATCAGCCCGGTGAGTATCCTGCATGCCGCTAACTTGGTTCACGTTTCCACGCCTCCGAGCTAACGCCCTCATTGTGGGATCCTCAAGCCATTTGTTCTTAAGTATGACCTCGTTTATTTGTCCGAGACCGAAATGCTCCTTGCTATCTTGAATAAAATTGAACAAAATCATCTCGCCAACAAGTTTCTTGGAAACTGCGGTTTCTAGTATTTCCACACTGAGCGTACCGGTACTAGATGGAGAACCCAGAGTCCCCACGCGTTCGGCCCTTTGCATGAGCTTTTTTATTTGTTCCCCTTCATACTTGCCCAAATCCTTTATGCCTCCTTTCAATCCATGTTTTCACCTTATGAAAACCCCGCTTAAATACACTGGGATTAGAGACACGTGGATTCAAATGTGAGCATAATTGGCAGCGTTCACTCATCATGGCACCATGCAAAATCCGGCTCCGCGATCTGGTTATTCATGCCTGTCATACCTGCCACACCTGTCATTCCGGTCATACCTGAACCGCTGCAAAAGTGGTCAGCACTTTGCCTCATCGCGGTCGACACAGGAAATAACGACACTGTGTTAACATGCTCCCGTGTTTCAGTTCCACATGCTGTAAAAGTTCTTCTGTTCCGGGTCGTGTGCACGTAATTTACGTGCTTTACATATTTCGCATATTCTTCTACACGTTCTTCCCTGCCCGAATACCCGCACCACATTTTAGTAACCACCAGATTCGCTCCTGTAGCCGTGCAAACTGAAGAAAACGTTGTCCATGTCAAATGCCTCAATGCCATCTTCGGTCAATGCAGTAGTCGCATTTTGCCTCAGAGCCGGCATAGCAGCACCAATGTGCTTCACCATGCGATCAGCCATGTAAAGTGGAAAAGGTTCCATAACCCCGGGAGTCATACACTGGTGTTTAACCGCCTGTAAAAGCATGGCCAACCTGGTGTCGTTTGTAGCCACGGGTGCAGGCACTTCCAGACGCATGGCAGGTACCATGGCTGTTGGTCTGTAGTAGAGCACTTGCAGTGAAGTTAGCTGATTGATGAGTTTTTCAATTTGTTGTTTTGTTACTTCGTCGTTTTCATCCGGTGGTGAGAGGTGCCACATCCTAGCTGGCCGCTGCACCTGAACAGGGCCGGCAAACTCTCCCGCTTCCAGCACATAGGTAAACACGGCCCGATCGTCCAGTGGAATACGCCATTGGAGAACTTTCCCAAACTCACGATTTGAGCTGTATTTAGGTGAAGCAACCCAGATCTTATCAGACCTTTTTCCTGAGCTTATGCTTAGGTAATCTCTTAAGTAGGTGGGAAACCCCTCCAACACCTTCACCGCCAAGGCGTGGTAAGTTCCCTGTTTAGTCTGCTCGATGAGACGGTTTATGGCTTGATCCATGAGTATGATGGGGGTGGCCATGGAACCGTCCAGGAACACCACATCATGAGGAGCCTGCTCAGCCAGTTCCAGTTCAAATTCCATCATGAGCGCCCGTAAGATTACTGGGGTGTCGTCACTGTGTGCATAAGCATCAGCATGAGCCTTGTGTTGAGGGTCTGACCAATAACTTCTTGCGGAGGGCGGTATGATACCTTCCACGGCAACAGCGGCAGCAACGCCGAAGTCCAAAGCGAGCAAACGCTCAGTGGCGTAAGCTCCGTCCACTCCGCAGCTGGTAGGTACGTCATAGTACCCAAAATCCCCGTCACGCCTCAACACACCCTCACGCTTCAACTGCTCACGAACTTCTTTCTTAACTTGCTGCATTTCCTGGATCTGTTTTCTGACGTGTTCGGCCAATTTGGAACTTTGTGACAGCAAATCCTCCACCAGTCCCATGGGTAACTCAGTAAAACCCGTTTGGAAATCAAAGGGCTCGTCAACCAAAGCCAACACCACCCTTTTCGGTACTTCGCATCTCTTCTCCTCCCAACAAACCGCAGCAGGGCAAGGTGGAATTGCAGTAACCGTGACACCTGTGCGATTCCATTCTTCTGTGTGTAAGCAGTGTCTGGTCACGAGAGCCGTTTGCACATCGGCTTGCGCATAACATGCTCAGAACATGCACAGAACATTCACGTGGGCAGCGTTACACACATATACACACACACACTCACCCAGCATTGTTAAACACTTGCTCGCGTGAACTCTGCCACACCACCAATGACCATCAAACAAGAATGAGCTGTAACCGAAACTTCGACAAAATCCCTCGCCTTAGTTAAGTACGCCCCATTTCATACAATTTTAAGCCACATGGGTGCATTTTTCACTAGTTACGCTAAATTACTCAGTAACTTGTGACCGAAACTATTCAAACTGAAACTTCTACAAGTAAAGCGACCAAAAAAGACAATGGCGTATGTGAAAGAGAACTTAAAACTGCAAATGGTTGTACAATAAAGGCATAAAATGGACATAGTGCTTATTGGTGCGGGTCGCGTGGCGGGAGCCTTTGCTCCTTTCTTAATGAAGATGGGAAGTCTGCGCGTTTGGAATCGAACCTTTGAAAATGCCAGCATTTTGGCAAAGAAAGTGGGTGCAGTCGCCATTAGTGACCCGACGCAAGTGAAAGGCGATTTTGCTTTTGTGGCAGTATCTGATAAAGCCTTGAAAAACGTGGCTGAGCAGTTTTCACAAAGCTTCACAGTTGCTCTTCATACCAGTGGGTTCCACCCTTCCAGTGTAATTGAGCCTATGGCGAATTACGTCGGATCGCTTCACCCATGGCTGCCCATACCTGAGCAAGATCACAACCTGCTGGTTAATGCACTGGCAACCTTTGAGGGAAACAGGGAGGCTGAGCAGATTGCAGCAGAACTTGCCAGCATTGTTCCACTAAGGTTGCATAGAATCGATTCTCAAAAAAAGACCACTTACCACACGGCAGCTGTTCTGCTTTCCAACTACGTGGATGTGCTCATGATTAAAGGCGGAGAGCTGCTAAGAGAAGCTGGCGTCACACCTGCTTATGATGATGATGATGCGCCTAGTAATGAACACTCCAGCGGCGAACTGGATGCTGAAAAACTGTTTGTGAAGGAAATTGTTGAAACAACACTGAGAAACTACTTGAAATTAGGTAAAGACAGTTTGACAGGGCCTGCAGTGAGGAAAGACATGGAAGTTATAGATGCAGAGGCTTCCACACTTAGCGAAAAATGGTCTTTGGTTTACCGATTGCTGGCGGAAATCATAATGGAGGGAGGCATTTAATAAAATGAACGCCACTCAGTTTAAGAAACTCAAAGGCAGTAAGAAAATAATCATGCTTACCTGCTACGATTTTTCCTTTGCCAGCGCCTTAGAAGAGGCTGGCGTGGATGCTCTGCTTGTGGGCGACTCCTTGGGTAATGTGGTTCAAGGCAAGGAGACCACTTTACCGGTGACTTTGGATCAAATCATTTACCACACCGAAATGGTAAAACGCGGTGCTCCCAACACCTTTGTGGTGGCTGATATGCCTTTCTTGTCCTACCAGATAAGCGTTGAAGAAGCCCTGCGAAACTGTGGACTGGTTATGAAGGAAACCAACTGCGACGCTGTGAAACTTGAAGGTGGAGAGGAAGTCGCTCACCTGGTACGCAGGCTTACAGAAATTGGCATACCAGTCATGGGACACATAGGCGTTACACCTCAAAGCGCCAAACTTATGGGTTATGGCAAGCGTGGTAAAGACATATCAGATGCGGAATACCTTAAGCGCAGTGCAAAGGCCCTTTATGAAGCAGGTGCTTTTTCTTTGGTTTTGGAAAACATGGCCGCCACTTTGGCTAAGGAAATAACTGAGCTGGTGCAAATACCTACCATCGGCATTGGAGCTGGGCCTGAATGTGACGGTCAGGTACTGGTGCTCCACGACTTCATGGGGCTGACCAAGGACAGGCCACCTTTTGCCAAGCCTTACTTTGACTTGCGAGCAGAGCTGAAAAAGGCAGTAAGCAGTTACAAGAACGACGTGGAACAAGGCAAGCTGTAGCTTCAAGAAAGTAACAAGCTGCTTGCTGTTAAAAGATTTGGATTACAAACTTTTGCAGTTAAATTAATAAACCACATAGTTGTGTATATTGTGTATACAATGAGAATATGCTACCTGCACGGTGCTGGGTTGCCACAACTCCATGCAGGGAAGAATGTGAAGCTCGCAAAGAAAACACCATCTGTGGGTGCATACTTATTGTGGCAGCAACAAAAAATGCTTTAGTCAGTTTTACATAGGAGGCATTAGCAAGCCATGGAGATCGTACGTGACATTAAGACCATGAGAGAGAAAGTTGCAGAAATGAAAAGACAAGGTAAGTCAGTGGGGCTTGTACCGACCATGGGGTACTTGCACGAGGGCCATTTAGCACTTATCGACACCGCTCGAAAAGAAAACGATGTGGTGGTAGTCAGCGATTTTGTTAATCCCCTTCAGTTTGGGCCCAACGAAGATTACCTAGTTTACCCCAGGGACATGGATCGGGACGCACAGCTTTGTAGTGAACACGGAGTGGATTTTCTGTTTGTGCCCACGGTGGAAGAGATGTATCCCAAAAAAGGCAATCAGGTGGATGTTTTTGTGGACGTTAAGCACTTGGATGAGAACCTGTGCGGCCGCTTCCGTCCAGGTCATTTCCGTGGTGTGGTAACCGTGGTCACAAAGCTTTTCAACATTGTTAGTCCGAACAGGGCTTATTTTGGAATGAAGGACATACAGCAGTTACGTATTATTGAGGAAATGGTGAATGATCTAAACATGAACATTGAAATAGTTCCTGTACCCACAGTGCGGGAACCCTCAGGGCTTGCCTTGTCCTCAAGAAACACTTACCTTAGCGCTGAAGAAAGAGAAAAAGCAGCTTCCATTTACAAATCGCTACTAATGGCAAAAGATCTCATTTTGGAAAAAGGGGTCATAAGCACTGCTGAAGTAATAGGCACTTGTACAAGGTTTCTTTCTCAGCAAGGATTTAAGGTACAGTACTTCCAGCTAGTGGATTATGACACGTTGGAGCTGTTGCCCAAAATAGAACCTCCGCAGAAGATCATCATTGCCACGGCAGTGTTTTTGGGCAAGGTTAGACTTATTGATAATTTAGTAATAGAGGTTCGGTGATAAGAGCATGCTTATAACGGTATTAAAAAGCAAGATTCACAATGCCCGCGTTACTGTGTGCAACGTGGATTACGAAGGCAGCTTGAGTTTGGATGAAGAACTCATAAAACAAGCCAACTTGAGGCCATATGAAAAAGTATTAGTGGCTAACGTAACAAATGGTGAGCGCTTTGAAACTTACATCATACCGGCTCCCGCTAATTCACGCGAAGTAGGTCTTAACGGTGCAGCAGCAAGATCTGCTGTGGTAGGCGATCGCGTTATTGTGATGGCATTTGCCATGAAAGAACCCGATGAAGAAGTCGATACTACGGTGCTCATCATGGATGAAGAGAACAACATAAAAGAAGTTAAGAAACTGAAGGCGTAATAATAATAAACATAAATAGCAGATGCAGTCTTAACTAAAGTAAACCATGGTAACGCTGGTTCCGCCTTCGCTGGGTTCGGCGAAGCGGAATCGGCTTACATGGGGATGAGTACTTAAGTACTCATGAATGGCTCTGAGCAAAGCACCCGTACCACGACCATGGATGATATATACATAAGGCAGACCAGCTGCGTAAGCTTGGTCCAAGTACTTGTCCACCTTTTCCAAAGCATCGTCCACACTTAATCCGTGTACCTCCAGTTTCATGGGGACATCCTGAGTAACGTTGATCTCCACTCCGCTGCCACCTTTTATGACACTGCTCACGCCACGACGATGCTCCATGGCTGAAGCATCAACCTTGCTCAGCTCAGTTTTTGCCACCGTAGCTCTTAATGGTCCTATTTGTACTTCAGCTGTGTCTTCTGAAAGCTTTAAAACCAGACCAAGTTGTTTGAACTTAGTCACATAAACGGTATCCCCTTCTCTGATCTGAACCGGAATAGGCTCAGGTCCACCGCGTTGTTTTTCCATCATTTCGTCGTCCTCTTTTACGACTTCTTCAAGCATGTTCTTTATTTGCTCGCGTATTTGATAAGCCCTTTGATTGGCTTTACTCTGCTGGCTAAGTTCCTTTAGCAAACGCTTGCTTTCTTCATCAGCCTCTTCCAATATTCTCTTTGCTTTTGCTCTGGTTTCATCCAGTATTTTTGTCCTCTTGGCATCTAGTTGGCTTAAAGCCTTGTCAAGTTGGTTATTCTTCTCGCGCAGCTCGTCACGAAGTCTGGCAGCTTCGCGCTGAAGGTCTTCGTAGCTTTTCACACGTTCTTGAAGTTGCTCGATGAGCTTCTCAACCCGCTCATGATCTTCAGAAAGCTTTGAACGCGCCGTACTTATGAAAAGTTCAGGCATGCCCCACTTCTGCGCAATCTCCAAGGCATAAGACCTTCCCGGCACACCCATGTTTAGCTTGTAAAGAGGTTTTAGCTTCTCGGTGTCGAAGTCCACTGAAGCGTTGATGATTTCTTTCCGGTCAGCTGCTAAGGTCTTTAGACGCCACAAATGAGTAGCTATGAAAAACTGGACATTGCGACGCACCAGAAAATCCACAACAGCTTCAGCAATGGCTGCACCTTCATCGGGGTCTGTACCAGAACCCAGCTCATCGATGAGCACCAAATCACCTGAATCAGCTTCCTCCACGATGACTTTTAGTCTGGCAATGTGAGAAGCAAAGGTGGACAAGCTGCTTTCAATACTCTGCTGATCGCCAATGTCCATTAATATGCGGTTGTAAAGAGGCAGTTGTGCATCCACAGCTGGCACTGGCGCACCAATCTTTAGCAGAGCGGCAAAGAGCCCAATGGTTTTTAAGGTTACCGTTTTCCCACCCGTGTTAGGTCCACTGAGTATGACACCGATTCGACCTTCGGGGACCACAATGTCCACAGGCACTACACGATCCTGTGGGATGAGAGGATGCCTGGCACCTTTTATATTGATAAGCCCATTTTGTGATATCTTGGGCAACGTACCGCGCATGGAAGATCCCCATTTTGCCTTGGCGTAAGCTGCATCAATTTCCCCTAGAATTCTGAGTGAAATACGTATTTCCTCTGCAATGGGATAAAGCTGGCTGCAAAGTTCCTGAAAGATGCGGTAGATCTCCTGTTCCTCCATGAATCGCAGCTCTTCCAAGCGGTTGTTCATGTCCACCACTGAGAAAGGCTCCACATAGGCGGTCTGACCCGAGCCAGACCAGTCCAAAACGATGCCTTTCACTTGCGGTACATTGGAACTCTTTACAGGAATGGCGTAGCGATTTCCTCTTTTTACCACCAACCTGTCGGAGATGAACCGCTGGTAGCGGTCCATTTCCCTTTGCAACTTATCTTGAATTTCATTGGAAAGCCTTTTCTGGTCACGTCTGATATCGGAAAGCTTACGGCTGGCATCATCTTTTACATACCCGCTTTCGTCAACCTTGCTGCGCACGTCGTTTAGCCAAGCATCTAATGGAACAATGCGTTTAGCTAAACTGCCCAACACGCCTGTTTCTGCAGAGAGCTTTCTTCTAAGCTGCACCAAAACGTCAGCTGCTTTTACGAAATTCAAAAAATCCTCAACGGGTACGTAACCCTGTTTGTTCAGTAGATCCACCACGGCATCCACATCGGAAACAAAGAAAGTGAACGGATCGACGTTCTTTCTAACAAGTTCCCAAGCCTCTTCTGTTTCCTTCAGCCACTTCTCCACCTGCTGGATATCTGACGAAGGCAAGTGCGTTTCTAGATAACGCTGGCCATACTCAGAAGAGGCATGAGATTTTATTTGAGCCAGTATTTTGCCGTATTCCAGGCTCTCCAAATCGTCTTTCATGTCCTTAAATGCCATCCCGCCTCCGTTAAGCGCCCTAAAACGCGCTCCACGACTTGATCTACTTCCTCGCTACTGACCGTGTGGTCTTCAGCGCCTAACCACACACGCACGGTAACACTCTTTTCACTAGGCGATAACTTTTCACCGCGGTACAAATCCACAACTTTCCAATCTTTTACTAGTGGTTCACCTTCAAAGAGTTTGGCAAGTTCTGAAACGGGCACTTCCACGGGCATGACCACCGACAGATCTCTCCAGCTTTGGGGGAACTTAAGTGGAAATACGGGTTCTCTTCCCGTGACTAGTGGCAAAACATCTAGATCCAGTTCAGCTGCAAATACGGGACCCTTCAAATCATATGCTTTCAATAAACTCGGCTTGAGCATGCCCACCTGCCCCACTTCGCGTCCTTCATACTTTATGATACCAGAGAACTGGCTTTCAGCCCACGAAACAAAAGCATTCTCCCACCCCAGTGTAAGACTACAGCGTTCAAAGATGTTCTCCAAAGCGCCTTTAAACTCACGGTAGCTCCACAGGTCTTTATCCAAAGCATTCTCCCAGTAAAGCCCTTTTGACAAGTAAGCTATGTGACGTCTTTCCTCAACCTCAGTGCTATTGGCGTCTTTGGATACTCTTGTGAACACTGAGCCAATTTCAAACAAGTGCACATCGTCGTGGAAGCGATTTTGGTTAAGTAGAGCTGCCTTTATCAAGCTTATAAGTAAGTTAGGTCTTAAATAAGCCAGTTCACGGCTTACTGGGTTGTCCACAGCCAGCACATTCTTGGCATCTATGCCCATGTGTGCAGAAATGTTCTGCACATCCTTGTCCGATATGAGTGAAACCATGAATACCTCTTGAAAGTAAAGCGAGCTTGCTTCTCGAAGTTTGTTTTCCTTTGTAATGGATTCCTTTTCCCTAAAGGGAATATAATCCATCAAGGGCAATGAGGGGATACGGTCATAACCCACGAATTTTACTAGTTCATCCACCAAGTCCTCAGTTCTGGTTATGTCCCACCGATAAGCAGGAATTCTAATTTTCTTCTTACCATCATTATTCCCTTCTTCTGTGATAACTTCCCACTGTTTGGTGGAAATCATATCAACCAGGTCCTGATCTTTCACAGAAGAAAGTTTTACGATTCGCTGTGGGTTGTAGTCAACCAATCTGTAACGTCTTTCTTCCCCAGCAAACCACAAAGCAGTCGCCTGAGCGCAACCCATTTGCTCTACAAAATCGGCGAACAAAAGCGCCATATCCACCTGGCCAAAAGGTGCCACGCCACGCTCGTAAAGCATGCTGGCATCAGTTCTTACGCCAAGCTTTCGAGAGCTCATAGCAACGGAAGAAGGAGCGAATGCTGCTACCTCCAAAAGTACGCGCTTTGTTTGAGAGCTTACAGAAGCATCTCGGCCGCCCATGACGCCAGCAACACCCACTGGTTTCACTGCGTCCGCTATTACCATGCAGTCTTCATCCAATGTGACCTCTTCATTGTTTAGCAGCACCAGTTTCTCCCCCGGTTTTGCCTGACGCACAACAATGCGATGGTCAGTAAGGGTATCAAAATCGAAAGCGTGCATGGGTTGACCGTAGTTGAAAAGGAAGTAATTCGTTAGATCTACTACGTTGTTTATGCAGCGCTGCCCAAAACGCATCAACTCCAGCTTAAGCCACCACGGACTTTCCTCAACTCTCAAGTTCTCCAGTAGCATGCCCACATAAACTAAGCAGCCATCAGTTTGAATGGACACCAACCCGTTTCGTTTTTCCAGCTTATGCTGGAAGGTAGGCACCACCAGTGTAAGCCCCATACCGCAGGCAATCTCTCGAGCCAAACCAAATAAGTGACTCAGGTCACCGCGGTTTGGTAGCACACTAAGCTTTATAAGCATATCCGGAAGCTCAAGCACCTCTTTAAGAGGCCCTTCAGGGGCATTTCTTAGAAGAACCAAATCTGACAAATCATCGCGGCCGGCAGAGGTCCCTGCTTCCTTAGGAGAACCTGCTTCGCTGCCATTACTACTTACCGTTGCAAAACCAAGCAGCTCTTGCAACGGCCCCAAATCGCCCCTGGAAAGCAGCGTGCCACTCTTGGTATCCACAAGCACACAAATGCTGGTACCGCTACTGTTACTATGAGAAACTTCCTCGGGTAAGTACACCGGAATCACAGAGCCGTTTTCCAGATGCACCTCCGCTCTGGAGTTTTTTTCATTAGCTGGAGCTACCTCTTTTAGCCACCATGAATCGGGTATGTCAATGGGTACTTCTTCCTCAACTTCAACTTCCAAGTGTTTTTCCAGATAACTTTTTACCTGCTGCCAGGTAACTTGGTCCTTTTCCTGCCAAAACTTTTTAAGTTGGTTAAAACTGAATTTCATCGCACATCACACCTTAGCACCTTAAAGCGACCTGAGGAAACTAACGTCGCCCTCATAAAGAAGACGTATGTCGTTGATACCGTATTTGAGCATGGCCATGCGGTCAACACCCACACCGAAGGCAAAACCACTGTAACGATTGGGATCCACCCCTGCATATTCCAAAACCCTTGGGTGCACCAAACCGGCCCCAAGTATTTCTAACCAGCCTGTTCCCCCACACACACTGCAACCTTGACCATCGCAAAAAACACACTTCACGTCAACTTCATTGCCGGGTTCCACGAAGGGGAAATAACTGGGTCTAAATCTAACTGTGACATTCTTCTCAAAGTAAGCACTGAGGAAAGTTTCCAAAGTCCATTTGAGGTGGCCCACCCCAATGTTTTCACCCACAGCCAAGCAGTCAAACTGGTAAAACACAGGATATTTTCTGGCTGATACTTCCTCACGGCGGTAAACCCTACCGGGAAGAATGACCTTTATGGGGACACCCCAGGCTTCCATGGCTCTGACCTGCATGGCTGAAGAGTGCGTTCTGAGTACCCTGTCCCCCACTACCAAAGTGTCCTGCATATCCCTGGCGGGGTGGTAAGGAGGAAAGTTTAATGCTTCGAAGTTATAAAAATCTGTTTCCAGCTCAGGCCCGTCAAAAAAACTAAATCCCATGAATTTGAAAATGCTTAGTAGCTCATCACGGGCTTTAAAAAGTACGTGCACGTTTCCCAAAGGAGGACGCTTGCCTTCCAAAGTCAGATCGTTAAGGAACAAAGGCTCTTGAGCAAGATGCTTACTTCCAATGGAAAGCAGCTGCTCTTCCTTCTGCTTAATTTGCTCTTCTATGTGTCTTTTTAAATCATTGACGTACTTACCAAAATCCCGACGCTGCTCAGGTGGTAGCGTCGGGATTTTCTCCAAAAGCTTTGAAACTAAACCTTTACGAGACAAATACTTGATCTTCAGCTGATCAGGAGGAAGCTCTTGAAGGTCGGATTCGAAATCACGTGCTACTTGCTCGACCTCTTCAACCTCCTTCATCATTATCCGACGGCCTCCTTGGCCTTCTCTACCAGAGCACTAAAGCCCTCTGGGTCGGTGACAGCCAATTCCGCCAGCATCTTTCTATCAATTTGTATGCCGGCAACTTTTAAGCCGTGCATGAAGTTAGAATAGTTCATGCCGTGGTTCCTGGCTGCAGCGTTAATCCTGGTAATCCATAGACTACGCATATCTCTTTTCCGCTGCTTACGCCCGGCAAAAGCATCTTCACCAGCCTTCAGAACTGCTTCATGCGCTTTCCTATAAACACGATGAGAAGCGCCAAAATAACCTTTCGCTTCTTTTAATACCTTTTTATGCCTTGCCCTTTTAGCAACACTAGTCTTAACACGCATTCTCAGAACACCTCCTATGGCCTGGGCAACAAATCTTGAACGTGGCCCAAATAGGTTTCATCAATGACTTTTGGTGCTTTTAGCCTTCTCAACCTTGAAGCACTTTTATGCCTTCTCAAGTGGTTCATGGCAGAACGGTACATGAACTTGCCAGAACCAGTAACTTTAAACCTCTTGGCTGCTGTCCTGCTGTTCTTCGGTTTTCCCATCTTTGGTTGCCTCCTTCTTCTTCTTAGGCGCTATCATGAAATAGAAATTTCTGCCCTCTGCTCGCACGTCTTGCTCTACTTGTCCCACATCTGACAGCTTTTCTGCAATGGACAATAGTTTCTGACGAATTTGTTCTTCAAGAGCCCTCTCACGGCCTCTAGGACGCAGGGTTACCTTAACTTTGTTACCTTCTTCCAAGAATTCCCTGATCTTTTTCATCTTCGTTTCCATATCGTGAACATCGGTACCCAATCTGAGACGAATCTCTTTCACTTCGATGATGGTCTGGTTTCTCTTTGCCTCCTTGGCCTTCTTCGCCATTTCATAGCGGAACTTATCGTAGTCGATAAATCGACAAACGGGCGGATCTGCAGTAGGAGCTACTTCCACCAAATCATAACCTCTGCTACGTGCCATTCTTATGGCTTCTGCGGTGATGAAAACACCCAATTGCTTTCCATTTTCGTCAACCACTCTGACCTTTGGTGCTCGAATCTGTTCATTCACCCTGTACCCTAAATCCTTCGAAGTGCTTATGTTCTTCTACCTCCTCAATTAAAAAAGTGGGTGAAAGTATGCGCACCCACTGCCACATGTCGTGCGAGCCACTCTGCTCACACTGATAACCTGCCAAGCGCATCAATTTGCCGACAGGTGAGGCGTGGCGCCTACTTCCACTTTTCCATAGAACACACGTTCTACTGCAATCAATTATACCATGTGAGTCTTACTTAAGTACATGCTTGCGCGAGTTCACAACCAACCATAAAGTTGTGTAACCCGAATGCTGTACAATGAAAGAGTTTTGTCTTTATTGGTCTGCATGGCAAGGCTGAGTTTTGAATGCGGACCGAACCTTTCAGAGACAAAAACACGTTTTTCTCAAAAAAAGGGAGGCTGTTAGTTTGAAGTTAAGGGCAAGAAAAGGCTTCACACTCATGGAAATCATGGTAGTACTAGCAGTAATTGCGTTGCTTACAGCAACACTGTATCCGTCCTACGCACTGGCGCGCCAGCGAGCGAATGTGAGTACGCTACTCTCCTCATCACCCAAAGTGCTTCAGTATTTAGAACTGTACCGCATAGATCATCAGTTGTACCCAACGGGGAATGTGGTATTAGATGAATCTCAGACAGGTACCGACATGTTAAAAGCTTACTACGAAAGATCCACTCCTTGGCCGTGGGACAAAGAAAAGAAGCTGGAGAATTTCTTTGCCTACAGTAGCGAAGAAACTCCGGCAGGAAGTATTTTTTACATTTGCTGGCCAGTGGATAAATCAGCAAATAAGGCGGCAGAGGCCATGGCAACGACTGCGAGCATAGAAGCGCTCCCTGTTGACAGCCTAACACTGTTAGGTTATGACTATGCAGTCTGCGCCACCAGCACCGTTGACCCTGTTTTAGTTAAGCTCCGCTAAACAGTCAACGACACGTTTTAACTTTAGAACACCCTGACGGCTGGGAATTCGCGCTCCAAAGGCATATAAAGCTCTTTATCAGGTAGCTCAAGATAACGCGCCGTTCCCGGCCTTGCAGGTCTGTTTATATCGATGTGGTAAGGCTTAAACTGAGCTAAGAACTCAACTGTTTTTCTTACCTCAGACAGATCATCGTTTATACCTTTAACCACAACCACCTCGAAATACAACGTGCCTGCGTAAGAAGAGGCAAATTCTTCAATACCTCGCGCTACTTTTGAGGCCGTTACCCCTTCTGCAGGCTGATTCAAACGCTTGAAGGATTCTTCCTTTAGTGAGGAGAACGTGAGCTTAACAGCATCAGCTTTTCTTAATTCTTCTTGAACATCCTTCATGAATACCGTGCTTCCGTTACTCAGAACCAAGACTGGCACTGAGTACTTTTGGTGAAGAGCATCAATGACTTCGCCCATGTTCGCTGCTAATGTGGGTTCGCCAGCTCCTGAGAGCGCAATGTAATCCACTCCCTGAGTTGGGAAATTTCTCAGTTCCTTGAGTACTTCGTTTACACTGACGTACGTGTGGCGTTCCAGCGTTAACACGTTGGTGTGAACGGAAAGTTCACAAAAAACGCAATCAAAAGAACAAACCTTCAACGGTATGAGACTAATTCCAATTGTGGTACCAAAACGCCTACTACTCACAGGACCGTAAATCAGAGATTGTTTCTGTTCCCCCAAACTCAGACGGTTTTCCAATGTCTTTTTTGTCCTCCTCTGAACATTCTGCGTATTATTCACAATAAATTAGTATAGAACGCTCTAATTCTGTATCAAATGCCATTTTCGTCAACAATGTCTTGTAAGCTGTTATTATCTAACAATTACTGTGCTTTGCGGCTGATATCTCATCATTGACCTGTAATCTACTAACTTGACTCAAAGTGCTAAAATTTAAACGACACTTAACGTAACATACCAAGGAGGCAAACCGTGGAAGACTATGCAAATCCGCCCACATTGGGTGCGCTAGTTTTAAGAAACGAGCTAACAGAAAGTGTGCATTACGCAGATGCAGTGGTAGTGGACTACAAAGGAAGATTGATTGCCTCAGCTGGCTCACCTCAGCGCGTAACTTTCCTTAGATCAGCTTCAAAACCGCTACAAGCCATCCCTATGCTCATGGATAAATTGGACATCCAGTACGGTTTCACCATGGAAGAAATAGCTGTGATGTGCGCTTCACATTCTGGTACGCTGGAACATGTGGAACTTGTAAGATCAGCGCTAAAGAAAATTGGCTTGGACGAGTCATATTTGCAGTGTGGCGTTCACGAACCTTTTGACAAGAGTACCGCCGAATTCATAAAGCTGAACAACATCGAGCTGACCCCAGCTTTTCATAATTGTTCAGGGAAACATACAGGCATGCTTGCACAGTGCGTGTACCACAAGTGGCCACTGCAGACTTACTTTCTCCTGGATCACCCAGTGCAGCAAAGGATACTTAAAATAGTGTCAGAGTTCTTTGAGATGCCTCCAGAGAAAGTGGAGATAGGTATTGACGGCTGCGGCGTACCTGTTTTTGGAGTGCCTCTTTACAACGCTGCATTGGCTTTCGCAAAACTGGGAACTCCTGAAATTCTGCCCGAGGAATATAAGGAACCAGCATCAAAAGTAGCAATGGCCATGACAAGGTACCCTCATTTGGTCGCAGGGAAAGGTCGCTTTGACACTGAATTTATGCTCTTCTTCCAAGGCGCATTCCTAAGTAAGGGCGGTGCTGAAGCTGTTCAACTGGTGTCCGTGCTAAATCGTGGCCTGGGTATTGCAGTAAAAGTGGTAGATGGTAGTAGTAGAGCACTGGGAGCCATCACATTGGAGGTCCTTAGGCAACTGGGTTTGGTAACTGATGAAGATATTCACGGCGAAGCTTTAAAAAATCAATACCAGCCTCCTGTGAAAAACCATAGGCAAGAAGTCGTTGGCATTATAAAACCAGTCATAAAGCTGAAAGTTGATCCAGGCTGGAAAGTGCTTAGCTAATCTGAATCTCCTTTATGACTTGACCGTCCAATGATTTGAGCTGTGCTCTAAAATCGCTGAGGATGACGGCATAGGATGGAGTTCCGTCTTTGGACAGTGATGGACTACCAGGGTTAAGCCTGAAAACGCCTTCTTTCGCGTCATATTCCAGCACTTTTATGTGGGTGTGTCCAGAAACCACCATTTGCGTTTTGTAAAGCTTTGTTGGATCAGCGTTGTGACCGTGATGAGCTAAGATGTGAATGTCATTCCTATTATTGCCGCCATCGTGAAAGACTAAATGAACCAAAGGTGACATGGGCCATTTAATAAGTTCCTCGTCGATGGGTGCATCCACGTTGCCTTTAACCAATACAGCATTGCTCAAAGAATTTATTAGATCCGCCATGGCTCTTGGATTGTAACCTTCAGGTAACGGGTTGCGGGGTCCATGATACAGGTAATCCCCCAAGAGAAGCACCATTTCAGAATCTGGTTCATTTTCCAAAACCTTTTGGAATGCTGCTACGCTACCATGCAGGTCAGATGCAATTAGTATTTTCATATGGTTTTAGACACCTCCTGACTTATAATATAGAAAAGTTTTCAGATTATCACAAAATAATGGTACAGCAGTAACAGGCCAACAATAATGCTCAAAAAGGAGGTCTGCCGGTTTGGTAACGCCAGGCATAATAAACGAGTACCTTCGTATTCTAAATCTTCAATTTCAATTCAACGGCTTCCAATGGGACATTCCCTTCCATCAAGATAATGTGGAGATTAATTTGGTGCTGACACTAAGTCGAGATTTTTTACGCTTCGAAGTTCCACTCATGGCAGAAGAAAAAGTGTCTTCGGAACTGTTAAATCAGTTATTTGAGATGAATTACCGTATTGCCATGGCAAAATTCGCCATGGCTGACGATGGCATGGTTCGTCTTGTGTGCGACTTCCCCACTGTGAACATGAGCTTCGAAGAATTTCAGGTTTCTATGCAGATTGTGGTCAGCGCCGCTTTTGATTTCATACCACAAATACGAGCCATAAAGGCAAAGCCAATTGGATTCGAGATACCAAAGAATCCCAAAAACCAAATAATGTAGCTAAGGCATAGCACATAGCGCACATAATATAAGCGAAAGGGAGCGTGTGACAGACGTGGAAAAGATGGTTAGCATACGTGACATTGGGAAGCACGAGGGAGAACAAGTAGAGCTAAGAGGTTGGATCCACACGAAGCGTGAAAAGGGAAAGATCATTTTTATCGTCATGAGAGATGGCTCAGGTTTTATGCAGGTAGTGTTAGAGCAAGAGCGACTTAAACCCGATCAGTGGGAGCAAGCTAAAGAGGCTTCTCTGGAGAGCTCCATTGTGGTAAAAGGTGTAGCAAAAAGTGAGCCTCGTGCACCTGGTGGATATGAAATCCATGCAGATCACTTTGAAGCGTTTCACATAACCAAAGACTGGCCTTTGGGACGAAAAGAGCATGGTATTGAGTTCTTGGAAGAAAACAGGCATTTGTGGATAAGAAGCAGAAAACAGAGTGCCATTTTACGCATCAGGCACACCATTGAAAACGCCATGATTGATTTCTTAAATGAAAATGGTTTCTACAGATTCGACACCCCCATCATTACCACAGCCGCAGCTGAAGGAACCACTACACTATTTGAAGTAGACTACCACGGGGATAAAGCATATTTGAGTCAAAGTGGACAGCTTTATGCCGAAGCAGGCGCCTTGGCATTAGGAAAGGTTTACACCTTTGGGCCCACCTTCAGAGCTGAGAAGAGTAAAACACGCCGGCACTTGCTGGAGTTTTGGATGATAGAACCTGAGGCAGCGTGGTTTGAATATGAAGATAACCTTCAGCTCCAAGAACAGTTCGTCAGCTACATTGTAAAAAGAGTGCTGGAGGAAAACGAAGACGATTTGGCCATCCTGGAACGTCCGTTGGAACCACTGATGAAGGTTGAACCGCCATTCCCGAGAATAACGTACACTGAAGCTGTGGACCTACTAAATAAAAACGGATTCGATATTACATGGGGAGATGACTTAGGAGCACCCGAAGAAACGTTCCTGTCCAACCAATATGAAAAACCCGTTTTCCTAACGCACTTCCCTGCAAAAATAAAAGCTTTCTACATGCAGCCCGACCCGGAAAACCCTGAGGTTGTATTGGCTGCCGACCTATTGGCACCCGAAGGTTACGGAGAAATCATTGGAGGGAGCCAGCGTATTCATGATTACGATTTGCTACTGCAGAAAATAAGAGAGTTCGGTCTGAACGAAGAATACTATCAGTGGTACTTGGATCTGAGAAGATACGGTTCCGTACCTCACTCGGGTTTTGGTATTGGTTTGGAAAGGACTGTAGCATGGATCTGCAAGCTGGAACACATCAGAGAAACCATACCATTCCCTAGAATGTTACACAAGCTAACACCATGACATCAACAATAAAAAGGAGGAAGAACGAGAAATCATGTTTCATGTCATAATCGATTCAGCAATCGATTTGCCCGAGGGGTCGACATTTGATGACTTCTCCTTGGTACCACTTTACGTAAAGATTGACACTCAGTATTATAAAGACGTTGTAGACATTAGCAGAGATGAGTTCTTCAGAATCCTGCCCAACGAGTACGATCGCATATCAACAAGCCAGCCTAACATGGAAGATTTTCTAGCAGCCATTAATAGCTCCAAGCACGAAGATGTTCTAGTAATGACCATAAGTTCCAAAATAAGCGGAACGTACAACTCAGCCCTGTCAGCTGCTCAAGAAAGCGACAAGAAGAATGTCGTAGTATTTGATACATGGAATCTATCCATGGGGGCAGGCGTCTTGGCTCTGATGGCCTTGAATATGAGAAATCAAGGTCTACCCCTTGAAGATGTTGTAAACAAACTATATGAGCTGCGGGAGCGAACACGCTTCTGGGCAGTAATTGCCACTTTAAAGAATCTTATGAGAACAGGCAGAATATCGCGCTTTACAGGACTTGTAGGGGAAATACTACGAGTAAAACCCGTTGTGGAGCTTAAAGAGGGATACATTGTACCCATGAGGAACGAACGAGGTAAGCCTTTTAACATTTTGCAGAAGTTGGTAGAAGAGGCTGAAGGAAATGCCGATCGCTCCTATCCGTTTATTGTTGGGTACACAGATTACGTACCAGAAATTGAACAGCTTGTGAAGGAGCACAACGCATTGCTGGCAAGGGGAAATCCCATAGTAGGTGCGTATACTGGCAACAACACCTTTGCAGTCGCATATGTGGAAAAAGAAAGAGAGCAGAAAGAGTAAAGCAAAACAGGCCCAAAAAGACTTAATCGGCGAAAGGCAGGTGCGAGTGAGAAATGTTCCACATTGTGATTGATTCGGCTATTGACCATTTACAGGATTACCCAAGCTTTACGGTTATTCCTTTGTATTTGCGCGTCGGAGAGAAGTTCTTAAAAGATCGCGTTGAGATTACCCGCGACAAGTTCTACTCAATCATGTCTTCAGTCATTGATACGTTTACTACGAGTCAGCCCAGTCCTGAAGACTTCAAGAAGGTATTCCAAAGTATTCCAGAGCAAGACATATTGGTGCTTACAGTTGCATCCAGTCTGAGCGGAACTATGCAGTCAGCTCTGGCCGCAGCAAGAGAAACCACTAAGAATGTGAAAGTGCTGGACACTTTGAATGCCTCCATAGCAAGCGGACTGCTTGCTCACATTGCCGTACAGCTAAGGGAGCAAGGAAAAACCATTGAAGAAACGTATGAAGAACTGATGCAGATAAGAGAAAAGATTTCCTTGGTCGCGGTCATTGCCACGCTTAAAAACCTAGTAAGATTAGGTAGATTACCTGCTTTTGCTGGTTGGGTTGGTGGCCTCTTAAAAACTGTGCCCTTCATACGAATAAAAGGTGGGGAAATAAAACCACTAAAGAACGAGCGTGGCTCACCTTTCACCATATTTAAGAAAAATGTTGATAAGATAATGAATCTGGTGGAACCGAGATACCCTATCGCCATGGCTTACACGGACTTGTCTGGTGACATTGTCCAGTACGCGCAAGAAAAAGGCGCCTACCTGGTGCAAGTAAGTCCCATTGTGGGTGCATTTGCCGGAAACAATGCTTACGGCTTTGCATTTGTTGAAGGAGGTAATCTCTGACTTTGCCTAGCGTGAGAATGGTCGTGGCTACCGACCTCCACGGCCAAATCTTGCCCTTTGACTACGTTCATGCTAAGCCATTCCCAGGCGGGTTAAGTAAAGTTAGTACGTTTTTAAAGAAACAACGCCAGGAAGCACCCACGTTGTTTTTTGATAATGGCGACGCTTTTCAGGGGTCTCCACTAACCTTCTATGCACATCGTTTTTTTGGTAATAAGGTAAACCCAGTAGTTGAAGCCTACAACGAGATGGGACTTAACGGGATGTGCATTGGGAACCATGAGTTCAACTACGGACTTCGATACTTAACGGAAATAGAAAAACAAGCAAAATTCCCATTGCTCAGTGCAAACATACAAGAGCAGCTCACTGGCCAAACCAAATGGTTACCATTTAAGGTGTACCGCTTCGGTGACTGGAGCGTAGGTGTCATTGCACTCACAACGCCTGCTATTGAGGACTTCGACCTACCCTGGAAATGGAAAGGACTAAAGTTTGAAAACCCCATAAAAGTAGCTAAAAACCTGGTTTCACAACTAAAGGATCAAAAAGTTGATGTTATTGTTGTGTTGGCTCATTCTGGCATTGAATACGATCCCCTAAAAAGACGCCGGGTGTCGGAATCCTCAAAAGAAAACTTTGTTTACTCACTGGCCACAAAGGTACCAAATATTGATGTTATCGTGTTCGGGCATACTCACAGAGCGTTTGGACCTTACAAGCTGAACAACACCGTGTTGGTGCAGCCACCTTCCTACGGTAAAGGAGTGGCACTCATCGAGATTGCTGACGGAAAAGTGACACGAGTTCAAAATGTTGATCTTTACGGCATAGAAGACGATCCAGAAATTCTTGATATGTTCTGGTCTGATCACAGAAAAACCAACGATTGGATTAACGAAGTCATTGGTATTGCTGCAGAAGATTTCGTCAGTGACACATGGAAACTGGCTGCTGAGCCCGTTTCAAACCTGTACTTGGATGTATTGCGTTATGCCACAGAAAACGAAATTGCCATGCACCCACCTAGCCCCTTTGAACCAATAACCATTAAGAAAGGATGGCTAACACGACGGGATGCGTTCAGCCTGTATCCTTTTGACAATGAACCTGTGGTATTAAAGATTACAGGACACACACTTAAAAAAGCATTGGAATGGAATGCTCGCTACTATTATTTGGTTTCCGCGACTCCTTCGGGATCAATAAGGCCAATACGGCATCCTTTCGTCAAAACTTATAATTTTGAAACCATAGGTGGCTTAGAAGTCATTTACGATCTGACGGAACCCTGGGGAAATAAGGTGAAAAAGGCAAAATACATGGGTAGCGAACTGCACTCTAGACAAAACTACTGGGTAAGTCTGACTAGCTACAGAGCGTCTGGAGCCGGTGGATTTACCATGCTAAAGAACCAGCCCATTGAGTTTTACTCACCACAATTACTTCGTGATTATTTCGAGAAGTACTTAAGTGAAAAAGGGACAATAACTCCGAGAAAGGAGAGAAACTGGTGGTTCGTGGCAAATTCTTTCACATTGTGCTAAGTGTAATAATGGCGCTCATTTTGATAGGAAGCTTTTATGTGGAATACACGATTCAAAGAAACTGGAACGTCATGGACCATTCAATAATGGTAAGTTTCTTGTCACCGGTGATATCGAGAACTCTGAAGCCCACGAACCTGGACAATTTCCCGAACTATGCATTCCCTGTACTAAGAGTGGAAGAAATAGATAAACTTATCAAGACCCGCATTGATAAATCCACCTTTAAGGTTGCCATGAACAAGAACCTAAGTGATAAGGACAGAGAAACAATAAGTGCTTGTATTATTCAGTACTCTTACCTGTACCACGTAGATCCACTTTTAATAACCGCGGTTATTGAACAAGAAAGCGGCTTCAACCCCAAGGTCCAGAGTATACAAGGTGCAGTGGGACTTATGCAAATCATGCCAGCTCTTTATAACGAACTCAAGCCACAACTGGGTTTGTCCGACGATCCCACAAGTATTTGCGACAACATCAAAGCCGGTACGTTCTACCTCTCAAAGCGCATACAACGATGGAACGATAATGTTTACTGGGGGTTAGTAGCCTACTTCGCGGGTGATGGCGGAGTGGCAAAAATAAAGGAACAAGGAAAGGAGCTTTACGACAAAACTGGCACTTCTACCCAACAATATGCCGTGGCTATTCTAGGAAAACTTTACGAGAACTACTTAATCCTGAATAGAGAATTCCCCGTCCCCGCTAACACTTACTCCATAAACTTCGTCGTACGCTTCCTGCAGTAGTTCAGGGGTAACTTCACTAAGTATGGTATACCTTCCGCTGCGTGTTTGAGGCGCAAGTTGCACAGCTTTCATAAAAGTTTCCCTATCCACATTGAGCTCCTGCCAACTGCAAGGGAACCCAATTTGACTTAGCAGTTTCTTGTAACGGAGATGATCCATGCCATGAAGACGCAAAGTGAAAAACGCTGCCACCCCTACCTGAAGGCCATGCAAATCGTGTATGGGGAAACGATCTAAGGCATGAGATATGAGATGTTCAGCACCACTACTGGGACGACTGTTGCCCGCTAAAACCATAGCCACACCGGACACGACCAATCCTTCTACCAACGTCGCATACAGATCAGAACCATTCTCTATGGCTCGGAAAAGATTCTCCACAGCGTTGCGGCTCAAGTATGCAGCCACGGGGTCCACTCTTTCAAACCCACGATCAGCTGCTAGCTGCCAGTCAGCCAATGCAGATATGTTGGAAAACAAGTCTCCCACACCTGCTAAAAACTGCTTTCGTGGTTGATTCCGCAGTATGTTCAGGTCAGCCACTACTCCTATTGGCGCCATGGCTCCCATGGATTTTACGTAGTCACCAAAGTTTATAACAGCGACAGGTGAAGCCACAGCGTCGTTGCTGGTAGCCGTGGGCACTGACAGAAATGGCAAATTAAGCTCCGTAGCTGCCATTTTTGCCACATCGATAACTTTCCCGCCACCAAAACCGATCAGTAAATCAGACCCCACTGAACGTGCCTGTGCTTTAACCTTCTCCACATCGGAAATGTGGTTACTGTTTATGGAAACACGTTTATAGGAGGAAAAGTAGTTCTCCCCCAACTCAGAGGTGACTCCGCTGCCTGTAACTACCAAGGGGCGGTGAAACACCATGTTGTACTGAGAAAGAACATCTTTAATGTCTCCCATGATGTTTTCACCAATCATCCAAAAAATGGGCAAGCTGACAGCCTTACTAAACATCCCCCTCCACCTTCTCCTTCTGTAACTGAGCTGCTATTTGCTTCGCTCTTTCCAGATCTTCGTGGGTGTCGATCTCCGTCCATAGCATACCCGTACAGAATACGGGAGTCATCGGCACAGTCTCGCAGAGAATGTTAAAAGCGTCTTCGTACCATCTATCCAACTCTCCACGGTTCCACATACCTTCAATGATGGATAGCATTTTGCCCCTAAGCCGCCTAGGGATATAAGAAAGACCAATGTATTCACCAACAGACTCAGAAGGGTCTATTCGCTTGGAAAAAAGTACTATCTTACCATTTTCCAGCTTAACCTTCATCTCTTCTTCAGCAGCATCTACTCCCCCATCCACCACTGCGTAAGGTTCATTGTCAGGATGGAACAAAGCATAGACAGCCTCCTCAGCTATGACGTCGGAGTTTATGATGGCAATATCGTCATTCAGTTGCTCCAGTGCGTAGTAAACAGTGAGCACGTTATTTGCCGCGCTCCAGTAAGGGTTATAAAGCACCTGAACCTTGCCTGTGAGAAATTCCTTTAATTTGTCATAGCCAAACCCGCCGATGACTACCACCTCATCGCGCGGCACTCCCAAATTACTAAGTGCTTCCAATTGCCACTGCACCAACGGTTTGCCCAAAACTTCAACCATGGCTTTAGGCCTATCGCTGGTTAGCGGTTTTAAACGTTTTCCTTCTCCAGCAGCTAATATGACGAATTTCAAGTTTTCACCTCTCCAATGCTATGTTAACATACATGCTGTAGAACGCAGGAGGTGTTTATTCTTGGACAGTTTACTGTGGTCGCAAATTGGATTGATGGCTTTAGGATTGCTGCTGATCTACCTTTCTTATCGTTTTGATTTGGAACCGCTTTTACTCATACCCATTGGCTTTTTCATGTTCATGGTGAACATACCGAATAGTCCTTTGGCAGAGCAAGGCGGCCTCATGGACCAAATGTTCAATGCGCTAATAAAAACAGAGCTCCTTCCCCTGATTATTTTCATAGGCGTGGGTGCCATGATGGACTTTGGTCCTCTTATAGCCAATCCAAGCTACATGATTTTGGGACTGTTTTCACAACTGGGCATATTCATCGCATTTTTTGTTGCCATTCTTTTTGGATTCGACATACCCAGTGCAGCATCCATAGCCAGCATTGGAACTGCTGATGGTCCCACGTCTATTTATGTGGCTTCGAAACTAAAACCTGATCTTGTGGGTACCATTTCCATGGCTGCTTACAGCTATGTGTCCATTGTCCCGTTGCTCATCCCACCTTTGTTAAAAGGGCTAGTTACAAGAAATGAGATAAAGGCACAAACTACCGCCAGAGGTGACATTAGCAAAAATGCCAGGCTCTTGTTCCCTTTCATCGTCACACTGACTGCAGGTTTTATCGCTCCTATGTCCTTACCACTATTGGGATTTTTGGTGTTTGGTTATTTCCTAAAGGAGAATGAAAAAACCCCTTCGCTAAAGGAAGCAGCTGAGGAAATTCTTGCGCCCGTGGCAACGATCTTCGTGGGCATGCTCATAGGAAGCTCGATAAGAGCAGAATCCTTTTTCCAGCTCCAGACCCTTGCTATTATGGGCATTGGATTGTTTGCCTTCATCATGAATATTGCAGCAGGCATTTTGGTCGCTAAGGTGATGCATATTGTGAATCGCAGCTTTAATCCCGCCCTAGGTGCAGCAGGAAATAGTGCATTCCCCATGGCGGCACGTGTAGTACACCGTTACGTGCAGAAGATGGAACCGTCAACATTTTTACTGCTCCCCGCAGTCAGTGCAAACGTGGCTGGACAACTAGGCTCCGTATTTGCAGGTACGTTCTTGCTACAAACAGTGCTATCTGGACTTGACAATCCTTTACAGATAGCAGGCGTAGCTTTCGGCAGAAGCTTGCTTGCCATGCTCGTATTGGTGATCATATTTACCGGGGTGAGAAAGTGGAAATAACGCCTTCCTTCTTACATAAGCTTTACCGTGGAAAATGGGAACTCCGAGTTAGAGTACCCTTAGCTCGCAATCTGCACGTGTTTTACACACCAGGCGTGGCAGAGCCTTGCCAGAGCATAGCTGCTGATAGCGCCTTGGTCTGGGATATGACAAATAGGTGGAACACCATTGGCGTAATAAGCAACGGAACGCGCATCTTGGGGCTGGGTAATATTGGTCCCGAAGCAGGCTTGCCAGTCATGGAAGGAAAAGCAGTTTTGTACAAATACTACGCTGGCATAGACGCAATTCCGCTTTGCATAAGGGCCGAAACCGAGGAAGCCATACTTGCCTTCCTCAGTGCCATTGAACCTTCATTGGGTGGCATAAACTTGGAAGACATAAAACAGCCTGATGCTTTCAATGTACTCACTGAAGCACGCAAGTTTTTGCGCATACCTATCATACACGATGACATGGAGGGTACAGGAATAATCATGCTAGCAGCTGTACTCGCTTCATCCTCCATGGCAGGACTAAAGCTAGAAAGCGAAAAAATAGTGCTTTTGGGAGCTGGCTCGGCAAACATGGGCTTCCTACAGCTGCTTGATGAGCTGTTGCTAGGCAACATAGGAAATGTAATAGTAGTTGATCGAGACCTGGTTTATAACAGTGAAAATAGCCAGCAGCATTGGATGGGAAACATTTTATCTAAAACTAACAAACTTGGCAGCAGTAATTTAGAAGAAGCATTAAAAGGAGCATCATTCTTAATTGCAGCTTCCCGCCCTGGTCCTGGCGTTTTCCCACTGGAGTATTTGAGGAATATGAAAAAACCTAACACTGTGCTTTCACTGGCTAATCCCGTACCGGAAGTATCCCGGGAAGAAGCATGTGCCATGGGAGTAACCATATACGGTTCAGGACGCTCCGATGATCCCAACCAAGTGAATAATTCACTCATCTTTCCTGGGCTTATGCTGGGGCTATTGGTTACTCAGCAGCAGTACAACACAGCAGTTGGTATAGAGGTGGCAAAAGCCCTTTCTGAGCTTGCCATGAAGAAGCAGCGTATTGTTCCACAGATGGATTCTGAGGTGCATCAGTTTGTGGCAAGAACCGTGGTAGAACACTTTTCAAAGAAATGCGCTAGTAAAGAAAATGCCTCTATGTGGGCTGAAGAACTTAACTGGAGAATGAACCGAAAGTAAAACCATCAAGGAGCAAGTTGGATGAAGAGAGGAGGATTTCCATGGAGATTTTGGCAATAGATGTGGGTGGGACAAAAGTGGACATGGGTATTGTCAAAGACGGAAAACTCATTGCCAGGGATCGTTTTCTTAACAGCCCCAGTGAAAACATTGTCAATTTGATTTCATCCTATATCAAAGATAAAGATATTGACGGAGTGGGCATTGGCGTAGCAGGACAGGTGGATTACGAAACTGGGACCGTCATATTTGGCGGGAATATTGGCTGGGAGAACTTTCCATTGGGAAGGCTCTTGCAGGAGGAATTGAATGTGCCCGTGTTCGTGGAAAACGATGCCAACATTTTTGCTTTGGGGGTCTGGAAGTACGAACTAGGTAGCAAACCTGAATCCGTTCTTGGTGTTACATTGGGTACTGGCATTGGTGGAGGTTTTGTTTACGAAGGCGATTTGCTCCGCTCAAAAAGAGGCGCCACTTTAGAAATCGGACACATGGTCATAGAAGCAGAAGGTCCAGCGTGCACGTGTGGTTCCCATGGCTGCTTGGAGTCATTGGCAGGCGGTTGGGCTTTAGAAAAATGGTACAGCGAACGCACAGGAGAAAAGCTTACAGGTGCACAAATCCATGAAAGAGCACGCAGTGGAGACAAAGAGGCAATCTTTCTTTATCAAAGACTGGGTTATTACCTGGGCATCGCTTGTGCATCATTGGCAAACATTTTGAACCCCGATATTATCGTTCTAGGGGGTAGCATCAGCGCAACCTTCCCCTTATGGCAAGACATATATGAGGCAGAGATCCGCAGACGCGCAGTGCCACCCGTAAAAGACACGCCAACCGTGGTTAGTACGCTGAAAGAGGCGGCATTGCTAGGCGCATCTGCATTAGTGGAACAAGCTCTTACTCGATGACTTCCCCATGTATGATTGGGACGGCATGTTTTAGAGCGGGATCCAAGTATTCGATAATCTCTTGAGCACCTTTTGTGGAACCAGGTAGGTTTATTATTAAGGTGGTACCTGCCACACCTGCTTTGGCTCTGGATAACACAGCATGTGGTGTTTTCTGAAGTGACAACATCAAAGCTGCAAATGACATACCTGGTATTTCTCGCTCAATGACCTTTATGGTGGCTTCAGGGGTAACGTCCCTTGGCCCAACACCTGTGCCACCAGAAGTTATTATGAGATCCATGCCCAGACGTACCCATTCCTTCAACTGATCAACGATGACGTCCAGTTCATCTGGGACAACCTTCACATCATGCACATGATATCCTAAGCGTTCCAGTGTTTCTTTTAATACGGGACCTGTTTTATCTTCCCTTTCACCGCGAAAGCACCTGTCTGAACAGATAAGAATGGAGCACGTAATTACGGGAGTCAATTTACTCACCCGAGAAACCTCCTTTGAATTTCTTACCTGCCGTAAGCCACCGGAGTCGTACATTGCTATTACTCCACGGCGCATTAAAGGCAGATCGGATCTGTCCTCTTTCCACAATCAAAGTAGGAGAAAAACCACAGTAGTAGCCGTCTTGGAAATCACTGAGGTCTGCGTGACTCAAATCCACTTCAGGAAGATCCTCATCATTTATTGACACAATACCGACATCTTCAATGACAGCATCAGGGTCTACGGCCTTTACCATGTCGTAAGTAGTCAAACAACAAACGAATGCGGAGAACCAAGCCCTACGCATAATCTCCTTTTCATCATCCCCATCGGCAACTAGCCTCACAGTAAAACTAAGTTCAGAAGGCCCCCAGTGATGCTTAATTTCCATGTGAGTTATGAATACTCGGCTACCAAAAAAACTATCACGTTTTGCAGCTAGGAACGCAGCCAAACGCGCCGTCTCCAAGAAAGGCCCCTTAGGGAGCTTCTCGCTGCTCACTAAGTCAAATTTATCAGGACGAAAGGCTACAGTCCCTTGAGCAGTTACTGTAAGCTGCATAGTATCACATCCCCTGCCTCCAGCTGAAAGTCTGGCACTTTCTCGAGACCATGTTCTGTGGCTTTTAGCCACCCCTTGCCCACCACGCGGTACCATATTCCCTTCTGGAAAGAAAAGCCTTCTCTATAAATCTGTGCTCGCCTTTCTAAGGTACCGGACTTCCCGCCTTCTTTGTGCGTAATAGCAGCAAAACCAAGATAGGGTATTTCCTTCATAAAACCTGCAGCTGCCATGATGGCTTCAAGTTCCAATCCTGTTTTGTAATCGCAGCTAACCTGCACTTCAATTACCTGTGCTTTGCGTTTAAACGAGGAATTAAGTGGTGCAATAGGTAACGGATGTGCCATGGGTATGAATTCATGCGTAAGAGTCATGGCTTTCCTTGCCAAAGGTACACTAAAACGAGTACCAAATAAGACAGCCTTTGTTACACGGTGAGATAATGACTTCTCACCAATGTTAACCATGATGGCTTGACCATTTTCAAAATGAGTGAACCGCATTTCTCGTTAACCTCCTCACATCACCCACCAAATACAGGGAACCGAAGACCAAAGCGTCTTCATCGCATTTGATTACATCCTGCTCTTCGCACACTGAAGACGATGTACCTTTTTCTTTCAAGAACTCCACGATGGTTTCAGGACTTTCCGCCCTCTCATAGGGCATTCTAACTACGTAAACATGGTTAGCCAAATCCAGAAACTGTGTTAGTACTGATCTCCAATCCTTATCTTTCATGGCAGCGAAAAAGATGTTCCATTTCTTACCGGGATACAGCAAGTCTAAAGAAGTTCTCAGCGACTGTGCAGCATGAGGATTGTGTGCACCATCCAAGATAATTAGAGGATTCTCCCTTACAGTCTCCATCCTGCCTGGCCAAAAGGCTTCTCGAAGCCCTTCTTGAATATCTGAAGCGTCGATGTTGTTAAGCTCAGTACTTGACAGCGCCAGCACTGTTTGTATGGCAGCTGAAGCGTTGTACCACTGGTGAACGCCCCTAAGAGCAAGTTGAAAGTCCAAGCTACCTGAATAACTGAGAAACTTCCCATCGTACCAAAAGTCTCTACCGTACCGGTAAACAGTAGCTTTTTTCCTTCTTGCGTTCACTTCCAGTATGTTCATGGCCGCAGGGTCAGTTTTACCTATTACAGCAACTGCATGGGGACGAAATGCGGCAGAAATAGCGTCTGCAATCTCTTCAATGGTGTTGCCGAGTAATCTCATATGGTCCATACCTACTGAAGTGACTACCACGGCTTTGGCAGGTAGCAAGTTTGTGGAATCGTAGTGCCCTTCAATGCCTACTTCTATGACGTTCCACTCAGTGCCCTGCTCTTCAAAGTAAAGCAGTGCCATGGCAAGCAAGCGCTCAAAAACAGTAGGCATCTCACCACTGACACGACAAGCTTTTTTGGCTCCTTCCATGACCTTAACATAGAGCCGTGCAAAATCCTCTTTGGAAATGTCATCTTTTCCCACGGTTATACGTTCAGTCCACTCTTCCAAATGCGGCGATATGAACCGTCCCACTTTGTAGCGCCTGCCCAAAATGGAATGCAGGTAGCTGCACACACTACCCTTGCCGTCAGTACCTGTTACGATGATGTTCTTTGTGTTAGCTTGGGGTAAACCCAGTTCATCCAGCAGAGCATCCATGCGTGTAAGGTCTGGCGTGCGGCCAAACCATGGAGCTTGGTTTAGTTCCTCGCTAATGCGTTCATAGGCATCTAGCATATCCGTTTCCATGTCCTCATTTCATCATATTGCTACTAATCTTTACAAACATTCCCTTTTTAACCACCAATCTCAGACATGTCAGGCCCAACTTCCTCAGGATTGCCTGCCACAGGCTTAATAGAAACAGCTTTAAGTAAAGCCTCTTTGGTGGCTTCTTTGCCCTGCTTAATGCTTTCGAAAGCTTCAACTTTAACATTCCGTAATAGGCAAGGATAAATGGCGCCGCTACTGGTAACGCGAATGCGGTTGCACTGTTTACATTGGTTCAGGCTGAAAAATCCAATAAAGCCAACTTCTACACCGTCATCGGTCAGATAATACTCAGCTGGACCACCACTGACCGCATTAGTACCTACGGGCCTTAGCTGGGTAAAACTCTCAATCATACTTTGAGCATCACCAATTGGCCTAAAAAGAGAAGAAAATGAACCGAGATTCTTCGGCATGAGCTCAATAAAACGTATAGGCAGATTGCGTTCTTTACCAAAATTCAACAGTTCTTTTAGATCCTTGGTTTCGTGCATGGTAGTAAAAACAGCGTTCAATTTTACAGGCAGACCAACCTCGAGTGCTTTATCAATTCCCTGCACAACTGTTGCTAAATCACCACCACCAGTGATTTGACGGAATTTCTCAGCATCAACAAAATCCAAGCTCACATTTAACCCATCTAAACCTGCTTCTTTTAGAGGCTCGGCTAAACGCGCTAGCATGAAACCGTTGGTTGTTGTGTGCACTGTTACATCCAACTCGTGAAGCATGGCAACTAGTTTATCAATGTCTCTGCGCAGCAGTGGCTCACCGCCAGTCAATCTGACCTTCTTTATGCCAAGCTCCTTGGCTGCCTGTACCAAAACGACGATGTCTTCAAAACGAAGTACTCTTTCTCTGGGCAGCATTTCTACTGGATGGCTGCAATACAAACAGTCGAAATTGCAGCGGTCAGTTACAGAGATTCGAAGATAGTTTATTTCCCTGCCAAAGCTGTCTTTCACCTTACTTTACACTTCCTTACTGTTATTTAATTTATTTGTTTTATTTTGATTCACTCTCAACGGCAGTATTCTCCTCTATCCTGGGTACTCGTGTTCTCATTCAACTAAACGGTAGCCGCCCATGTTGGAAAGACGAGCGCGGAACTGTTTACTCTTGATGAAGTCACTAATCGTGTCTGCTAGATTGGAGTACTCGGAAAGAAAGAACAAGTCATACTCCTCTTCAGCCACGGGGACGAAATCCAGTCCCAAAACGTCAGCAGCAAACTTAATGCCGAGCCCCACATCAGCTAACCCACTTGCCACGCACATACCCACCCGCAAATGCGAAAACTCTTCATGATCATAGCCTTTAATGTGATCCGGTTCTAAGCCCTTTTGTTGGAGTAAGTAATCCAGTAAGATGCGTGTGCCCGAACCCCTGTCGCGGTTCACAAAAACCACATCCGACCGTTCTAAGTCTTCCACGGACTTAATTCCCTTTGGATTACCTCTCTGAACCATGAACCCTTGCTCACGTTTTACGAAGGGTACTTTGATGGCATTAGCTGGAGCCATGCAGGTGTTGTACGAACCATCAGGACAAAGCAAATGTGCTCCTGCTGCTGCTGCCAGATTTTTTCTAAGAAGCTCCAAGGCCGTGGAAGAACCAGTAAAGACATAGTTTAGGAAAACGCCCATCTTGCGTAGATCACTAAGCAGAAACTTCAGGGCAATATCATCAGAGGCGACCAGCAGTGGCCAACCCACATAACGCATGAGGAGTTCAAGTTCACTTCCTTCAGTGAAACCTTCAGAATTTGCTGGGATGGTTAATACGGCGTTAGCCCTAACAACGCTGGACATAGCGCCAGCTCCACGGTTAAGTGGCATGAAGACCAATCCCTTTTGCGATGAAGCAGCGCCCACAACACCTCTAACAAATTCAATACTTCCTCCCTCAGAGGGTATTTTTCTACCGCTTAGCGCTTTGCCTTGCTGCCAACACTGAGGCAATAAGCCATAGTAGCTTTCGACTAAGCTATCGAGCACAAATTTAGCCACTACCCAAGTAGAAACAGGGAAACCTGGGAATCCAATAAATGGTTTTTCACGATAACTGGCCAAAATTGTGGGCTTGCCTGGTTTTATGTTTATACCATGTACGTAAAGTTGCTGCTGTAAATCGGGGTCCGAACCTTGCCCCATCAGTAGGTTTGCTGTCACGTCCCTTTCTCCGTAAGATGACCCTGCAATGGTTGCAATGATGTCCACATCATTGTAATAAGAGTCAATGACAGACCTTAGTGCGTCCACATTGTTGGGTACAGGTGGCAGCACAATGAAATCGAAATAATCCTTTAACTCATTTACTATGAACACTGAATTGGTTTCTGGTATTTCTCCTTCCTTAAGGACTTCCTCAGGGGATCGCACTTCGTCTCCGGTGGGTATGAGAAGAACTAAGGGCTTCTTGAGAACAGGGACCTCATAAACACCCGCAGCCAATAAAAGCGCAATATCCATGGGTTCCAGCCAGTGCCTCGCAGGAACCACTAAGTCGCCTTTTATGATGTCTTCACCAACTTGTCTCACGTTAGTCCCTTCGGCAAATGCTTTGAAGATGAGCTTCTTACCACCAGAATCAACAACGTCCTCCAGCGGAATTACGCAGGTTTCGCGAAATTCCAAAGCGTCTCCCGTGCTCACAACCCTGTAATTAGTGAGCTCCAAAGGATGTCCTTCAGAAGCGCCATATGTAACTAAAGCATCAACGGCGTAACCATCGTAGGCAGCCGCTATGTAATGTGGAACACTTCGGTTCGCCAGTATTTCTTCAGCCGTTACTCTGCCTAATGCTTGTCGAACAGGTATTGTCTCAACTTTTAAAGGAGGACACATGTTACGCAGAATCGCTTTTGCTTCCCCCAGTTCTCGCACTTCGTAATAGATCTTTCTCACAACAACAGCACCTCCACAACCTCACCGGGCTCCATTCCTTCACACTCGGGAGGTATCCTCAAGAAGCCTTCATTTCGCACCATGCTGCTTACCATACCAGACTTGGAGAATACAGGCTCTGCCCACAGCTCTTCTTCATAGCTGAGCCTGACCGGAATCCATTCTTCCACACCGATTCTGGAGAATACAGCGGTTCGCAAACGAGCTTTAAGCAGTGGCATTGGCTTTACGTTCTCACCTTGTAACCTTCTGAGCAGAGGCATTACGATTAGTGATGCGGAAACAAAGCAGGACATGGGGTGGCCTGGTAGCCCAACAAACAGTTTTTCCTTGACAATGCCAATAACCGTAGGTTTTCCAGGTTTTATGGTGAACCCGTGCGCAAGTACCGTACCACCAGCTTCTTCCACCGCACGTACTACCAAATCCCTAATGCCTGCACTGCTACCACCAGTCAAAACAATGACATCGTAATTTTGAGTAGCTTTATTTATGACTTCATGTATGTTTTCGAGTTCATCGCGAATAATGGAGCCCCTATGCGCATAAAATCCTCTTTCCTTGAGCATGGACCACACAGTTAAGCTGTTAGCATCACGGTACTGTCCCAAGTTAGGTACTTGAGTAGGTTCCACAATTTCGTTACCAGTAGCAGCCACAAATACCTTTAAAGGCCTGTACACCTGAACCTCCAACTTTCCTAAATAACTTAGCAATCCAACTACCTGTGGAGTAATGCGCTGACCACGTTTTAGTACAATATCACCTTGTTTCATGTCTTCGCCAGGCGAAACCACGTTTTCCAAGGGTGCAGCAGGCTTAAAAACCTCCACATAATTGCCACTTTCTTCAACATATTCAATCATTACAACAGCATCTGCGCCTTTAGGCAAAATAGCACCAGTAGGAATATAAGCACACTCACCTGGGTTAAGCTCAAACTGTGGAACTTCGTCTACGACAATGCTACCCACACGCGTAAGAAGTGATGGCCTTTCCACAGAAGCCCCTTTGACATCACGGCTCCGTACTGCGTATCCATCTACTTCAGAACGAGCCTTTGGAGGTATGTCCTCAGGTGCCAATACGTCCTCAGCGCAAACCAAGCCCAATGCATCATAAATTGACTTTCGCTCGGATAAAGGTTCTAATGGAATCTTTTCTGCGAGTTCCCAAAGCTTGCGTTGGTCAAAAAGATTCAAAAAAGCCATGAAAATATTATCGCATAGTTTTACTCATCATGGGACGCTGTTGTTCATGATTATGTACAGCATTTTTGAGTCGCCGGCTATGGATTCAGCTTTATTGAACGGTAACGCTGACTTGCTTCGTGAGCTCTTTTGTATTCCTCATCCAGTTTTTCCACAAAAGTATTCAGATCGTCAGTTTCATACACAGCAGGCGTTATGATACGCAGAAAACCAGAGGAGAAGGATGCCACTCCGCCAGCAACTGCATAATTCTTCTCCTCGTCCTCTGCGGTTTTTATGGTAACCAACCCCACGTCCAACGTGGCCACGAAAGGACTGTGTCTAGGGAGTACACCCATGTAACCATCTACCAGTGGTAATATGACCGATTTTGCCTCAAATAAAAGCATTTGATCGGAACTTATAATGTTCACCCTAAACATCAACACCAGCCTCGCTAATGTCACCGATCATGTACAGAGCGCTCTCTGGTACATGGTCCAGCTTACCATCGATTATGGCTTTGAAGCCTTCTACGGTTCTCTCTAAAGGCACGTACTTACCAGGTGCACCTGAAAAAGCCTCAGCTACAAAGAAAGGCTGGCTCAAGAACATTTGTATTTTTCTCGCCCTAAGTACAACTTCTCTATCTTCTGGACTGAGTTCTTCCATACCAAGTAGTGCAATGATGTCCTTTAGTTCTTCATAACGCTGCAAGAATTCCTTCACGCGCCCAGCCACTTGTACGTGATTGTATCCCACCACCTCTGGGTCAAGCATTTTTGAACTGCTTTGCAGCGGATCTACGGCTGGATAAATACCCACTTCAGTCAAGGCACGCGAAAGAACTACAGAAGAATCCAGGTGCCCAAAGATGGTAGCAGGTGCGGGGTCAGTGATGTCGTCAGCAGGTACATAAACCGCTTGCACTGAGGTAATAGCGCCCTCAGCCAAACTGTTTATCCTTTCTTCAATTTGTGCCACTTCGGAGAACAATGTGGGCTGGTAGCCCATGGCTGATGGCATCCTTCCGAGCAAAGTGGAGACTTCCATACCTGCCTGAGCATACCTGAAGATGTTGTCCATGAACAAAAGGATTTCACCACCATACTGGCTCCTGAGGTACTCAGCCACAGTAGCAGCAGCGTAAGGCGTTATTGCCCTAACACCGGGTGGCTCGTTCATCTGACCAAAAATCATGACCAAATGGTCCATGACACCGCTTTCTCTCATCTCTTCCCACAGCTCTTGCCCCTCACGTGTGCGCTCTCCTACACCGGCAAATACGGAGTAACCACGGTGCTTTATGGCGACGTTGTGAATGAGCTCCATGACCAAAACGGTTTTACCAACGCCAGCTCCTCCAAATAAACCAATCTTACCGCCACGTGGGAACGGGGCTAGAAGATCCAATGCTTTTATACCTGTTTCCAGAACAGTGGACACAGGAAGAACCGCAGTCACCTGCGGTGGAACGTTGAATACGCTGCGTTCTTCACCTTCGGGTTCTTCCTTCTGGTCAAGTGGAGCTCCAATACCCGAAAGTACACGCCCGATGAGCTGTTCTCCCACCTTTATAGTCATGGGCTTTCCAAGTGCAGTAGCTTTATCTCCTCTTCGGATGCCTTCGGTAGGACCCAGTGCCACTGTTCTTACCTTTCCTTCGCCCAACAGTGCTCTGCATTCCACCAATATGTCTCGCACCTTTATGAGCTCACGCTCAAAGGGGGTGTAATCAGTGAACTGAAGGTCCAAAACTGGACCGTGAATACCTATTACTTTACCTTCCATAGTTCATACCACCTACTATATCTTGTAGCTCCCTAGTCACACGCTCCTGCCTAGTTTGGGAAATCTTCAGTTTTACAGAGTCAGCCAGTTCTTTTGCTTTATCTTCTGCGTGCGTCATGGCCGACCAGCGCATGTAAAACTCACTAAACGCAGCTGAGTAGAAAGCTCGCAGCATGGTTGCAGTAAGGTAGGAACTTAATACCTGATCAATGATCTCCTCGGGCTCTCCAATTAGCTCTCCATGTCGCGCTTGCACTTCCAAGGTTATGGGGCTCGCTTTCTGAGTAACGTATTGCCCCTCTTTACCTGGCACCGACCGCACGAACACCAGCCAAAGTTCTGAGAAAAGCTCCTCAGTTATGCCCAAGAAGAAATCCACCAAAAGCGGTGTGTTCTTAGACTGATAGAGTCCACCAATGTAATCCACGGGCTTAATGCCAAGGTCCGAAAGTTTGTCAGGAGCCAATGTTCCAATACCGTAAACCCTGTCATTTTGCGTCAACTTTAAACTGACTAAACCTTCGGTCACAAGCTCGTTGTAGTTACCGCAAAGCCCTCCATCGCTGAAAAAAGCCAAGACTACGCGCGGAGCCAACGAAGGAGCATTTATGAATCGAGAAGACTGAATGACTTCTGAAGGTAGTAGTCCCAAAATGGCTCCCACACTGTCTAGCAACGCTTCGTCATACGCCTCCATTTGCTCAAAATCCCTGCGCACCCCAGCCATGTAATAACTATTAATAATCCTTAGTCCTCGAGAAATGCGACTGAGACCTTGGATAGTATTAAGACGTCTCCTAAGCTCCATTAAGCTTGCCAATTTTCATCGCCCTCTCGCCAGCCATGAGTATGAGCCTGGTAGTTTCATCGTCTAGTGGCTCATGGAGGTCTACACTCTTCAGCTGAGGCACTTCTGTCCTCAAGTACTCGCGTACGCTGTTCCAGACTTCCTTAACGTTGCCCACATCTGCTGCATCAAAGTACCCATTGTTCAGGAGCACGAGTAGTGCAGCTTGTTCCAACGAACTGTACAGTTCATGGGCTGCTTGTACAAGAAGCTTAATCGTTCTTTCTCCTCGGCTTAAGATTTTTTGAGAAGCATCATCCAACTTGCCGCCAAATCTTGTGAACTCAGACAATTCTTCATAGCGCGCCAATGTGGATCTCAAACCCGAAGAAAGCTTTCTTATCGCCGGGTACTGTGCCGCCCCACCTACACGGGATACCGACAGACCAATGTTTATGGCAGGCCGCCGACCCGCATTAAAAAGCCCACTGTCAAGGAACAGCTGACCATCTGTTATGGAGATGAGGTTCGTGGGAATGTATGCTGAAAAATCACCCAGCTGAGTCTCACAAATAGGAAAAGCTGTTATGGAGCCGCCATTGGTTAATTTGGCAGCTCTTTCCAAGAGTCGTGAATGGGCATAAAAGATGTCGCCAGGATAAGCTTCTCTGCCCGGTGGACGCCTTAGGAGCAACGTAAGTTCCCTGTAGCTGACAGCATGCTTGGAGAGATCATCAAAAACGATGATTACTTTTCTGCCTTGTTCCATGAAATATTCAGCAATGGAAGCTCCAGCATAAGGTGCTAAAAACCTAACAATGGCTGGGTCGCTAGCTGCGGCTACAACCATGACAACTTGGTCCATGACATCATTCACCTTGAAACTATTAATGATGGCAGCGGTATCTGAAACCTTCTGGCCAATACTGACGTAAACGCCTATAACGTCCTTACCTTTTTGATTTATGAGAATATCAGTGGCTAATGTGGTTTTACCTACTTGCCTGTCTCCCAAAATTAGCTCTCTTTGCCCGTGCCCAACTGGAATGAGCATGTCAATGGCAGCAATACCTGTTTCCACAGGTTCGTTGACCCTAGACCTTTCATACAAGGGCTTAGCAGGTCGCTCAACCGGGTAAACCTGAGCAGGAGTGAAAGTGTCGCCCTCCAGGACGTTTCCAAGTGGATCCAGCACCTTTCCCAACACATCATAACCCACCGGTATAGCAGGTACCTCGCCAGTGGCCAGACACATTTCACCTATGTGGACTTCACCACTGGTGGTAACTACATAGGAAAGCTGGGGGTCCACGTCCATGACAATGCCCTTTGCACCTTCTTCAAACTGCACGGTCTCGTAGTAGCCAATGTTTCCCAGGCCCTCCACCGTAGCTATGCCATCACGGTAAGCCACTACTCTGCCGTAGAATTTCTTCTCCAACCTTTGGGGCTGAACAACAATTCTAAAAGGCAGCTCGCGCTTAACTTCCAATGCCTTCTGCCTCCTCAATCTTTACGTACTCTCTGATCTGCTGTGCCAGGGAGTATTCGATCATCTCAGCTTTCCAGGAAAGCTGAAAGCCCAAAACAAGCTCTTCATCCACCTCAAAGGAGGATACACCAACTCCGGCTTTTTCTTGGAGCACATGTTCCACCCTGGCTTTCTGCTTATCGTCAAGTGGATGAGAGCTGGTAAAGATGTATGAACGTCCTTGCCCAAGCAAGGGCTTTATCTCATCAATACGGCCTTCTAGCAGCAGAGCAACAAAGTCACCATTGTGGTTTAGCCCCTGGAAAAATGCTTTGTAGACATTTGTCACAACGTCCTTTATGGTATCGTCGATCTGCTGCAAGGCTTCTTTCTTAATGCGATCGGCTTCGGTTCTAGCCGCATTTACAATTTGTTGATAAACTGTCTCTGCTTTCTTCCTAGCATCGGCCTGCTCATTTTCCTTAAACGCCTCTATTTCTTTCATGGCCTGTTCGTAGTACGTCCTAACCTCGTACTCAAGCTCCTGTCGCTCATGTTCTAATTGTTCTTCTCTGGACGCAATCTCCAGTTCTTTCTGCTGTAGTTCTTTTTCCTTCTGTAACCACTGCTCTTGCTGGTCTTTTATGGTCTTCAGCAGTGGACCAAACAGGTATCTCTGAAGTATCCAATAAAGAATCAGTAAGTTAACAACGGCTGCTGCTAGCGAAAACCAGTTAAAGGTCATAGTCCATCACACAGCTCTTCACTTGCTCACTAAACGCCTGGTCTAACAAACAGCATCAAGAAAGCCACAGCCAGAACGTAGATAACCAAAGACTCAATAAAAGCAAAAGCTATAAGCGTCAAGCTTCTTATGTCTCCAGATGCATCAGGCTGACGAGAAATGGCCTCAAAAGCCTTTCCCGCAGCTATTCCCATGCCCAAAGCAGCTAATCCAGCTGCAATGCCCAACGGCCATCCAGCAGATAAAATGGCAGCAACTACATTACTCATGTTAAAAGACCTCCTTCTTCCAAAAACTCAGCGGTATAAGCCATACCCAGAGTCATAAAAATGTATGCCTGAATGAAACCTGTAAACATGCTTAAGCCCAATAACGGTATGGGCGCAATCAAAGGAACTAGCAAAGATATGACAGCAACAGCCAAATGTTCACCTGATACGTTACCATAAAGACGTACAGACAGAGACAGTAACCTGGTTATGTGTTCCATCAAGTTTAAAGGGAACATCCACCACGCCGGAGAGAAAAACACAGCAAGATACTTCTTCCATCCCATTTTTCTTATGGCATAAGCATGTATCCAAATGAGCAAAAGTAAAGCCAAACCTACTGTTACAGATAGGTCACGTGTGGGAGCTACAAATCCAGGTAGCAGCCCCAACCAGTTCGCCGTTAGAATGTAAACAAAAAATGTGGCTAGAAAAGGCATAACTTCCTCAGCATAATCACCGAGAAGTTCTTTTCCATAGGAAACCAGCCAATTCCATAAAGCCATGACTGCGTACTTCCACGTGCCCTCTTCCTTTGCCTTCAAGCTTATATACCAGCACAGTAACCACAGTAACCCAGTAACTACAAAACTCCAATAAAAACTGTTCACTGAAAGCGTGAGTTCATTACCCATTTCTTACCCTTCCTCGCTTCAGAACGTCTTTTATAAAAACTCTAAAAGATAAATAGATGCCAATCAGCAGCAATGCCACTGTAAATGTGGGTAATGTGCCCAACCACTGATCCAAGTAGTAGCCGGCCACACCAAAAATACCCATGGACACAAGCAGGGTTGCTCCAAAGGTGTAAGCGTCACTGAACGCCGCCCAGAACCTGCCCGATCCAGCTTCTACAGGTTTTCTTTGCTTCCGTATTTTTCTAAACCTTCTTGGCATGCCCAAATTATAGAACATTTTTTGCCAGCTGAGTACATCAACCGAGAGTTTTCTTAACATTTCTTATTTTTGCCGAATATAATATAATTCAAATAACTGAAAGGAGGTTATTTCCTTGGATGTACTGTGGAGTTTACTTTGGCTTATCATAATCTTTTCTGCCATGTCCCCGGCTGTGCATCAACATTACTTGCAGGCAGCCAGGCAGACACTCATACGTGCATGGGAGAAGAAAAGGCATTCTCGTTTAATTACCTTGATTCACAGGCAAGAAAGCGTGGCTCTGTGGGGGCTACCAATTGCCAGATACATTACCATGGAAGATTCTGAAGCCGTTTTGACTGCTATTAGAAGTACACCTCCCGATACTCCCATTGACTTAGTACTGCACACACCGGGTGGTTTGGTACTCGCAGCTGAACAAATTGCAAGGGCACTCTATATGCACCCCGCAAAGACTACAGTGATAATACCTCACTATGCCATGAGCGGTGGCACACTAATCGCGTTGGCAGCGGATCAAATTATCATGGACAAGCACGCTGTGATTGGACCATTGGACCCACAAATTAATGGCTTGCCTGCAGCCAGCATATTGCAAGCTGTCAAGGACAAAGGTGTTCAAAACGTTGATGATCAAACCCTCATATTGGCTGACATAAGTCGCAAAGCTATTGACCAGGTCAAAGACACTGTAAAGTGGTTTCTAAGAAAGCACATGGACGAAGAGAAAGCCGAAGAAGTAGCAACCCTGCTTTGCGAAGGGTATTACACACATGATAACCCCATCTTCGCTGAAGAGGCCAAGCAGTTGAATCTGAACATTGACACCTCCATGCCAAAAGAGATTTACGACCTGCTCATGCTTTACCCGCAGCCCGCAGGGTCACAGCGAGCAGTCTCCTACTCCAAAAACGTAGAGGCTCCCACAGATGTTTCCGTTATTCGATATAAATAGACGTCGCACTTTTCCGGTTAGGACGATTCTCATTATTGTCATAAACATCATCGTGTATGCGTTCGTACAACCGCTGCTACCAGATTCCTTCTACATTAGTCCACAAAAATTCTTGAGTATGATTTCTGTGAACCCACTAAACTTGACACCCTGGGGCTTGTTGTTTTTAAGCATGTGGTTACATGGAAACCTGTACCATCTAATATCAAACATGTGGTTTTTGTTCATATTTGGAGATAACATTGAGGGAGATTTCGGTAAATTCTACATTCCGTTTTACCTAATTGGTGGAATGGTCGCAGGGCTTGCTCATATTTACATGATGCCTCAAAGTGCCGAGTTTTTCGTTGGCGCTTCTGGTGCCATATCCGCAGTTATGGGCGCTTATTTGGTGTTCTATCCACACGCCTACATAGCCACTTTAATATTCCTGATCTTCTTCGTTACCGTGGTAAATATTCCGGCTTGGTTCTGGCTTTTGATCTGGTTCTTTCAAGGAAACGTACTACCCACACTGCTTAACAGCATGAGCTACGTGGCATATTGGGCGCACATCGGAGGGTTTGTTTTCGGAGTCATTGTGGCATTTATGGTACTACCCATAGTCCGAAGGCGCCGAAGAAGTGAACCTTATTCCACGCCTTACTATTGGTGAGCTTGTTTTATGCTGATAAAACCTCAAAGTACGAGCTCTTTTCCCTTAAATTGGGATGCCATCTTTCCAGAGAAGAATCCGCTCGCAGTGGAAATTGGGTTCGGTAACGGGAAGTTCTTGAAAACATTAGAGACAACCGGTACCAACGTAGTAGGATTTGAGGTCTCGCTCTTAAGCGTGGAAAAAGCCATGAAAGTGATTGATCACACGAAAACTGCGCTGCTGCTTATGGACGGTATTTGGGGCCTCAGAGAGCTGTTTTCGGAAAGAAGCGTAGACGCATTGTACATCAACTTTCCCTTACCTTGGCCTCACAAGAAACATGCATCAAGGAGACTTTTTACATTACCAAAACTACAGATATACGCCTCACGCCTTGTGGACAACGCGATCTTGCAGCTTCAGACCGACGTGAAAGAATACGCCGAAGAAGCTATTAGAAACTCTGAAGAAAGCGGACTCTTTTCGTTAGCTGATTACGCGGTTAGGAACGAGGTTCAAGTTGGAACGAAATATGAACAGAAGTGGGTAAGTCAAGGTAAGAAAATTTACAAAGTTGTACTTAGAAAAAAGCGGCATGTTTCAGTGCCTAACTACTTAGACAAGGAGGTAATTATGCCTCACGCAATAGTGCATGATTCACATGGCACACTGAAAGCAGGAACTTATAGAACCACGTTCGGCACTATTAAGTTGTGGGAACCCTTTAGTAATAATCAGGCAATGCTACTAATCCCAGCCATTGTCAGTGATGATGACTTCATTGGGGTTTCACTACAGCAGCGTGTTTATATTTCCGTTAGTCCACACAGAGAAGGTTTCATCGTCAAGTTAGACAACCACGCTGACGTTTTCAAAACAGAAAACGTAAAATCCCTTATTTGGTTAATTGCAAATCAAATATCAAATGGAAACATAAAAAGGATAAACGTGCAACCTCCATCAAAGCTGGAATACGAACCTGCTTGACAGCTCCTTTAGCGATTCATGATCTGTAAGATCGAGACCAACTGGCGTTAACGTTACGAAACCCTGGCTTAGCAACTGATAATCCCCATTGTTGCTTTGCTCTGGTTTTGACCGTTCCCCAGTAACCCAGTAGTAAATCTGGCCTCGGGGATCTTCACGTCTTTGAACCCTATTAGTCCAGCCATGACGACTCATGGTTGCCCAGGCAACCCCTTTAATTTCCTCCAGCTTAAGTGCAGGCACGTTAATGTTCAAAACCCAATCACTGCTGGTAGCATTTAACAATCCTTGATCCAATAAGCTGATCAGCACTTGAGCGGTGATTTCAAGGTGTTCCCTTTCTGGGCTTTCTGAGGAAATAGCAATAGAAGGTTTACCGTTAACCACACCTTCCGAAGCAGCGCCCACTGTTCCTGAGTAAAGCACATCAATACCACAGTTCGTACCATGGTTGATGCCAGCAATGACTAAGTCTGTATCGGGAACCAAATCGTTCAGTGCCACCAGCACACAGTCAGCAGGCGAACCATCTACCACAGTATAACCCTCGTAACCGTTGGGCATAAACACTTTTCTGAGTCGCAGGATGGAATCCAAGGTGAGAGAGTGACTGGTAGCGTTCTTTGTCCTATCAGGAGCTACCACAGTTATTTCTGCCTTTCCCCATTTAAGAAGATGTGTCACCAAAATATTTATACCTTCTGCAAAAATGCCATCATCGTTTGCAACCAGTATTTTCCGCACATTAACCTCCTAATCAATCATTGATTAAAAAAACAAGATAACCCAGAATTGGCATTACTTGGTAATTTTACCCTCTTTACATGCCACATGTGCAATGCACACAATATCTCTCTTCAAGATAACTTGATACCCAACACAGAGGCCAACTTTTCAGAGAATTCTCCAGTACTTTCGTGGAAAACGTAGTCTGCCCTGTCGTCATAAGGGGTTGGTAGCAGATTCACGACCACCAATTTAGAAACCATGGCTGGCAGCTGGGCTACGGGATACACCTCAAGACTACTTCCCATAACTATCATTAGATCGCTTGATTCTACTTCCCTGACTGCTTGGAAAAACGTATCGGGCATGGGATCTTCGAAAAGAACCACATTGGGACGCAATAGTCCTCCGCAGCTGCATTGAGGTATGTTACAGTCGTTGAATTGCTTCCAAGCTTCTTCCAAAGGGTATTCCTTATGGCATCGCAAACAAGTAACTGTCTCAAGGTTGCCATGGACTTCGTACACATTCTTGCTGCCAGCCCTCTTGTGAAGTCCATCAATGTTTTGTGTGATTACCGCCTTTATGAATCCAAGCCTTTCCAACTCAGCAACGAGGAAATGAGCTTTATTGGGCTTTGCTGCTTTGTACTGCATCCACATGGGTAAATTGAACTCCCAAAACGTCTTGGGATCTGTTTCAAAGGTGGATCTGCTCACATACTTTATGGGATCATATTTTCTCCAGAGCCCTTGAGGACCCCTGTAATCGGGTATACCGCTCTCAGTGCTTATGCCAGCGCCAGTAAGAACCACGGCATGTCCTGAGTTTTTCAATAGTTTCGCTACTGCCTCATAATCCGACAGCATGTTTTAACCACCCCACTTTGTTTCATTTTATAACAGGTTGTTCGGTATTCTGTTGCATTTTTAACACTGTTAAGTTAACATTATTAAGAAGAAGGTGGTGGTACTAAGATGGAGAACCAATCAGAAACTATTCTAGTCGTGGAGGACGACCGAAACATTCTGGACGCCATCGAACGAAAGCTTACCAAAGAAGGCTTTAAAGTCATTAAGGCAATGAACGGCAAAGAAGCTTTAGAAAAGTTCTATGCACACCAGCCAAACTTAGTCTTACTTGACCTAATGCTACCCTTGGTAGATGGCAAGGAAATACTTAAGGAGATAAGAAGCCAGTATGACACACCCATAATTGTAGTTACAGCACGTGAAGAGGAAGTAGACCGAATTCTGGGATTGGAACTTGGCGCTGACGACTACATCACAAAACCTTTCAGCTTGCCCGAGTTAGTGGCCAGAGTCAGGGCAGTGCTTAGACGTACTTATGGCATGAAAAAAACAGTGGGAGAAAGAAGACTGGTTTGCGACGATATTGCCCTGGACTTACGCGGTCATGAGCTGAGAGTGAACAACCGGTCATACTTGCTACCCAAAAAACAGTTTGAGCTTTTGCGCATACTCATGTCAAGAGCCGGTGAAGTGTTAACCCGGGAGTATTTGCTAAATGAAATCTGGGGTGCTGACTACTATGGAGATAAGCGCACTTTGGACGTTCATATTAAGTGGCTCAGAGACAAAATTGAACCCAACCCGAACGAACCTAAATACATACTGACTGTGAGAGGTGTGGGATACAAGTTTAACGGCGACGTAAGGAAGGAATAGTCGCATGGGTGGTGCCGATCTTGCTCTTCTAGTAGTTGTCCTATGTGCTCTTGCTTCTGTAGTGGTGTTGTTCCAAACGGTCTCCACACAGGATAGACGAAGCGAAGAGAACATGGCTAAAGACCTATTGGAAAACTTACCCGTACCTGTCTTCGTGCTGGACGATGATTTTAGGATAATCAGATACAATGGGCTTTTCGAATCCTTAGTAGGTAAGGCCCCTCTGGAAAGATTTCTTTATGAGGTCTTCAGGGACCACAAAGTCATCGATGCACTACAAACCTGCAAGAAAGAAGGTACTGCGTCAACGCCTTTTTACCTAACACCATCAGCCGAAAAAAGATCCTATTACATGATCCTTAAGAGAACAAACGGTGAGATCATCGGAACCATTGAGGAATGCAGCCACGGAAGCACAAAAGAAGACGTTGAACTTTACCAAAAAATGCTCCACGAACTTAAAACACCTTTGAGTTCGGTTCGGCTCATGCTAGAGCTTTTGGAGGAGGAAGAAGACCCTGTGCAGCGAAAAGATCTTACCACACGCATCATAGACGAGATGGACAGGCTGAATCAGCTGACAAGCGATTTAGCACTTTTAATCAAGATGGATCGTGGCTTGGTGGAACGCATGGATAAGGTAAACATAGTTAATTTGCTCAGTGAAGTCATTTGGCAGATGAGCGTGCTTGCTGACAACAAGAGAGTTTCCATTGAAGCAGAGATACCAAGTCACAGCATATTCGTTGAGGGAAGTAAAAGTCTGTTAAAATCCCTCTTCTTAAACTTGTTAGATAATGCCTTAAAGTACAGCCCTGAAAGGACAAAAATAACTGTTACCCTGCAGGAACAAGAAGAAAACGTCTTAATAACAGTTGCCGACGAAGGAGAAGGAATTCCAGAAGAACAGCGAGAAAAAGTGTTTCAAGATTTTTACAGAGCAACTAGCAAGGCAGACGGATTGGGCCTTGGTCTGGGCATTGCTTTGGAAGTAGTTAAATTCCATGACGGTAGGTTGTGGTTGGAACCCAACGAACCTCATGGTTTGAAAGTAAATGTTGCCCTTAGAAAGGCTTAACAAATAGGTAGTGCAAGTGGAGGTATAATCTTCTTTGTGAAGTCAACGACCAAATTACTTGAAGAACGTTTAATTTATCTTTCTTCCTTGGCTCGTGACACCTGTAGGGCGGTATTAGATGCGGTTGAAAGGAAAAGTCCCGCTAATGCCAATGCAGTGCTGGCGCTTGACCAAAAAGTAGATGAACTGAACAAAGACATTCAGGAAACGGTTCTACAAGTAGCAATGGAATGCCCAGACGACATCGCATCAGTGATTATCATTGGTAAGATAGCCCAGGACATTGAAAGGCTAGTTGACCATTCCATGAATGTGGCTCGCATTGCAATTGATCCCACAGTCCCCAGTGAAAGCTATGATTTTTACGCACTTACCTTTAAGCGCATGGGTGAAATAGTTATAGAAATGCTCGACGAAGCCATTGATGCTTTCATAAACCGTGATCCTGAGATAGCAAAACAAGTTGCCAAGAAAGACGACGTACTAGATACCATTTACGCTGATTTGAAGAAAAGGCTAAGAAGTGGTCAGGAAAACCTAAAGCTTGAGGAAACCATAGATCTGATGCTGGCAGCAAAGCATTTAGAGCGCATGGGAGACTATGTAACAAACATTTGCGAATACACCACAATGCTTACCACTGGCGTACAGGCAGACCTAAATTAACTAAAAGAGCCCGTCACATTGATGCATGTGCGCGACGGGCTTCTTAAATCTTAAAGGTTGAACTTACAATCTTACAAGAAGGCCAGCCAACTAAGCCATAGTCCAACCGCCATCCACAGGCAGAACGGCTCCTGTGATGTAGGCAGACAAATCCGATGCCAGGAACAAAGCAGCATTTGCAACGTCCTCAGGTTGTCCAAACCGACCCAACGGTATGGGAGCCAAGAACATAGCTCGAAGCTGAGGGTCAGCTAATACATCCTTAGTAATGGCTGTCTCTGAAGTGCCGGGGCATATGCAGTTCGCTCTTATGCCAAACTTAGCGTAGTCCAAAGCTACTGCTCTGGTAAGAGAAACCACGCCTCCTTTAGACGCTGCGTATGCAATGGCCTCAGGGAACCCAATCAAAGCCGCCGCAGAAGCTGTATTTATGATGGCACCGCCACCATTCTGCTTCATGTGAGGAATGGCGTACTTACATCCAAGAAATACGCCTTTCAAATTCACATTGAGAATTCTGTCCCAGTCTTCAACCTTTTGCTGCTCAGCGTTACCCGGGACATATATGCCCGCATTGTTGAAAATGATATCCAGCTTTCCGAACGCTTTAACAGTTACATCCACAAAACGCATTACGTCCTCTTCGCTGGAAACGTCGGCTTTAACGTAGATGGCTTCGGCTCCCATGGACTTTATTTCATTTGCAACCATCTTCGCGGCTTCCTCCACGTAGTCCACCACAGCCACCTTTGCCCCTTCTTTCGCAAAAAGAAGAGAGGTGGCTCTGCCAAAACCGGAACCCCCACCAGTAATAATGGCCACCTTGTCCTTCAACAACATTTTATCCAACCTCCTTTTTTATAGTCGTTATTAATTACTTTCATTATAACAGTAGTTAAGATGCGTCATCAAAGAACAGCTATAACATGGAAATGACTGCAGCAAACCTACGAAAAGAAGGGGCCTCGCCTGAGCGAGGCCCCAAAAAAGAAGAGAGAAAAGAGAGAGAGAAATATTTAAGTAATTTTCCTGTTGTCTAGACTACTTAACGCCCATTGTTTCCTTGATTACATCTGCAAGTATTTTGATTCCCTTGTCGATGTCTTCAACTTTGGGTTGGCTAAAGTTCAAACGTGCGGTGTTCTTCCCTTGCCCATCTGCGAAGAAAGCTGAACCTCTCACGTAAACAACCTTGTGCTCAATGGCTTTGTCAAACAATTGGTCGCAGTCCACTGTTTCTGGAAGGACTAGCCACACGAAAAATCCACCTTTCGGCTTACTCCAGTAAACGCCGGGAATATCAGACATGTACTTGTCCAGTGCTTCTAACATGGCTGCATGTTTTACCTTGTAAATGTCTCTCATGGCTTCAATATGTTTCATGAAATGACCTTTCTGCATGTAAAGATAGGTTATGTACTGCATGTAAGCACCGGTGCACAAGTCCGCTGCCTGCTTTGAAATGGCAATTCTGCGAATGATGTCTTTGTGAGCTACAATCCAGCCAAGACGGAATCCGGGCACAAAGGTCTTCGAGAATGTGCTGAGGTAAATCACATGGTCGCTATTATCAAAAGACTTTACGCAGGGTGGCCTTTCGCCCTCATACACCAAGTAGCTGTAGGGGTCGTCTTCCACAATGAGGAAATCCTGCTCCTCGGCAATCTCTACTATACGCTTTCTTCTTTCCAAACTAAGCGTGTAACCAGCAGGGTTTTGGAATGTGGGTATGACATAGAGGAATTTGACTTTCTTCCCCTTCTTCTTTAGGTCAATTACCATTTCTTCTAGTTTTTCAGGAATGATGCCGTCGTCATCGGTGGGCACTGACACGTAATCCGGTTCGAACGGATCGAAAGCAGATAGTGCTCCAAGGTACGTTGGAGCTTCTACCATGACCACATCACCGGGGTCAATAAGAACCAAACCCACTAAGAACAGCGATTGTTGGCTAGCAGTGGTAATGATGATGTTCTCTTCACCAAGCCCTTTTACGTTTTCCTCTTCCTCCATGAACTTCACCAAGTACTGGCGAAGCTCTGGTACACCTTCAGTAGCACTGTACTGCAAAGCTTTCTTGGCGTACTTATCTAGTGCTTCCACTGAAACTTCTTTTAACTCTTCCACAGGAAAAACGTCTGGGTCTGGATAACCACCTGCGAAAGAAATGAAACTCGGGTCGCCTGAGTACTTGAATATTTCCCTAATAGCTGACGGTTTTAAACTTGCTCCCCTTTTGCTGATAAAGTCTTTAGGTTCCATGTCTAGTCTACCTCCTTGCTTAATCGTAGGACAAAATCATTATAACATGCGCTTAAAGAATATCTTATGCTTTTAAGATTTTTGAAAGGAACTGCCTTGCTCTCTCCGTTTGCGGGCCTTCAACGAAGAATTTATGCGCATCGGTATCCTCAATTACACGGCCGTCCTCTAAGAACACTATTCGAGTACTCACTTCCTTAGCAAAACCCATTTCATGGGTGGCCACTACCATGGTCATGCCTTCTTCAGCTAATTCCTTCATTACATCCAAAACTTCTTTGGTGTATTCAGGGTCCAGGGCGGAGGTAGGCTCATCAAACAAAATCACATCCGGTTCCATGGCAAGTGCTCTGGCAATAGCAACTCTTTGTTTTTGGCCACCCGACAAGGACGAAGGCAGAGCTTTTGCTTTTTCAGCCAAGCCAACCCGATGCAAGATTTCCATGGCTTGGGCTTCTGCTTCTTGGGGTGATTTGCCTAAAACTTTTATGGGTCCAATGGTTACATTTTGAAGCACGTTAAGATGATTAAACAGGTTGAAAAGCTGAAAAACCATGGACACCTTTTTTCTTAGTTCGTTGGCATCACGGCTCCTTGGATCAATTTTCTTTCCCCTAAAATAAATCTCACCATCTGAGGGTTCCTCGAGCAGGTTTAACGTCCTAAGTAGCGTAGTCTTACCGCCACCTGAAGGTCCCATGATGACAACAATCTCTTTTTGGTGAATAGCCAAACTTACCCCTTTTAGAACCTCATGCTTGCCAAAACGTTTCACAATGTTTTTAGCTTCCAAAATAGGCATCATTTCTAGAACTTGAACCTCCTCTCCAAGTAGGCAGAAAGCTGAGATCCTGGTATGGTAGCTAATAAGTACAGAATAGAAGCACCAAGCAACGGCGTAAACACGTTAGCTGTGTAAGAAATCATATTTCTGCTTCTGAGCATGAGGTCAGCCACTCCTATGACTGAAACCAAGGACGTGTCCTTGAGTAGAGCCACAAACTCATTAACCAAAGGAGGAATTACCACACGAAAAGCCTGAGGCAAAACGATGAGCCTCATAGCCATGCTTCCAGTCATACCTATAGCCCTGGCAGCCTCCATTTGTCCCCTGTCAATGGATTCAATACCTGCTCTAAAAATCTCACCTGAGTAAGCAGCACTATTTAACCCCAAAGCGACCACTGCCGCAGTTAAACGGTCAATATTGAGGCCCAAGGCAGGCAAGCCAAAATAGACCAACATTATCTGCATCAGTGCCGGAGTTCCTCTTATCAGCTCAATGTAAGCAATGGAAATTCCCTTAAGTATCCAGTTTGTGGAAATCTTCATGAGCGCTAGTATTAAGCCAAATACCAACCCCACTAGTAGCGAAGACAATGTAAGTCCCAGTGTGGTTAAAAAGCCCGACCACAAAATGGGAAAAATTGTCACTAACAACTCCCACCGAAAGTCCATAAGCACCCTCTTTCCTTGATAGCTTTCTTAGTTAAAGACTTCACGCTCCTGCGTTGTACAGGTAAAGAACAATCTGTTTACGGGATGTCAGCAGGCGGCTCCGTTTCAAACCATTTTTGGTAGAGCTCAGCATACTTGCCCTCCTCCTTTAGTTGTATAAGGGCATTGTTAATTTTTTCTACGAGTTCCGTGTTACCCTTCTTGACTGCAATGCCATAATACTCCTCTGTTTCAATTGTGAATGCAACCTTAAGCGGAAGATTAGGGTTCCTCAACAAAAAATAACTACTAACAGGTAGATCATTAACTACTGCATCTAGACGACCCGTATTCAAGTCTAAGAAGGCTTGGTCAGGACTCTCGTAGGTATATACTCCCCCCTTGTCAGAAACTAACTCCCGAGCAAGCAGCTCTCCTGTGGTACCAAGCTGAACCCCGATCGTTTTGTCAGCAAGATCTTCCCTACTTAAAATGCCCACGTTGCTTTCCTGAACTACCACAGCTTGATCAGACCTAAAGTAGGGTCTCGAGAAATCCACTTCTTCCTGCCGTGAAGCTGTAATAGTCATTGCAGAAATGACAGCATCATACTTACCTGTCTGCAAAGAAGCTACTAAACCGGCAAAATCAGCATTCTCCCACTTCACCTCATACCCAATCTTCTCAGCAATAGCATTCATTAGCTCAATATCAAAGCCAGCAAAGTTACCATTTTCGTCAATGAATTCCAAAGGAGGAAAGTCAGCCGCTGTGCCAACTACTAAAGTGTTGGCAGACTGTTGACTGCTACACCCCAACAAGATAGCCCCCACCACTAATAACAAGACAAACGTCCTTTTCATCAGTGCACCTCCATCCATAGGGCACGTGTGTTGTATATGCACCCCTTAGGTCTAATTATATAGCCCACCTTATGGAAGCCGAAGTACATACTCTAACGCAGTTGCCGGATCCACTTTGATGTCAGGGTCTATACCGTAGTTATTAATAACTTTGCCATTTGGAGTCCGGAATTCGAATGTAGTCAAATACAGTAAAGACCCATCCTCAAGATCAAAAAGTGTTTGTCCCACGCCCTTACCGAATGTCCGCTCACCCACAATGGTGGCTCTTTTATTGTCTTGCAGAGCTCCCGCAAGCATTTCTGCAGCGCTGGCAGAGTACTTGTCTACCAGAACATACAGTCTACCAGTATAAATCTGGGGCGTCTCCGCATCGATTACCGTCGTTTGTTCGTTATCACGATACAAAAACACTGGTTTTGTACCCATGAGCATACCAGCAACATCTACTAGCGACTCCACCAATCCACCTGGGTTCCCTCTTAAATCAATGACAAGTTTGGGAGCCTTAACACTACCCATGACTTGCCTAAATTCGCTAGGAGTAGTTTCAGTGAATTGGTCAATCTGGAGCACAGCAACGGTAGTAGTATTCATGATTAATGAAACAGTGGGAACCACTATGCGAAGCCTTTGAATAGTAAACGTTAAAGTCTTATCAGCCCGTTTTACGGTGACTTTCACATAAGTTCCCTCTTCGCCTTTAAGAAGCGAGCTTATAACCTCTATCGGTGCTGATGACACATCTACATCATCCACCTTGATAATGAGATCCCCAGCTTGCATACCTGCTTTCTGAGCAGGCGATCCCGGAACCACTTTAACCACAACAACACCATTTGCTGACTCCTGTAGGTAAACCCCAATGCCTACAAATGCACCCTGAAGTGCCTCGAGAATTTGTTTTGCCTCACTGGGATCATAAAAGCTGGAGTAAGGGTCTTGGAGGCTATTGACTGCACCTTTGGCGGCAGCGTAAACTACCGTGGATGTCTTTTCAGGATACAAATACTCTTCTTTTATCGTCTTTATGGTAGTTACCAAAGCCTGCATCTCAGGATTGTCTAAAACCTGTAGATACGACAAACTGTCCTGCAGGTTATCTCTTAGTGTTTGGTTTTCCGAAACCAAATCTGGAACATAGGGAAAAGTGACAATCGCTTTTCTGGCTTGGTTATCCCACCTTACATCTACCCCTATGAGTTCGGAAATGTCCCTTACTGGAACCAGCAAGCGCCCCTGCACCAAAACTGGTGATGCTGTCAATTTGTAGCTCTTCCCATCGAAAATAGCTGTGGAGCTATTTGGAAAAAGCTCTAACGTGTGGTTGCTGTAACTAAGTGCTGGCGCCACACTAAGTAAAACTGCCAGCAGTAAAAAGAAGGCAAGCTTATTGCCGTTTTTTCTAACCATGGTCACCGCCTCATTGCCTTAGTATTTTTCTGTTTTCTTTTATGGTAAAGTGTAACATAATGCTACGGGGAATCATCTAATATTATAGGATGAAGCGATATGCGGTAAAAAACAACTTATTTGCTAATGTGACTACAGTTGCGTGTGTCGTGGAGCGTAGTTACAGGCATATGGAAACAAAGAGGAGGTGTAAAGTGAATTACTACTACTTATTGGGTCTAGTAGGAGCTTATCTATATGGTGCCATGCCCTTCGGTTATTTGATCGCCTTAAGTAAAGGCGTTGATATCAGGAAAATTGGGTCTGGGAACATCGGTACCACAAATGTTTACAGAGCACTCGGCGTAGTCTTTGGTGCCATGACTTTACTTCTAGATCTGTCAAAAGGCTTTATACCGTCATACTTGGCATTTCACTATTTCTCAGGGCTGACGCCTCTCCAGCAATGGCTACTGTTTTTAGCGCCCATAATCGGACACTGTTTTTCCGTGTTTCTGAGGTTTAAGGGTGGTAAAGGTGTTGCTACAAGCGTAGGAGCTTTACTAGGCTTTGATATAAGATTGGTGCTAATGTTCGTGGCGGTTTGGCTGGTGACTTTCTTACCCACTCGCTGGGTTTCCTTAGGATCCATACTGGGAATTTGGTCCGTCTTTATCTTTGCATTTGCCATATTACCATTCTTCCCGTGGGCACTTCTTTTTCTAGCTTTCTTCATTACGTGGCGCCATAAGGACAATATCCGCCGACTCATGGCTGGAAGTGAAAACAAAACCTTTTTACCTTGGGAACAAAAGAAGGCTGCCGCAGGTAACAGTTAGCAAGTTGCAGATGTGGCTTTATCTATGCTAATATATATGTTGCTGTAATTGGATACCTTGATAACCATAATAAGATGGAGGGGTAGTCTAATTGGTAAGGCACCGGACTTGAAATCCGGCGGCCCGGAAGGGCCTTGTGGGTTCGAGTCCCACCCCCTCCGCCAAAATATGTATTAAAAGGAGGACCTGACAAGCATGTACGCTTTACTGGAAATTAGAGGAAAACAGTATAAAGTAAAGGAAAACTCAACCATACTAGTACCTGGCTGGGAAGAAATCAAACCGGAGGAAGTAAAAGTCCTCATGGTAAAGGACGAAGCGAATACGGTAGTGGGAACACCTTTTGTGGAAGGCGCTGAGATAGAGCTCGAACCCGTGAAGCAGATTCGTACAAAGAAAATCAAGGTGAGACGTTTCAAAGCGAAAGTAAATTACCACAGGAAAAAATCACACAGGATACGTTACACCATTTTGCGAATCAATGGCATTAAAACGTCTGTGTTAACGGAGGGATAAGAAACCATGGCACATCATAAGGGCGGAGGTTCTTCAAGAAACGGCAAAGATTCTAACCCGCAGTATTTGGGCGTGAAAGCTTACGGCGGAGAAAAAGTAAAACCCGGTAGCATCATCGTTAGGCAGAGAGGAAATCACTTCTGGCCAGGGAAAAACGTAGGTCAGGGAAAGGATTTCACCTTGTTCGCACTGGCTGAAGGCGTAGTTCAGTTCGAGAAAAAGGGCGGAAAGAAATTCGTCAGTGTGATTCCTAACGAACAAAAGTAATGATATTCATTGACACTGCGGAAATCATTGTTTACGGTGGAAAGGGCGGCGATGGAGCCGCCTCTTTTCGTCGTGAGAAATTCATTGAAAAAGGCGGACCTGACGGCGGAGATGGGGGCAAAGGCGGCGATGTATACCTGGTAACCGACCCTGCCCTTCTCACATTGTATGACTTCAAGTACCAAAAGGAGTTTCGGGCTGAAGACGGTGAACCAGGTAGATCTCAAAAACAGTTCGGGAAAGATGGAAAGGACCTCTTCATACGCATACCAGTGGGCGTCATAGTTGCTGACTTGGAAACTCAAACTGTGGTCGATATGGACAAACCAGGAATGAAACTGCTAGTAGCTAGAGGCGGTCGAGGCGGAAAAGGCAATGCGCGCATGGCTACTGCCACTAGACGAGCACCGCGTTTCCGTGAGCTGGGGCATGAAGGAGAAATGCGCAGACTCCGTTTAGAACTAAAACTGGTTGCCCATGTGGGGCTTGTGGGGTTACCTAACGCTGGAAAATCGTCACTCATATCCGTCATAAGTAAGGCAAAACCAGAAATAGCTCCCTACCCCTTCACCACGCGATCTCCAGTACTGGGAATTGTTAAAAAGGCTGAACAATCATTTGTAGTAAGCGACGTTCCAGGGCTCATAGAGGGAGCTCATGAAGGAAAAGGACTTGGCCTAACCTTCTTAAGGCATGTTGAACGCACCAAAGTACTGGCCATTGTCATTGATGCAGCAGCCATCGATGGTTATGAACCCATGCAAGCCTATGAAACGATTATTGGTGAGCTTCGAGCTTATAACCCTAACTTACTGGAAAAACCGCGAGTTCTAGTTTTAAACAAAATCGATCTACTGCAGCCAGAGCACATTGATCAGCTAAAAGTGCAGTTTGCTGACAAAGAATCACACGTGGTGCTTACAAGCGCGGCCACAGGCGAAGGCACTAATCAATTAGTAGACGTTTTATTTGAACTTATTTCGCCCACATTATCAACAGAGGAACCCACTGCAGAATTCATGACAATGGAGCTTCCACCTTTGCCAGAGGATTTCTCCATTCGTAGAGAAGATGAATACTGGGTAGTTGAAGGCAGATGGGCACGGTACATATCCAGATACGATACCACCCAACCTTGGGATTTTCAGTATGTACAAAGAGAGATAAGACGTAAGAAACTTGAGGAAATGCTAAGGCAAATGGGTGCAAAAGAAGGAGAAACCGTAGTCATACATGATAAAGCCTTTGAAATCCTCTAGAACTGGCCTTCTTGCAGGTGTTTTTGATCCTGTTCACATAGGTCATCTGTTCATGGCCCACCTAGCCATGGAAGCCGCTAATCTTGACAGGGTTTGGTTTGTCCCTACTCACATACCTCCACACAAAGACAGCGCGAAAGTCCCCTACTTTCACCGCGTCAACATGTTGGAGATGGCGCTAAAAGAGGAACCCAAATTTGTGCTCATGGAATTGGAAAGAGAAGCCAGACCCACATATTCATATGAAACCATTTTGTCAGTAAAGCACGTGCTTGGTGAAAAGCCCTACTTCATATTAGGCAGTGATGAATGGGAAGAGTTGCACAACTGGCGCAGGTATGACTTACTCGTAAAAAATGCTATTTTCATCGTAGTCCCGAGAAAACCAATAACTGTAGCCAGACCAGAAGCAGAAGCCATCTTTACGGACATGACGCCGATAAACGTCTCCTCGACGTACATAAGACAAAGAGTAGCTAAGGGAAAACCCATAACTTATTTAGTACCAAAAACAGTGGAAACATATATTCACGAAAACCACCTTTACTACCCATAGAGCAAAAAAGAAAAGAAAGGAGGTGAACAGACGTTGGATCAGGACGTGGAAGCCATTCAGAGGCTTCTTGACGAGAAAAAAGCCGAAAACATAAAAATCGTTGACATAAGAGCCCTGGACACCATAGCAGATTATTTCATTATTTGCACTGCGAACTCACTCACCCATAGCCAATCACTGGCAGACTCATTGGAAGAGCTACTGGATAAAAAGAACATCACCTACCGCGTTGAAGGTTATACTCCAGGTGATTGGGTGCTTGTAGACATAGGCGACATCGTAGTTCACATTTTCACGCAAAGAGCCAGGGAATATTACGATATTGAGTCACATTGGACAAGCATGGTAGAATATGTAAAGAGTAGACGAGGCAGCCGCAACCAAAAGGTTGAGGAAAGTCCGAGCTCCACAGAGCAGGATGCTGGGTAACACCCAGTGAGGGCGACCTCAAGGAGAGTGCCACAGAAAACAAACCGCCTACCCAAATGTTTGGGTAGGTAAGGGTGAAAAGGCGGGGTAAGAGCCCACCGCAGCACTGGCGACAGTGCTGGCACGGTAAACCCCATCCGGAGCAAGGCCAAGCAGCCAGCTGTGACCCTGCTCGGCGAGCTGGCGGGTAGGCCGCTGGAGCTTGCTGGCAACAGCAAGCCAAGATAAATGGTTGCCACCCACCAAAACTTTTGAAGGCAACGCGGTTTTGGTGGGAACAGAACTCGGCTTACCGTCTACTCGTAGTTGCCACTGTAAAATGGAATAAGAAGGCGAGAGGATATCATGAACACTCTGAATTACAGAGTTTCCTCTCGCCTTTTTGTTTTATTTTGCAAATAGATCGATGAGCACGGGCAAGCCCATTTGCACAAAAATGGGTATGAGGATGAGGGACACTACCGTGCTTAACTTCATAAGTATGTTAATGGAGGGGCCAGCTGTATCCTTTAGCGGATCACCCACCGTGTCACCTATTACTGCGGCATGGTGGGCCTCAGAACCTTTACCACCTAAGAAACCACCTTCGATAAGCTTCTTTGCGTTATCCCAAGCGCCACCTGCATTTGCCATGTAAACGGCCATCACAAATCCACTAACAGTTTGGCCAATAAGTACGCCACCGACCCCTTCAACACCAAGCAAGAAGTAGGAAGCCAGAGGCAGAATAAGTGCCAACAGAGCAGGTACTACCATGTTTTTAAGAGCATGACTAGTACTAATACTCACGCAGACTACATAATCTGGATTGGCTTGGCCTGAAAGCAAACCAGGAATTTCTTTAAACTGACGTCTGACCTCTTTTACGATGACAAAAGCAGTCCTGGAAACGGCATTGATGACAATGGAAGAGAAAAGAAACGGTGAAGCCGCTCCTACCATGACCCCTGTGAGCACCTTGGGGTCTGAGACATCCAAAGCCTTAATCCCCACAGCACTGTTGAATGCAGCAAACAGAGCCAATGCCGTTAGCGCGGCTGAAGCGATAGCAAAACCTTTCCCCATGGCAGCAGTGGCATTACCTAAAGCGTCCAAACCATCAGTAACCTCACGCACCTGAGGAGAAAAATGCGCCATCTCAGCTATGCCCCCAGCGTTATCAGCCACGGGACCGTAGGCATCTACCGACAAAGAATACGCCAGAGTGCAAAGCATACCAACGCCAGCTAAAGCAATACCGAACAGCCCTGCGCTGAGGTACGCGACAATTGTGGCTAGGCCTACAAGCAAGACTGGCAAAAAGGTGGATTGCATGGCAATCGCCATACCAGAAAGAATGTTGGTAGCTGCTCCAGTCTCGCTAGCTTTAGCTATTTCCTTTATGGGCGCGCCCATGGTGTAGTAATCTGTAATAAACCCAATGGCTATGCCCACAATCATGCCTGCCACCGTTGAAACAACATATGACCAGCTTGCACCAGTCCACATGGGAATAAGGCAAACAAAACCCACAGCCAGCAGCGTCACCAATATACTACCCATTCTAAACACGTTCGCAGGCTCCATGTGGGAGCGAGAGGATATGCCTCTCACAAGTAATATGGTGAACCAGGAGGAAAGTGCACCCAAAGACACGGCCCACAAGACAAAACTTAAGCCGACCATGTTTTTCTCAGCCAAAGCCAAAACAATGCAAGCGACGATGGACCCCACATAGGACTCGTACAAGTCTGCTCCCATACCGGCAACATCACCCACATTATCACCAACGTTATCTGCGATGACTGCGGGATTCCGGGGGTCGTCTTCAGGTATGTTAGCCTCAACCTTTCCTACTAGGTCAGCCCCAACGTCAGCAGCTTTAGTAAAAATGCCACCACCCACACGAGCAAATAAAGCAACAAAAGAAGCGCCCAAACTAAAACTACTAACAATGCCTCCGGCTTTTTCAAAACCACCAAAAACGAAAACCACAAGCCCCAGCCCTAGTAAACCGAAGGCAACTACGGTCATGCCCATGACTGATCCAGCTGAAAAAGCAACAGAAAGCGCATCTCCACTGCCTCTCCTAGCAGCTTCTGTGGTGCGTACATTTGCCAATGTAGCGATCTGCATACCAATGTAGCCCGCCGCAATGGAGAATAGAGCACCTGCCAAGAAGGCAATGGCTGACTTATAACCTGTGAGCAGAGCTAGTACAATAAAAAGTACAACAATCCATGGAAACATAACCTTGTACTCACTGGACAAGAACGCCTTTGCACCATCGTGGATGTGACCGCTTATCTGTGCTGCTAAAGCGTTTTCCACTTTTATGCCCAGAATCCAGCGAGCGTTAAGAATAACCGTGAGCAGCAAAAGCACTGCAACCGCAAAAAACTCGAGCACACTCTCCCCTCCCCTTTTAACTTTCAGTTAATATAACATAACTAGAATTATACCAAGAATACTGCGCTGGTGTAAGATGTTAATATGAAGCGATATAAGGTCATAAAAGGATTGGACGTGTGTGTTGAGACAGAGACAGAAGCAGAAGGAACCAGTAAAGAAAAGTGTGGACAAATACGCTTACCGAGAGAAGTGATTGACTGGCAGCAGGTTTTGGAAGATGTCTGGAAAGGCCTCCTAACTAACAAAGATGGCACTGTGGTAGTGACTAGCAATTTGGAAAATGCTTTGTTTTTCTCGAATCTTTTCTTGCAGAGCTTAGGTTATACCCCTCAGAGAGCCGCCTTGGAGTTGCAGAGCGTTTTTGAGTTACCAGAGCCCCCCTCATTTGGAAGTTCTGATTGCCACTGCACACTGCCCAAAACGGTAGGTTTTCAGTTCATGCGCTTTAAGAAGATAGTCGAAAACCTCAGAGAAAGATGCCCATGGGACCGAGAAGTTACTCCGTACCAGTTAGTCACATTGAGCCGTGAAGAACTTAGTGAGCTCATGGAAGCTATTTCCAACCAAGATATGGATAATTACGCTGAAGAACTGGGCGACTTGTGGCTACATTTGCTGCTTCATAGCGTCATCGCAGAAGAAAATGACGCCTTCGAACTGGCGGATGTTCTTACTAAAGCTTCAGAGAAAGCGATCTCGAGGCATCCACATGTGTTTGCATCTGATCATGACGCTGATGCAGCCACCGTATTAAGCAAATGGCAGGAACGTAAAGGTAAAAATAGCGATGACGAATCTGTCCCGCCCAACGTGTTTACCTGGGCACTTCGCCTGCAAGATGAGGCTCATCACCACGGCTTGGATTGGGAAGACCCTATGCAACTAAAAGACAAACTCGAGGAAGAGTTTGAAGAACTTCGCTGTGCTTTTGAGAGCGGACAAACCCAGAGTATGAAGGACGAAGTAGGTGACCTTCTGTTCACGGTAGTAAACCTAGCCAGACTTTTGAACGTGGACCCAGAAGATGCTCTTCTCCATAGTAGCAAGAAATTCCAGAGGCGTCTAAAGTACGTAACTGAGCATCAAGCTGAAAATGATCTAGAAACGCTGTGGGAAGAATCAAAGAATGAGGCTGGATAAGTTTCTCAAAGAAAGCGGTATCATTAAGCGACGCACGTTAGCACAAAGAATAATTCAGGCAGGTTACGTTAAAATAAACGGCAAATTAGCAAAACAATCGGATCCTGTGAAAGTCGACGACATGATCGAAGTGGATACACCTGTGGCTTATACGCGCTATGTGGTGATAAACGTGGAACGCCCCTCAAAAGCAGAACTCCAAGAAAGAATCAAGAAAACAGATGATTTTTCGTAATACCCGTATAGTAAGTAGTATCTTGATTTTGCAGATCAAAGGAGGCAAGAAATGAACATAGAAACATTGAACACTGAATTTCCTTCGCTTTACGTAAAAAGAGACACTAGCGTTTTTTCTATAACCATTGCCATACCAGGCGGAGCTATGGCTGAAGAAGAAGGCCAATACGGATACGCACATTTACTGGAACATATGCTCTTTAGAGGAACGCGCACTTACGCAACAAGCAAGGATTTAGCCATGGAGATAGAAGGTGTAGGCGGACGTTACAACGGTTTCACTACTTATGATGCCATATACCTAACAGCAACCGTACCTGCAAACTACTGGCAAAATGCTGTGAAAGTTTTGTTCAGCCTAGCTTACGAGCCTTTATTAGAAGAAACTGCTCTTTCCACTGAAAAACAGGTTGTTATAAGCGAGATCCAGATGGCACAAGACCAGCCCGAGGAGAGAGCTTATTCACATCTGCAGAAAACGATGTGGAATGGCCATCGTTTGCGTGAAGACGTTATTGGCAGGCGGAAAGACATCGAGAACGCCACCAAAACCAAACTCTACATTTTCTGGGAAAAGTTGATCTACCAAAAGCCCTGTGTGGCCATAGCCGGCCCCATTGACGGTAAAGTGTTGGAGAGCTTCCTTAGGAATGTTTACATTCCTTCCCCGTTGGTGGATCCCATTAAGCATATGGAAAGACCAGAGTTCACTCCGGGTAGCTCAAGAATTAAAGAAGACACACAACAGACCTATTATAGGCTTGCTTTGCAAGCTTGTGAAGCAGCAAGGGATGACATCTTTGTCTACCAACTCATATCAAACATTCTCGGTGGATCCAGCTTTAGTCAGTTGTTTTTGCGCATACGTGAAGAAGAAGGCCTTAGCTATTCAGTGTACTCCACGGTGGAAGCAACTTCGGTAGCAGGTGCATTAATTGTTTCTTGTGATTTGAAACCAAAGGGGCTAGACAGAACAAAGAGTATTATTCAAGAGGAGATAGAAAGGCTTTCACAAGCAAAGCTCACGGTGGATGAACTGGATAGGTTTAAGAGGTTCACCGTTGGCGCTTACACCATGAGCTTGGAATCCACCTCAAGTATTTCTCTGCTTTTGGCAGACAGATTTGTTACCCGAAACCGTGTCTGGGACCCTCAAAGCGAAATTCAGTACATTAACAGCATTAGTGTGGACCTTATCAGTGAAAACCTGAAACACAGTATGGAAGCCGGATCTGCTGAAGTAATCCTGGGACCCTAATGGGTCTCAGGTTCGGGTCTGTAAGAAAGAAAAGTGAAAAGCATAACCATGTTCATGAGAAGAGCAGACCCACCATAGCTTATGAAAGGCAGCGGAATACCAGTTATGGGCATAAGTCCCAAATTCATTCCAATGTTTACCGCAAATTGGATAAGCCAGGCGCATAGGACAATAAAACAGAACTCTTTCTGCTTACTATCAGGAACAAAGAACGCAAATCCTACCCCGCCCAAGACAAAAGAGCACATGAGCGCCAACAAGCTCACCGCACCCCAAAAACCCAGTACGTAGGAAATCGTTGCAAATATGAAGTCGGCATGGTCAACAGGCAGATAGCCATAATAAAGAAAATAGGCATTATCAAGGCCTTTACCCTTTAAACCACCACTTCCAATGGCTGTCCATGCTTGAATTAGATTGTAGCCAGAACCAGAAGGATCATCGAAGGGATTTAAAAAGCTGAGAAGACGACGTTTTTGGTATTCCTTAAGAGCTTTATCCCAAAGAATTGGAAAGGCCAAGATTACCATGTAAAGCCCTGAAAGTAAAATGCCCCAGTTAACACCTTCAATAACTAAGTAGGCTATAAACTCCACCAGCAAGACAATGCTAGTCCCTAAATCTGGCTGAACTAGCACCAGTACCACATAAGACATAGCACCAACAAGACTTATGGCCCACTTCTTAACACCACTGAAGCGACCATTTATCCAAACAAGAAGCAGGGGTAAAGACAACTTTGCAAGCTCTGAAGGTTGAAATTGAAAAGAGCCAAAGGATATCCATCTCTGGGCACCATAAGCCTCTTCACCCATGACCAAAGTGATCAAAAGTAAAATCACACTGACAACTGCCAAATATGGAGCAACTTTTAGCACGTAAGCAAACCCCACATACAGAATAATAAGACCCACCAAGAGTCCCGCCGCAAAAGCAATCAGTTGGGTTCTGACATAATCAGTCATGAAGCCGCTAAACTCATAGCCAGGTTGCGTAGCTGCAGAGATACCTACTAAACCAAAGAAAACCAAAGCAAAAGCACTAACGACACAGATCAAACCAAAAACTAGCCTTATTTTCACCGTCTACTCTTTTGGCCCCTCACAGGAACTCTTATGCTGAGCAGTAATCTGCCATTGTCCAACTTATCTGTGCAAATTTCAGCCGCACCAGTCTCAATGTCAGCATAGCGCTTTACCACCGTCAGAATCTCTTTCTCCATCTGCTCCAGGTCAGCATTATCAAATATTCCACGATCATGTATGAGCATGACCTCAAGACGCTGCTTAGCATCATTTTTCGTGTGCCGCCCAAACAAGTCAGTGAACCAAGACATTATCCCTCACCTCTGAGAAAGCCGAATAGAGACCAAAAGCCTCTTGATTTCTTAGTTTCTTGAGGAACATACTCGGGATCCAGCAGTTTATGGGCAATGTTCGTGTAAGCACGTGCCACCGCTGAGTTCGGATACTTATAAACCAGTGGATCCCCTTGGTTTACCGCTTGAACAATGAGTGTGTCCTCTGGAACCACACCAAGAAGTGGTATTTCCAACAGATCCAGAATATCCTGGGGTGAAAGCATATTACCCTGCCGTACCAAGGTCTGGTTTAGCCTGTTTACTACTACGCCGTCCACAGATACTCGATAGTTCTCCAAGAGCCCGACCACTCGATCCACATCACGAATACTGGGAACTTCAGGCACAGTTACCACTACTGCTCGGTCAGCAAAACGACTACTAATTCTAAAACCGTGCTCAATGCCAGCAGGGCTGTCCACAAGTACGTATTCGAACAACGCTTTTGCCTCTTCCACCACTTCACTAAACTTCTCCTCAGGTACATCCTCCTTAAAGTGGCTCTGCGAAGCTGCCAATAAGAACAAATTGTCAGGTAATCTTTTGTCTTTAACTAAAGCATCTTCAAGTTCAATCCTGTTGGTTATCACATCGAACAAGTCGTAGACAACCCTCCGTTCTAACCCAAGCACGCTGTCCAGATTCTTAAGGCCAATATCTCCATCAATGAGAAGCACTTTCTTACCAAGGGAAGCCAGGGCGTACCCCACATTAGCTGTTATTGTGGTTTTACCTACGCCTCCCTTTCCAGATGTCACTACAATACACTGCCCAGCCATTGACTCATCCTCCTCCCTACTTGTTTTTCATCAGAAAACACTTCTACTGCGTCAGGGTCAGCATCTGTGATTAGGATCCACGCAGGAGAAGAAATATCCACGTAAAGCACATCGCCCACCTGAACCGAGGCCCCTTCACTTTGTTTCATGAGCACAAAGGAACCCTCAGGGACAATAACCTTGCCTGAAGCCTTCCCCATGACGATGACGCAAAGAGCCTTTATTACAGCATCCTTATGGAGATCACCCCACAGAAGCACACCTTCTCCCAAGTTAATGCTCTTCCCACTTCTGAGCGGACCAACCACGACCCGAAAAACCACGTCGCCAGTAGTGTTAGGAATTCCCTTCTTTTTGCTATCTTGGGCTGTGACGCGGTGCCCCGTTGCTGACCTGCTAGCATTTCCATACATCATTTCCTTTTTGTTTTCTTTTTGCTTCTCCTCGTATTTCACGAGGCTGGTACGGAACCCCAGAGCACTGAGCTTCTTTCCAACAGTTATTAAGGCTTTTTCATCCAAAGCAGATTTCACAAAAAGATTGTGGCCCTGCAATAGATCAGCATAGGACTGCAAGTACTTAGCCAGTATGGTAGATAGTTCTTCAGGGTTATCCCCTTGGTACTCCACCAAATACCCATCTCTTAACCCAGTTAACTTAACGTACTGCTGATTTTCCACGGAAATAACCCTCCATGACCGTTTTAGTAATTTTAACAGGCTCTGTATCTGTAGTATAAAGCCTTAAGGATACCACCATTATCTCAGGATTATTACGATTTGCATATGCAATAAGCCACTTATGGTATTTGTTCGCTCTCTCAGTCTCAGCAGTACCGCTCTTGCCAGCCGCCGTATACATACTGGACTTTAGCCCCGTGAGCAAACCCCAGTCCACGCCTGCTTCCATACCATTCCTGATGACGGGAAACCAGTTTTTGTAAATGGTGGATTGAGGGCGTGACTCGGGTTCAGCTTTAAATACCACCGTCTTACCGTCGCGAACTTCCTTTAGGAACCTGAACTTGTAAAGTTCACCGTCGTTAATAATCTGTTGATACACCTGAGCCATAAGCATGGGCGAAACCGCCACATAACCTTGACCAATACTGGTGTTCACTGTATCTCCTGGATACCAAGGCTCGCCTACCACTTCCTTTTTCCACTGCTGATTAGGAATAATTCCCTTGCTAACAGCATCATACTCTATCCAAGGATAATCAGTAAGGCCCATAGTCTTTGCTACCTCGTAAATCTTATCTATGCCGGTGCGTAACCCAACCGTCCCGAAATACACATTGTTGGACACAGCGAGTCCTTTCTCAAAGTCAACCTTGCCCCAACTTCTGTGACGGTAGTTCCAGACCCGAGCGGAACCAAGCTGAAGGTAACCGGGATCATTAATGGTGAAGTCAGGCGTTATAGCGTGATAATAGAGTCCAGCTAAGCCTGTTACCACCTTGAAAGTGGACCCAGGAGGAATCTGAGACATGGTCATTCTGTTTACTAAGCTGCTGTTCTTCTCATACTCTTTCCACGTTGCACTGTCAATACCTTTCACAAACACATTTGGGTCAAAGCTGGGCTTAGAAACCAAAGCATAAATGCTACCATCCCTTGGATTGGCTGCTATGACTCCACCAACTTCGTTTGCAACCGCATCCCAGGCCACTTTCTGCAAATCCATATCAACAGTGAGGTACACGTCATACCCCTTTACTGGCGTTGAAACCAACTTTTCCTTAACCACGCGTCCGGTAACATCAACCAAGACCTCAGTTATGCCAGGCTGGCCTCTTAAGTAGCTGTCAAAAACCTTTTCCGCAGCCATTTTTCCTACAATGCTACTTGGCCGCAAATTTTCATCACGCTGCAGATCTTCCTTGGAGGCCATTCCCACATAGCCAGTGATAAAAGCACCCAGTTGCCCATAAGGGTAAACACGTTTGGAGCCTAAAACCAGTTTTATGGCAGGATCATGGTTTTCTACTTCCAGAACCTTTAAGCGGTTAGATTCTGATATATCCTGTATGACAACCATGGGCTGAAAGGGATAAAGTTTGCTGTTTTCAAAGGCGGCTTCCACATCTTCTGCTTTGGCGCCCAGCTTAAACAGGTTTTCTTTAGTCGTAGTTGCATTTTTTGACAAAGCGGGCACCACAGCCACATTGTATGCAGTCTGGTCGTAAGCAAGAACTCTGCCCTTTGTATCTAAAATCCGTCCCCTGATGGGCTCTTCAGTCACATAGCGTGTGTAATTGTTTTTCTCCCTGGTCGCATAGTAGTCATACTGCTGAATTTGGAGAAAGTGAAGCCGCCAAATAAACCCGCCCGCAATGAGTACTACCAGCAAACCCAGAGCATAAAAGGCCCTATTCCGCATCAGCCCACGCCTCCACCACAATGAGTGGAAGCACCAGTAGTGTCCACCAATTTATGATGAATCCCCACAATACCAACATAATTGACATAGAAACAGCTAGTTTTTTCCAACTCCACTCAAAAATATCTGCCAAAAGTAACAGCCCCACAGTACAAACGCAAAACGGGTGCATGAACGCCCCATCAAACCCCAAAGCAAGAAAGAACACCAAGAGCCAAGACCAAAATCCATAGCTACTCAAAAGCGCTTTGACTCGCATCACCACCAAAGGAGGAAAAAACATCGTACCAGTAATCAAGAAAAATATGCTTTCTACCATGTTTTACTCCATAGTTTCAGGCCATATGCTCTAAGATCAACCAGAACCGGATTCGCCTTTATGTACTGTTTGTCAGAAACATCGGTAACTACTGCCGCGAGTAACGGCGTTGCTGTGGGTACTACCACATAGTCGCCTGGCAAAATGTCCTCGTAACCAACCGGTTGGAAGGAAAGTTCACCACCCTTATAAAAAAGCCTGCCCACTGCACCAGTTCTTGATATAAGGCCGGGTACACTAAAAGATTCGTCAAATATGGTGCGAATCACAAACTCGTTACCTACAACTTCGCTGACTTGTCCCACCACAATGTCTGTATCAGTGGTAATTAAATCCCCTACTTGGACCTTACCTCCAGTGGCTATGAGTTCAATGTGTTTTTGATCCCATCTCAAGCCGATGACCTTTACTTCACCAAACCTGACACTATCTGTAACGCTTTGAGCAAGCGCTTTCTCATTTTCCATGAGTTTCTTCTCATAGACAACTTTGCCTTCAGTATTCCACCACCAAAAATCAGAAAAAGTCTCACCGACCCTGTAAATTCCTGTTCTTATCCACAGAAAAGGTTTGGACACATAGCTAAAGAATGTATTCCAGCTGATCGTGGTAAACACAGCCAGAATAAGTAATGCCGCTATGGTCCATTCTATGACCCGGGCAAGATTTACCTTCATTCATCCTCACGCTTGCAGGATTTCTTTGAGTAGATGCATGTTTCCTGCAATAACACCAGCACCACGAGCCACTGCAGTTAGAGGATCCTCCACAGTGTGCACAGGCACGCCAGTGCGTTCACTAAGCAATCGATCCAAGCCCTTTAGTAAGGAGCCACCACCCGTGAGGTAAAAGCCCGTTTCCATGATATCCGAAATTAGCTCTGGTGGTGTGGCCTCCAATGTACCTTTCACTGCGTCAACAATACTCCCCAACAGATCCTTGAAAGCATCTCTTACAGCATCTGAAGAAATGGTGATACGCTTTGGTAAACCTGTTAGCAGATCGCGGCCTGTAACCTCCATTTGCATCTTTTCCATGGGGTATGCGGAACCAATATTTATTTTTATCATTTCAGCAGTTCGTTCGCCTATGAACAGGTTGTATTCACTTTTAACAAATTCGATAATTCTTTCAGTAAAAGCATCACCTGCCACCGGTACCGATTTCCATGAAACCAAACCACCCAAAGAGATAACCGCAGCCTCAGTGGTTCCTCCTCCGACGTCTACAATCATGTTACCTCTGGGTTCGGTAATGGGAAGACCAGCGCCTACAGCTGCAGCTAAAGGCTCCTGAACCACCCAAACATCTCTTGCTCCAGCGTTTCTGCAGGCATCCTCCACCGCTCTACGTTCCACAGGAGTAGCACCAGTTGGTACGCCCACAACTACGCGTAGCCTCTGAGGAAACACAGAAAACCCCACATGACCTTTTGCCTTACTTATGAGATACTTCACCATGATTTCCGTGGTGTAGTCATCAGCAATAACTCCACTTTTGAGGGGTCTAATCACCACAATGTTCTCAGGAGTTTTTCCAGCCATTTCAAAGGCCTCGTTACCTACTTTGAGAACTTTGTGCGTAACACGATCCAAACCTACTACGGAGGGCTCGCTAACCACGATGCCCTTGCCTTTAACCGCCACTAAACTATTTGCAGTTCCCAGATCGATCCCAATATCTATTGGCATAACTATGACCTCCTATTTTTCTTTTCAATTTTTACTGCACCAAATAAACATAGAGCATGAACAGTACGCCCAGTAATGACATGGCGTTTATACCCAGAGAAAGGTTGAATTGAGCCGCCATAAAGCCCAAGTCAAGAGCCAAAGGTCCCAGCTGGAAATTCCACGCATGATTGAAAAAAGGAATGTACTTCCCAAGCAAGAATCCTAGGTATGTTCCGAGAAACAAACCGATAAAAATGCTCCAAATGAGTGGTAAAGTAGGCTTCCGTCTCACCTTCAACCTCCAAATCTTCCATAAATTTTATTGCCGCAGCGGGGACAGCTGCCTTGCTCAACATAGTTCTCAACCGTGAACAAACCTTTTCTTTCAATTAAAAGATTACCACAACGAGGGCACACAGTATTTTCCATACCTGGCAAATTTACATTTCCCAAATACACGTATTTTAGCCCCTTTTCCAGAGCCATCTGACGCGCCCTGGTAAGCAAACTCACCGGCGTAGGTGGCACATTTTGCATCTTAAATTGGGGAAAAAACCTCGTTAGGTGCCAAGGTATTTCAGGATTCAAAGATTTAATGAAGTCGGCAATGGCTTCCAAATCAACATCATTCACGCCTGGCATGACATTGGTCACTACCTCCACATGTTTTCCAGAGGAAACCGCTCTCTCAATGTTGCCCAAAATCACACTTACCTTAACATCGGGGGCAAACTTATCATAGGTCTCGTCAGTGAAGCCCTTAAGGTCAATACGAAAGACGTCAACGACTGGCTCCCACAGTTTAAAGGTTTGAAGGGAATAGTAACCATTGGTGACCACAACCGTATACAGACCTTCTTCCTTAGCCAGAGAAGCTCCATCATATACGTATTCTGCCCATACTGTGGGCTCATTGTAAGTCCAAGCCAAACCGTCGCTTACACGCTTTGCCAATGCTACAAGCTCACTGGCAGTTATTCTTTGGAGGTTCCAACGATAAGTATCTAAATCAGCGTGAGCAATCTCCCAATTCTGACAACCTATGCAGCGCATATTACAACCCAACGTTCCCACAGATAGCACCGTGGAACCAGGCAAATAGTGAAAAACTGGCTTTTTCTCAATAGGATCATTGGCTATGCTACTAACCAGTTCACATACATCACAGGAAAACTTGCCATCCTTAACAGAACGAACGCCACAATATCCTCTACCAGAAGAAAGATTGCACGCCCTGGGACAAGCCAGACAAATTATACCTTTATCAGTTTCAACGTAAAGCTTCATTTAAACTTCTCAGTACGGAACCTATAAAGAATGATTGGTTCACTGCCACTTATACCAGCTTTCAGTCGGCAAATTCTGATTTGCTCGTCAACTGTGTCCACACCTTCAATGTCTGGCAGCAACACACCCTTACGTAGAGGTCTAACGCTGGACTGAACCACAACTCCGTACACTCTTGGATCAAGCTCAGATAGATCCCTAACGAGTTCAAGGGGTCCCAGTACCTCTACAGTGTAATCCAGATAAGGCAGTTCATCAGCCCTAACAGGTGGAAACCGTGGATCCTCAGTCCCAGCGGCAATGGCATTGTTGATAATCTCCAGTGCCAGGTTGTCATAAACAGGTTCAATGGTACCAATACAGCCTCTAAGTTCTCCATTTTCCATGAGTGTGACAAAACAGCCAGCCCTTCCGCTAAAAAGTTCAGGTAAAGGCTCCGGAGCCGGTATGACTTTACCGGTGAGTACAAACGTTTCCAAAGCTTTTTTAGCTAACTCCACATAAGGATGATGCATTTTTTCAGCCATGGTGCTCACTCACCCGATTCTTTCACAACTGCCACCGCATAGCCCACGCCGAAAGGCCCTTCATAGCTCAGGACATCGCTCTCAGCCTTTGGGCCCATAAAACCGAAAAGCGTGGCTATGGACCAATAACCGCATTCACCAGCTGAATCCCTAAAATCTTCCAGAAGTAGATACTTGTCCAGTGACCAATCCTTAACCGCTTCAACCAATTTTAAGTCGAACCGCTTTGCGTCTGGATGATATCCTGCTGGTGCATCAGGAAGCAGCCTATGGCTGAGATCTCCTGAAGCAATGAAGAGAACTCTTCTACCTTCAAAAAGCTGTCTCATGCAGGAGCCAAAAGTAATGTAACCTTTGGTGGAGAGCAAAAATGCATAGCCCATAATTACCAATGGGGAGCTAGGGCGTAAGTAGTAAAGAGGTACCATGGAACCATGGTCCATGAGTCCATAACGAATAGCTAATGCGCCGCATCCGTTAAGTGCATAGGCATCCTTAGAAGAACAATCGTAACGCATGGTCACGTGAGGAGCACCAAAATCACCAAAATCGCCTGTGTATTTATCGGTGACCTGGACTGGAACCTTTTCCCCATTCAAAGCCACTGCATGAGGTGACATTATGAGTGTCACCTCAGGATTAAACTTCTCCACTTCAGATGCGGCTAATTTAAGTGCATCAATGGTTTTCTGCACTTTTTTCGTTTCGTTTCCGCCTATTTCAGGAATGATTATAGGCGGATGACAAGAAATGATGCCCAATACAGGCACAACTCATCCCCCCAGTTCACTCAATCTCTTAATCACTTTACTGAGTGATTCCTCCAATGCTTTACGCTCTTCCCTCTGCTTTTCCACAACCTCTTGTGGTGCTTTTTTGATGAAATCCTCGTTCTGCAGCCTCTTGTCATATATGGCTATACGATTCTCTAAATCGGCTTGTTGTTTCTGCAGACGTTTTCTTTCTCTGTCAATATCTACCAAACCTTCTAATGGCACAAAGAACACTGTGTTTCCGACAACTACGCTGTAGGCATTTGAAATAGTTTGTGATGAGTGCTCAATTTCTGACACGCGTGCAAGGAATTTTATGTAGGGGAAGAACTCTTCCCACTCTTCCATATTTCCCTGTAAGAAAACACTTGGTATTCTCTGGCTTGGCTTTAAGCCCAGTTCGGCACGAAGATTTCTTAGCCCTCTAACAGCTTCTTTCATTGTGGCAACTTTCTCAATGGCTTCCTCATCAACCACATGCTCGCTAAGCTTTGGCCAAGATTCCTCAACCAGGTAATTACTATGCCCCATCCGATCCCAAATTTCCTGAGTCACGAAAGGTAAGAAAGGATGGAACAACTTTAATGACTGCTCCAAAACCTCTTTGAGCGTCCAGTAGGTACTGTAATTGGGATCCACCTTTGACATCTCAATGTACCAATCGCAGTATTCACTCCAGTAGAAACTCTCTATTTCCCTCAGAGCGGCGCCGAAATCATAAGCCTCAAAACATTCGCTAACAAATTGTTTTGTCTGCTCCAACCTGCTTAGTATGTAACGATCAGCTATGCTAAACTGGTTTGGTGTTGTATCCAGCTGCTTACCCTCCAAAACACTCAGAACATAGCGAGCGGAGTTCCATATCTTATTTGTGAGATTTTTACCGTGCTCTACCCTGGACTCGGAAAAATTCACATCCTGACCGCCCAAACTCATGGCTGATACAAGAGCGTAGCGAAGTGCATCAGCACTATACTCATCAATCATGTCCATGGGGTCAACCGTGTTACCTTTTGACTTACTCATCTTCTGCCCATGTTCATCTAAGACAAGGCCATGTAGAAACACTTCTTCAAAAGGTATCTGCCCTGTTAGTGTGGTTGCCATGAAAATCATGCGAGCAACCCAGAAAAACAATATGTCGTAGCCAGTTATGAGCAGTGATGTGGGGTAATAATATTTCAAATCTTCAGTCTCCTCAGGCCACCCGAACACCTCGAAGGGCCACAAAGAAGAACTAAACCATGTATCCAGCACGTCATCTTCTTGTTTTACTGGCCCACCACATTTTGGACACTGCTCCACTGTTTCCTCTTCACTGGCAAACACGTATCCGCATTCTTCACAGGTATAAACAGGAATGCGGTGCCCCCACCAAATCTGTCTGGATATGCACCAATCACGTATGTTGTCCATCCAATCTTGGTAGACCTTTATCCAGCGCTCTGGGATGATCTGCACTTCACCTGTTTCTACTACACGTTTTGCTTCATCAGCCATGGCTGTTAACTTAACAAACCATTGGTCAGAAAGCATGGGCTCCACCACAGTGTGACACCTCTGACAATGGCCCACGGCATGCTTGTAAGGTTCTACCTTTTCAAGATAGCCCTGCTCTTCAAGAGCTTGCACGATTTGCTTGCGAGCATCAAACCGGTCCATACCACTGAAAATACCTGCTTCCTCAGTCATTGAACCGTCAAGTCCGATAACCTGAATGGGTTCAAGGTTATGCCTTTGGCCAATGGCGAAGTCAGTTGGGTCGTGAGCAGGTGTAACTTTTACTGCTCCAGTTCCGAACTCGGGATCCACACTTTCATCCGCAATGACAGGGATTTTCCTTCCTACCAATGGAAGAATGACATGCTTTCCCACAACATTCTTGTAACGTTCATCGTCAGGATGCACGGCAATGGCAGTATCTCCTAACATGGTTTCTGGACGAGTCGTGGCCACAACTATGAAGCCCTTCTGGTCTTCAAAGGGGTATCTTATAAACCACAAATGTGAGTCTTCTTCTTCATAAGTCACTTCAAGGTCAGAAATGGCAGTGCCACAACGTGGACACCAATTGATCATGTAGTGTCCTTTGTAAATGAGGCCTCTATCAAAGAGCTCTTTAAATGCCCGACGCACGGCTCTGGCACACACCGGGTCCATGGTGAAACGCAGCCTGTCCCAATCTACTCCGCAGCCCAGTCGTGTTATCTGATCTAAAATGGTATTGCCATAGCGCTCCTTCCATTCCCAAACCTTTTCCAAGAAAACCTCTCGTCCCAGATCCTGACGACGTATGCCTTGCTGAAGCAAAGCACGCTCCACAACGTTCTGAGTTGCTATGCCTGCATGATCAGTGCCTGGAACCCAGCAGACATTGAACCCGTTCATTTTTTTGTAACGCACAATGGCATCTTGAAGCGACAAGTCCAGCGCATGCCCAATGTGCAGTGAGCCAGTAACGTTTGGAGGAGGTATGACAATACTAAAGCGCGGCTTGGCTTTGTCGATCTCACTGTGGAAAACCTTATCTTCCTTCCACTTTTTTGCCCATTTAAGTTCAGCAGTGGCATCGTACTGTGCTTCAAATTTTCCATCATTCATGTTTATCTTCTCCTCCTCGTCGGGGTGTTCGCATACTTTCGATTGTGCTCAAGTAATACTCCTTGAACTTAAGAAATGCTTGGCTCCGATGACTTATCTGATTCTTGACCTGTGCTGGAAGCTGCGCAAAGGTTTTTTGAAGCGGAGGATAGTAGAAAACAGGATCATAGCCGAATCCGCCTTCACCAGCTGGCTCAGTTGCTATATAACCTTCTGCTACTCCTTCGAAGTAATGAGCAGCTCCAGTTCTATCCACATAACAAACCAAACACCGAAAACGAGCTGTTCTCTTCTGCCAAGGCACACCTTCTAAAAGCTCCAGTATTCTCATGTATTTCTCTTGATCCGATTTTAGGCCCAGGAACCTATTGCTGTGAATACCCGGCTGTCCTCCGAGGAAGTCCACTTCCAATCCTGAATCGTCAGCCAATGAAGGTAAATGGTACTTATCAAATGCAGCTTTTGCTTTTATGTAAGCATTTTCAGCATAAGTAGTTCCAGTCTCTTCAGGTAACGCACCTTCGTAAGGAATCAACTCCACAACGTCACCTATCAACTGAGAAATCTCACGGACCTTGCCCAGATTTCCAGTAGCTAAAACCATTCTAATGCGCTCCATGGCTAAATTTTACAACGCAAAAGGTGGAATTCTGATAAAATAAAATACATGTATTATCCTGAGCGTCCACAAAACAGAAAAACCGTGTCGGGGGTTTTACTTTTTGCCATAGGGCTTTTCTTGGGAGCACTGCTCATCCTTGCCGGCAGACCAAACATTAACAATTCCACCTGTGTTCCAGAAAGAGTAGTAGAAACAGTAACCGTTGTCAAAGAAGTATGCACAGCGACTACCACACCGGGAACGGCAACAGGCAGTGCACCCGTAGTATCTTATGGATTCCCTACACCCTCTCAGGCCACCACTGCGTCAAAAACGTTGTCACTACAGCTTAGTTACCCAACGGCCGATGAAATAAAAGCTGATTGGGTAGTGTTTAGCGGTAAGGTGACTAAAGGTAACAAGGGCGGCGCCTATTACGTAACATTTTGGTCTAATAACCGACTGATCATGGTACTTAGAACAGATTTTAACGGCACTTTCAGCTACAAATTCACGCGGCTGCCTGCAGAAAGAAGCAGCAACATGAATGTAACGGTGTACGCCGTAGACAGCGACGGACGTGGTGTTTCTAACATCATCTCCAAAGTAATCTCTCCGCCTTAGCCATGGCGCAATCTTACACAAAAACAAAGAAGCAATAGCACTTGATCCACTCTGACCTCATTTGCGCTTATTCTTCATTTACTAAGATCTTCAATCACCGTGGTGAACAGCGAAGAAAAATCTTTCATGGAACCAGGAGTGAAAACCAGAGCAACTTTACCTTTTTCCACTTCCATCTTCACGCCTGTTTCAGCTAGCAACCGCGGCACGTTCAATCTGGGTACCACATCTTGTTCGCTACGGAATTCTAAAGAAACTTCGCCCAGGGTAAACCCGTTTTCTCTTGCCCACGCATCTAAAGCAAGGACTAAATCTTTAGCCTTGACCAACTCCACTTCATAAAGAGTAGAAGCCATGATCAGATCGCCTGCTTCCATGCCAGAATAAAGACGCATCTCAGCACTGAAGTACAACCCTTCTTCCTCGTACCGAGCCTCCAAAGCTGTCATGAAACTTTCAGCACCTTCCAAAAAATCGTTCCAATTGCTAACCTTCTGAGGTTCAGGTATTTCTTTAATGAGTTCAACATGGAGATCGGCGTTCATATGTTTTTCACTCTCCTTTTTTGCTCTCTTTTAGGTTTCTCCTACATGCTCTCTTTCTACAGCGTGTTATCCAAAAATGTCAGTTAAGCCAAACCCTTGCGTCGTAACCTTGGTTTCTTTCGTAGACCATCTGGTCATAGGAAACTTTACCATGATGGGCACCCTTAGAAACGGCTGATCAACAAATACTACACCAGGGCCCACCGAAGAAGCCATCTCTCGCTGCCGTGGTAATAAATGCTTGTATTCGTCGTGGCTAAGCTCTGCTGCCTTTTGGTGGCCAACGACAGTGGTAGAACTCTGCGTAACTACGCGAAAATCCACCTGAGATGCAGTTTGCTCTGCACCTACTAAGATTACGCCAAAAGAACGGCCTCTTTCTGCCACGTCCCTAAACAGCTTTACCATGGCTCCGCCTTCTGTTCTCGGCGCATATTTGTTCAGTTCATCAAGGAAAATGAAAACGGGCTCCTCTGTGGCTTTTGGATGAGCCATTTTCGCCTCCAAAACCTGCCTTAATACTGCTCCCACTACAAATGCTTGCATGGAGGAATGAAGTTTCGACAGATCGATGACTGTGATGCCTCCTTTTCTGTCCCATGCACTTCCAACGCTGTAGTTAAAACTGGGAGCTTCGGTAACCTCCCCTTGTAGGGTATGAGGAAAAGCTCTCCACAGCTTTGACAAGCCTTCCTTTTTCGCCAGTTTTAGCCGCCTTATAAAAGCAAACACAGTGGCACTACCCACTTCGTTTTCAGTGATGGCTTTGCTCCATTCCTTTAACGCACCCTCTTGACCTTCAGAAACTTCCGCTTTGTCGCCTAAAACAGCGCCTCTTAAGTAGTCGGTTAAATCATCAACAGTTTGAGGAATACCATAACTACCAAGAATCTGCTCAGGTCCTTCATTGCAGGCGTACAGTACAAGGCGAACTCTTTCGTAGACATTGTCTGGAATACTGCATTTGATATTTTGCAAGGCTCTGATAAAAATATCTCTCTTATCTCCAGCTCTTCCAACAGTTCTATTACCAATGGTACCTTTTCTTGTAAACTCCGTCACAACTGCATCCACATCAAAGACAAGACGTTCCAAAAGTTCCTCCATTTTCTCCTGCACACTGAAAAGTAGAAGCTGCATGTTTTGACTCATGGACATTTCTTCCTGGTCCAGCGCCAGTTCTAAAAGGCGGTATCGAATAACATCTATGAAATCCCACCCATAAACGCGTAAATTATCTCCAGCGTCACTTCTGGACTTAATGTCTGGTTCTTCGAGTAACCTGGCGGTAACGCCTTTAGGGATTCCGCAGTAAAGGATGTTATCCAAAGGGAATTTCCATTCAGGATCAAGTCCCATGGCTGCGTACATGGAACTCCACATTTGCCTGTCTGCCTCGTCAGCCTTTAGCCAGTCCTCGCTGTCACAGTCAAGGAAGAACAAACTCTCCCCTTTCATGTTGAACACAATGTAACGTCCTTCCCGAAGAGCACTAGCATACCTGTCTTCTCCTTGCCCACGCTGCAACATGGCTGCCATGAGGAATGTGGCATAGCTGGTCTTTGCAGCAACACCTGACTGACCGCTTATATTTATGTGTGCCCCGTTCTCACCCAGTACAAAGCCCAAATCTATGTAAGCAGGTTGTCCATTTATCATGACTCCAACCGGTAAGTGGGATTTACGCCTTTTCAGTTCATCAAAACGCAAGGCTTTTTCAACTTCTTCTTTCTCGGTTACCAAGAAAGCAGGCGTGCCAGGGGCAGGTACTGACAGCGGTTCATCAAAAACCTCACGCCCTTTGTAAAAGGCTCTAGTAACTGCCACAGCTGCCATATAAAACCTGTTGCCGGGAACTACCTGTTCAAAAACCGCCTTCTCTTTGAATCCAGAATCCACATCATTATCCCACCTACTAAGGATGTCGTAAACGGTACCGTAGTAAATAACTTCCTGGTCGTTGTAAAACACACTTACACGAACCACGTCGCCAATGCGAACCCTTATGCTTTTACCATCCTCTGAAAACAAGTTCACATAAAACTCCGTAGGTGTGTTTTTCTCAATGCCCGAAACGATGCCGATAATGTTATCCGCCAAGTTTGTTCACCTCCCTGGCTACCTCAATACTTACTACCGAAGGATCTGGTAACAAGGCCCTCAAGTGCTTCTCCAACCAGTCCACTGTCATCAAATTGTAAGGAGAACGTGAATAAGGTCCTACTCGGGATAAGGAAAAAACTGTTTCAGCTGCCATAAAGGCAGTTTTTGCAAGCTCCTCACCACTACCTTCCTGCCCAACCATGTCAAGACGGACTATACCCTCCAAAGAAAAAGGATCGCCCACATCCATGATCCGTAAATAGGAGAAATACCGCCTTTTACCTATTTCTTCAGTATCATTCCTATCTTCCATTTCCAATAGACAGCTTACCTGCCCAAGATCCAATTTCTTCACAAAGTTGGTAAAAATGTCCACATTACTACGAGGCTCCAAAGTCTTCACTAACCCTACCGGTCCATTTGCCCGTGTCAATGGATCCCCGAACTTCAAAGGACCATCCCTGAGTAAGATGCCTTTCCCACCCAACTCGCTTACCGCTTGATTCAAAGCCGACAATTCCAAGGCAGAACGCTTTTCACTGACTATGGTGTTCAAGGGTCTTCTCTCATCCCTGGGATTGTAAGCAACTGACCTAAAAGGAATATTGTAATACTCGTCTTCAAAAGGCATCTCAAGTAGCCCTTCAGGTACGAAAAGTACCAATTCCCTTCTTAAGGTGGGTAACAGCAGATCAGCTTTGGGCCACACCTCCACAGCGCCGGCAGCCAGACCCACCAAATAAACCCAGTTTCCGTCTTTCTGAAGCTTTCGCCTCATCAGCCTTTGCACACCATCTACAATGACGATGGGCCTGTTCATCTGTTCCACACTTAGGCGGGTTAGTACTTCTTCGCCTTGCAAGACTGGTGTGCAAGATACCACGTTCAGGCCTGAGAAGTCTTCAGGCAAAGGCGGTAAATTATCCCACATGGCAAATTCGCTGTCGTAATAAGACCTCTCCACACCTTGATGCAAAGAGAGCATTTTGAACATGGTTACTGTTTCCTTCTTAAACATTAAAGCCACTGGGCTTTCCCCCCATTCACGTAAAGCCGCCTTTGGAAGTTTATAGCAAATTCCTCAGAATGAGTGACGATACCAACCAAAATGGCACCGTCTTCCAAATTCTGAAGATACTGTGCCAGCTTTGTATTGTTCTCCTTATCAAGCCAAGCTAAGCCTTCGTCCAGAAAAATGGATTCCAGAGACCCAGCAAAATGTTGACTTATTGCAAACGCCAGAGACAGAGCTACCAAAACCTTTTCACCACCGCTTAAACTGCTTATGTCAGAGCTAAGTCCATCATCAAACACTACGTCGAAACGGAAAGAATCTGAGTCAAAGGTCAGATTAAACTGACCACCGCTCATTTCCCACAAAAGGCTGGAAGCTGAGGAGACAATTTCATTCATCATTTCCCCACGGTAAAAATCAGGAAAGCGGTCCGCTTTCAAATCATCCGAGAGACGGCTGAGTATGTTTAATTCCTTCTCCAACGCATCAAGCTGCACTTCTACTTGGTTCAACTCGGCCTCTTTCTGCAAAGCTTGTTCAATGGAAGCTTGTAGGCGACCTCGCTCACCGAGAAGAACTTCGTATTCACTCTTAGCTTGTTCGAGCTGAACTGGCAGCTCTTCACTAGCTACGTCGCGGTTCTCCAGCAAAGACAAGTACTTCTTCCGCTGTTCTTCCAACCTCTTTTCAAGTACGTCCAATTTACCTTTTAAGGCCCTTAGCTGATCAGCAGCTCCGCTCTCCTGCTCGCTTTTCAGAAGCTCATAGTCCTCATAGCTAATATGAGCTCTAGAAAGTTCTTCTTTCAGCTCACTTAATAAGGTGCTGACTTGGCCAGAAAGCTGTTTCATGCGGTGGATAGTCTCCTGCAAAGTATTTCTGATATCTTCTTCTCTCTCCTGAGTTTTTCTAAGTTCAACATTGGTTTCAGCCAAAGCAAGCATGAGATCCTGTCGCTGCTCCCTTACCTGCTGAGAAAAGGCTTCAAGCTCTTTCTTACGTCTTTCCATCTCCGCGATGCCTTGATCAGCTTGTGAAAGTTGTTCTTCCACGCTTCCTTTTAGTAAGGCTTCTTTTATTTCCTTCTGATTGCAAAGCCGCTTCAAAGTACTGCAATATGTACTCTTTAACCTGTCTCTCTTAGACTGTATCTGCTCCTCAAGTTGGCTCACGCGCTGATTACGTTCCAGTAACGCTTCACGCTGAGCAGACAACCACATCTGAAAAGCATCAAACGATTTCACGCTTCCCATCTTTTCCAAAACTGCCAGATCGAGCCGCGATTCACATTCTTTAATGACCTCACGGAGCTCAATCTCCTCTTTGTCAAGTTTGGCTTTTCTTTCATTGATAATTCTCTGCTGCTGCTCCAGGTGATACCGCTCCATCTCCAGCTGGCTAAATTCCATAAGCACGTCCTCAGGCAAGGGAATCTCCCTAAGCTTGGTAATTTCGCTGCCACAGACTGGGCACGTATCACCAACATGAAGAGGTTCAGCTAGACGGCTCACCAAAAAGTCCTGTTCCAAGTTGGGATAATCCTGACTTAGAATGGATATACGCTCTTTTAGGGTCGCTTGGGACTGTTCCAGTATGAATAGCTCTTTTTCAACTTCCTGTTTCTCTTTCTCCACCTTTTCCATATTCTGCTTCGCACTGAAATAACTGTTTATTAGCCCATCAGACGAAGAAACCACTTCAACAAAATGCTCCAATTTGTTGATTTCAGACTTGAGTTTTCTTTCCTCGAGGACTAGCTGGAGAACTTCTTCGCTAGTCAAGCGGCATTGAACAATTGCATTCCAAGCTTCTTCTAAATAACTGCGGAGTGCTTTCAAATCCTCCAAGCTTTGAGCCAGGATTTCCTTCTCTTTAGATAAATGCACATCATCTTCAAGACTGTTTAACTGTCCTTCGATCTGCACAACTCTTAGTTTAAGCTCATTTATCCTTTCGGACCAGTTCGACAAGTCCTTTCCCAGCTTATCCTTGTTCTTCGTTAATTCCTCAAGCTGGATTTGCCACTGCTCCAGCTCAGCATATTTTGACCTGAGCTCTTTTATAAGTCTTATTCTCGTATCTCGTTCAGCTGCTTCCTTAAGCTTTTCTATTTCACTTCTTAAAGCCGCTATGTCGGCCTCGGTGTTTTCCATATCTCCTTTGATTCTCTGCACTTCTTCTAGTTCTTTTGCAGCCTGTTCAAAAACCTGCACCCTTTCAATAACCTGCTTCATGTTCTCTTCCACGTCTTGAAGTTCCTTTTCCAAATCCTTGGCAGAAGGGCCTTGTTCCAAAATCTCCTTACGTTCCAGAAGGGCCTTTACTTTAGTTTGCAGTTCCCTAAGATCTCCGCGCACAAGTTCTTGCATTTTAACTAAATGATCGGTTTCCAAAATGGCATCAAAGATCTTACGTCTTTTATCTGGTTTTGCCTCTACAAGTTCTGTTATTTTACCTTGACCCAAGAACACCGTTGCCGCAAAAACCTCTGGCGTCAAGCCCAGAATATCTTCAACCTTGTTGTTTACCTTAACTACACCTGTTTCAGGAACAAGCCCGGCATGGCCGCTAAGGTCGTATAACCAAGCATTATGACTTACATCATCTTTCTTATGAACGCCTCTCACCAGCTCGCGACGTACCAGATATTCTTTGCCTTGCTGCACAAAGGTGAAACTCACAACAGCCCTGGCCGGATTATCGGAACTGTGCTGAGCATTCCTGTTTATGACAGCGGTGTTTTTGACATCACCAGGAAGCCTCATTGTCTTACCATAAAGCGCAAAATACATGGCTTCCAAAATGGATGATTTCCCAGAGCCGTTAGGTCCTGTTATGACAAATACACCCTGCTCTGGAAACTCTAGTGAAAGATTTTTCAGGCCCAGAAAATTAGTAACTTCGAGCTTTTTTGGTTTCATGACTTATTCTCCTTAGCTTTCCTCAAGTAAGAAGAGAATCTCCTAAGAAGTTCATCTCGCTTGTCCTCTGCCAGTTCTGGATAATGGTTCAAATACAAACCATAGGCCTCTTCCAAAGAGGAAAACCTAACCTTGCTTTCTCCTTCACCCGTTGATCCTTCATTTCCACTACTTACGGCACTCTTGAGTTCCACTACGACCACCGGCTCTAAGTCATACAGCTTTTGAACGGTGACCAGATCGCCTTCTTTAAGCACCGCTTTAACATAACCGTTGGTTCTCATGATTTCTTCACGCACTTCAGGTGTGACCGGTCCTGCGACTTCCACACGTTTCAGAGGTTTCTGTGAAGAAAACTGAATAAGCTTGCAGTCTGGGCCTTTAGGGCTTAAGTCAACAATCCAAAAGCCTTGCGTACTTCCCATTTCACCAAAATCTAACTTGGCCACACCGCCTGGGTAACATCCCACAATTCTGCCTGTGGAATCATCCTTTATCACTTGAGCATTGTGAATGTGTCCCAGTAAGGCGAAATCAAACTGTGACAGCGCACTTTTGGGTATGGGCACATCATTACCACCCAGTTCCGAATAAGCAAGCCCTTCTACCACACCATGTGTTATTAGTATTCTGTAATTAGCATCCCAAGAGCATGAGCGAGGAGATAAATCATTCAATACAACTTGCTTCGCAGTATCCTTCACGCCATTACTGGTTAGTTTTTGATAAGGCTGGAGCACTTTTCTTGCATCAAAGTAAGGCAAAATCACTATGCACACCTTAGTGCCATTTAAGTTCAGTTCCAATTGGCCAAATTTATCAACGATGTAAACATCTTTTTTACGCGCAAACTTATCAAAGCTGACCAAACCACGCCAATCATGGTTTCCTAAAACACCAACTACGGGTGCGTGTTCAGACAAGGCATAAAGGTAATCCATGAGCCAACGCTGTTTCTCACCCTCTAAGGGAACCCAATAATGAGTAAAATCACCAGTAACGGCAATTAAATCCACTCGCTCTTGACTAAGAAAATCTAATATTTCATTTAAACAAGCTTGAATTTCTGGAGTTCTATCCTGTGGCTTTCTTCTCCAGGTCACAGCCCCTAAATGCCAATCACCTGTCACCAAAACCCGCATTTTTTCTCATTCACTTCCTGTCCCACCAAAATCTATCAAAGAACACATTCTTGCTGCTCACATGCATGGGAACGGCTATGGCAACGCTGCCTTCAGGGCATAAACCCAAACTCTTGCATGCTTCACCCAAAGTCCACTGAATCCTGTTGTCCACACCAAAATCGTTAAACACATCCACTGCCACCCCTAAGCCAATCCCCAAATCCAAGGCAGAAAACACACAGAAGGTTTTCCCTTGACGAGCACTGTCGCAATCCATCTTACACAAACCGCAATTTAGGTTCGCTGGCTTCTTGTCTTCTGCGTAAGCCAGAAGCAGGATAAAATCCTTATCTTCCAAAGTCTTTGCGTCCCTACTGTAGAATGGCCACTTATCTTGAAACTTCTTCGCTTCATCCAAGATGGTACTTAATGTTTCTCTGTCTTCGATAAGCTTGACATCGATGCTATCCCGACCCAGCGCCTTAGGTGCCGTTAGCATCTTCTGAGAGGCAAGTACTCCTGCCAAATGTAAGCCTTCCTTAACAATGTCTGCGCGGTCCACCTCAGTTCACCTCCAGCATTCGTATTCTAAGGAGTACAAAACCTTGCACAATATTTTCATTCCTTAACTGGACATGGTGAGGCACTTTCAAAGCTGCAGGAGCAAAATTCCAAATAGCTCTTACCCCGGCACTAACCAAGAGATCACAGACCTGCTGAGCGCTGTTAGCAGGAACTGTGATTACACCACACTGTACATGCTTCTCCTTTACAAAGCCTTCTAGCTCTGAAAGAGCAAGTATGGGAATATCACCCAGATTTTTTCCTACCTTTTCGGGATCCACATCAAATAGCGCCAGCACTTGCATATTGTTTTTCCTTAGTCCATCATAGTTAGCCAGAGCTGATCCTAGTCTGCCTGCACCAACAATTACGGACTTAACGTTAACGTCCAACTTCAACAGTTTTCGTAAGTAGCTTTTTAACTCTTGCACGGGGTAACCCTGACGAGGCTTGCCCTTTATGTCGCAGTAAGTCATATCCTTTCTTACTAAGTCTGGTGAAATCCCTAATGCTTCACCAAGCATCTGCGAGGACACCCAGTTTATTTCAGGTGGTAGTGATTCCACATATGAATAGTACAGGTAAAGTCTTTCAAGCACCACCCACGGTATCATATCAGCATCAACCTCCTCCGCCCACCTTGAGGGCATACAAATCATGCACACAATTCACATCAAAACCCACAAACACGCACATATGAAAACTTACACTGTTAGGCACTGTTACCGTGCCATATGGCTCTAATTCAATTATAGAGGAAACACACTCATTATGGCAGCTGTATGCATGTTCAACGCTTAATAAACATCAAACGCGCTGCCACCTATGAACTCACGCAATATGGAGGTGCTGGGAACGTAGGCAGAGGGACATGTTTCAAAGTAACTCAGCAATGTTTTAAGTCTCCACGCATCAGGGTATTCCTTGACCGTTTCTGGAATTTGAGAAAGCAGCGGGTCAGCAAAGGGTTTAAGCACGAGAAGCTCATAAGGCAAAGCGCTGTTAAAGAATGCATCAGCTTCCTGTTGATAAGGGAAAATGTACTTATCTTCTCCACGTCTAACTGAGGGCCATTGACGAAGCGTTTCTTCTGCTAAGTAAGCTCTGTAAAAACTGTCTCTGACCATGCGACGGATGAGCCGAGCATCAGTCGTGTAAGTGCGGTTTACTTCGTCCAAGTTAAGATGCGCCAATGCACTCACGTAAACCTTGTATTTCACATGAGCAGGCACACCCTGAGTGGTGCGCGGATTAAGAGCATGGATGCCCTCCAAAATGAGCACTCCGTTTTCAGGAAGTTTGAGCTTTTTTTCCTGTGTAATTCGTGCCCCTCGCACAAAGTCATACTTTTTAACTTCTATTTCTTCACCATTCAGAAGCTGGTTGATATCCTGCACCAAAGTTTCCAAATCAACTGCCTCCAGTGAATCAAAGTCATAATTACCGGCTTCATCGCGAGGCGTCAATTCCCTAGGCAAAAAGTAATCGTCGGTCCCCATATTGATTGGCCTTAATCCATTCACTCGGAGCTGAACTGCCAACCTATGAGAAAAACTTGTCTTTCCGGAAGATGAAGGACCAGCAACAAGAATTAGCTTCGCTTCTTTCTTTTTAATCTCGTCTGCGATGTAGGAAACTCTCTTCTCGTGCAGTGCCTCTGCTACCTTAATAAGCTCCGTAATCTCACGACCCTGAGTTAAAGCATTTATGTCGCCCACATCGCTTATCCCAAGCACCTTGAGCCATTGATCGTATTCAAAGAACGCTTGAAACAGTTTTGGTATTTCCTCGAACTGCCTATCTTCTGGAACTACTACGAAGCCAGGTGCATAGTTTATAAGGTTTATGCCCTTGACCATGCCCGTACTGGGCAAAAGCGGAAGCCAAGAAACCTCTCCATAATCCTCACCGTAGAATAATTGATGTTTTACATTTCGGTATTTTGTTAAACTCTTAACACCCCTAACAAACATTGAACTGGGGATTTCCGCGCCAACATTTACAACAGACCACTTTATGGGTATGTCTTCCTCAATAAGTTTTTGCACTTCCTGTTTCAGCGCTTTTATTTCCTCATCCTTTAGGGGCTCATCCATGCTGCAAAAGATTCCTGAACCATAGGAGTACTTAACCTCCATGTACTTTTTACCAAACAGTCTGTACGCCGCCATTCCAACTACGAACATGGAGGATCGCTCAGCAATGCGTTGACCCAGTACAGTTCCCCTTCTTACAAGTCTTAGTGCTCCATCGCTGAGTACTGGAGCTTGCAATGGGAGAATGTCCTCACCCACATGAATGGCAACAGCCTCTTCTTTCTCCAGCAGTGTTAAGCAATCTTGTTTAGCCTTTATTGCTTCCCAGAAAGGTCCTCCATGAGTGACCTCCAGCTTAAAGAGCCCCTCCACTGAAAGGTAATGCGTCACAGCATTTTCTCCTCTTTCCACATTATTTGGTCTTCACATACATACTTCCTTATTGGTGTTACGATTATATTACAACTCCAGCAAAAGGAGGCGCATTAACATATCATGTCCCTAAAGGAAAAATTACAAGAAGACCTAAAGAATGCCATGAAGGCCAAAGATAGCGTTAAATTGGAAGTAGTACGGTCTGTGGTGACTGGCACAAAAAACCTGGAAGTGCAGAAAATGGGAGAAGCAGATGACAACGATGTGCTGCAGGTAATCAAACAAGAAGTTAAAAAACGTAGAGAAGCCATTGAGATGTACCAGAAAGCAGGCAGAACAGACCTTTTAGAACAGGAAAAGGCAGAGCTTTCCGTTTTAGAGAGCTATTTGCCGCCTTTGATGTCAGAGGAAGAAATTAGGCAGGTAGTAAGAAACCACATAGAAAAACTACAGCCAAAAAGCATGAAGGAGCGAGGTAAGATTATGGGCTCATTGATGCAGGAGCTAAAGGGAAAAGCTGATGGCAACACAGTGGGCAGTATTCTGGACGAAGAATTGGAAAAACTTTTTGGTGGAGGGTAAGAAGCCATGGAATTGGAGTGGAGCGAAACAGCATTAAGAGTCCTAGAACAAAGATATCTTCTCAGAGACGAAAACGGCAACATCGTGGAAACCCCTGAACAGCTTATGCACCGTGTAGCACATGGACTGGCACAGATTGAGACTGTTTGGGGCGCCACATCTGAACAAATCTCATCCGTGGAACAGGACTTCTTCGACATACTTTGGAAACGCGACTTTTTACCAAATACCCCTACGTTGTTTCATGCAGGTTTGCCTAAAGATCCCAAGTACAGAGGCAGACGATTTATGTCAGCATGCATAGTACTCCCCATAGAAGACAGCATCGACGGTATTTTTAAGACCCTATGGGATGCTGCAAAAATAATGCAAGCAGGTGGCGGTGTAGGTTATGCCTTTAGCCGTTTAAGACCAAAAGGCTCTCTCGTTAAGAGTAGTGGTGGAAAATCCTCTGGACCTGTGTCTTTTATGCACATTTACGATGTCATGGTAGATGTGGTGGCACAGGGAGGTAAGAGGCGCGGAGCACAGATGGGTGTTCTAAACGTTCACCATCCAGACATCTTGGAATTCATCGACGCCAAGAAGGAGAACACCAGTGGCCAAGGTCCACTCCATAATTTCAATATCTCTGTAGCTGTTACAGAAGAGTTTGTTCAAGCTTACAAGGAAGATACTACGTTTAAGCTCGTGGCACCCCATACTGGAGAAGTAGTGGGAGAGCTCAATGCACGTGAAGTAATGCACAAAATAGCTGAGAATGCCTGGCGCACAGGAGACCCAGGCATTATCTTCATCGACCGCATTAATCAATTGGACTACCTAGATGATGGCCGCATTGAAGCTACCAACCCGTGCGGTGAACAGCCTTTGCCGCCTTACGGTTCTTGCAATTTGGGCTCCATAAACCTCAAACACATGCTGAAGAAAACAGACAGCGGTTACCAGTGGGACTGGGAGAAATTCCAGCGAACCATAAGATTGGCAGTACGCTTCTTGGATAACGTCATTGAAGCTAACGACTACCCCATACCCGAACTCGAGGATTATGCAAAAAAAGCAAGAAGAATTGGTTTAGGCGTGATGGGGTGGGCTGATGCTTTGTCTTTACTTGGCATACCATACGATTCCGAGGAAGCTCTAGAAGAAGCAAGAAAAGTGGGAGCATTCTTAAAGGAGAAATCCCACCTGGCTTCCCAGGAGCTTGCCCAGGAACGCGGAGTGTTTGAGTTTTATGATCAAAGTAAGTGGAAAGAGCTCGGCATTCCCATGAGAAACGCTGCCGTAACCACCATAGCTCCCACAGGAACATTATCTATACTAGCAAACGTAAACAGTGGTATTGAACCTTACTTTGCTTTGGCTTTTGAAAGGAAAATCACAGCAGGTACCTTCCACGAAGTCCAACCCACGTTGCTGGATGTACTAAAGGAACGCGAGCTGTACAGCGAAGAATTGGTTCAAAGAATCATAGAAAACGAGGGTAAACTGCGGGATTTAGAAGATCTGCCAGAGGACATAAGAAATGCTTTTCCCACTGCCATGGAAGTCGCTCCAGAATGGCATGTGCGCATGCAAGCAGCATGGCAGGAGAACATAGACAGCTCCATTTCTAAGACGGTGAATCTTCCTTACCAGTCCACTGTTGAAGACATAGAAAACATCTATCTCCTGGCCTATGAACTAGGAACGAAGTCCATTACCGTATACAGAGATAAGTCACTAGAACTGCAGGTACTTAACGTGCCATCAACTTCGCCCAAAGAACGTTCATCAGAAGAAACTCAAGAACCAAGACCAAAGAGGATATTCCCGAAACGACCAGAGGTGCTTACAGGTTTCACGAAGAAATTCAGAACAGGCACAGGTACGTTATACGTTACCGTAAATGTGGACGAAAACGGCCGTCCCATAGAGGTATTCACAAATGCCAGTGGATCAGTAGCACCAGCTGAAATTGAAGCCGTAGCAAGACTTGTCTCCATTGCCCTGCAGTACGGTATTCCACTGGACGAAATCGTGGACCAATTGGTGCAACCGGTAGATCCAGTAAGCTACAAGCTCTCCCCTGAAGGCCTAAGAAGCACTGCCCACGGTATTGCTCTTGCATTAAAAGAAGCCGTCAGTAAAGGACTGAATATTTTGGGAAATGGCTTGAAGAGTGCAACTTCTTTTTCATTGACTTTGGAAGAGACAAATGCTAGTAAAAAAACCACAGCTCCACCTAAGCTCGATAAAGAACAAATAGACACCATGAAAGCAGTTTACGGCGATGAGCGTGTCCAAGAACTCCTAAATAGCATGGGCGTAACACTGTGCCCGGTATGCGGCACACCCATGGTAAGCGCCGAAGGCTGCCTCATGTGCCCCAATTGCGGCTATAGCAAGTGCGGATAGCGTAAGAAAAAGGGCCCCCGTAAGGGGCCCTTTTTCTTAATGGCTTATGCTACTACGCAAAAACGCTGGGAAAAATCTACTCAGGTCCAGAATCCTTTTCTTGTATTGACTGAGCCTCTTCTTCATTACTTGGTAAGAAATCCGGTAGATGGAAAAAGCTAATTGCTAGCATGACCCTGCCAACAAGATCCACTACCAGTCCCACAAGGACAATGCTGAGAATCCTTCCCCAGAAAATCCAATTAGCCGATCGTTCAAAGTATGAAACACCAGTTATTTTGCCCACATTCTTGTAAATGTTTCTATAAAGTATGCCCGTAATTATGTTAATAACGTACGCAATAATGGCCGCCCCTAATGCTGCCATGACAACAGTTCTTCCGGCCCCTCCCGGTCCAAAGGGATTGGGAAACAGGCGGTCGCACATGGGGCCCATACAGTCAGCGCCAGGCCTTTCAACATAAGCCTTATAAGCTCCCAGCGTTAGTGCTACTGCAAACGCAGCAACGTAAAGCCACACTATGTCCAGGATCATGGCGATAATAAATGAGTTTCCAGAACCTTTATACTCCGTGTCCCTAACGATGTCCAGAACCGACAGCAGAAGCAGTACCACACCACCAATTAAGAGAATGGCGTTCGGAATGACCAAACTGATCACGTACAGAATAGAACCAATTTCACCCAATGTTCTTGCTTTGGAAATGCTTTTACCCAACCCCATCACCCCCTATAATGGCTGGGGGAGGTGGACTCGAACCACCACTACAGGATCCAAAGTCCTGCGTCCTGCCCATTAGACGATCCCCCAACACGTGTAACCAAACAACAGAATTATTTTATCATGACAGAGGCTTTTCTTCAAACCACGTTACAGGATAGTGTTCCCAATAACCATTGTAAATCAGGTAGATTAACAAATGACAATGTCAGAACCATGCGATCAGGAAAACCAACCACGGCATCAATGCAGATGATACTTAGCATGCAATCACCAAATAATCGCGCTTGAAGCACAAAAAAGGTTGTCAGCTAAAACCAATCAGGTCAACAAATAGCAGTATTATTGGTTATAAGGAGTTCACACCATACCAAATTTGTTTAAGGTCTTCCAGAAGGGCTTCATTGCGCGCTGCAATGAGAATACTATTTGGACCTTCCTGCCAGTAGCTGCCACCAGATACTTCCACCAACAACCTTCCAGCTGCCACGTCCCACAGTTCAAAACGTGGTAGAAGAAATGCGTCCAACGCACCTGAAGCGACGTAGGTCAAACCCAGTGCAGCCGAGCCCAGCATCCTTAAACGCATTGCTTTTTTTTGGACCGCTGACAAAAACTTACCATAACCAGCAGCAAAGGGATCGTCTTTTCGGGGCGTCCCCAAACCCACAAATGCTTCCTCCAAAGTACTAACCTTTCTACTGTTACTTACCACGGCATTATCCAAAAAAAGATGTTTACCATCAGACCAATAGATACGCTTGCTAACTGCTTCCCCCACTGCCCCTAAAACGGCCTTGTCCCCTTCCATGAGTGCCAAAGAGACAGCAACCATGGGCAGACGGACAGTAAAATTCACGGTACCATCTATGGGGTCCAACACCCACAAACGTTCCCCGCGACTCTTCACACCGTATTCTTCACCCATGAAACCGTAACTGCTGTATCCTTGCAGAAAACTCTGTAGTTTCTTCTCAATCTGTTTATCCAGAAACGTTACGCGATCATCCACACCTTTAGGTTCCCATGAGACTGCACTGCACCAGTACTCCCCTATTTCGTCAAGCGCCAGATTAACAGCTCTAAGCATGACAGTTTCCACTGATTGCTCAGTCATTATTACCACCGCCGTTATTCCCAAGGATGGCATCGACAACCCTTTGTGGGCTGTAGAAATCAATGTCATCAAGCTGCTGACCGAAACAAACCAGTTTAACAGGGATTTTTAGCTCATCCCAAATCGAAAAGATCATTCCACCCTTTGCCGTACTATCCATTTTCGTTAGTACTAAACCCGTTATGGGCGTACCCTGGACAAACGACATGGCCTGACGGTAACCCTGAATCCCTTGCGTACCATCCAATACAAGTAGCACTTCCTGAGGGAATTCCTCAGAAAACTTCTTGCCAACTTTGATAAGTTTGCTCAACTCATCAATTAAGGCCCTGGAAGTGTGAATTCGCCCAGCTGTGTCAACCAAAAAAACAGACGCCTGCGGGTTCTCTAAAAGGGCCTTGTAAAGAATGGAACCGCTGTCCGAACCACGTTCCCCACCCACATATGTAACAGGCATGCGATTCACTAACGTGCTCAATTGATCTTGTGCAGCAGCTCTGAAGGTGTCTGCACCCACAACGACAACGTTCTTTCCTTGTTTTGCGTACATGTGTGCTAACTTTGCTACTGTGGTAGTTTTTCCTACACCGTTCACACCTATGATAAAGAATACTGAAGGCACGCTGGTATCTCTGAGAGGCTCAAAAGGTGGAGCTTCACTCAAGAGAACTTCTCTTATGACATCTACGTTGTTGCCTTTCTCCTTAATCTGTTCCAAAAGTGCTTGAGCCTTCTTCAGACTAAAATCAGCCATGATTAGTTTTGAAAGCAGCTCTTCCTCCTGCTCGGGAGTAAGAGCTTTTCCCTGCATCTTCAGTACAGTTTGATGAAAAAACGCTTTAAAACCATCTAAAAGGCCCATTTTACATCACACCCCTAACCAATTCTCCAAAGTTACCGCAGTAAGGACCTGCCACCAATTCCTCTGACAGGAATTCGGAGCTATGAAGGCCTATCTGCAAAACCGCTATGCCAGCAGCCATGAAACTCTCATATGCTCTGCGAGACCAGTAAAGTGCTTCTTCCATGGACAAGGGCTGGTAAGTACCGCTCTCGTACATTTTCTGCAGCTCAGTCCCGCGAAGAACCAATGTTGGGAAATACCTTACCCCCCATGGTTTAAGGGAAACCGTCTTGGAAATGGTCTCCTCTCTGTGGCGGTCAGTTTCACCCGGTAGCCCGACCATGAGTTGAAAGACTTCCCGAAAACGTCCTTTTAACAGCTCATGCGCCCGTTTTACATCTTCCTCCGTATGACCCCGCTTAGACAAACGTAGAACCTCATCTGAAAAGCTCTCTACTCCAATCTCTACCGTGCTTACGCCGTAATCAACGAGTATCTGGATTATGCTTTCGTTTATTTCGTCTGGTCGAGTAGAAATTCTTATGCCCTTTATCTTTCCGATCTTTAGAAAAGTCTGAAAGGGCTGAAGTATGTCCTTCAAAAGGTTTTCCGAGCTAGTTGGCGTACCGCCATAGAAAGCTATTTCGTCATAAACCAGATTACTTTTTTGGATGTAATGAAAGGCTTCTTCAATGCTTTCCTTCCATGGCTTAATGCGCTCAGCCGCCCTCTGGTTACAAAACACACATCGTTGTCTGCATCCAGCGTGAGAAAGGAAAACAGGATAAATCCTCATTTAGTATAAAGATTTGATTCTATTATATCCACTACATCCTTAACCGTTTTTATCTGTTGCAACTGCTCATCACTGAATTCAAATCCAAAAACCTGCTCCACACTAAGAGCAAGGTCTACTAAATCCAAACTATCCAAGTTAAGGTCATTCACCAGATCTGACTCCATGGTGATCTCTTCCTCTTCAACAGTAACAGTATCTTTTAGGATGTTCTTTAGCTCCTGGAAGATCTTTTCTCTCTCCACCTTACTAGTTCCTCCTTCACTGCGCCAATGGTATTTCGTTCCATAAGTAATTTACCAGTACGCAGAGCATTATATACCGCCTCAGGGTCACTTTTACCATGTCCCTTTAACACATTACCTTTCAAACCCAAAATAGGACTGACACCATAGGTTCGATAATCAAATTTCTTAAACGTTTGGTATAAACTCCCTTTTACTAAGCCCAAACCGATTTTCTCTTTGAGGCCCTTCTGACTAATGTCCTTCAGTGTGTGTTTCACCACTTCCAGTACACCCTCAGCAGTTTTAAGAAAGACATTGCCGAGAAGTCCCCACGTTACTACCACATTCACAGCTGGTAAAAGGAGCTGATCTGGTTCCACAAAACCAACAAATTCAGGCACATCAGTCATAAGTTTAGCTGCTTCCTGAATCAATTTCGAACCCTTATGTCTTTCCTTTCCAACGTTAAGAAGGGCAACAGATTCAGCATCATGTCCTTCCAAAGATTTATAGTAGGCACAACCATAGGCAGCAAAATCTAAAAGATCAGCAGGGTCCACATCAGCATTTGCTCCCGCATCTACGAATACCCATGTGGAACCCTGCACAGAAGGCATGGCGACACAAATGGCTGGCCTAATATGAGCCTCCAGTCTTTTGACATAAGCAACGCCACCAATGACCAAAGCTCCGGTATTGCCGAAGCTTATAAGGCCTTCTACCTCGCCGCTAGCAACCATTTCTAAGCCCTTGCACATACTACTGTTTCGTTTTCTTAGCACCACCGTAGGTTCGTCCTCTTGCTTCACTACTTCGTCACAATAAACTACTCTGACGCTACTGGAATCCCTTACTACCTCACCTTTCGAAACCAAAACGAGAAGCTCATCCTCATCACGATGGTCATGGGCGTAACGGTACACACCTTCCAGCAAAACGCCCGGAGGTTGATCTGCGCCCATGAGATCCAGGGCGATTTTCATTTTTAACTAGCCTTTCTCTTCCTTCTCAATCTTGATTTTTTCTTCCCCACCATACCATCCACAGTTAGGACAAACCGTGTGAGATGGTATGAGCTCATGACAATGCGGACACTCGATTAAGTTCGGTACAGTGGCTTTGAAATGAGCTCTTCTCTGATCTCTTTTCATCCGTGTTGGTTTCTTCTTTGGTGCACCCATGTATTATTTCCCTCCTTCATCCAATATGAACTCAACAAACTGCAGCTCACCAAGAAGCTCTACAGGCCCAGGACATTCATCCCTGCAGATAACTTTTGTCGGTAAACTGCTAAGGATGTATTCGCTCAACAATTCTATCACATTCACTTGGCCGTTTGGTGTGTAAAAAGTTGAAATGTCCTCTTCTGAAAGTCTTTTTTCTTCTCCAGTGGGCACTGGTTCACGACCAATAATGAAAACTTCCTCACTACCAAGCTCTATGTGCTGCCAGAACATTTCACCGCAACGGTCACAAGGCACTCTTACATCCACAGATCCGTCTACTCTAAGGTCGAATTTTGCAAACTCCCACTGTTCCACCTCCAAGGTTCCTTGTAGGTTTCTAACCTCGTAAGGGAGTTGCAGGCTATCCTGTAGTAAAGACAGATCCAGCTTTTTATAGCCCTTTTCGCGCCTTACGGCATTTAGATCAATCGTTCTTATTTCGTCTATGTCAATCCCCTCACAATCTCGTAAGTATCACGGGCGATCATGAGCTCTTCGTTGGTCTTGATGGACATGACCACCACTTTAGAATCTGCAGCGCTTATTATAGCATCTCCACGAGAATTGTTTTTCTCCTTGTCCAACTTTATGCCAAGAAACTCCAAGCCTTCGCAAACCATCTCACGGACAATAGGTGAGTTTTCGCCCACACCTGCTGTGAAAATGAGCACGTCCACCCCACCCATGACAGCAGCGTAACCACCTATGTACTTCTTCAAACGGTAGCAGTAAACCTCCATGGCCTTCTTGGCTTCTTCATCACCCGCTGCCATCCAATCTTCAATATCCCGCATATCAAAGCTTCTACCCCGGACTAACCCAAAAACGCCACTCTTCTTATTCAAGAGGTTATCCACTTCATCAAAGGACATGCCCAGTTCACGCATCATCCAAATGGGAATGGCAGGGTCTAGATCCCCTGAACGGGTTCCCATAACCAACCCTTCCAATGGAGTGAAACCCATGGAAGTATCAATGGATTTACCACCCTGAATAGCGCAAACAGAAGCACCATTACCTAAGTGGGCACTAATAATACGTAGCTCAGATAGAGTTTTACCAAGCCTTCTTGCAGCTTCCATGGCAACGTAGCGGTGACTTGTTCCATGGAAACCATAGCGTCTTACTTTGTATTTCTCATAAAGTTCAATGGGAAGCGCGTAAAGATAGGCCCTTTCAGGCATAGTAGCATGAAATGCGGTATCAAAAACACCAACCATGGGAACTTCTGGCAGAACCGCTTTAGTAGCGTATATACCTGTGAGGTTCGGTGGATTATGCAGTGGAGCCAGGTTCTTATTTCTCTCCAAAGCTTCAATGACTTCCTCGGTAATTAGCACAGAACCTGTAAATTCTTCTCCTCCATGAACAACCCTATGACCCACAGCACCAATCTCCTGTAACGTAGTGATAACGCCGTACTCATGTGAGGTGAGCGTGTTCAAAACCCACTGCAGAGCATCTTTGTGATTAATAGGTTCCTCTTTGTCAAACTTTATTTTGTCCGTACCCTTGGAGTAGCTGAGGAAGGGTTTATCCAAACCAATTCGTTCAACGATGCCTTTAGCCATTACTGATTCATCTTCCATGTCAAAAAGCTGAAACTTCAGAGAACTGCTTCCTGCGTTAAGCACCAGAATTTTCATTGTTTCACCTCCAATTTCTCTTTTAACGCCCTTTCCACAGTTGGCGTCACAAATTCAGAAACATCCAAGCCAAAACTGACCATTTCTTTTACTAAACTCGAAGACACAAACTGATAACGTAAACTAGTAGGCATCAAAACAGTCTCCACCTGGCTGTTCAGGTATTTATTGGCTAGGAATAGCTGTATCTCGTACTCATAGTCGCTAACAGCTCTTAAACCTCTTATTATGAGCCTTATACCATGCTCTTCCAAATAATGAACCGTGACCCCTTCATAGCTGTCTACGATAATGTTGCTGGGAGCATTACTTTCCTCTATGGCTGATTTAGCCAACCTAACGCGTTCTTCCAAGGAAAACAGTGACTTCTTCTGCAAATTACTTAGTACAAGCAGTGTCACTTGGTCGAATACCTGTGCAGCTCTAACAAGTATATCCAAATGCCCTTTCGTTATGGGGTCAAAAGTACCAGGATAAACTACCTTCGTCATTTTGCGTTCAACTCCTCACTTAAGCTCCCGTAGTAGATACACATTATGGTGTCCTTTTAGTGACTACTGTCACACCACATATAAGATTATCACAACACTTAGTACGCTCCACACTGAAATGAGTTTGTGTGTTAAACGATCTTTCTAATTATGAGGTAACATAGAATAAATGAAGAATTTCAGTGTCAAAAAGATTCTAGCTTGTACGCTTTTGGTTGTTGCATTATTCGGGCTATGTTTTTTTGCTGTGCGCAGAGAGAACAAACCCACGCTTGCGTTTACAGATTTCAGGCAAGTCGCTTCCTTAACAGATAAGGTATCCACGGTATGGTGGTCAGATAATTTACTACTACAGCTTTCTAAAAGTGGTGAGCTGTTTTCCACAGATCTGCGTGCAAAAACTTCCACATTGCTAATTGAGAATGCATCCTTGTTCACGGCAAACGCGTACGAGGGTAATGCAAAAGCAGCTATTGCTACGAACGTAGGACGTATCTATTTGCTGGAGCAGACTCAAGGAGAATCTTTGTTTGATCCCATACTCAACTACGAAGGCATGTCAGTGGTGTACAGCCTGGACTTAAGTGCTGATAACCAGGTTTTGCTTTTTAGCTTATCCCCCTTGCCTTCTGTGAGAGAGATGGGTACTGTTCAGGGAACATACCTTTTGTCCATACCCAGTGGCCGCCTTGAGAGAGTATTTCCAAATACCGGTAGAGCTTGTTTGAATGCAAACGGTTCCAAGATTTACTTTTCCCCATTTTCCTATGCTCAGAAGGAAAATGGACTGCAAGCTTACGACATTATCACACATGAGACAAAAGATATCTCCAAGGCAACCATTACTAACCTTTCCTGCTCTAAAAAAGAATCTTTAGTAGCTTTTACCAGCGAGCTAGGTGCATTGACCCGGGTATATGTCTATGATGAAGAAACACAATCCATGACTATTGCTTATGAACTCCCCCAGTACATTGGTTCTGTGCAAGATATCTGGTGGTCTCCCACAGATGGAAAGGCCTTGTACGTAACTGTGCAGACCAATGAAAGCACAAAGGTGAATAGAATAACCATGGGCCGCTCACAGGAGCACTTAGCTTGGATACAAGCACTGGGACTAGCATTTCAATTTGACGACGAAGGCTTTGTAACGCCACTCATTAATAAGAATATGGGTTCTCCATGCACCGAACAGGACTCCTCCCAAAGGACAATAAGCGACTTACAGTTTCAAGTAACACCTATGTCATCAAAACTGTGGTCAGTTAACATGCAGTTTGCCGAACGATATCCAGAGCAGCCATCACAATGCAATTGGTCATTGCAGTTTTTCCTAGATATGACCGACAATTCTATTGAATACAGAAACGTAAAACACGAACAACCAGAATATTACGTGATCACTGATCGCAACCTCGTCAAAGAAGATGCCCAAGGCACACTTACTACCTTGGCGAGCTTGGATCGCCTTCTCTCATTGCAAACTCTAACCTCAAGCTCAGCGATTGCTCTTCAAAACAAGATACCCAATGCCATTCTGATGCAACCGGACAAGCAAAAACTTTTGGTTGCCTATGCTGGTGAGGATAGCGATCTACTCATGTTCGATATGTCAGCTACACATAAAGGGGTAGAAAACTCCTTTAAGCTACCTGGTGAAGTAGTCTCTGTAAGTTATGCAGCCGGGAAATACGTGGTTTATTACATCGACAACTTAGAACACACGGGAAACGTGCTCATTCTGGGAGACAATGATTTGACGAGTGAAGTAAACAATCTCTTGCGCAAAACAATCGCTTCTGGAAGTAGTGTGGAAGTTCCTTTTTGCGCAAATGAAACCTTGTACGTGCCGCTGGTGAACACCTTTAGCAATGTGGAACTCATAACCTACTTAGAAGTTGATCTCTCTTCAGGATTAATTACTTACAACTTCCCCTAACAAAAAACCTAGAGACAAAAATGAAAAGGAGCCACCGAATTGGTGACTCCTGCAAAGCTCAGTTATATGGCTCTTTTATTTGTCCTTGAATATTTCTCCGCGTTTCTCTTTAAGGGCAGCCTGAGCTGCAGCTAATCTTGCCAGTGGTACACGATATGGTGAAGCAGATACATAATCCAAGCCCACTTGGTGGCAGAACTCAATGGACTTTGGATCGCCACCGTGCTCTCCACATATGCCTACTTCTAACTCAGGTCGAGTAGCTCTTCCCTCGGTAACACCTAGTTCAACTAATCTACCCACACCGTTTCTGTCAAGACTGATGAATGGATCCTCAGGAAGTATGCCCTTTTGCACATAAGCGCCCAAGAATTTACCTTCGGCATCATCACGTGAATAACCAAAAGTTAGCTGCGTAAGGTCGTTAGTACCAAAAGAGAAGAATTCTGCATACTTTGCCAAATCACCTGCCACCAGTGCCGCTCTAGGCACCTCTACCATGGTTCCAACCTTGTAGTCCAGTTCAATGCCGTTGTTTCCAAGAACTTCGTTAACTACTTTGTGAGTCATCTCCGCTAAGAATTTCATCTCTTCTTCAGTTCCCACCAATGGGTGCATGATCTGGAAACGAGGATTGTAACCCTGCTTCTTTAGCTCAACGGCGGCTTCTGCTACTGCCCTTATCTGCATTTCATAAATCTCCGGGTAGATAATACCCAGTCGGCAGCCTCTAAAGCCCATCATGGGGTTGTGTTCCTGGAACTGCACAGTCCTTCGGTAAAGTCTTTCTAACCTTTCGATTTCTTCAGCAGGAGCACCATTTCTCTTTGCTTGCTCAAGCTCTTTGGCAGCTTCATGCGGTTCAGGTAAAAATTCGTGTAGCGGTGGGTCCAAAAGCCTAATGGTCACTGGAAGGCCATCCATGGCTTTGAGTATGCCGATGAAGTCACTCCTCTGAAGCTCTAGAAGTTTCTGCAGTGGCACCATTCTCTCTTCTGTGGTCTCTGCCAGAATCATGTCCTGAACTATTTGCGTACGCTCATGACCCAGGAACATGTGCTCAGTCCTTGTCAGCCCTATGCCTTCTGCACCAAACTTGCGTGCTAAAGCCGCATCTTCAGGGGTATCTGCATTAGCTTTTACACCCAGTCTTCTAAACTCGTCGGCCCAGCTTAGTAGCTCTTCAAAATGAGCACTTACTTCGGGTTCTACCAAAGGTAATGCTCCCAAGAATACTTCACCGGTACCACCATCAATGGTTACAACGTCGCCCCTCTTTATGGTCACACCACCTGGAGCTGTAACTACGCCGTTATCCAGATCCAATTTCAGCGATTCTGTACCAGTTACAGCTGGTTTGCCCATGCCTCTGGCTATTACAGCCGCGTGGCTGGTCATTCCACCGCGAGTAGTCAGGATTCCTTGCGCTGCCACCATTCCATGTAAATCGTCAGGTGTGGTCTCTGGCCTGCACAAAATAACGCTCTTACCTGCACTGGCCTCAGCCACTGCTTCTTCAGCACTAAACACCAACGTCCCCACAGCTGCACCCGGTGATGCTGCTAAGCCTACTGCTATGGGATTTCCTTTTGCTGAGGGGTCAATACGCTTATGTAGCAAATGGTTTACGTCCTCGGGACTAACTCTGAGAACAGCCGTTTCCTTGTCTATTAACCCTTCATGCACCATGTCGACTGCAATAGTTACGGCAGCCTGCGCAGTACGTTTACCACTACGGGTTTGAAGCATGTAAAGTTTACCCTTCTCAACAGTGAATTCCATATCCTGCATGTCCTTAAAATGCTTTTCCAGTAGAGCGGCAACATGCGTTAGCTCAGCATAAGTATTTGGCCATTCCTGTGCCATCTCTTTTATGGGTTTTGGCGTACGTATACCAGCAACCACGTCTTCACCTTGAGCGTTCGTCAAGTACTCACCGTAAAGTTCCTTTTCGCCAGTGGCGGGGTTCCTGGTAAAGGCAACACCAGTACCACTATCATCGCCCATATTACCAAATACCATTTGAACAATGTTTACTGCGGTTCCCCAGTCGTCAGGGATGTTGTTAAGTTGCCTATAAAGTATGGCGCGAGGATTGTTCCATGACCTGAACACTGCCTCAATGGCCATGAAAAGCTGTTCCCACACATCCATGGGGAAAGGATTTCCTGTAATTTTCTGAACCAATTCCTTGCTCTTCAGAGCAACCTCTTTTAGACCTTCGGCAGAAACTTCAGCATCGTATTTTACGTGCTCTTTTTCCTTTACTTCATCGAGTACCTTTTCAAATTCATCCTTTGAAATGCCAAGCACTACATCAGAGAACATGGTTATAAAACGCCTGTAGCTATCCCAGGCAAAACGCTCGTTATTTGTCAAACGAGCCAAACCCAACACGGTCTCATCGTTTAGACCCAGGTTCAGAATGGTATCCATCATTCCGGGCATGGATACCCGAGCACCAGAGCGTACACTAATCAGTAGTGGGTTGCTTGGATCACCGAACTTTTTACCTGCCTTATCCTCAAGTTTGTGCATGCTCTGTATGACTTCCTCTTTTAGGCCATCAGGGAGCCTACCGCCCAAACGATAGTACTCTCTACACACCTCCGTGGTAACGGTGAAACCATAAGGCACGGGTAAGCCAATCCGTGTCATTTCTGCCAGTCCTGCACCCTTGCCTCCCAGAAGCTCTCTGCCAACTGGTTCGGGGTCATCAAAAAAGTAAATTCTCTTTGCCATTGTTCACCCTCCTATTACTACAAAACTAAGTCGCCGAAATATGCAAATCTGCTGAACAGATTATCAACAGCCATGAGTAATGCAACCCTGTTCTGACGCACCTTAACGTCTTCTGCCATTACCAGTTCCTTGTCAAAATACTCGTGTACGTCATCACTTAGAGCAGTTAAGTATTCCAGCACCTTCATTAAACCATCTTTTGTTACCACGTTTAAAGAGTCTATTCTTATGCCATTGTTAAGAAAACTCTCGTGCAATCTTAAATCGTTCTCAGACCCGATAGCCGGATCAAAACTTGCATGAGCCTCCTGATTCCTGATTATGTTGCGAATTCGCCTGTGAGCTAGGGCAATGTTCTGCACCATGGTACCAGTCCAGAATTGTCCAAGCACTTCTACCATGATTGGGAACATACCTATGGGCTTATCCAGAGCCCTGTCCATAATAGCGTTCTTAACCCTAATTTCCTTGCACTCAATCCAACTATCTAAGCGATCCAAGAAGAATTCTTCCACGGCAGCAACCAGGTTTTCTTTCCCCAAAATGCTTGCCGCACCCAAAACTAAATCCTTCACTGATCGCTCAGGGAAAAACTTGCAGATGAGATCCAAAACATCAAATGCCAAGCCTTTTAGCCCCATGGGATCTGAGGAACCTGAAGGCACAAAGCCCATGTCGAAACCCGCAAAAATAGTATCCAGTGCATCCAGCACCTTTATGATTGCGCTATTTTCAACCCTTGGTTCTGTAACAACTTCCTCAATGAGGTTGGCTAAAGGTTCTTCCACTCCACTACGCTTAGCGTAAAACGTTCCCATGTATCCATGCAACTCAGGTAGCTCCTGAACCATGAGCGTAGTTAGATCTGCATTGTAAAGTTCAGCCAAGCTCTGAAGTAGCAGATCATTCTCTTTATTGAACAGTGCCAGCAAACGCTTGACTCTGTTAACTTTGTCCAGAAGCGTTCCGTAGTTACCTAAAAAACTAATTCTCTCAAGCCCCTGAACTCTATCTGCAAACGGCGTTTTCAAGTCCTCTTCCACAAAGAAGAGCGCATCGTAAAACCTAGCACGAATCACTCTTTCGTTTCCCACAATAACCTGTTGAATGTTTTCACTGGGGCCATTTCTAAAGCCGATAAAATAAGGCAAAAGCTGACCCTGTTCATTTTCAACCGCCACATAGCGCTGGTGATGGATCATAACAGTTTCCAGTACCTTTTTAGGAAGCTGCAAGAACCTATCTTCAAAATGCCCAACAAACCCCGTTGGGTATTCGTTAATAAAGGTGAGTTCTTCTAATAATTCCTCAGGTAAGTGCGGCTTGCCATTTAGCTCTGCAGCAAGCTTTTCAGCTTGGTTACGTATCAAATCTCTTCTTTTGTTTTCATCTGCGATGATCAAACCTTTTTCCTTTTCCAGCTGCTCATAATGACCAGGGATGTCTATTTCCACATCACTACCGAAAACCCTAAGTCCACGCGATACCCGGTTCGATTTCACCCCGAAAAGTTCTATGTGGAGCACTTGATCATCGACTAGAGCCACAATCCAGCGAACAGGTCGACCAAACACATAACCTTGGCCCCAACGCATGCTCTTGGGAAACCAAAGGTCCGTGAATAGATCTTCAAGTAATGCTGGGAGGACCTCACAAGCATCTTTACCACCTTCTGTTTTGAAAGCATAGACATAACTCTTACCGTTTTCTTCAATTATTCTTATATTGTCTGAGCTAACCCCGTTGGATTGCATGAACTTTTCCAAAGCAGGCTTAATGCTGCCATCTGGCATGTAACAAGCACTTTTAGGTGGGCCTTTTATCATTTTTTCCACCACAGCTTGTTTTTCTGGCAAACCGCCCAACAATAAAGCAAAACGTCTGGGTGTAAGAAATGTTTTAACCGTCTCAAAAGAGAGCCCATAATCCTTAAAAGTGGGCTCCAAGCGCTCCATAACCTGCTGTTTCAAAGCTTTCAGATGAGAAGGCGGCATTTCCTCAAAACCCAACTCAAAAAGTAGATCCATTAGTTCCACCTCCCCATCAAAGGAAATTCTTTCTCCTCTCGCTCTTTGAGCCACTGTTTAGCAATTCTGCTACTTAGTTTCCTGATTCTAAGCACATAAGAACTGCGCTCCGCGGCAGAGAATCCCCCACGAGCATCTAATAAATTGAACGTGTGGGAACACTTCAAAACGTAATCATAGGCTGGTAACGTGAGTCCTTTATCTATGAGACGCATTGCTTCATCCTCATAAGAGTCAAACCATGATCTAAGCTTGTTTACATCAGACTCTTCAAAAGCATAGACGCAATGCTGATATTCTTCTGTTTTACGCATTTCGCCGTAGGTAATGTCTTCCGACCATTTCAGGTCGAAAACATTCTCCACCCGCTGCAAGTACATGGCAATGCGTTCCAGGCCGTAAGTGAGTTCAGCTGGTACCACACTTAGATCGTATCCACCTGCCTGCTGGAAGTAGGTAAACTGTGTAATCTCCATGCCATCTAACCAAACTTCCCATCCGATTCCCCAAGCACCCAGCGTTGGCGATTCCCAGTTGTCTTCCACAAAACGTACGTCATGTTCACTTAGTGAAATGCCAATGGCTTCTAAGGACTGCAAATACAAATCCTGCACATTAAAAGGAGCCGGTTTTAAGATAACCTGCATCTGATGGTGCATGTACAACCTATTCGGGTTTTCCCCATAACGGCCATCTGCGGGGCGTCTGGATGGTTCCACATAGACTACCCGCCAGGGCTCTGGCCCTAGTACTCTAAAGAAAGTATTGGGGTTCATGGTACCAGCGCCCACCTCTACGTCATAAGGCTGGGCTAAAATACAGCCCTGCTTTATCCAAAAATCAGTAAGATTCGTTATAAGTTCTTGAAAGGTCACTTTAACCCCTCCCTGGAAACGAATTTAGTACTAAGCTGTGATTCCAACACATCTAACCAATAAGCTCTCATGTTTTCAGTAAGCTCACCAACCTTGCGGTATGTCTTTAAAAGAGATTCGTAGTCCACGTCAGTAAGTTCCACATCTCCAGATCCGCACCTGGGGCAAACATAACCGCCCAAGTACACACTAGCGCTTATAGGAAATTGTTCTCTCTTTTCACCGCAAACCACGCAGCTGTTCAAGCTGGGCTGCAAGCTCTCTTTTACCATGAAAGAAACTAAGAATTGATCAAAATCCCTTGCAGTTTGCTCAGAGGTTAGGAATTTCTCCAGGAGCTGAAAAGAAGAACGGTCTACAGATGGAGTTTTTGAAAACATCTCTAAAGCCAAAATCATAAAAGGGCTGTACTTTTCGTAGGGTACATATTTTTCTGTGATCACGCCTGTCAATACGTGATGGTTCTTCACTTGCAAAATGCGACCCAAGAGTATGCTCCCTTCCAAAAAAGAACTTTTCCACCTGTTAGGAATTTTTCTACCTGACCTAACCGTAAGAAGCTCCTTTCCGATATGCTCTCCCAGTACAGACAAGAGCAAATCAGTTTCTCTGTAGGGAATCCGCTCCAATATGGCAAATTGCTCCTCAATTTCCCTCAATACGCAGTTCCTCCATGATTTTAACGCTGGCGCTGGCTCCAATACGGTTAGCTCCAGCATCCACCATGGCTTTCAGGGTTGCAGCATCCCTTATTCCACCAGAAGCTTTCACACCAATATTGGGACCTACTACTGACCTAATGAGTTGAACATCCTCAACTGTGGCACCGCCTGTACCAAAACCCGTTGATGTTTTGACGTAGTGAGCCCCTGCCGCAGCAGCAATACTGGAAGCAATCTTCTTCTCGTCGTCAGTCAAGTAACAAGTTTCGATGATGACTTTCACCACTTTTCCTCCAGCAGCCTTCACCACCTCAGCTATGTCTTCATGCACCAGCCTGTAAAGCTTACTTTTCAGCCAACCCACATTGATGACCATGTCGAATTCATCGGCACCCTCTTTTAAGGCCTGCTCCACCTCAAAAGCCTTTACAGCAGTGGCAGAAGCTCCTAAGGGAAAGCCTATGGTGGTTGCCACTTTCACGTCTGATCCTTCCAAAAAGCTCTTAGCCAAAGGTACGAAAGCCGAATTCACACACACAGAGAAGAAATTGTACTGCAAAGCTTCCTTGCAGAGTTTCTCTATTTGCTCCACCGTAGCATCTGCTTTTAGCAGCGTGTGATCAATTAACCTGTTGTACTCCATCACGCATCCTCCTTCCTTCCTGAAGAGACACATTGTGCACGTACCTGAGTGGCTCAGGTTCCCTATGGCCCTTAAAAAGGGGTAGAACCAGGCTCACAGCTTCACTCAGGTTGGACACACCTGCTCCCACGGAAATAAAAACTGGCTTGAAACGTGGTTTCTCTTTATAGGCAACGGCTAACGGTTCCCTTGTTTCAGGATGAACTACCAGAGAACTACCATCAGCGGTTTCCAATAAATCACCAAAAAGCAAGCGCTTTGCTACCCCAATTGAGGGCTTTCTCAAAGAAAGCCCTGCCTGAGTGGCAATGCCCATACCTCTAGGATGACTCTTACCGTGGCCGTCAATGAGCAACAGATCAGGTTCCTCATGCAACTTCTTGTAAAGCGCCAAAATGTAAGGCATCTCCCTAAAAGCCAAATAGGTGGGTACATACGGAACATACGGTTCTTTTACCACGATTTCACATTCCATGAGTTGCACACTCTGGTAGTTAAAAAGCGCCACCACGCCCACACCGAGCCCTGCTTGGAAAGAAACGTCGAAAGCAGCCACAGTGTGGACACACTGGTTTAGCGAGAAATCTTCCTTAATAGATCTCAGTGCCAACTGAGCCCTTTGAAAACGCTCTTTATTCCACATGGTAGCCGAAGTAATAAAGTGCTTCCTTATTGTTACGCCAATTCTCCTTTACCTTTACCCAGAGCCCCAAAAACACATGCTTTCCCAGCACAACCTCCAGTTCTTTTCTTGCCAGGGTACCTATTTGCTTTATCATCTGTCCGTTGGCACCAATGATGATGGGTTTCTGAGATTCCCTTTCCACATAAATGGTCGCATTTATGCGTATTATGTCTTCCTGCTCATCTAAGAAGTCCACCTGAGATTCCACAGCGTAAGGGATCTCATCTGATGTCAAGAGCATAATCTTTTCACGTATTATTTCGCCAATGAATTGTTCCAGAGGCTGATCCGTTTGCATACCCTCAGGATAGAACTGCGGCCCCTCATCTAAATGGTCCAGGACAAGATTGACTAACCTATCCAAGTTGCTTCCGTTTAGTGCGGATATAGCCACTGATCCCACAAAATCACCTAATGACTCAAACATTCTCAAGCGCTCTTCCACTTGGTCATCGCAGATTAAATCTGATTTGTTCATTACCAGCAACGCGGGAACACCTGTTTTCATCAGATTTCGCGCTACGAAAATGTCTCCAGGCCCTGGGGGCACAGATGAGCCATCTACTACAAAAAGTGCTAAATCCGAATCGCCAACATTTCTCCATACAGAATCAAGCAAATACTCTCCTAGCGCGTCATAAGGCTTCTTGGCGCCAGGGAGATCCACAAACACTATTTGTGATCCGTCTTCAGTATTCAAAATGGCCCTAATGGGACGCCGAGTAGTTTGAGCACGAGGAGTTACAATGGAAACTTTTTGCTTCACTAAGTTGTTTATTAATGTGGACTTACCCACACTGGGCCGCCCTACCAGGCTTACTATGCCCGATTTGGACAAGGTACTCACCTCCTAAGGTCTTCTAAAACGAAACGATTAGGTAACATGCTTTCCAGTGTCTCTATTTTAACCTCTTTATCCCCAACTAAGAGCCACAAAACATTCGGCGCCAAATCTGAAAATACCTGTCGACAGCCGCCACAGGGATAACCAGGCTGCTCAGTTCCAGCATACACCGCGATAGCTTCAAATTCTTTTTCGCCTTGAGCCAGAGCGCTAAACAGAGCAGTTCTTTCAGCACAAAGTCCCAAGTTCATCACCGCTGGTTCCATGTTTGCTCCCAAGTAAACCTTGCCGCTTTTTCCAAGCAAAGCAGCGCCCACCCTGAAGTTAGAAAAAGGCGCCACAGCGTTCTCCCTAGCAGACTTAGCTGCACTGATTAAATCATCATACTTCCTAATTAATTCTTCATTCGTCATATACACGTCTTACCTCCTAAAATCCCAGACAAACAGTAGTACTATGCCCAAAATAAGTAAGCCTAAGTTAACAAAAAGAGAATAAGTCCATGAAACAGAAAAACGTCTGCTAAAAGCTGAAACATAAACAGGCAGTCCAGCAGCCGCAGCAGCTCCAATACTAACCAAAACAGCACCCGCTGCTAAATCCTTGGCAAACCCGACCTGTTCACTCCAATCAGGATGTACGGCGTCAGCCAGTTTTTCCAAAGCACTGTTAATCATTTCCAAACACACCACCAATGAAGAAAACGTCACAAGAACAAGCCACTCGCGAAGTGTCAGCCCAAGCACCAGACTGTACAGAAACAAAGCAAGCACCAAGAAAAAAGCCACTCGGATGTGGTACTCGCGCAAGAAAGCGTTCTTGAGACCTTTAACGGCTATTCGGAATGAGTCTGCCAATCGAAGATTCTTCATAACCCAACTCTTTTAACAACTTATTTTGAACTTCCACCATTTCAGCAAATCCCTCTTCAGTTTCATCATCGTACCCTAACAAATGCAAAAAACTGTGAACAATAAGCATGGCAAACTCCACCTGCCAGTCCACACCACTTTCTTCGGCTTGTCTTAGTGCCACTGGTACACATATTATGATTTCTCCTAAGAAGTCACCTTCCCCAGTAAAAGACAAGACATCAGTGGGCTCTTCATTAAATCTGTACTGTGTGTTTAAGTCGATAATGGTTCTCTCATTACAAAAATACACAGAAACATCTTTATTTTCCAAGCCAAATTTTGACAAGAGAAATTTCAGAGTGTTTTTAGTGAGCTTAATAGCTCCTCTTGGAACGGGAACTTCTTTACCCACATCAATCACGTTTCAGCACCTCCTGGGTATGGAACCCGGGGATGATAAAGGCCCAAAAGCACTCTCACGAATACGTTTTCAATAATGGTCAGATCTCTGCAAGTTAGCTCTGAATTCTCCAGTTGTCCATCTTCTAATCTGGAGTCGATTATGGAAGATACTGTGGATCTTATAGTGGATTCGTTCTTCTCACTTAGGGAACGGACTGCTGCCTCACAACCATCGGCCAACATAAGTATGGACGCTTCCTTACTTTTAGGTAATGGCCCCGGGTATCTAAATTCTGATTCAGACACTTCAGCACCATTGGTCTTTGCCTTGTGATAAAAGAAACTAGCGACACTGGTGCCATGATGAGTAGCAATGAATTCTCTAACACTGTATGGCAGTTTATACTGCTCAGCTAAAGCAAGTCCCTCCTTAACATGAGACAAAAGTATGAGCATGCTCAAACTGGGACTCATCTTCTCATGCAAGTCGTTGGCTTCAGGATTATTCTCGATGAAATACTGTGGCTGTTTAGTTTTACCAATATCGTGGTACATGGCTCCCAAACGAGCCAAAATGCGGTTAGCGCCAATAGCTGATGCAGCCTCTTCACACATCTGCGCTAAAACCATGGAATGGTGATAACTACCAGGAGATTCAATGGCAAGCCTTTGCAGAAGCGGATGTCTGAGGTTGCTCAGCTTTACTATGGTGAGCGGAGTAAGGTATCCTTTTCTTTCCTCCCACCAGAATGCTCCAACAAGTAGCAAACCTACCGCTAAACAACCCATCACCGTATAAGTCAGACCATTCCACACCAAACTCAGATTTCGTACCCCACTACCAAAACACCACAGAATTTCCAAACCGATTAGTGCTAGTACAGATAATCCAGCAGCCGTGAGTACAGTTTCGTATTGGAAGAATTTGTTGCCCAAGCCATAAATCAGCAAGCCCACCAGTATCAAAGAAACCCAGTTGTAAGCAGCCATGGGCACAGCTAAAAATGAAAGGACGCTCATGGGAATTAGCATGGACCAAAGACCTTTCTCTGCCATCTTTAGTGAAAGCACCAAGAAACCAAACAGGAACAATGGCAAACCGAGTAATAAGCTGGAGAAACGATAGACATAGAAAAACATTAATGCCCCCAGCACACCATAGAAGAAGTAAAAGATAGGCGAATAAGATTTATAAACCTGGCTCCTCCAAGTTACTATGAGCCACACTGCTGGGACGAGGAAGATAAAAACCCAGTACGCAACAGGGTAGAATGCTTCTCCAGGTATCCACAACCCCATCAAACTTAGTGCTCTTACCTGCTCTTCTACCACTTCGTCTCCATCACGCGCCACCAATGTACCAGCTGGAATAACCACGCTTTCGGCTGTTGTAATGGCAGTGATTACATCTAAAGGCCGTTCCACCCATGTGGGCTTGACTACAATACCTGATACCAACGTTGCCAGCTTCTTGGAAGTTTCAGCACTCAAATTCAGCGTATTCTGAACCCAACCTGCACTAATGGGTATCTCTGTCTCGTAAATTCCTTTTTCCTTTACGTACTGACTTAGTAAAGCCAAAGCCTGTCTCAGCTCAGGATCAGCATTCTGTTCACCTAATCTGGATAACGTGTTTACGTACGACTTAACCGTCATTTCATCGCTAACCAAAAGTGTCCCTTGAATTTGATCTCCAAATCTTATGCTCAAATTTCTGTCCGTCACCACAGAACGAGTGAATCTACCGTCTTTAATGGGTGCACGTAAGGGCAAAAGCCCCACAAATAATATGGCGGCACCCAAGATGAACAGTATTAAAACCAAATTACTCTTGATTTTGTTCTTCATAGTCCTTATAAGCCTTCACAATTTTCTGCACCAGACGATGCCTCACAATGTCACTTTCTTTGAGGTAAACAATGGCAATCTCCTCAAAACCTTTTAGGATCTCCAGAGCCCTTATCAATCCAGATTCTTTGGGCTTTGGCAAATCTATTTGCGTTATGTCCCCAGTAACTACCATCTTTGAACCCAAGCCCATGCGTGTTAACAGCATTTTCATCTGTTCGTTACCCGTGTTCTGGGCCTCATCCAAGATGATGAAAGCATTGTCAAAAGTACGCCCACGCATGTAAGCTAAGGGAGCTACCTCAATAATGCCTCTTTCTATGTAACGCTGAGTTTTCTCTGGCCCCAACAGATCAAATAAAGCATCGTACAATGGTCGGAAAAATGGATCAACCTTTTGATAGATGTCTCCGGGCAGGAAGCCAATTTTCTCACCAGCCTCCAATATGGGACGCGAGATCACTAATCGTTGGACACTCTTCTCCTTTAGAAGTGCTACACCGTATGCTACTGCCAAGAATGTCTTACCCGTTCCAGCGGGACCCACCGCGAACACTAAATCCTTCTGTCTCATTGCCTGGATGAAAATTTCCTGACCCCTGGTTTTAGGTCTTACTGGTTTGCCCTGAGCATTTAGGGTTATAACATCTCCTAAAACCAACCGGCCAAATTCTTTGTAGGAGCTCAAGAACCTTTGAAGATCTTCCGTTTTTATTGTTTCTCCTCGTCTAAGTGTGTTTGACAAACTGCGCAAAAAAGCGAGGAAGTCGTTTATACGTGATTCATCTTCAGCCGTTACAGCAATTCCTTCTGGGCTGGAAACCACATTTACTTTGAAAAATCGCTCCATCAGCTTAAGCTGTTCTTCAGATCCGGTCAAAAACGGGCTGAATTCTGTCCACTCTTCTTCTTTTAGCTCGTAGGTCTTCATGCTCATCTTAGCATATTATACTTCATAAGGAAAAATGCGTTTAGGAGGCACTAAAACGATTGTAAGTTGGAAACAAAAACTTGCATTAAGACTAATGGGCATAACCCATGACATAAACAAACTTTCTCAGGATTTTATCCGTGCAAAAAGCATAAACAACCCTTCTACTGATTTCCACGCTGTGCAAATCATGGAAAGTCGCTTTTTAAACAAGCGTTTTTGGGAAACTACTGGTAACATACCCCTCTTTCGTTTTGACCTACCCTCTCCTTTGCCACTGTGGTATTTGGTTCTCAGCCATCATACTAAGAACAATGATGAATTTCTAAGGACTTTTCAAAGAGCAGAGGTCTATACCACGGCCATGTCTTCCTATGCTGTCCCCTACGGCAGAAAGCAACTGGACAACATATTAGTCTTCAATAATGTCATCTGGACTGGACAAGGTTTGGAAAAGCTAAGGTGGGAAATCTTTCAAAGGCTGCCTATCATAAAAGAGACAAACATGCCTTCAGAAGAAGAAGCGAGGTACCTCTACTACAATCTTGAGGCAGTCATCTGCTTGCTTAAGCAAGTCCCCGCAGATACCAGAGAACTTAGCATCTCCTATGCCGAACATATTAGAAATATTGAGCAGTACTTTCAGGGCATTGTAAATCCAGTGAATGCTGTACAGCTACAAACTTACCGAACGCTCCTTACTGTAGGAAGTTCTTTCCAAAGCCTGCTAGCGGGTTTTACCGATTTCTTCTTCAGTCTGCAGTATCACTACCGAACATTTTTAGAAGAGCACATTAGGAAAATTGAAAAACACTGCCAGAATGTGAAAGACGAGCAATGTTTCCAAAGGTTGCGGCTGCTCAACACAGAAAAAACCTTCTTGGATGACTTACAGACAAAAGGAAGGTACTATTCCACAGATGAACTGTTCTGCTTCTTCAAAGATTTTTACCAGCAAGAAAAACCTAAATCGCTATACACCATTGCAGCAGATCTGCTAGCCACTTACAAACTCTGCAATGGTAACCTTAGCGATATATTGGTACACAGTGGTTTTCTTGTAAAAACAAAAGTCTGCACATTTAACGGTGTTTACAATGGTTGTGAGGTAAAAGACGCATTACTGCTGGAACTTTCCAGCCACAGCTTAAAACTACCAAAAAGACTGTTACTTCTCATGTCAGCGGTCAGCAACACGCAGCATTCAGAACTAGATATACCGTACAAGGATCAATTTCTCACGCCCATCCCTTTTCTTAAGAAGGGTGAAACAATAGCGCTGCATGTTCCAGAAAGGTGGCTACTGGGATTTCAGAACTGCGAAGGAAAAGAACCTAAAGCAGAATAGGGCCCCGCAACTATTTTCACTGTTTTACCACTCAAGGTATCTAAAACGGCTATAACCAAGTTGTAATCCTCAGTGCTCATGTCAGCATCAATCTTTACCAGTACAGAACTTCCTTTGTCCGTTATGGATACACCTCTTAGAAAACTTTCCAGCTCATCCACACTGAGTGCCTCTCCCGTAACAAGAAAACCTTCATTGGACTTCGCTAATTTCAAAGCATAAGGCACTTGGTGACGATAAACTTCTAAGCCGTTTATGGTCAACACCACACTCTTGACCTTCATAAAGTGTTCCACATTCAATGCAATAGCATAAGCCAAATGGTCATCATAACTGGGCAAACTTAAAGTTACATAAGCCGTAGTGCCTTCCACCCTTACTTCTGGCTGCTGCTCCACTGCGAGCTCCTTCCAGAATTGATCCAAAGAGACACCATCGCGGTGCACCAGCTGTACACCTTCTTCCGTATCTATGAAGTAATAAGCGGTTAATGGTATGACCCTACTAAGCGGATTGGCTTCCAAAGGGCGAGAACCAATCATCACGTTACCTTCGCCAAAGTAACGGCTTAATGCCTCAAACACGTCTCCGTGTACTTCAGCATTTTCAGCATCCACGTAACAATTGGGATCCAAATACAGTTTATTGCCATCGAAACCTTTTGCCAAACAAGCCAAAGGTGCACTGCATGTTTTTACTTGCTGCAAAGCCAAGTATTTCATCAAAGTATCAGGGTTAGCGCTGTAGAGTAAAACCTCTTCAGTGGTCAGCAAGCCATCAGATAGACATGGTACTGAAATCTTCTGCCCTTCCGCCACAAACTTAAACCCTTCCGATGGCACACTCAAAGCACCATGTAGCTGAGTCCAGCTCCACCATACTACCAAACCCAACACCAGCACTGCAACCACTATGATGACTATGGTTATGGCTTTTTGATGGTCTTTCTTCTGGTCTTTTTGCTTGCTTTTTTGCATGCTATGATTATATTACAACAAGCTAAAAAACTCAGATGATTGGAGGCTTCTGCGATTATGATTGAACAGCAACCCATAAAAGATTTTCTGGATTCATTGGCTTCAGACTCGCCCACTCCTGGTGGAGGTACCGCAGCTGCACTTTCTGCTGCCATGTCTTGTAGCTTGATGGCCATGGCTCTTCGCGTTAGCCAGAAGAAAGTGCAAGATCCTACTATGCAGGAAGCAGCTGCAAAACTTGACCAAATTCGTAGTGAACTACTCAATTTAGCAGACAAGGATGCTGAAGCCTTCGAGGCTTATATGAGTGCTCGGCGGCTCCCAAAAGACACAGAAAGCCAAAAGCAGGAAAGAAAACAGGCCATGACAAAAGCTCTCATTCAAGCGACGCAAGTTCCTCTAAACACTATGAAAGCTATCGAGCAAGCTGTCAAAACAGTAGCTGGTAAAACTGCAGAAAACGTACTACCATCAGTCGCTTCAGACCTTTATAGCGGTATAAAGTTAGCTCAAGCAGCCATGCAATGTGCTTTTGCCAATGTGAAGATAAATAGCACGAAAGAGGAAACTCAACCTCTGTATGAGGAAGCAGTGGACTTGCTTAACAACTTTGAAGAAATAGTTACTGAGCTAGAACAAACCGCTAAATCACTTTTGGGTATGTAATCACATTCTGAATAGTTCACACATACATGCCCTCAGAGTATTAAAAACGATCTCATAGACGAACTTCACGTTACCGCGCCAAATAGCGTAGCAAGGTATCACAAGGGTCTACTATATCCGCGCAACTGGAAGTTCTATGGCAGTACCTTGTAAGGATCTATGAGCGTGCCGTTCAACTTAACTTCAAAGTGCAGATGACAACCGGTAGCAAAACCTGTCTGGCCTATGGCACCAACATAATCACCTTTGAGGACCGTTTGCCCCACCTTCACAGCAATACTGCTCAGATGTGCATACCGCGTGGTGTAACCATTACCATGGCTTATAATCACTGACAGCCCATATGAACCGTCTCTACCGGCTTGGATAACTACACCCTTGCCAGCTGCGTAAACCGGTGTACCACAGGAGTTAGCAATATCAAGCCCTGTATGAAAGTCAACCCAACCTGAACTCCAACGACGCCAGCCAAAAGTACTGGTAATGTTACCCCAAGTGGGCCACTTATCGGGGAAAGCATTCAACGCATCAGCATATTTCTCAAGCGTTTTCTCAACTTCGTCCATCTTCGCCTGCAAACTTTGTATTTCTTTATCAATATCATCAGTTCCGCGGTAAGCAGTTGGCCCAGCAGCGCTAGCAACTAAATTCTTTAAACTGGGTTTCTTGAGTGTGTCAGCAGCCGTGTTTACCACGTCCTGGAGCTTCTTCTCCAGCTGCTGCATCTGTTCTTCCTTGAACTTCATAAGTAGCTCATTTTGCTGCTGCAACAGAGCCATTTCAGCTTGGTACTGCTCCACCAATTCTTTGGTCTGCTGCACGTCCTGTTTTTGCAAGGTCAAAGCAGCCAAACCTTTACTTTGTTGAACATGGAAAAACGTAACCCCCAGAAGCAAAAACATTACCAATAACGTCCTGCATAACCACCTGTAACCGCGGCGAGTAAAATGTAGCTCAATCTTTCTTTGATTAAAAACCAAATTTATCGTTACAGCCTTACAGTTTTCCCCACTAAGCTTTTCTGGCTTCATTCAATAGCACCTGCTCTTCTGGTGATAAAGCTTGAATCGGTTTAAACTCTACCACTTCCTTTAAGAAAGTGGCTGATCTATCACGGCTATTTATAATAGTAATTATAAACCCTGTACCTTTCCTGTTCAAAACCAAGATGGAACCACTCTGACGTCCTTTTGCATCTTGAAAGGCATCGTACCGCACCACTTTGCTGTAGTAAAAATCATTCTGTTCTTCACCCTCTAAGGATTCCAAACGCCACTTTACATCTTCCATGTCACGCAGTACGTCATCAACTTGATGACTAAGCTTCTCAAAACCCTTTATCTTTGACAATCTGATCACAAGCCAAACATTAACAACAATTAAAACAATGGCGATACCCCACAAACCATAAAAGATGTAGATATTATCAATCGGCATCGAGCAAGACCTCCTCGGGTAAAAGTGCAGCCTTCCTTCTTACATAGTTTACCACATCGCCATAGTCGCCTGTGGCATGGAGAATTAGCTGCTGAGTATTTGCTCCAACCCCCTCATCATTATCAAGCTTAAGGTTCCCCAGTATTTGCGCAAGGGGGTCGTACACTGGCAAGCCTTCTTCCTCAAATAACGCTGCCACTTCACTCAGGTGAGTGCATCCTAAAACCACATGAGAGAAGCGTTCTTTCCTAGCAAAGGTGGCTGTTTGTTTGACCAACCCCTTAGCTCGCTGTGTATCATCCTGCTGCAAAGCTTCAATAAGGTCTGTAGCAGGCATTTCAACACCTCTGCCCGCCGTGAAGTAAGTGTAAATGCGTGCCCGTACCGTAGCCTCAGTTGCCAGTATGAGTGGTTTAGGTAAACCAATTAGGCCATTATGATATGCGTATGTGTGAACAATGGGAAAAGGAACCTTCTTCTTGAAAACTGGCCAATATCGTAAATACACACTGCTTATGGTGTTACAAGCTAAGAATATCCCATCAAACACCTCAGCAGGTTTAGTAGCTGCGACACTGGCGTAACCAAAGAATTGGTCAAGAATGTTATAGAGCTCTGTTTCCGATTTTAGCCCAAGGGGAAAATTCAAAGTATCAGCGTAAAAAACAACGCGATGCGCCTTTTTACGTCTCAGTAACTCCAGAGAAAACCAAGCGCCGCCAATTCCAGAATCATATACAAGATAGGATTTCACTCTTACGATTATAGCAGCAGCTGTTTTTAGAAAACCGCTCAATGGGTGAATTGCTTAGATAAGGCTTTTTAAGGCCAAAGCGTTCTTCACAGCATGGCCTTCCGCATCGTTGTTAAAGTACACGTACACCATCTTGTCCTGCTCAAGCCACGTTCGAATAAGGTTTGCCCAAGTTTGGAGCTCATCCACAGAATAGCTCGACCGGTAAAGTTCAGGATATCCGTGCAACCTCACGTACATGAAATCTGCCGTAGGAGTAGTTACAAGAGGATAATTATCCCCGTGGCTAACGACAAAAGCCACATTATGTTGCTTGAGAAGTTCAAACACATCATCACCAACCCAGCTGACATGGCGCAGTTCCACTGCTTTCTTCCCAGGTTTTCTATCAAGTAGCTTTAGAAAGCCTTCAAGCAAAGTCAAATCCTTCTTTAAAGAAGGCGGAAGTTGATACAGAACAACACCCAACTTATGGGCTAGAACACTGGCAGCTTCATAAAACCTGTTTACCACTTCCTCCACATCGGACAATCTCTTTATGTGGGTGATAGTCTTAGGAGCCTTTAGGGAGAAAACAAAGTCGTCCGGTGAGCAATCAAGCCATTTTTCCACGGTGGCAGAGCGCGGCATATGGTAAAAAGTGCTGTTTATCTCCACACTGTTGAACTTTGAAGCATAAAAGGGGAGCATCTGCTCCCCTTTCATATTGTCTGGGTAAAACGTTCCTTTCCAGTGGCCATAGCTGTAACCACTGGTTCCAATGAAAACCTGTTGTTTTCCCTTACACACTGAACTCTGCGAATTTCTCCTTTGGTGCGCCACAAATCGGGCATCTGTCTGGAGCTTCACCTTCAACGGTATAGCCACAAATGGGGCAAATGAGGATCTTGTCGGCATCATAATCCTTACCTTGTTTAGCCAAATCCAATGCCTTTGTGTACATGCCTGCATGGATCTTCTCAGCTTCTAGTGCGTAGTGCGTAGTCCGCACAGCCTCTTTTTCACCCTGAAACTCCGCTGCGTTGTTGTACACAGGATACATCTCGTTCACTTCAAAGGTTTCTCCATCAATGGACGACTGCAAGTTGGCAGGCACCTCACCAAACTTACCTAATGCCTTAAAATGATTCTTCGCATGCACAAACTCTGCATAAGCGATAGCTTTCCACAGATTCGCCAGCTTTGTCAGCCCCTTTTGCTCTGCATCTTCGGCAAAAATCATGTACTTCATGTGAGCCATGGACTCACCCGCAAATGCATCTTCCAAGAACTTCTTTGTCATTTCGTGCATTTAACATCCCCTCCTTTTTTGCTCATATTATAATACATCAAAATAATGTTACCCTTGGTCAGCTTCCTTTATTATAGTGTTTATCTGCTCTTCAGAAAGGTCTTCTTCTTTCCCCACACGCTTAAGTTCTTCTTTCTTTGCTTTAATTTCCATGTCAAGTTTTTCCACTTCTTTAGAAAGCTTTAGGAGTTCCTCCGTAAGCACTAAGCTACCTGTTTCGCTGAGCCTCTTATGGACCATTTCGCCAATCTGAGTTACAAGTTCTCGGCGTTTGGAATTCAACCTGCTTAAGTCTGTTCGCAAAGCAATAACTCGCGAAAGTTCAGAAGCGCTCTTTCCAACCTTCTTGCCAAGAGTGCCCAGCAAATCACCCACACTCTTTGCCACGTCCCCTACTCTTTTCATAACATCTGATTTTCTCAGCTCATCTATGAGCTCTTCCATCTGGTCAGCTATGGATGCAACAACTTCTTTTGCCTCATCGCTGCCTAAACTCGTCTTCAACTGGAGTTCCTCAATCTTCTCTTCTGAAAAGTCAATTACCTGCTGAATTTTCTCCTTCACTTCACCGGTGGATTCTTCCAGTTTTCGCTGAGCGAACTTAATAACATCTTGCAGAACCTTTATTTCATCTTCCACTGTTTCCGATGCAGTCATCTTAAGCTCAGATGATTTTAAGTGGAAATATTCGAGAACTTCGTCCAACTTGTCTTTTTCTGCCAAAGTCATCACCCCTTGTTTCAGTTATATAACTTATACCCAACGCCATTAGATTCAAAACGAAGGGTCATCATACTTGAATCGCCCCACGAGAATGTTAACTTTCATTATAAGTCATCTTTGCATGAAACCACCGTCACAGCTATAATAATGTTGCTTATGAATAGAAAAGGGTTTAAAGAAGGCCATATTCCATGAATGCGAAAGAAAAAAGAGCATCTTTGTTAGCAGTTCTGGCTGCTGCACTTTACAGCTTAACGTCCCCTTTTTCTAAAATTCTTCTCAGTGACATACCCCCAACTTTGATGGCAGCTCTGCTATACCTTGGCGCAGGTGTGGGCGTGCTCATTCTTATGATAATTCGAGGCGCTGTAGGTGGAGGAAAAACTGAAACCCACATAGCAAAAAGCGATTTCCCATACGTAATGGGAATGGTCGCTTTAGATATAGCTGCCCCAATACTGTTCATGTATGGCCTTGAAAATTCCAATCCAGCCACAGTTTCGCTTTTGGGCAACTTCGAAATCGTTGCCACAGCTTTCATCGCATTTATATTATTCAGCGAACATATTAGTAGAAGACTTTGGGCCGCAATATTTTTCATTACCATTTCATGCATCCTTTTGTCTGTGGAGTTAGGCGCTAACTACACATTATCCCTTGGTTCGCTTCTTGCACTAGGCGCCACTATGTGCTGGGGTTTAGAGAACAACTGCACCAGGATGCTCTCTATGAGAGATCCAATGGAAGTGGTCGTCATAAAAGGATTTTGCTCGGGCATAGGTTCTCTGTGCATTGCCGCATTGTTCGGGCAAATGAGCTCAAGCCTTTCACATATTACTGTTGCTTTGCTTCTCGGTTTCGTTGCCTATGGGCTTAGCATCTTTTTTTACGTTTCTGCACAGCGTTATTTAGGCGCTGCACGTACCAGCGCTTTCTATGCCGTAGGGCCGTTCATAGGTGTTGCGCTTTCTTTCTTTTTATTTGGAACACCACCTAACGTACTGTTCCCCATAGCATTGCCACTAATGATCGTAGGAACCTACCTATCATCCACAAAACCGCACGAGCATGCCCACACACATGAACCTGTAACACACAATCACTGGCACCGGCACAACGATGGACACCACAACCACATTCATAATGGAACAGTACTCGGTTGGCATAAGCACATGCACGCTCATGAACCCCTTGGGCATTCACACGAACATTGCAGCTTTGAGCACCACCATGAATTGAATTAACACAAAGCAGAATTATTCTCTCGGTTCCACGCTTACTAAGACGATTTCAGGTGGATTAAATATTCTTGGAATGAAGCTTTTTGCGAGCCCACGGCTAACGATCATCGTGGAGCTTCCAAGGTCGTAAACTCCTCCAGCATATTTGGGCAAAAAGCCTTGGTTAGGCGCGTAAAGTCCGTTCAAGAGCCAAGGTACTCTTATCTGCCCGCCATGAGCATGCCCCGACACCACAAGGTCGAAACCGCTGCCGTCATAATATGAGACCCGCTCAGGGCGATGTGACAGTAGTATAGAAAACGTGTCAGTATTTAGCTGCTTCTTGCATCTCTCAAACTGTTCATCCCATTCAGGGGAAATCTCTTGCCCAAAGAAGTTTTCCTGCTCAAAACCGTCTGGGTCATCTACACCACACACTTGGATTCTTTGCCCCCCAACTGTAACAGTTTCACAGTTACCCTCCAAAACCTCAATGCCGTAACTGCGAATTGTGTTTTTTATATTATCTGCACGTCCTGACCAAAATTCATGGTTCCCCGTTACATAAAAGCACGGATATTCAGGAGCTATTGCTTCTAAAAGCTGCAGCGCACCTTCCTGTGGCCTTTTATCGTCCACAACGTCGCCTACTAGGAAAACCAAATCTGGTTTCAGCTCTCTTATCTTTGCAAGTAGCAATGATTGATTCTTACCATTCATGCTGCTGTGAAGGTCACTGAGAATTAATAATCTCACCGGATCTGTTAGCTTCTTTGAACTTAGCACATAGCTTTTTACTACTAACCCGTTCCACAAAGCGACTGTTAAGAGTGCTACTATTGCAACGATTAACACCACGTATGATATGAATTTCTTTTTCTGTGGCTCCATATTCCAAGCATACCCCACAAAAGGAACTTACTGTTCTAGGCAAGGAAATGATCTTTACCTGGCAGTAATAGAGCTTAGAAGAGCTCCATGACAATGGCTTCTCTCGTTCCCTGTCCCGATAAGTCATCTCAAGCTTTTCACAAACCACGGTTAAATACCATTGCCGTATGCACTTAAGCCTAAACTGGCAGCAGACATCGGTATATCTTCTCAATACATCTCCGTGCCAACCAAATACTGCCTACCCCAAACCACTGTCAGCTCATCTTGATCACAAGAAATAGCTAACATTAACAGCCCTCTTTAAAAAAGTGGTTTGACTCATGACACACTCTGCGAGTTAGAGTTTTAGCCTATAAACATCCAAATTGTCAAGCCTTCCGCTGTAACTAAAGCCGCTTTTAAGTGCTATTTTCTTGCTTGCTTCTTGGTTTTGATCGCATTCGATTACGAGGCACTTTAATCCGTCCCGCATGGCTTTATGAATGAGTGCCCGTGTAATCTCTTCTGCAAAGCCTTTACCCCACCATTCTTTTGCTATGACCCAACCTATTTCGTAGCAATCTTCACCGCTAAATGGATGGTAAATAACATGTCCAATCAGCTCTCCCGTGTCTTCAATCTGTAAAGCATATATAACTGGCTGCGGAGATAACCGTGCTTCCTTCACAACTTCTTCTGCCTGCTCATACGTGTACGGCCGTTCAATGTGTTTCATCACCTCTGAGTCAGAGAGAATACTAGACAGTGAAGCAGTGTCACCCAAACTAATATTCCTAACTACGAGCCGTTCGGTCTCAATTATCATTTATCATGATTACCCACTACAGCGCCTTAGACTACGCATGTTCTTTACAAGAGAGCTCAACGACTTCCAGTCTTATGACTGCAACGCCTTCCACTGCCTCATCAGGCAACGACCAATTGCCTTTACCTGAGTAGTGTTCCATGATAAGCTGCAAGGCAGCTCTCTTTTCCTCAATGTCTTCCACCACTGCTCCAACACCTTTACCGATCACACTGCTGTAAAGGAATGAGTAATCACAAGCCTTTTCACCAGCAGTTACGGCGTGATTCGTATCAAGTTCAAAGCCCACAAAAGGATGTGCCTTTATCACTTCTATTTTCTTTCCTTCCTTTGCTCCGTGGAAATAGAGAGTCCTTCTTCCGTTTTCGCTTTTGAAACCAAAGTTTAGAGGAACAATGTAAACTCCATCCCCATCTACTAACCCCAGCCTGCAGCAATCACACATTCTGATTATTTCATCAATTCTTGCCGAATCTTTAACTTCTCTGTCACTACGTCTCATATGAGCACCCCACAAAAGAACATCAATTTTCGGATCTATGAACAAAGAGTACTAAATTTATGCACAGCTCTTCTTTTAGCAAGTTTATAACAAACTAAGCTTGTCTATAGCTTCTTGCTGTGTGGGTAGAAAGAATACGTTACTGCCTTTATTGCTTTCATAGATAAAGTCCCTTAGACTCTTACTTTCATAAACAGAAAAATCTCCTACAAAGGCAATTTTCACTCGGTAGTTTACGAATTTTTGCAAAATACTACCCGCCAGCCCGCTGCTTAGATCATAGAATTCTTCAGGAGCAATGCATTTATCAACAATTACACGGTCACATCCTGTCTTCTCCAAAACTTCAGACATGAAATCTAATGCTGATTGCTCATCGGTTATCAACGTTGTCTTGTCCTTCACCACAGCAATCTTCACACCACTTTTCTCTACTATGTCAAATTGCGCCATGACATCCCTCCACAATTAATCTCTTCTCAGTACCTGCTTCCTACAGCACAAAACACTCCTACCTAACGACCAAACGCAATGCATAAGCTTCCATTCTGTTGACAAAAGCTCGCCACATAATGCCGAATTGAACGCTTCTACAACCAAGCGGTCTTACTTCATTCTTGGATAATCTGACTAACTCCCTCGCATACTGCTTTGTCACCAAAAAAACAATGGGGTTTACAATCGCAGTTTACTTTGAAGGAGTATTTTGGTGGAGGCGGCGGGAATCGAACCCGCGTCCGACGAGCCGCCACCTTTCGCGTCTACAGGCTTAGCCCTCCTGTGAAGTCTCGACAGTGCAGCCCAGGAAGCCCAACCGCACTGCCCAGCACCACTCTTTTCACCCTTAAACAGCTGGTGCCACTGCTTAAGAGCCGCTGCATGGGTTGACGCTCTTCCAAACTTATGCAGCCTCAGTTTGGAGAGCGGCTGCTTACATTAAGCAGCTAGTGCAAATTCTGGTTCGGCATTTATTTTTGCCTTGCTACCCTTTTTAAGGTGTGGCAGCCAACCCTGCCTGCAGCTCAAGGCTCCGACTCGCCGTCGAGACCTTTTCGCCCCCATTTATATTTTACCCGAAAACCTTAGTACCTAATCTTGCCCTCGCGGCGAAGCTCGCGTTCAATATCGCGCTCTTTTATGGTTTGGCGCTTATCCACCATTTTTTTGCCTTTAGCTACACCAATGGACACCTTAATAAAACCCCGATCATTAACATACATGGAGAGAGGAATAGCTGTTAGACCTTTCTGAGTTAAGTAACCAAGTATTTTGTTTATTTCGCGTTTGTGAAGCAGCAACTTTCTTTTTCTCTTGGAGTCACCACGAAAAGGTTCTCCAGTTTTTTCATAGGGCGCTATGTGCATGTTGTAAAGCCAAGCTTCACCATTTTCTACACGCACAAAAGCGTCTCGAAGCTGTACATTGCCTTCCTTCGCCGATTTTACCTCATCTCCGCTGAGTACAATGCCAGCCTCGTAGGTTTCAAGTATTTGATAATCATGCCGTGCTCTTCTATTCTGTGCCAAAACCTTCATTAAAGCTTTCCACCCTCACATTCTTCGGAACCAACAGGAACACACTGCTGGATATGGCTTTTAGTTTCCCTTCCACCGAATAAAGAGCTCCGCTGACAAAATCGATGAGTCGCTGAGCAGATAGGTCGTCCAAATCCTGCAAATTAAGTATGATTATGTAACCATCCTTTATACGTGCCCCAATGAAGCTCGAATCCACATCAAAGGAGAAAGAACTTGGTTGATAAACCCATATGGTCGAGCCCACTGGCACGGCTCGGGTCTGCACAGGTACAAAGCCAGTACCCTCTTCTGCTTCGTATCCTTCATCCATGTAGTCCTCTTCTATTATGTCTTCATCTTCTTCTGATGCGGTGAAAAAATTCGTCAACTTCTTCCAGAAACCGCCCTCGGCCACTTCAGTTCACGCCCCTTCCCAGGCATCTTTTAGCCACAAGCCCTGAAATTATTATACAACTTTATAACATAAGCCTTGTTCTTCATCGGTCCTATGCGTTTCACAGGTAGTATATAATAATTAATGGTACTCAGTACCGGATTGCGGAAGTGGCGGAACTGGCAGACGCGCTGGACTCAGGATCCAGTGGGTTCATAGCCCTTGGGGGTTCAAATCCCCCCTTCCGCACCAAGACCTATTTCATTCTCCTTTTTGGGTCATGCCACAAGTAGTGTCAATTTCTTCAAAATCCACCCAAAACATGTTGCCTTCGTCGTCAGAAACATAGGCAGTGCGCAAAACAGCATTTCTTGTAACAATCCTTACTTCTTTGACCTGTCCATCCTTCTTCACTTTGACGCGGCTACCCTGTTCTGGCAAGTTGGCAAACGCCTCGCAGTACCAGTGGTGTTCATAGCGCAAACAACACAGTAGGCGACCGCAAGTGCCCGTAATCTTATCAGGATTAAGTAAAAGCCCTTGTTCCTTTGCCATGTTCACACTTATGGATTCGAAATCCTTTAGGAACGCATGGCAGCAGAGCAGCTGGCCACAAACACCAATGCCACCCACCATTTGCGATCGGTCTCTTACTCCCACTTGCCACAAACGTAGCCTTTTGTTAAATTGTTTTTGGAAGTTTCTTACCAGGTCTCTGAAGTCCACTCTACCTTCAGCCACAAAATATGCCTGCAATGTTTGGCGATCAACTGTTTCTTCTGCAGCGAAAATGGCAATGTTCAAACTGTTTTTCCCTTCATGCCTTAAGAATTCTAAACTCTCTCTAACGTCAGACTCCAGCGCGGCTAAGTCGACACCTTCCAAAGAACCACCATAACCCCACAACGTATCACACTCGTAGCGCCAGGCACCGACTACCACAGCTGGTACTTCTCCGTATTCCTTAACTACCTTTATGCGAAGCCCTTTCTCCAAGGGCACATCCGTTTCTATGAATCCTGGTTTTTGACTAAACATGGTTCTTACCAAATACTTCATTTCACCTTCACTCCAGTCATTAGCATCCTGTCAAAAATCATCTCCGTATTCACGTTGTAGTGCAGCGCAGCTTCCAGCTCCAACATGTCTTTCAGAAGCATCACGGAAGCTTTCTGCTCCATGAGAAGTAAGTAAAAAGCAGCCAATTTGTAGCTGTCAATATCTTTTGAAAAAAGCAATTCTTTATCTGCAACTTTTAATGCCCAGTCATAGTTGTTCCTGAGCTGCTCGAGCGCATTCTTACTTCCTGAGCTCATCAGGTATTCCCATGCGCTTTTTGTGCGCAACTCCGTTCTAGTTTTAGCTGGCAATGGAATATTCACCACACGTGATCTAACCGTGGGCAGAAGGTTACTCCATCTCTGGCAAAACAACAAAACCCGAGCGTAGCGAGGAGGTTCTTCTAAAGTCTTCAAGAAGGCATTTTGTGCCTCAGGTGTTAAGTTGTCACCACCTAGCACCAACACGTATTTGACGCCTGATCCTGGAACAAACGCCAAGAACTCCTCAATTGTTCTTACCGCATCAATGCCCAGCGTTTCGCCCTGTATTTCCAGCAAATCCTGCGGCGAAACACGCCCTATTTTCTCCCGAATGACCTCGTAGGCTTCCTGCCAATCAGGGCCTACTAAAGCCACTGGGGCAGACATTCTGGTGACCAGTGAATACACCAGAGCTGAAGGCAAATCACTCATACTTTAATTATTTGATCCAAAGGCAGAATCATGACCACGGCGCCGCCCGTGTGCACCTTCATTGGAATGGGTATGCTCATACCAATGAAACCTGAGGGCGCCTCTGCCAAAATGGTCTCTTCCCTCTCACTGCAGGATTCCTTTATTATGGCCAGCATCGTATTCACGGCATCGTCTTCTACGGCGCTCAGAAGTACAACTTTTCTTCCACCCAAGAACCCACCTTCACCAGCTATACGTGTATGGTATATGCCTTTCTCGGTTAATCTTTCAGCCAGCACACGGTAATCTTCTTCCTGCAATATGGTTATAAACAGTTTCACTGCAGCTTCACCTCCTCCAAAATGCGTTTCACAATAATCTCTGGGGGAAGGGTTGCATCCATATAAATGTATCCTCTTGTGCGTGCGATTTCTTCGTATCCCTCCCGCACCCTTTGTAAGAATTCTAACCCCTGACCTTCCAAAGCATCCTTTTCCTTGTTTTGCAGGCGAGCCAACGCTAAATGAGGTTCAATGTCCAAATAGAAGATTTTATCTGGCCACAGACCATCAATAGCTTCCTCATTCATCCGGTTGATGAGCTCCTTATCTAGTCCCATGCCGTAGCCTTGGTAAGCCAAAGTGGAATCAGCATAGCGCTCGCAAACCACCCACTCACCCTTAGCCAAAGCGGGTTTAATCATCTTTTTCACGTGCTCCGCCCTGTCAATGGTGAACAAGGCTGCCACCACAAAAGGATTGTCCACATTCTCCATGATAAGCTCACGGTATAAACCATCGCGGACGTGCCCCGGCTCAAATGTGTGAAATACGGGCCGTTTCTTCCCTATTTCGGCAGCAAGCAAGCTGGCTACTGTACTTTTCCCACATCCATCGATACCTTCTACAACGATGAACATGTTACTCCTCCGCCCCCGGGTAAATGACCACTACTCGGCGATAAGGTTCTTCACCCACGCTAAAACTGAGCAAACCGTATTTTGCTATGAGTTCGTGCTGCAAACGCCTAATACGATGAGGAGCAGGCCTGAGTTCTCGCCTTTTCTGATCTTCCACGGTGTGCATGGCAGCTTCCTCAGCTTCACGAAGCGCTTCTTCTACCTCAGCTTCCATCTGCTCAGGCGTTAGTGAAAACAGCGTAGTGAGAAAGTCCTCCATTTGGCTCATCGTGTTGCTCTTTATGGTTTTTATGGGAACGTTTTTCGCTTTCGCTTCCCTAAGACGTTGATAGCCCTTATTCATGTGAGATCTGAGCGTGAGCACCATGTCAGCGTCATCCACCTCTTCCACTATGACTGCTGGAACTCCTAAGTTCGCAATAGCTTTTTCCAACTTGCTCCGGGAAAGCCCCAGCGGCAGAATGCGAATCTCGCCTCCACGTCTCCCACGCTTCCTACCTGCGCCAATTTCCTCACTTGCCACTTCTACTGCAGGAGGCAATGTTTGTTCGTAACCGCTTTCCACGGTGCCATCATCTTTCACCCGCAGCACCAATGGGTTAGGTGGAATGCCTCTAAGCAAGCTGTCAACAGCTCTTTCAACATCTTCATGTATGGCGTACACACCGCGAGCTCGTATTTCAATAAGAATGTCAAAGGTGGGACTGGTTTTTCTCTCCAAAATGGTTTTTTGCGTTCCACGCCTATGAGCTTCTTCGTCAGACAGTGTTACCACCTGCACTCCACCAACTAAGTCGGACAGCGTGGGATTCACTAATATGTTTTCCAACGTGTTACCGTGAGCTGTGGCTATGAGCTGCACACCACGTTCAGCAATGGTACGTGCAGCGTCCACTTCTTCTTTGCGCCCTATTTCGTCAACGATGATCACTTCTGGCATGTGGTTTTCCACAGCTTCTATCATCACATCATGCTGCTGCTCAGGAACTGGTACCTGCATGCGCCTAGCCAACCCGATAGCCGGGTGTGGCACATCACCATCACCTGCTATTTCATTCGATGTGTCCACCACAATAACACGTTTTTGATAGTCCACAGAAAGAAGTCTGGCAACCTCTCTAAGCAGTGTTGTTTTACCTACTCCGGGTTTACCCATCAGAAGAACACTCTTCTCCTGGGTAAAGTAAGGCGTCAAGGGGTCTACCACACCATAAATGGCTCTGCCTATTCGTATGGACAAACCAATAATCCGCCCCTGCCTGTTTCTAATGCAAGAAATCCTATGTAATGTGCCCTCTAGACCAGCTCTGTTGTCCTTGCCAAAGGTACCAATATGCTGCACCACGTATTGGATGTCGTCCTCACTAACCAAATCCGATTCCCACACTTCTTGACTACTGCTAAACCTGATAACCACTGGTCGTTTAAGGTCTAGCACTATGTCCACCAGATCACTAAGCATGGGATTCATCCTAAGCTTTTCAGCTATCCACGGAGGAAGTATGCCCAGTACTTCATCCAAATTGTCCGTGATTACTCTTTTAGTCATTTTCCTCCCCCACTTTTTGTTTGGTTATAAACGCCGCCCTTAGGGTGGCTTTGTCTGCGTAGTTCAGTTCGCCACCCACGGGTAAACCCGTTCCTAACCTGTAAATGGGTATGTTTGGCTGCAAAGTTTTTAGCTGTTTTGCAAGATAATCAGCAGTAATGTCACCCTCCATGGTAAAAGAAGTGGCAATGATTACCTGAGTTATGCCTTCATCCACTATGCGATCAAACAGATCCGATATAAACAATTGCTCGGGTGTGACGCCCTTCCGTGGCGAGATTAGCCCATGGAGTACATGGTAGTACCCATGATAAATGCCCGCTTGCTCAATGTTTTCCACATCCTGAGGTGTCTCCACCACTACAATGGCTTTGTCCCTTCTGTTATCCTGACAGATGTTGCAAAGATCGCTTCCCACAGCCAAGTTATGACACCTCTTGCACAACGTTATCTGGCGCCTGAAATTTTCCAATGTACGAAGAAAACGCTCTGCCTCGTCATCTTCCAGCGTCAGCCAGTAGTAAGCCATCTTTTCAGCCGTCCTAGGCCCGACCCCAGGAAGGCGCCTAAACTGCTTACTCAATTCCTCTAAGTTCAATTATTCTTGACCTCCTCAATTTGTGCCTCAGGAAATACCTGCTTAAAAATCTCTAAAACACTTTCATCTTTCTCTTCCGCTTCGGTCTGAAGCTCTACTTTGAAATGCCCGTAATTGTGCAGCACCTTTTGAACCTGAGGCAATTCCATGAACCTTCCGTACATGTGCAGGAGTCCTGGAAACGAAAGTATTAGCCTGTCACCCTCGATCCGGGCTTTCCCCTCCCTTAGCACCACATACAAAGGGAAGTATTCACTGCGCACATTCTCAATCCAGCTTTGCAAATCGGTTGCATCCTGTGAGGATTCCTTTTCTTCCACCGCAGTTACAGTGGTAGCTGCGGCATCGCTAACCTCTCTTTTAGATTCGCTTTCAGTTGCCTCTTTCACGGCTTCTGCTTCCACATCATTAGCTAATTCTTCCCGCTTCTCACTGTGTTTGTTTTCCTTCTGCGTTTCAGCCGCTGGTTCTTGAGGCTTTTCAGCTACCCTAGTTTTCTCCTTGTCTGCATTCTTTTCAGACAAAGGAGCGCTCTCGCCACCCTTAGGTGTACCCAAATTGGCCTTGCTCCTTAGCTCATTAAGCAAAGCTACCAAGGCCACAGCAGGAAACTCTGTTCGTTCCATGATGAAGTTATAGGATTCCAGCACTCTAAACATTTCAAGTGCCACATCACGTGGCCAAGGTTTATTCCTAAACACACTTCGGCGTACTAAAGATTTCATTGTGCGGAAAAGTTCCATCGGTTCAACGCCAGATTCCATTAGCTCTGCCAAACGCTCTACAGCCTCATCCATGTCTGCAAAAGCTGTTTTTAGCAGATCCAAAATGACCTCATCTTCAACCACGTTTAGTAGAAAGCGTGCCGTCTTTATCGACACCTTTCCCTCATCTACTACCGAGATCTGCTCGAGCAAGTTTAGAGCATCGCGTACTGCACCGTCAGATACTTCTGCGATGAGCTCCAGTGCTTCTCGCTGGTAAGAAAAACCTTCACTCTTACAAACATTTTCCAGTATTTGAAAAACCTCATCACTTGTAAGCTTCTTAAATCTGAAGCGCTGGCAACGGCTCAGCACTGTGGGTGGTATTTTTTGTGGATCAGTAGTTGCCAGTATGAACACCACGTATTCAGGGGGCTCTTCCAATGTCTTCAGCAGCGCATTGAAAGCTTCTCTGGTGAGCATGTGTGCTTCGTCAATGATATAAACTTTATACCTGCTTTGCGCAGGCCTGTATTTCACGCGTTCTCTGAGTTCCCTTATTTCGTCCACACCCCGGTTTGAAGCTGCGTCAATCTCAATAACATCCAGGCTGTGACCTTCGTTAATGAGCTTGCAGGATTCACATTCATTACAGGGCTTGGATGTTATACCCGTTTCGCAGTTCAATCCCTTGGCAAAAATCCGTGCACAAGACGTTTTGCCAGAGCCCTTGGGGCCCGCAAACAAGTAAGCATGCGAGATTTTTTGGTTATCAAGGGCTTTGGTCAAAATCTCTGTTACGTGGGATTGCCCCACAACCTCTTCAAATGTTTGTGGTCTGTATTTTCTATAAAGCGCCATATCTTTATTGTAGATCTTTCCATCATTTTTCTGCCAAGCAAGTACAAGCAGCCTCGTTCTGTGTGTACATACTGCTCTACCCCCTGCGCAGATGCATAAAAGCCCGGTGTGGAGCACAGGCACTAAACTGCTTACCGTTGCTCCCTCTCGGGCCTGGCGGGGTTCACAGCCGTACCTCACTCCACGTACCGGGTTGGCGGAGAGGGAGGGATTTGAACCCTCGAGGCGGGGTTTAGCCGCCTACCCGATTTCCAGTCGGGTTCCTTCGGCCGCTCGGACACCTCTCCGACTATTTTTCATTATACAGTATTTGACAACCTGCCTTCTTCACGCCAGAACCCTTCTACTTGACCCTTTCTAACCCTGACGCAGCTTCCTAAAAAAGGAGCTAAGCAGTTTTGAACAGCTTTTTTCCAAAACCCCACCGCGGACTTCAAAGCGGTGGTTTAAGAAAGGCAGAGAAAGGAAATCCATGTGAGTAACTAGTGCTCCGGCTTTCTGATCTGTGGCGCCGAACACTACTCGATCGACTCTTGCAAGAACCAAGGCATAGCAGCACATCAAACAGGGCTCCAACGTCACGTACACCGTAGCGCCGCTAAGGTTCCACCGTCCCATGTGTGCAGCAGCATCACGCAAAGCCACCACTTCTGCGTGAGCAGTGGGGTCATGGCTCTGTTCCCTAAGATTATACCCTCTGCCTACCACCACACCATTAAACACAACCACGACCCCCACGGGAACTTCCCCCTCGTTGTATGCCTTTACAGCTTCCTTTAAGGCTTCTACCATGTACTTTTCGTCATCGCCAAGTATTGTCATATTCGTGTGTGCAGGCCCTTCCCGGCGCTAACCCTTTAACACTTTCTCAGACTAACCCGTCAGCCACTGCCTGCAAATATCTACCGTAGGCGGTGTTCTTGTACCTCATGCCCAGCGCTCTTAATTGGTCTCTATCAATGAATCCCTGCCTGTAAGCGACTTCCTCCAGACATCCTACGTAATGGCCAGTCTCTTTTTGATATCGCGCCACCTCATTGCTGGCATGCAAAAGACTATCATGCGTTCCCGTATCAAACCACTGTAGATCGTCAGACAACACTTTTACCCTGAGTTTTCCTTGCTCCAGGTAAGCTTTGTTCAGATCGGTTATCTCCAGCTCCCCTCGAGCCGAAGGTTTAAGTGCTTTTGCCATTTCTACCACGTGGTTGTCATAGAAATAAAGTCCAGGCACTGCGTATTTGGATTTTGGCTGCTGTGGTTTCTCCTCCAGTGAAATTACATTACCCTGCTCATCGAATTCCACCACACCGAAAGATCGCGGATCATCCACCGGATAGCCAAAGACCACAGCACCTTCCTTGAGCTGCGATGCTTCAGCCACTGACTTCTCGAGTGAAGGGCCAAAAAACACGTTGTCGCCTAAAACCAATGCACACTTACTACCATTTACAAACCACTCACCCACAATAAAAGCGTCAGCTATGCCTCTGGGTATCCACTGCACAGCATAACTGAACTTCACCCCTAAATGCTCGCCACTGCCAAGTAGACGCTGGAAAGCACTCACATTGTAAGGATCTGCAATGACCAAAATATCCTTTATGCCGGCCATGAGGAGCATGGACAAGGGGTAGTAAATCATGGGTTTATCGTAAACAGGCAAAAGCTGCTTATTGACAGCCACTGTAACTGGATAAAGACGCGTATTTAAGCCAGCAGCCAAAACAATACCTTTCATAACCGCACCTCCAATACCATAAAAAGAGCAATACTGTTAACTCATTATTAAGAATGATAACAGACCCTAACCTAATCGTTTGCCCGCAGACCGACGTAAGAAGCTTCAGCTTGTTTATTTTTCTGCCTTACTTATGACGTCCCAAGAAAGGTAAAACGATCCTCCTGCTGCTTTTCCTGTTACCAAAAAGGTGTACCAACCGCTTTCCTCTAACACAAGCTCGGTCATGCCCTGTTCGTTTTGCTGTATGTCCTTCTTCCACACCAGCTCTTTTGTCGGGCTAATGAGCTGAATAGTAATTTTGCCCTTTGTCAATGTGACGTCATATGTTGGCTTGATGAGGTCACCTTTCTGCGCTTTGAATTTGTTACTTTCAGTGCCCGTAAATGTTGAAAACTCATAGTCCATGTGGTTGCTGTAGTTTGATCCGACAAATCCTATCCGCACCGAAGAGCTATCGCTTCCCTTGCAGCCAAAAACAAAAAGGAGAATCATCCCCAGCAATAGAAGCGGAAAAACGCCTCTTTTGAACTTTTGTTTTCTTACTTCTGCCACCTCCTTACTAACTAACACTACCAAGTTTTATCCATGGTTTGAAAAGTGGATGGTCAGTCTTTATGCCATAGGCGGGCAGCAAAACCTGAGCCACAAGCTCACGGTTTATGAGAAAAATAGCAAAAGATAGAATTTGAACAAGGTACTGATTTACTCCAAAGCCAGCTACAATACCGCCTATGTCTCCACCGTACAGGAAAGGACCTACAGACAGATTAAGAGGGTCGAGCAGTAGAAACATCACAATAAGCCAATAACCAACAGCACTCACGAAGGAGTTTTTCATATTCGCTATGGGTTTAACAAAAAAGAGCAGTAAATAACCCAAAAGCACAGTTATTACATTGCTTACTCCAGAAATAAGACCCCACTCAATGCCCTGCCTTTGAGCTACTGGTGTTTTGAAGATAACCTCAAAACCATATGGATGCACCTGGAAGGCAGCGAGTTCTCCGTAAGCAGCAGCAACCAAAGCATGTGCACCCTCATGAACCAAAACAACAATCAAAAATGCTACTAAAAACGTTAATAGTTTTTTCACAACTCTCCTCCCTCAGCCCGCAGAATAGCCAACAGTTACACACCGTCTCTATTCTGCTCACGCGCCCTAAAACAACTTCTATTACCCCATTCTCAGTTGACATCCTACCTTTAACTACTCAGCAGTCGATTCAGCTTTTTCTTAGCTTCGTTGCTTACGTCCGCACCCACAAGCTCAACAAATTCTGCTGTAGAGCTTACCTTTTGCTGGAAGGTTTTTCTAAGCACTTCAATGAACTTTTTTCGCCCAGCCATTTGCTCAAGCTCGTAAAGCACTAAGCATCCCTTGTCATATAAAACGGTGAAAGCTCTCTCTTCATTCCTTTTAATGCCCTTAATAGGAGGCATGCCTTCTGAGCGCTTGAGTTTCTTAGCGAGGATGCTTTCAAAATGAACCGTTCCAAACAGCTCCCTTACTGCCATTAAAGCAGAGTACTCGGCAAAGGATTCATTTAGCCAATCTTCCCACGAGTTAACTGGAGCATTTGCCCACCAAAGGTGCGCACACTCATGAGCTAAGTTACTAAAGTAGCTTACTTCCTGCTCTTTGTAGCTTTCTGTACCAATGCGGGGTAGTACAATAAAACCCGTTCTAGCATAACCTCCACCTTCGGTGCGCGGCGTAATGACAATTCTCATATCAACGCTTGAAGTGACACCAAACCATTCACTGTACCACTTCAAGGCCTGCAGCCCTTTCTTAAAAACATCTTCAATCACCCACTTTGCCACGTCCACGTAATCTAGTTCCATTTCCAAGCCACTTTCCGCATCTCTCAACCTGCAAAACCTATTTGATGCCATCACAACCATGTCTGCAGAAGGCTGCTTCTGGCTAATATACCATAAACCTTCACCAAGTTGCTTCACCTCACCTAAACCGATCACCTCATAGCCGGGGTCAATCTGCACTTGCACATCGTAACAAAACTGCTTTAACTCAGGATTATACGGGAACCAAGTAGCATAGAAACCGAGTTCCACCCAACCTGGGGTTATCCGATTTACTTCCCATGGGGGTACCCCTATGTTTCCTTCATACTCAAACCAAATTCGAAGCAATTTATCATCTTCCATTGGCTGAGTAAGCTTTATTTTTAAAGTACCTGCATCTGGCGTAAATGGAAAGGAGCACGGCTGCTCCACATCAAACTGGTAAGTAATCGGAACACTGCCGGTGATGCTCTTTACCTCCATGCTCTTGTGAAGATAGAACTCAAGATTACTGCATTGTTGTTCAATGGATGAACACAGTAGTTCCACATTTGCGTGCAATAACCCTTGGTCAGGATCCAGAGTAAGCTCAACGTTGTAATGAGTTTCGCGATGATCATCTTTCATTGTCATGTGCTTGAGTTTGCTTTCTTTTCTTCTCTTCCCATTCACTGCGTAGAATGGACATTACAAGCTCGTCTTGATACTTTCCGTCTTTGAAAACATTGTCACGCAACGTAGCGTCTACTTTGAAGCCAATTTTCTCATAAGTGTGGATTGCTCGCTCGTTGAACTTGAACACGTAAATGTAAGTCCTATGCAGGTTCATTTCACTAAAGCAAAAATCGAGCAAAGTTGACAAAGCGTCACTGCCATAGCCTTTGTTCCAGTACTTTTTACCTAAAAATATGCCCAGTGATGCGTGGGAATTTTTCCAGTCCACGGCCTCGATGCCACATGAACCGATGAATTCTCCATCAGCAATTGTTTCAATAGCAAAAGTATAAGCACCATTCCCAAAGGGGTTCAAACCCTCGTACCATTTGACCTCGTCTTCAACCTTCAGCGGATAAGGTACGTCAAGTCTAAGGAACTTATTAACATCAGGATCGTTGTATATCATCCTTGCTTTTTCTAAATCGTCACGTTCGTATGCCCTCAACCTCACTAAGTTACCCTCTAACATAGATAAAGCCTCCCTCCGTCAGTGCACCCGACAGCTTTTTACTAATCTTCCGTGTAACATATACAACATTAAGCCTCCCTAACTGGAAATTTGGGGAAACAACACACTGCAAAATAAGTATAAACCCGCTTTCCTCAACCTGCACCACACAAAAAGTGCTGACAAAAACTACGGAGCAGTAAGATTACAGACCAAATAGCATGGCCACACCCAAAATACCAAAAATGGCTCCCACTATGTAACTCAAAACCTTTTCATTTACCCTGTTGGCAAACCGTGCAGCAAACCTGCCTCCTATGACAGTGCCTAAACCACTTAGCACTGCTGCTTCCAGGGGAAGGTTACCCGTAAAAGCATGCCCAATGGCACCTGAAGCGGCAGTAAAAGCCATGATAAAGGTCGATGTACCGACGCCTTCATGCATGCTGTATTCCAGCACGAAAACCAAAATGAGCAGTATCATAACGCCGCCACCAGCCCCAAGTAAGCCGCTTATTATACCTACTAGGAAGCCCAGTATGAGACTGGACAATACCACGTTTTTCCTAAGAATTTTAAGAAGTTTATTAGGCTCGCGTTTTGCCTCCACTTGCTGTCCATTTACACCAATAACTGTACCCATGCCGCGCAGAGCGAATATAACAGCCGTGATTATGAGAAAAATTCCAAATGAGCCTCCTAAACTGCTTTCAGCAATATGTGGAGAAATGTAACTTCCGACTTGCGCACCCAAAACGGAGCCCACAGCAATCCACCAGCCCTGCCGTAAGTTCACATTGCCTGCTTGGTAGTAGGTCCAACTAACTACCAGAGAAGCTACCGTATCAGCAAACAAACTCGCCCCAATGGCGTCGGCTGCGCCGTAGCCCAGCATCACTAGCCCCGGGACAATAACCATCACCCCACTGGCTCCAATAAGACCAGTGACTACGCCTGCTATCAACCCAACCAGAACAATTAGAAGCTGCGTCACCATATCACCTCCACAAAGTCATCTTGCTCATGAGCCAACAGCAGTGTTTGGCAGCTTCATAGTGCTCACATCTGCCGTTCATGGTAAGTCTGTAAAAGAAGATACCCAAAGAAAGTACAAATTATAAGACCAACCAAGATACCCTTTCTAAACAAAGTACTTCTCTACCTTAAAGCGATCACGCCTAGCTCCTTTCAACGAATGGCTGACACAAAAAACGATTCGTATACATGAATGTTTAGAAGATGAGCATTTTGTGATCTCATTAGCTTATATAGTGCTATAATCCTCCATAAAGGGGGGTGATTGTGAAATGAGAGGCAAAACAAAGAAACTACTGGTATTGGTGCTTACTCTATCCCTTGTAGCCACATTCATAGCGCCTTTACCAGTAGCAAGAGGACAAGAAGAACCACCGGACGTCGTTTGGGTGGACGACGACTGGAAAGAAGCTGGAACAGGCTCCACAGTTCCGGTCATTGGCGGCACAGCAACGATCGGCGAGAATGCTACCGCTACCATTCAGGATGCAATCAACTTAGTCGCTGCAACGGGAACTGTTTACGTGAATACTGGTACTTATATCGAGAACCTAACCATCAGCAAACCAATAAACCTAATCGGCGTTGCAGATGAGAATGGAGAAAAACCAGTAATAACGACCGCAACTGATTCCACGAACTGGACTACCATAAAACTGAACAGCGGTGCCAGTGGAACAAGAATCGAAAACCTTAAACTTAAAGTCCCAGAAGGGCTTGCTCCAACCAATGGAAAATACTATCATAACATTGACATAAACGAGGGTGTTAGCGACATACAAATAATGAACTGTGACTTTGATGCAAATGGATTTCTTGTACCTACCGAGAACAATGAAAAATACAAATGGGGTGCACTTGCAATTTATGTTCCTGTAACCAACCCTCAAGCGGTTATTACCATAGATAATTGCACATTCACTAATGGATACTACGTCACCATAGGTGGCTACGCAAAAGAACTAACTGTTAGGAATTCATCAATTTCTGATGTAAAGAGTGGCATTAACTTCGAAAATGGCGGGAAATTAAGTATCATTGATACCGACATAGAAGTTGTTCCTAGAATCGTCTACGGCGACAGCTACGCAGTCCGTTTTGGTGTAAATGCTGGGACGGACCAAAGAAATGACATGCTCGATATTGAAGGCGGTAGTTTCATTGTTAATAACGAAAATAACTTATCGCCAGACAGTCAAACCGATTTCGCGGCAATAATTATAAGCCAGAATACAGAAGGCACCTTAAGAGTGGCCAACGCAAACATCAAAGGTGAAGTCGTCAATCGCTCCACCTCAACCCTCTACGCTTCCGGTAACTACTGGGGAACAGACGAAGGGCCATTCAGTGCGACACTTGCTGGACCAATTGTCATTTACGATTGGTATGCTGATGAACAAATGACGGACCTTGTGAGCCTTGACTCAGTAGCTACTAAGGTGCCAGCCCACGGCAGCACAGGCGTTGCCCTTAATGCAGAAGTAAAGTTGGTCTTCAACTACCCAGTGGAAATGGTGTCAGAACCTTCAATAACCATCGGCTCACTAAGTAACGTTTCTGCAAGTCTAGCGGATGATAAAAAGACTGTGGTGATAACTCATCCACCGTTTGCATACGGAACTTCATACACTGTGAACGTACCTGAAGGCACATTCTATGCCAAGATCGAAAAGGAAGAACCAGTCCCATTAACAGCGCTTAATGCTGTGGCTATCGACGGTCCAACGGTTTTCAACAGAGCGTTCAGCTGGAGCTTTACAACAGCAGCGCGACCTCTACCGCCACCACCTCCACCACCAGAGGAACCCACACCGCCCGGAGCTGAGGAACCATTACCCGACAGCGCAATCGAGGAAGCTATAAGTGAGGCCGAAGAAACGGGCGAAGTAGTCCTAAGTGCTCCAGAAGGAGAAGATACACTCGCTCTGACGTTAGACCAACTAGCTATCATAGGGGAAACAGAGAAACCAGTGGTTGTTAACATAGGAGAAGTTCAAATGGAATTGCCTGCCGCAGTTGTGTCTAATTTGGCCGAATTAACAGGTGCTCAGGTAGAAATAAAGGTTGCTGAATTATCCAGCACTGCTGCAGAGGAACTTCATGGACAAGCTACTAACGCCGATCAGTATAAACTAGCGGGTGCGATTTTTGAAATCACTATGGAACTTGTGAAGTCTGACGGAAGCCGCGAAGATATCACTGATTTAGGCGGAAATGTCAAAGTGTATGTGCCCGTTCCAAGCGATAAACAAGAGTTAGCTGCTGCTGGCTTGCTCACAGTTGCTAGGTTCAACGAGAACACAGAGGCATGGGAAGAAATCTCTTCCAGCTTCGACCAGGATACCAAGTGTATGGTCTTTGAAACTACGCACTTCAGTAAATACGCTGTATTAGAAAAAGTGCTAGATACTGCTGCTCCTACTGTGGTTAACACTGATCCAGTTAACAATGCCACAAATGTACCAATTGACAAAGTGATAAAGGTTACCTTCAATGAAGATGTGGTAAGTGCTACTAACTTTGATAAGATCACCTTAGCCGATGCAAAAGGCGCTACTGTTGCTGTGACTACCACACTTACTGCTAGTGTGCTCACCATTACACCTAGCGATCCATTGGCTTACTCCACTGAGTACACAGTTACCATACCGGCAGGTGCAGTCAAAGATACAGCTGATAATCCACTACCTAAAGACGTTTCATTTAGCTTCACCACCATGGCTGAACCTGACACGACCGCGCCTGAGGTGGAAAGCACAGACCCTGCAAACGGTGCAGTTGACGTTGCTCTGGACAAAGTGATAAAGGTTACCTTCAATGAAGACATAGTAGCCGGAGATGCATTCGCAGATATAGTACTTAAAAATGCAGAAGGAAAAGAGATAAGCACAAAAGTGGAAATCAGTGGTTCTGATCTAACCATTAGACCAAATGCCCGTCTTGAGTACTCCACCAAGTACACAGTTACCATACCAGCAGGGGCTGTAAAAGATGTAGCTGGTAATCCACTCAAGGAGGCTTACACGTTCAGCTTCACCACCGTTGGACTCCCCACACAGACTTTTGATGACATTCAAGGACACTGGGCACAGCATGATATAGAACTCATGGCCGGCTTGGGCATTGCAAAAGGTGTTGGCGACAACAAGTTCAACCCTGATGGTAGCGTCACCAGAGCGGAGTTTGTGGCTTTACTGGTACGGTCACTTGATGTACCGGTAGAACCCGTGAGCGAAACGTCCTTCAAAGACGTACCTCCTGACGCTTGGTTCGCTGCTGAAGTAGAAGCTGCACACAAGGTAGGCATTGCCATTGGCTTTGAAGATGGCACATTCAGGCCATACGCTCAGGTAACCAGAGAACAAATCGCAGCGTTTATCGTAAGAGCTATGAACTGGACTGTTGAAGAGGAAGAAGTAGATGCATTACTGTCAAGGTTTACTGACCAGGCCAAGATAAGCAGCTGGGCCAAAAAGGAAGTTGCGGCAGCAGTGCAGAAAGGCATTGTCCTAGGCAGACCTGATGGCACCTTCGATCCACAAGCCAACGCCACACGCGCAGAAGCAGTGGTCATGCTTAAACGTGTGCTTCAAGCAGCTGGCGTCATACCACCAAACGTGTAAAGTGTAAACTATACATTTAAGTTGCAGAAAGGGGCTCCCAGTAGAGGAGCCCCTTTTAATTTGCGCCGAAACTTCTGCAATAAAAAATGGCGCGCCTGGAGGGACTCGAACCCCCAACCTGCGGATCCGTAGTCCGCTGCTCTATCCAATTGAGCCACAGGCGCACCTAACAGTGACAATAATATTTTAACGCGTTTCTAACGTTTTCTGTACTGACGAGCCCTACGAGCTCCGTGCAGTCCGTATTTCTTACGTTCTTTCTCCCTGGGATCTCTGGTAAGCAGAGAGTAAACCAACTTGGTTTGCCTTAGTGGTTTACGCCACTCAGGATTCAATCTGACCAGTGCCCGGGCAATACCCAGTCTGATGGCATCTGCCTGACCGCTCTTGCCGCCGCCTTCTACGCGAGCGAAAACATCATACTGTCCCAGAGTACCAGTGGCTTCAAAAGGCTTCTCAACAACCTTTTCCAAGGTTACTCGGTGGAAGTACTCTTTGTAATCATGCCCGTTTACAAGGATGCGACCGGTCCCAGGCACCAATCTGACTCTGGCAACTGCCCTTTTTCTTCTACCTACTACCGGTGCTTGTGCTTGCATATTTCCCTCCTATCTCCTTTGCCCTTTTATGGCAGCTCAATCTTCTCAGGCTGCTGAGCCTGATGCGGATGTTCCGGTCCCGCATAAACCTTCAAGTGAGTGATCTGCCTGCGTCCCAAACTATTCTTGGGCAGCATGCCCTTCACTGATCTGTAAATGAGCTGCTCTGGCTTTTTCTGCCTTAGCTGCCAGGCTGGTGTAACTCGCTGGCCACCCAGATAACCAGAGTGGTCATAATACACTTTCTTGAGTTCTTTAGAGCCACTCAAAGCTACCTTCTCTGCATTGATCACAATAACGAAATCGCCACAATCCACGCCAGGTGTCCAGATGGGTTTGTGCTTGCCCATGAGGATACGTGCAATGCCAGCTGACAGCCTTCCTAGCGGCTTACCAGCAGCATCAACCACGTACCACTTTCTTTCTACCTGACCTGGTTTTGCCATTATGGTTTTCACGGTGTTTCCTCCTTCCATTAACCATCTTGTTACTTTTACTGCTGAAACAGCATATCAAATAGTACGTTCTTTACCAGACCATACCAATTTTACAATATACAATAATAACATGGATTTCTTAGTTGGCGGCTGTTTGCGAGACATCATATTGGGCAAACCGCCCAAAGATTATGATATCATAAGCGACGCACATGTGCCCTTTGAACCCAAGGTTGTTTTGGGAAAAGATGTCCTAACTTATCGCTACATCATAGGCGGCAAAATTGTCGATGTAAGCTCACAGCTTAACCTGCAAAAACGCGATTTTCCCATGAATGCCATGGCACTGGATTTCCAAGGAAACTACTATGACCCACGAGGTGGGTTAGAAGACCTTTTTAACAGACAGCTGTCCGTGGAGAAAGAAAGGCTGGAAGAAGACCCAATAAGGGTTTTAAGAGCTGCCAAGCTGTGCGCTGAACTTGGTCTAACACCTGTGGGAGACAAGGTGGACGGCCTTTTACTGCTAAGGCAAGTGAACGAAGGCCGACTTTACCAGGAATATCTAAAAATGATACTATCTCCAGAATGGCTAAAAGCCATAGAGATTCTTAAAGACTTTTTCCAGCTTCCATTAAAAGTACCTTCAACCAATTTGCCGCCCCTAGCACCCATTAGAACCTCAGCATGCGAAGCACACCACTACCCAGAGCTGTTTGGTTTACCTCCAAAACTGACAAACCTGTGCTGGGATTTGGAGCACATGGACCTTGCCGATCCACCTGCCTGCCTATGCACCCACGGTAAAAAAGCTGTTTGGGGTGCCTTGGTTCAAAGCAAACCTGAAGTTATACAGCTTTATAAGGCGTGGGCACTGTTTCGTCACAGAGCACCTAAAACACCCACTACAGAGAACCCCCACAAGCATTACTACGACCAATGCGTAGCATTTTTAAGAGAAAAGCAGGAGCTTGGTGACGCTTAGAAGCTTCATGATTTAAAATACTTAATATACGTTAAGTAAGTAAGCATACTGAAGAGTCCAAAGTTTTTTCTAACCATAGAAAGGATGGTGCAACAGCTCTATGTATATGTCTGGAGATGAAATACGCTCAGTTTACCTAAGTTTCTTTGAAGAGAAAGGTCATCTACGTTTGCCTTCGTCTTCCTTGCTGCCTGACGATCCCACTCTCATGTTCACCAGTGCTGGCATGGTGCAGTTTAAGCCTTATTTCTTAGGCCAGGCACAGCCTCCTGCCAAGCGCATAACCACAGTTCAAAAATGCCTCAGAACGGGTGATCTGGAAAACGTGGGTCACACTTCACGGCACCACACCTTTTTTGAAATGCTGGGAAACTTTTCCATTGGCGATTACTTCAAGAAAGAAGCCATTCTTTGGGCATGGGAGTTGGTTACTCAGCGTTTCAAACTTCCACCAGAGCGCCTTTGGGTAACCATTTACCAAGATGACGATGAATCCTTTGACATATGGCATAACTTGGTAGGACTTCCAGAAAACCGCATAGTCCGTATGGGAAAAGAAGAAAACTTCTGGGGGCCTCCTGGACCCACAGGTCCATGTGGACCTTGCAGTGAGATTCACTACGACATGGGTGAAGAGTGGCCTTGCGATGACCCTTCAAAAGGACCTGCAGCAGAGGGAGAACGGTTCCGCGAGTTCTGGAATTTGGTCTTTACCCAGTACTACCAAGACGAAAACGGCAACCTTTCTGATTTACCCAGAAAGAACATCGATACAGGGATGGGCCTTGAGCGCATGGCTGCCATCATGCAAGGAAAACCCACAAACTTTGAAACGGATCTTTTCCAGCCCATCATAGAAGCCATTGGGCAGCTAACGGGCAAGAAATACGAAGAAAACTTAGTCGCTTTTCGTGTTATTGCTGATCACATAAGAGCACTCACCTTTGCCATAACAGACGGCGCTGTTCCTTCCAATGAGGGCAGAGGTTATGTTATAAGACGCATTGCTCGCCGCTCAGTCAGGTACGGATTACAGCTTGGTAAAGAAGAACCGTTCCTGTACAACATCGTGCCCGTTGTCGTTGAACATTATAAGAACTGGTATCCAGAGCTCATCGGTGGCCAAGACCTTTCCATGAAACTCATCAAGCAGGAAGAAGAAGCGTTCCTGCGTACCTTGAGCAGTAGCCAGCGCTACCTAGATGAACTTGTCCAGCAAATGAAAAAGCAGGGCATCAAAGAAGTGCCTGCTGAAGAAGTGTTCAGACTTTACGATACCTACGGTTTGCCTTTGGACATCATCGACGATGTACTGCAGGAAAATAACCTTAGCACGGATAAAGAGAAGCTAAACCAGATTATCGAGCAGTACAAGGAGCAGTCCAGAGCTTCTTGGAAAGGCGGAGAAGCAGTTCTCACCGACACCATTTTTACTCGTCTTGTGGGGAACATAAAGACTGAGTTCACTGGGTATGACCAGTTGGAAGACAGCTCCACCATCATTGCAACGGTAAAGGACAATAGCCGAACAGAGCTTCACGAAGGCGATGAAGGTGCCATCATAGTGGAGCACACCCCCTTCTACGCTGAAAGTGGAGGACAGGAAGCAGACCACGGCATTATCACCACTGAAACAGGCACGTTCCGCGTAGATGATGTGCAGAAGGTCTTAGGCGGTAATGTGATTGTACATTACGGACAGGTAACTTCAGGTGTAATTAAAGAAGGACAGCAAGCCTTTTTGCAGGTGGACATAGAAAGGCGTAAAGCCATGCAAAGGGCACACACAGCCACTCACCTTTTGCATGCAGCTCTTAGGCGCGTGCTTGGAGATCACGTCAGACAGGGTGGTTCAAAAGTTGGACCAGATTGGTTCCGTTTTGACTTTAGTCACTTTGAAAGCATGTCCCCCGCCCAGATTCAAGAAGTGGAGCGTCTGGTTAACGAGCAAGTACTAGAAAACAAAGAGGTGAACATATTCTTCACCAGTCTGGATGAAGCGAAGAAGATGGGTGCCATGGCGCTCTTTGGGGAAAAATATGGTGAAACCGTCAGAGTAGTTGAAGTGCCCGACTGGTCCATGGAGCTTTGCGGTGGTACTCACGCAAAGCGAACAGGCGACATTGGTTTGTTCCATATCATAAGCGAATCAGCAAGCAGTCAAGGTATAAGAAGAATTGAAGCCATCACAGGGAAAAAGGCTCTGGAGCATTTGTGGAATTTAGAAAAGTTGGTTAAAGATGTAGCAGAGGAGCTGGATACGTCCAAAGACATGGTCGTGCAAAAACTACAAAAACTGAACCAGGACTTAAAAGAAAAGGACAAAGAAATCAAGCACCTTATTGAACGGGTACACACTGCTGAAGGAAAAGAACTCTTTACCAAAGCAGAGGAGATAAACGGCATTAAGTTCATAAATGCAGTGTTCCCACCCAGAGACCCCAGTGCGCTCATCATTGCTGTTGATGCCATGAGAAGTTTTAACAAACCTTTTGTGGCGGCTTTGGGAACCTTGAACAATGAAAAACCCGTCTTGGTCTTGGCAGCGTCACCTGATGTGGCCGAGAAGGTAAACCTCCGTGAAGTAGTGAACATGGCAGCTTCCTACATAGGAGGTAAAGGTGGCGGACGCCCCACACTGGTACAGGCGGGAGGCACTGATGCATCTCGCTTGTCCGTGGCAGTGCAGCAAGCCATCTACGAATGTAAAAGGAGGCTTGGTTTAGCATGAGTGTTAACGACTCCACACACATAAAGACTCGATTTGCTCCTTCACCTACTGGTTATTTGCACGTGGGAGGAGCCAGAACAGCTCTTTTTAACTACCTTTTTGCAAAAAAGTTTGGAGGAACGTTCTTGCTGCGCATCGAGGACACTGACCCTGAGCGCAGTAAACCCGAGTACTCTGAGCAAATACTGATTTCCATGAAATGGCTGGGCTTGGATTGGGACGAAGGACCTTACCACCAATCTGAACGCATGCACATTTACCAGCAGTACACCCAAAAACTTCTGGAGGAAGGCAAAGCTTATCGCTGCTTTTGTACCACCGAGGAGCTAGAGCAGATGCGAGAGCAGCAGCGTCAGCAAGGACTCCCAACACGTTACGATGGACGCTGCTCACGACTTACCCAAGAAGAGATTGAAGAGCGGCTCAACAAAGGCATGCCCTTTGCTGTTAGGCTGAAAGTACCGCAAGATAGAGGCATAATCGCATGGGACGACATGGTCAAAGGCCACATTGAGATTAACAGTAGTGAACTGGACGATTTCATCTTGGTGAGAAGTGATGGTACACCCACTTACAACTTCGCCGTGGTCATAGACGACCACACAATGGGTGTTACTCACGTGCTCAGAGGAGAAGATCACATACCCAACACCCCTAAGCAAATCCTTATTTATGAAGCACTGGGCTGGGAAACACCCGAGTTTGGACATGTCCCCATGATCTTGGGGAAGGACAAAACCAAACTTTCCAAGAGGCACGGTGCCGTGGGCGTGGAAGCATATCGCGACGAAGGGTTCCTACCTGAAGCGCTGTTTAACTTCCTCGCCTTGCTGGGTGCGTCCTATGACCCAGACAGAGAAGTCTACACTAAACAAGAACTCATTGATCTTTTCGACCCAAAAAAGATTGGCTTGCACCCAGCGGTATTTGACCCCGATAAGCTCTACTACATAAACCGCGAACACATGAAAATGCTTCCTCCAGAAGAACTTCTGGACCGCATAAGGCCCTTTGCGGAAGCGAAAGGATTCCAGATTGAACCTTACCACCTGAGGCTAATTCCACTCTTGGTAGAGCGTATGCGCACCTTGAAAGACTTTGTTGAACTGGCTGACTACATCTTCACTGATGATTTCACAGTGGATGAAAAAGCACAGGAGCTTTTGGCAAAGGATTTGCCACTGGGAGGTTTGGCTGAGCAGCTTGACGCTACGGTGTGGGACGCAGATCACATCGAAGCTGTGCTGAGGCAGTATGCTCAGGACAAAGGTATAAAACCACGCGACTACTTCCCATTTATCAGAGCAGTAATCAGCGGTAAATCCGTGGGACCTTCCCTATTCCACCTCATGGAAGCCATGCCCAAAGACATGGTTCTAAGGAGGCTACGTAAGAGCTAACTTTTTTAGCAATTTACAAAGCGAAGCACCAGCCTTACAGTTTATAAAATAGGCCCCAATGGTCTTTTTTAGTACATAATGAAAGATGCAGAAGGATTTATATGTAATGGGAGGTGGTGGCGCCAATGATAAAAAGTGCCACGCAAGATAAGCAAAACAAGAGCTTTAGAGTAATCAAGAGCATACTGACTCTTCTGCTTCTAGTAGCGCTCTGCTTGCCAGTAGGTACGTTCGGGATAGAATCAAACACCTCAACACGTCCGCAAATGTCAGTGGCAGCGCTGTCAAGTGAAAGTATGATTGTGAACAATGATACTGCAACCACGGCAAAGAACACACCTGTAACGATTGATGTTTTAGCGAATGATAGTGACTTGGAAGGCGGTATGCTGTGGTTGGCCAGCGTTTCCACACCGTCCCATGGAACTGTCGCCATTAACAGCGATTTTAGTATTACCTATACCCCCGAACAAGATTGGATAGGTACTGACAAGTTTACCTACACAGTGGTTAAATCCACTGGAGAGGCAGGTTATGGCGAAGTTACTGTGGTGGTGATTGAGAACAATCCTCCAGTAGCCATGGAAGACAAAATACTGACTCGTATCGGTCAGGAAGTAGTTTTTAGCCCCACAGCGAATGACCTAGATCCTGAAAATGACGATTTCTACATAATAGAAATCAGTCAACCCAATAACGGCTATGTCCAACTTTTGACACCCACAACAGTGTCATATACACCCTACCCCTGGTATAAGGGCACTGACTCATTCACATATACCGTACGGGACACAATGGGTGCCACCAGCATGTCCACAGTGACCATTTACGTCAGTAGCGAAGGAAACATGTTCGCAGCTGTTGCAGATGCTTTCAAAACCATGGAAGAAACCACCACTGTGGTGAACCCGCTTCAAAATGACATTTTGGCTGAAGGTCAACAAATAAGCATTAGCGTTGTTGAACCACCGCAACATGGCATCATCAGTTTTCTAGAAGATCAGCGCATTTCCTACACGCCCACCACAAATTGGTATGGCATAGACGAGTTCTCTTACAGATTAATCGATAGCATGGGCCGCCACGAAACTGCCACAGTTCTAGTCCAGGTCTTGCCGGTGCAGGACCCACCAGTAGCAATTAAAGATCAAGTTGTTACAACAAGAAACACAGAGGTCGTAATCAGTCCGCTTTCTAACGACTACGATCCAGATGGAGACCACATCTTACTTAATGGGTTTTTCCAACCCGCTAACGGAACTGCACAAGATCTAGGAGACGGCCGTGTTCTCTATACTCCTAAAAGCGACTGGATTGGTTTTGACTCCTTCATCTACATCATCTCAGATGGTAACGGTCATACTGCTATTGGCACCGTTTACATAGAAGTAACAGAGCAAAATCATTCTCCTGTGGCAGTGAATGATCGGGTTAGCACACCGAAAAACACTCCAATTACGGTACCAGTCTTGGACAATGATTACGATCCAGACGGCGATCAACTAGTGGTAGAAGAAGTAGGTTCGCCGCGTTACGGATCTGCCATCATCGATGCTGACAATAATATTGAGTACGTACCGCCGCTGGACTGGGCAGGAGAGGATAGCTTCCTTTATACCATAAGCGATGGTCAAGGGGGTAAAAGTGTTGGCGTAGTAACTATTACTGTTATAGAAGAAACAAAGGTACTTCCTCCTGTCGCCTCAGATGATTCTGCAGCAACTGATCAAAACATTCCCGTGGATATCAGAGTTTTAGCAAATGACACAGATCCTAATGGATTACATCTGACCATTTATGGTGCAAGTAAACCATCCCATGGAACCATTGTCATATTAGCTGAAGAAGGTATCATACGTTATAGTCCGGAGAACAACTGGTTTGGAACAGATACTTTCACCTATACGGTGGTAAACGCAGAGGGCCTAACAAGCCAAGCCCGGGTCACGGTTACCGTTAGAGGAGTGCAACAAGAGGTAAACCGCAATCCCGTTGCCAAGAACGACACGGCAACCACTGGTAAGAACAACGCCATCAAGATTTATGTCTTGGCAAACGACTATGACACTGATGGGGACCGTCTAAACATTGGTTCGGTAACACAGCCTCAGAATGGAAAAGTAACGATCAATTCTGATAGGACAGTTACCTACACTCCTAACAAAGACTTTAGTGGTACTGACACTTTCACTTACACTGTCATTGATGGAAAGGGAGGAAAATCCGTTGGTACAGTGACAGTTCAAGTAATTGCACCAAACTCTGCACCCACAGCCAACAACGATACGGCATACACAAGAATCAATACAGCTGTAAAAATAAACGTTTTAGCCAACGATAAGGACCCTGACGGTGACGCTTTGACAGTAGAAATAACTTTGAAACCGAAGAACGGTTCAGCCCGCGTCAATACGGACAACTCGGTTACCTACACCCCAAACAAAGGATTCTATGGAACAGACAGCTTTACGTACACAGTACAAGATGGTAAAGGAGGAAAAGCCACAGCTGTTGTAACAATAACCGTTACAAACCCTACCACATCAAAGAAAAACGTGGTAATAACATTAAGAGTAGGAACCACAAAATATTACGTGGGTGAGCAACCTAAGTACCTTGACTCTCAACCCATAATCAAAGGTGGACGTACTTTGCTCCCCATACGTTTCATTGTAGAAGCCATGGGAGGTTCAGTAGCCTGGTATCCGCAGGATCGTCGAGTCGTCGTTCAACTGGGTTCAGACATGATCGAACTCTGGATAGGCAAGAACAAAGCTCGAGTTAATGGAAAAGAACAAGCCATTGACCCCAACAATCCACAAGTCGTCCCAGAAATTGTAAATTCACGAACCATGGTTCCGTTAAGGTTTGTTGCAGAGAAACTCGGAGCTGAAGTGGGTTGGTTCGACAAAACTAAACATATCGTCGTTATTTACGGGCCATACAAAACAGCTTTGTTTCGATTGGGCAACTCAGAATACTTGGCAAATTCAAACATGTTGAACAGCAGAATACCGCCCATGATGAAAAACAATAAAGTTTTCTTTGATCCTCAGCCCGTTATTGAACATTTTGGAGGTAGCTTTACGTGGAACTCTGCAAGCAGAACACTCACGATAAGATTAGGATCTAGGTCACTAACTCACACTGTTGGTACTAATTACGCCGTCGTTAATGGAGCAAGAACCTCTTTAGATTCCTCGAACTCCCAAGTAGCATCCATGGTAGTTAACCAGCGACCGCTTCTACCTGCAGATTTTGTTGCAAGATCCATGAATATTGGTTTCGTCTGGGACTCCATGACGCAAACACTGTTCATGTTTTACAAGAAGTAAATAGAGAAAGGTGCATTTGCAAAGATGACAAAACGCATTGTCAGGCTAACCGCGTCTGCGTGTACTCTTGCACTTCTAATGTGCTTGGTCCTTTTGACGCCCCCTCCCTTAGTAGCTGCAGCTACCTTGCCAGCTAAAGCGCAGCTAAATGTTCCTTACATGAGCCAGCACTACAACATACCCATTGGGTTTAGCCCTTCTCGAGCATGCGGCATAACTTCTGCTGCCATGCTATTTGCCTATTATGGAAGAATTGCACCTTTTACTATAACTGGCGCAGACGGGAATCCCACAGACTACGGTTGGTACATGACGCGAGCATACCGCTACAAATCACCCTACCATGATGTAATGTGGAAGTACTTTGCTAATCAAGAGCACCGGCCAGGGCTGCAAGGCTGGGGAGCTTGGGGCTTCATTTGGCGTAACGGCACCGACAAAACCATAGCTGATGTCATACCGTTCTTGAATGCTCATGACATTTCCGCGCAGTTTATAAGGCAGCCTTCAGAAAGCTATGCCAAAAAACTTGTAATGCAGGAGATAGCCGCTGGTAGGCCCCTCATGGCAAACACTGAAATCATAGGGGGACACTACGTAGTCATCTATGGCTACGATAATACTGGCGAGCAGTTCAAGTATTTGGTAAATGACCCATGGAATGGCCGTAAAACCTACACCTACGAGGAGCTCATGGTTTCCCAAATGTACCGCGGGCTTATTCTTACAGCGCCAGCTAACGGTTTTACAGCAAGAGTGCCCTACTCGCCAGGAATGGGCGCAGCTAAGAGCTACGTAAAGCCCTTAAGGAGCAGCGCTGCTGCACCTTCCACCTTGTACACATATCAGCTGCCTCTGGTGGTGCCAGAAAAGGTCACACCCACAGTCATGGTTTATATCGATGGCAAACCACATAAAATGCAGCCTGTGGAAGGTACTACTTACACTGGCACATACCAGTACAAAACTACCTTAGAAGCAGGGAACCATAACTACTACTTCGTTGTTACTACGCCCCGCTACACAGTTTGGTTTCCGCCCGATTCAGGTGTTTGGGGACAAAGCCAAGCGCTCTTGCAGTTCAACGGACCTTTCATAGAGGGTGCAAAACAAACTACAGCTACTACCTTAGAGCTTCAAATTATGAATGATAAGTACCTAATCAACGGTGTGCCGAGTTTCATGGACATGCCGCCCATCATAAAAAGTGGTAGAACGCTTTTGCCCATAAGTCATGTGGTTAAAGCGCTCGGAGGAAGCACTGTTTGGGACAAAGAAAAACAAAAAGTTACCATAACCATGGAAGGAACTAAAAGTGCTACCACTGTGGAGCTTTGGATTGGTAAAAACTACGCCATGGTGAATGGTGTTAAAAAACCCATTGACCTTGGCAGCACTAACGTGGTGCCCATCATCGTAAACAGCCGCACCATGGTTCCTTTGCGCTTTGTAGTAGAAACCTTGGGTGCTGCCGTAACGTGGAATGACTCGGCAAAAGTAATTACCATCACATATCAAAAACAATAAAGCGCTCACACGCACAACACAAATGGGCTTCGCAGGAACTGTTTTCTTGGGAAGCCCATACTTTTCACATTTATGGGAGGAGGAGTTGGTTAATTTGCTATTTCTTGTAAATCTGGTTAGCTACTTCTTGCTCCTTGGCTTTTAAGAAGTCCTCATCAGCCAAGTAGTAGTGCCTGATGGGCCTCATAGACTCATCAAGCTCGTAAACCAGCGGAATACCCGTGGGAATATTCGTCTTCGCAATTTCTTCACCGCTCATCTTATCCAAATACTTCACAATGGCACGCATACTGTTACCGTGAGCGGAAATGAGTACCTTTTTGCCCTCTTTTATGGCAGGTACGATCATGTCAGCCCAATAAGGGACCACACGCGCTTCGGTATCCTTCAAAGACTCGCAAAGTGGTAGTTCGTCTTCAGGAACAAGCGCATAACGTGGATCATTGCCAGGCCACCTTGGGTCTGTCTTTTCCAGTGGTGGCGGTGGTACATCATAAGAACGCCTCCACAGGAGTACCTGCTGCTCACCATATCTTTCGGTCATTTCTGCTTTATTCAAGCCCTGCAGAGCACCATAATGGCGCTCATTCAGTCTCCAATGCTTGTACACAGGGATCCAATCCAGATTCATCTGTTCAAGCACCAAATTCAACGTTTTAATGGCACGTTTCAGTACGGAAGTAAATGCAACATCAAAGGTGTAACCTTCTTCTTTTAGTTTCTTACCAGCCCAAATGGCTTCTTCTACACCTCTATCAGAAAGGTCCACATCAGTCCAACCAGTGAACAAATTCAGCTTATTCCATTCGCTTTCCCCGTGCCTTATCATGACAACTTTATACATGCCAAATCTCACCTCTAAACTTATTTATAGCACCCCAAAAAGTTAATGCTATTTAAATAATTGTGAAACAGTTCATTGCTTATGTCCACTACGCAGCCACTCCTCCACCTTTTCAGCACTCCATGTGTTTATCACATGATCAGGATCTGCCCAGCCGCGCTGAGCTTGAATCACTCCAAGTTCCATGTTGACTAGTTCCTCTGCATCGTGAGAGTCAGTGCCCAAGGCAACAGGCATGTGGTACTGGGTTACCGCAGTGAGCACACCCACATCATCGATGTCCAAGCGCATGGGCGTGCAGTTGAGTTCAGGTACCACGTCATATTTATTGCAGAGCTGCAGCACCTCAGAGGAAGTTACATTTAAACCACCACGTCTGCCAAGTATTCTGCCTGTGGGATGCGCCACAATGTGCGGTTTAGCTTCCTTAAAGGTCTTCTCGTAGCGATCCAGTATTTTTTCTTTCTCTTGATTTAGAGCCGTGTGTATAGCGGCAATGAGCACCTCCACCCTGTCATCCGTGAAGAGGAAAGTACCATCTGCCTTTATGTTCCCTTCCAAGCCCACAAAGATTCTTATGCCCACCTTTTTTTCTGCCTCTTTAATGGCTGCTATGTAATCGGGTAGGTCTTCGGGTTTTAAGCCGCCAACAACCCCTAAGCCAGTGGCGTGGTCGCTAATAACCAGCCATTCATATCCCATTTCCTTTGCCTTCCTTGCCATGGTTTCCACCGTGTCGGTACCATCGGAAAAAGTACTGTGCACGTGTAAATCACCTTTTATATCCTTCATCTCCACTAAACGCGGCAGTTTGCCTGTCATGGCAAGTTCAATTTCCCCTCTATCTTCCCTCATAGTAGGCGGAATCCAAGGCAAGCCTAAGGCATTGTAAATTTCTTCCTCAGTGCGCCCTGCTACCTTTTCATCGGTGTCCATCTTAAAGAGCCCGTATTCGTTGAGCTTGTAACCTTTCTTTATGGCAAGCTCTCGCAGTTTTATGTTGTGCGCCTTAGAACCCGTGAAGTACTGCAAAGCTGCGCCCCACGACTCCACTGGCACTGCTCTTAAATCCACCTGCAAACCACCAGTAAAAACAGAAGCCTTGGTATCACCTTTGGCGAGCACCTGAGCAACACCGGGCATCTTCACAAAAGCCTCCATCACAGGAATGGGGTCATCAGTTGCCACTAGCACGTCACAATCCCCAATATCCGCTCTGCCCCTTCTTAAACTGCCTGCTGGTGCGATGTCCACGAACTTAGCATGACCTTTGAGATATGTAATCACGTTATGAACAATGGGCAGAGCCAAGTACAGCGGTATTCTACCGCTCAGCTGCCTGTACATCTGTATCCCATCTAAGAGCTTCTTTTCCATTTTTGCGCCAAAGCCACGCAGCCCTTGAAGTTTATGCTCCACCAAAGCCCTTTCCAACTCCTCAATGCTTTGAATACCAGCCTCCGTGTAAAGGCGCCAAGCCAAACGCGGCCCAATGCCTGGCACTTCCATCATCTCGAAAAGCCCCTTAGGGATATCTTTGGATATTTCCTCCAAGTAAGAACTTTTCCCCGTCTTTAGGTATTCTTCAATTTTCGCAGCTATGCTTTCTCCAATACCTGGAACATTGGTAAGCTCACCACGCTTCCAAATATCCTCAATGGGCTCAGCAAGGTTTTCCACTCTTGTAGCCGCTTCCTCATAAGCCCTTATCCTAAAGGTGCTGTCCCCCTTTATTTCCAGTATCTTGGCAATCTGCCTAAGCAGATTAGCCACTTCTTGGTTAGTCATGCCCCTGATGACCTCCTATTGTTCCTGCGCTTTTTAGCCGCAGCTTCATCAAAAAAGTGTGCATTTCCATGCTTACAAGTTAATGTTAACACTCATCATTGCTCATAGCAGAACGGAACGCAGGTCGATGCTATAATATTTTCATGGCGGAAAAAACATTAGTTATTTACAAACCTGATGCGGTGCGTAGAAACATAATCGGCGAGATAACCACCCTTTTCCAAGACCGCGGACTTAAAATGGTTGGTGCAAAGCTGGGCTGGTACTCAAGAGAATTCTGGGAAGAGTTTTACGCTGAGCACAAAGGTAAGGATTTCTTCGAGCGTTTGGTTAACTACATGTCCAGCGGCCCCATTTTCATAACTGTTTGGTCAGGAGATGACGCTGTCAGAGTGGGTAGGCAGCTGGCTGGTGCAACAGACCCACTACAGGCAGACCCAGGGAGCATCCGTGGACGCTACGGTCTTCCCATGCCCATGAACACAGTGCACTGCTCAGATTCTTTAGAATCTGCCGAGCGTGAAATAAGCCTGTTCTTCAAGACGACGAAATTTTTGAATGGTAATAAAACGTCTTTTACTTTGCTATGTCATTGAACGCTCGGAGCGCACTCTCAACCGCTTCGCTCATGTTGTAGTACTTGAATTCCCCTACTCTGCCTAAGGGAATCACATGGTATTCTCTGGCTAAATCAGCATACTTAAGCCAAGTCGCTTTGCTTTCTTTTGTTAGCACTGGGTAGTAGCGTTCGTCATTCTCGGTTGTGTATTCCTTGGGGTACTCAAAACAAATGGTAGTGCGTTTTACATCCACAGGGTGAATGTGCTTGAATTCAATGATGCGTGTGAAATCGTAGTTGTTGGGGTAGTGCACCGTGGCAGCTCCTTGGTAGTACTCCACATCATGGGTTTCAAAGCAAAAGTCCAAGCTTCTAAAAGGAAGCCGTCCAAACCTGTAGCCAAATAGCTCATCAAGAGAGCCTGTGTAAATTATGGTGCCGTCGTATTTCTTTCCCATTATGTAAATACCGTCTGCCTTGACCTCTGCAAGTTCCAAAAAGTCCGTATTCAGCATAAGCTTTATATTCTTGTGGGACAGCATCTGCTGAACCATCTGAGTATAGCCCTGCCTTGGCACTCCTTGAAACCGCGCTGTGTAGTAGCGGTCATCCTTCCCTACCAGCACCGGCACATTAATGGTTGCTTCAGGTTCCATTTCCTCAGGCCTTCTGCCCCACTGTTTCAGCGTGTAGTGAATAAACACCTTTTCGTAAACGTACTCACCTAAAAACCGTAAATCCTCGTCATCGCTCTGGATAAGCTTTGTCACATGCACCTTTGTATTTAAACCGTAAGCGTTTAGCAACTTTTCTTTTAATTTGGAGGCAAGTTCAGCCGAAAACACCATGTCCATGGAGTTGAAGTTAAAGGGCAGCGGTACCATTTTACCGTCTACCCAAGCTAAAACCCTGTGCTGGTAGTAGTGCCAATCAGTGAACTGAGAAAGGTACGACCAAACCACTTCGTTTTCTGTGCGGAACAAATGGCCCCCATACCTGTGCACCAATATGCCGTTCTCATCTTTGCTATCAAAGCATGTTCCAGCTATGTGTGGCTTGCGGTCCAACACCAAAACCTTCTCATTGAGCTGTGAAGCAATGCGCTCAGCAACCACCGCCCCCGACAACCCTGCACCCACCACAATGTATTTGAACATCTACAGCTTCACCTCCAAAAAACCTAAAAAATACTCCATTATTAAAACAGTCCCCGAAATGGGAATTACAAGCCTATTAAATCCATTGTAACCCAAAAGAGTCTGCTGCAGGTTCGAGTAAGGCTTTTTGCAGTTGGTCTATCATTTCGGGAACCGATTAGTATCTAGTTCTCTCGGAAATTTCACCAGGCTTACCTTCTCTACCCTTGCATTGCCTGTTCCACAACATCGAGAGCGCGTGCCACAACATCGTCCATATCATAATATTTGTACTCTGCTAGCCTACCAACCAGTATTATTTGTTTATATTGCTGTAAAAACTCGGCATACTTTTCGTATCTTCCGCGACTTTCCTTGTTAAACACTGGGTAAAATGGATCGTTCTCTCCGTGCACATGTTCCAATGGATACTCCTTAAGGATGACAGTATCCTTGCTTTCACTTGGTTGAATGTGCTTGAACTCAGTAATCCTAGTGAAGTCGTACTGATTCGGATAATTTACTTGAGCCACATCCTGGAAATATTCAACGTTTATTCTCTCAAATTGCAACTTAAAGCTTCTGTAAGGTAGAAGCCCAAAAACGAAACCGGCCAATTCATCCACCTTACCTGTATAGTAAACGCTGCCCCTAAACTCTTGCCCCATAATATAGACTTTCCCTTCCTGTAGGTGAGCAATATCCATGAAATTAGTGCCAAGCATAACTTTTATTCTCTTGTTGGAAAGCATGTTCGTAATCATCTGCGTATAACCCTCCCGTGGTACAGCCTGGTACCGATCTTGAAAATACCTTGAGTCATAATTTAGTACAACAGGTATCCGCCCAACCACGTCTGCATCCATTTGTTCTGGTTTGAAACCCCACTGCTTCAAGCTGTACTGCTCAAACACATTTTTATAATAAAGTTCGCCAATAGTTCTAAATCTTCATCATGCTTGCTTCTCAAATCTAGAATGTTGATCTTCCTATCAGAACCAAATATGTCTAATAACTTACTTTCTATGCGCTCAGCAAGTGCTGGAGGGAAAAGAGCCTCAAGAGAAACGAAGTTGAATGGTACCGGAACTTTTTCGCCGTGAATGACAACAAGTGCACGATGTTCGTACATGTCCCAATCAGTAAAATGTGATAGATAGGTCCAGACTTTTGAATTGTCGGTGTGAAATAAGTGAGGACCGTACATGTGTAAGCGTATCCCAGATTTGCCAAGTTTATCGTAGCAATGCCAAGCAACGTTAAATCTGCTCTCTATTGCTAACACGTTTTGGGAGTATTTATTAGCAAGTTGTTCAGCTATAGTCGCACCAGCTAATCCTGCACTTACTACTATACAATTAATCAAATGTCTCACTTCCTTGTGGCATCATTACACCAAATTGTCACATTAACCCACAATAACATTGTCGAAACAATGGCAACCAAGGCTTTCACGTATTATAAGTTAACCCACAGTATTCCCGTCCGGAATTCCTTGCACAGCCACAAATTTAGCTAATGAGCTGGGGAGAACACCGACAAGTAAAAACCAAATAAAGCTCAGAACTCTCTTTGAGAAACTAGTAAAAAACGGATACACTAAAGAATCTAGAGCACCACAAAAGCCGGTTCTAACCCGTGAGACATATGGTATTCCGTTTTCCTTTGAAAGAATCGCATTGACCAACTTTAGCCTTTTTTCGTCTAATCCGCTCGAAACTATGCCTTTTGCAAACCTGCAAAACCTTTCATGAAGGTACCTACGGACTTTGTCATTTTGTTCTAAAACAACACTTATTTTTGCAGATTTCTTTCCAACTGCATTTCCCCCATGTAAGCGATACAAACCAAGAACATCTGGTAAAGAAATTATCTCCCCGTAAAAAACAGCTGCCGCAATTAATGGATAATCCGCGCAAATGCGCCATTCCTCTTCTGGCAAAGGCATTGCAATTTCCAAGAAATCACGCGGGTACAAATTTCCACTCTGTGGGCTTAAACCAAAGTAAAACCACCTTTTCGCAATGTGTTGCACGTTCCCGTTAAGCAGATGAGCATTCAGAGGTGGAAAAAACAGTTCTATAGAGCTGCCTTGCCCGTCAATCGCCTCTAAACGCCACTGCACTTTGCTAACGCCAGGGTGCCATGTTTTAACGGCTACTTCGATAGCTTCGGGCTTAAGCACATCGTCAGAATCCAAAAACACTACCAAGTCACCACTTGACACTTCAAACCCCGCATTCATGGCTGACGCCTGCCCACCATTCTCTTTTAGCACTGCCTTTACAAGCCCAGCAGAGGCATATCTACTAATGATTTCCCTGGAATTGTCAGTAGAACCGTCATCAACGACTATGACTTCAATGTTAGGATAGGTCTGATTCAAAGCGCTTTCTATAGCATCCTGGATGAATCTTCCATAGTTATAGTTGTCAATTATAATGCTTACAAGAGGTAAACTATTCTTTTCATTATTGACCACAGGATTCACCCCTAAAAACGCAGACATTCTCTAAAGTACTGTATTGTTGTGATAAGCCCTTCTTTTAGTTTTACCGTTGGTTCCCAGCCAAGAGTTTGCCTTGCTAATGTTATGTCAGGCTTCCTTCGTTTTGGATCATCTTGCGGAAGAGGCCTAAACTCAATTTCGCTTTTGCTACATGTAAGCTCAAGCACAAGTTTCGCTACCTCCAAGACAGTAACTTCTTCAGGATTGCCCAAGTTAACAGGACCTGAAAACGACTCATCAGTCTGCATCATGCTCATTATACCTTCAATAAGATCGTCAATATAGCAAAAACTGCGTGTCTGACTACCATCACCATATACTGTGAGTGGTTCATTTTTCAGAGCTTGCGCAATAAAGTTTGATACAACCCTACCATCCTCAGGATCCATCCGTGGTCCATACGTATTGAAAATCCTGATCACCTTTATCTTTGTCCCGAATTGTCGGCCATAGTCAAAGAATAACGTCTCTGCACATCGCTTCCCCTCGTCGTAACAGGATCGAGGGCCAATCGGGTTCACATTACCCCAGTAAGTTTCTGGCTGCGGCGAGATAGCGGGATCTCCATAAACTTCCGAGGTTGATGCCTGCATTATCTTGGCTCCAGTGTTAGTAGCCAATTCTAAAAGGTTTAGTGCTCCCAACACAGACGTCTTCAAAGTATGGACCGGATCTTTTTGGTAACGTGGTGGGCTAGCTGGACAAGCAAAATTGAAGATTTCGTCAACCCGGAGCTCGATTGGCTCTATAACATCCTGTTGAATAAAGTGAAACAAGGGATTTTCTTTGAACGTCTCAATGTTACGTATACTTCCAGTCTCAAGGTTATCCATGCAAAAAACTTCATTACCTTCATTTAGAAGACGTTCACATAGATGACTACCTATAAATCCTGCGCCACCAGTCACCAATACTCTTTTCATCTTCCCACTCCTTTATAAAAAAAACCAAGCCCTTCAAGAAGTTCTTTGTCCAAACAGTTCCTCCCGTCAAATATCAACTTCTGGCGAACAATTCTAGCCATGCGCTCAAAGTTCAGCTTACTCCAATGAGGCCATTCAGTAGTGATGAGAACACAATCCACATCTTCCAATGCTTTGTACACGTCTTCTTCGTAAATCACCTTGTCAGACTCAGGGAGTACCTTCCTTGCATTTTCAATGGCTATTGGATCAGTAGCCTTTACAACGGCACCTTTCTTGACTAAACGGTCGACAAGCTCCATGGCAGGCGAGTCCCGCACGTCATCAGTATTAGGCTTAAAGGAAAGCCCCAGTACAGCCACAGTCTTTCCTTGTAAGTCGCCCAGTGTAGATTCAACGTTCTTAACAAAATAATCTTTCATGTTATCGTTTACTTTGACAGCCGCCCTGACAATGGACAATTCGGAACCATGCTTCTCACTGGTTCTTATTAGAGCTGACGTGTCTTTTGGAAAACAGCTTCCTCCCCAACCTATTCCAGCGTTTAAGAAACTGCGACCAATCCGTGAATCTGTGCCCATACCCAGAGCAACATCTCTTACGTTTGCTCCTACTTTCTCACACAACATTGCGATTTCGTTAATGTAGCTAATCTTCAAAGCAAGAAAAGCATTAGACGCGTACTTCACCAGTTCGGCACTCTTAGGCGTAGTAACGATAAAGTATGGCAAATCCTTTTCAGTGCCGTCGGTAATAAAATCCGGTTTCACAAAGGAGCGCTGTAGTATGGGACCATATGCTTCTCTTAATACACCTACAGCGTCGCGATCTCTTGCGCCGACCACAATTCTGTCTGGATACAGCGTGTCATATACGGCATGGCCTTCCCTCAAGAACTCAGGATTGGAAACAAATTGCACTCTATGGCCGGCTAAAATTAATCCGAACTTCTCCGCCAACATGTCATTAGTTCCTACGGGAACAGTCGATTTTATCGCCACGACTGCCTGAGCACTCCTATCTAAGTAACTTATAACCTCTTCAACAGCAGCATGCAAGAAGGTTAGGTCAGCGTCTCCGTCATCTTTCGGAGGAGTACCAACCGCAATAACAATTAACTCACTGCCATTTAGTAAAGCCCTATTAACCTTATTTGAAAACGTTATACGACTTCTCGATTTTTGTAGAAGATCATCTAATCCTGGCTCATATATTGGCAATTTCCCCAGCTCAAGTGCACTGAACCTTGCATGGTCTTTCTCTACAATGTCCACATCATGACCAACGTATGAAAAACAAATACCAGTAGTTAAACCTACATAGCCCCCGCCAATCACTGTAATTTTCATTGCACCATTTCACCCTTCCCACTCATAAGTCTGACTCAGCTTTCTATTATACGCAATGTAGCTTTAGAAGCCAACTGCATTGTATGAATCAGATAAAACCATGTTACCGCTTCCTATACTGAATAGCGACTCTCGTTTGGCGTGTGGAAAGAAAAGTTCATGACAAACTTCAATTCATTTGACGTAGAATTAAATTAGGCATATGAAAACGATTCATGATCCGTTGCTCAACTTAAGGCAGTTTCACATCGCTCTTTTTCTGCCAAATCTTGGCGGTGGCGGAGCAGAAAGAGTCTTTGCTAACCTGGGAAATGCATTTGTTGAAAAAGGAATGGTTGTCGATTTTGTTCTAGGAAAAGCTGAAGGTCCGAACCTATCACAAATTGACCGCAGGATCAACGTGGTGGATTTAGGTACAAATACCGTCTATGGCTGGCTAAGGCCAATGAAAAGCTACCTAAAGGAACGACACCCTGAACTTGTTCTTTCAGCGTTGCATCATGCCAATCTAACCGCACTGTGGGCCAATATGTTAAGCGGTAAAAAAACAAGAATTATTGTCAGCGTACATGGGACAATGAGTCACGACATCGGAAAGTCTAAAAAGAAACTTGCAAAAGCAATCCCCTTGTTAGTTAGGGCTTTCTATCCTAAGGCAGACAAAATTATCTGTGTATCAAACGGGGTCGCTCAAGAGCTCATTAACAAATACCATCTGCCAAAAAACAAAGTACAGGTTATTTACAATCCTGTAGTCACTGAAGACATGTTCAAGAAGGCTGAAGAGCCACTTGACCATCCTTGGTTCCAGCCAGGACAACCACCAGTCATTTTAGGAGTTGGGAGACTTACAGCAGCAAAAGATTTTGAAACACTGATCAAGGCTTTTGCTTTGGTTAGGAAGAAAACTGAGGCAAGACTTATGATCTTAGGAGAAGGATCTGAGAGAGCCAAGCTTGAGCAACTTGTTAAGCAGCTCGGCTTACAAAATGACGTTTGTATGCCTGGATTTGTAGACAACCCATACAAATACATGAAACATAGTTCAGTTTTCGTACTCTCATCAAGATGGGAAGGATTGCCAACAGTTCTCATTGAAGCACTTGCATTAGGTTTGCCAGTTGTCTCTACAGATTGCCCGAGCGGACCTGCAGAAATACTTGAAGGAGGCAAATGGGGAAAGTTAGTACCAGTAGGAAGTCCTGAAGCTTTAGCCAACGCTATCTTGGAGGCACTAAATGATGAAAGAGGCAAAGGTGCGGAAAGAGCAAAAGAGTTTTCTCTAGATAGAATTGTTGATCAGTATGTGGCATTGATAAAAGAATTGGAGCAGTGAAGAGATGCTAAAGCTGTGAACGGATTTTTCACGATGAAGTTCAGTAAGCAAGGGGTGATGAAAGCTTATGGAAAAGAATCGAACACCTGATGTAACATTTTTCATGCCAAACCTGCAAGGCGGTGGTGCTGAAAGGGTCATGGTAAACATCGCCAAAGGTCTAAGTGAACATGCATTAAAGGTCGATTTTGTACTAGCAAAAGCTGAAGGTCCTTACTTGAGAGAGCTGCCAGCCTCTATTAATGTGGTCGATCTTCAATGTAAGAGAACTCGTTATGCGATTTCAGCTTTATCAAGCTACCTAAGGCAAAGAGAGCCTCATGTCTTGATTTCTGCTTTACACCAAGCGAACCTTGTCGCCGCAATGGCAAAAGAAAGAGCATCATCCAATGTAAGACTTGTCGTGACCATCCACAGCCAAATGAGTGAAGAAATGATACACACTCCCGGTTTAGCGGGAAAGTTCATCCCATTATTAGTTAGGGCTTTCTATCCTAAGGCAGACAAAATTATCTGTGTATCAAACGGGGTCGCTCAAGAGCTCATTAACAAATACCATCTGCCAAAAAACAAAGTACAGGTTATTTACAATCCTGTAGTCACTGAAGACATGTTCAAGAAGGCTGAAGAGCCAGTTAACCATCCTTGGTTCCAACCAGGACAACCACCAGTCATTTTAGGAGTTGGCAGGCTGCATCCACAAAAAGATTTCCCAACACTGATCAAGGCTTTTGCTTTGGTTAGGAAGAAAACTGAGGCAAGACTTATGATCTTAGGAGAAGGATCTGAGAGAGCTAAGCTTGAGCAACTTGTTAAGCAGCTTGGCTTACAAAATGACATTTGTATGCCTGGATTTGTAGACAACCCATACAAATACATGAAACACAGTTCAGTTTTCGTACTCTCATCAAGATGGGAAGGATTTGGTAACGTGTTAGCGGAAGCACTTGCATTAGGTTTGCCAGTTGTCTCTACCGATTGCCCGAGTGGACCTGCAGAAATACTTGAGAATGGGAAATGGGGCAGGCTTGTGCCAGTTGGCGCTCCAAAAGCATTAGCTGATGCCATATTGGCGGCGATGAGCGACGAAACAAGCAAAGGTGTGGAAAGAGCTAAAGAGTTCTCACTTGACAAAATTGTTGATCAGTATTGCAAGCTGATACAAACTTTTCTTCAAGCATCATAATGAAGGAATACACTTAGCGTCTTGTATAATTGAAATATGGAGAAACAGCCTATCACAGTTGACATAGTAATACCGACATACAAGAGACCAAAACTACTATGTAGAGCTATTGAAAGTGCAGTGGAACAGACTTACCCTTATATTCTTCAAATTATTGTTACCGATGATGCTTGCGATATAGAGACAAAACAAATCGTAGAAAGTTACATGAACAAGGACTCAAGAATCTGCTACGTATGCAATACTAGATACAAACACGGTCCAGCTGGAAATAAAGACAATGGCATGGACTTTGTGAAGAGCGATTATTTTTTGATCCTAGACGACGACGACTCATTGGTACCGGATGCTGTTGAGCGGCTTGTCTCAATCGCTTCTCAGGGGAATTTTGATTTCGTGTTAGCCAACTGTAGAGATTCTAACGGAAACTACACAGGAAAGCACTGCGGAAAAAGTGAGCTGGTACACTATGAAGATTTCCTATGTGGCAAGTTCGAAGGAGAATATCTCTGGCTCTATCCTTCAAAAGCGATTCCAAAATTAAAGTTTGATGACGCACTTTATGGCGGAGAAGCTATCTCTATATGGGAGGCCATTAAAGGTTCTAAAGTATTTTATTTGCATCTACCACTTAGAAAGTACACTACCCAAGGAGTAAGGGTAAGCAGTGACTATCTCAGTAAATCTCATCTTTGGTTCCCAATATACTTAAGAACTTTAGATAAATTTGGCGACGATCTAGCTACCTATTGTCCTCGAAGACTTTTATATTTCACTTTATTGCTATTTTCTTACGGGAAGCTTTCTGGCCAGATAAAACAAGTTACAAAGTATCCTATAAAGTATCTTAAAAAAACAAAGAACTTTGCATTCATCTTGCCTTACTTTGTGGTACCAGTTCCAAAAGCTATTCTGCTCCAGATGTGGAAAGGACTAAGAGCGATGAGGGCGAAGCGAAAACAACGAAATAGGATCAAATGAAGAGAGTTCTCTTTGTCGCTACGGTCGAAAGCCACCTCTTAAACTTTCACATACCCTTTATGAAACTCTTACAGGGAAAAGACTATGAAGTCCACGTGGCAACAAAGCTTGGAAATAGGCAGCAAGAGTTTGATGACATTGGCGTCATAAAACACAATGTAGATTTCAGTAGGAGCCCTTATTCTCCCAAGGTTTTTAAGTCGCTACAACAAATGGAAAAACTGCTCAAAGAGATACGCTTTTCGCTTGTTCATGTGCATACGCCTGTTGCAGCTTTCATCACCCGTCTTGCCTGTCAGCGAACTAATACGCATCCGGTGCTTTACACAGCCCATGGATTCCACTTCTATAAAGGCGCACCACTAAAGAACTGGCTACTTTATTACAACATGGAGAAGCTTGCTGCACACTGGACTGATGGACTGATAACCATAAATGAAGAAGACTACAAAGCAGCCCAGAAGTTCAAATTACGGAGAAACGGAAAAGTGTTCTTTGTACCTGGTGTAGGAGTAGATATAGCCAACTTAGAACAAAGAGGCGCGAGCATAGACAGGTCTGAAAAAAGGAAGGAGTTAGGCATTTCTGAACTGTCGACCGTTCTTATCACTGTAGCAGAGCTTATTCCACGCAAGAACCACATTCAAGTTCTAAAAGCCTTGTCAAAACTGAACAAAACAAACTTCCACTACCTTGTCGTCGGAAATGGAGAAAGTGAGCAGCAACTAAAGAAGGCTGTAAACGAGCTAATGCTACAAGACAAAGTGTCCTTTTTAGGCTTTCGAAGAGATGTGGCCGAACTTATGGCATCCTCAGATATATTCATACTCACTTCACGTCACGAGGGCCTAACAAGGGCGCTCATGGAAGCCATGGCGGTAGGCTTACCCATAATAGCTACAGACGTGAGAGGAAACAGGGATTTGGTGAAGAGTGGCGAAAATGGTTATCTAGTACCTCTAGATGACGCAGAACAAACTGCCATAGCCATAGAACGTCTCATCAACTCAGGGAACTTACGGCGTTCAATGGGAGAAAAAAGCAAAGAATTGGTCAAGCAGTACGACTTGCAAAACATAATACCTCAGATGGAAGAGATTTACGATCTCTTCCTTAGCCGGTAAAAGGTTTAACGTCTGCATCGGTAAAGGCAAACTGTCTTTGTCACACTGACAATTTCCACTGAATGCTGCCACTAGCTTCCTATTCCACGCTATGCGTTACAATGAATTCGTGGCTTCTAAGTTGAATCTGAGCAAAAAACAATCGGTCGTGGCACTCTCTGTATCTACTATGTGGTCGAAGGTGTTTGGCTTCTTCAGAGAGATGCTCACGGCGTTTTACTTTGGTGCAGGCGTTGTAAAAGATGCCTTCAATGTGAGCCAAGCGATACCCACAAGAATCGGCTCAGCCTTTTTTGGTGCCATAAACAGCTCTCTGCTTCCTTACCTTATTCACCTTAGAAACCAGGAGGGTGAAGAAGCTTTCTGGAAGGCATACTCCAGCATTTACCGATGGCTTGTAACCCTGCTCTTACTCTTTACGGCATTGATGATGATAGTGCCTCAGCCATTTATTGCCATCTTGGCACCAGGGTTTTACAATGACCCTCAGCGGTTGAGTCTAACTGTGTTCTTTATTCGGTTCACTGCACTTATCTTTTTGTTTCAGGTGCTTTCTTCCATGCAAATAACGTTACTGCAAATATTTGAAAACTTCCTTCCTCAAATTGGTATCAACTTATTTGCATCAGCCTCTGGTGTGCTGGTACTTGCTTTAGCGGGTGCACTGCATGGTGCCACACCAACGGCTCTGGCTTTATCGGCTCTTACAACAGGTTTTGCCACTTTTGCAATTGCCTATTACATGTCCTTGCCCTATAGGGCCAACCTTAAGCCTTCTGGCTTATGGAATAGATACGTCTCGGATTACTTAAAGTTTCTGCTACCGATCTTAGCTGGGCAGGTCGTTATTATCTCCTTTACTCTGGTAGACCAGCTCATGGCTTCTTTCCTGCCTGTAGGTAATATCTCAGCTCTAAACTATGCTTCTCTTCTTTACAACTTGCCTATTACTTTGTTTGCCGTGCCTATTACCAGCGTGCTGTACCCAGCCATATCAAGCGCATCAGCAAAAATGGACTGGCCAGAGCAAGCCAGCGCAGTTAGCCGCGGCATACAACTAATCTGGCTCATTGTGCTGCCGTCGGCGGTTGGCCTTGCCTCGCTTGCTTTACCCATTGTAAAACTGGTTTACATGCGTGGAGCATTCGACATAGCAGCTGCTACCCTGACCAGCGGAGCTTTGCTTTTCTACGCTTTAGGGGTTCCGTTCTTGGGCTTGCAAAACCTTCTCGCCATTGTCTTTCTGTCAGAGAAAGACAATATTACTCCACTTAAGAGGAACATCTTCGGCATAGTATTAAACGCTTTTCTGAACTACTTTTTTGGGATAAGACTGCACATGAATGCAGCAGGGTTTGCCATAGGTACTGCTATTTCTTGGACTGTTCTTTGCTTGTGGCTATATATATCATGGGCACGCAGGCACCAAATACAAACTTTGAGGATAGTAAAGGCTCTGTGGAAGAGCACAGCTGCAGCAGTACTAATGCTTCTAGTCATTTTGGTGTGGAAGCTGTATTTGCCCTATGAAGGCTTGAATCTTATTGTGCTAATAGTGGTAGCAGCTCTGGTTTATTTTGCTGGGTTATTGCTGCTAAAAGATGAGAACATGCAAGACCTCTTAGGTATGGCTTTAAAGAAAGTTAAAAAGTATACGAAGACGTAGTAAGTCGCAACTAATAAAAAAGAGCCGACCCGGACATCCTGAGGGTCGGCTCTTTTGCTTTAGGAGCGTGTCCTGGATTACTCCAGCCTAATCTTTACTCCCTTGGATTCGGGAGCTTTCTTGGGGAGTGTGAGTTCAACTACGCCATCGCGGTACTCAGCTTTGGCTTCTTCGGCCTTTACTGTGGTTGGAAGCGCAATGGCACGTTCAAAGGTGCCATACCGCATTTCGCTATAGAACACGCCTTCCTTTTCTTCCTTCTTTTGCTCCTGCAGTTCTCCTTTGAGGTAAACTCTATCTTCTTCAACAGTTATTTCCAGCTTATCTTTGGGTACGCCTGGGACTGCTGCACGAACGTAAACATTGTTTTCATCTTCAGTAACTTCAACTGGTGGTACAAATCTTCTGCCTAAGCCTCTGCGTGCTGGCCTGCTAGGTTCAATACCTGTGCTCCAGAATTCCTCCATCATTCTATCCATCTCATCAATGATGGACCTCATTTCTTCGAAGGGATCAATCCACCTTCTGCTCAGCATGGCCCATCACCTCCTTTAGCATTGTTTTTATGGTTTCCTGTTTCCAGTCTTATATATACCCGATGGGGGTATAGGTTATGCAAAGTGATCATGCATGGGCAAGTAGTATGGAGCTGAGGCCTGAAAACTTTCCCAGTCTTTCCACGTGTTGACATTGAGAAAGACATTTAGATCACCCGTGTATGGCAAAAGTACATGAGGAATAGAGGAGAAGACTTCAGTGAGCTTGTAAAGGTGCTGGTGGTAGCATGCCAAAATGTGCTTGGCCACGCTGCCTTGTACAAGTGAAGGGAACGGCTGCAAGAAGCCATTTATGCTGTAAAAAACGGAGCTTTCATGCTCATAGGCATGCTTCAAAAGTGATAGCGATGCTTCTTTTCGTAGTATAGGCATGTCCACAGCTGTAAACAGGTAGTTTTGGTACTGCAAAGTGGTTAGAGCAGTTAGCACGCCTGCAAGAGGCGTATCGGCTTCAAAAATGTCCAAAATCAAAGGAACTCCCCCTGACTCAAAGGGAACCTTAGAAACCAAATACACGGGTAGGCCCAAAGGGGATAGGTTTTCTTCAACCACCTTAAACAAAGGCTTGCCATTAACCTGCATTAGCGCTTTGGAAACACCCAGCCGCCTACTAACCCCACCACAAAGTATGACCACAGCAGTGCTACTTGACATGTTAAGTACCTTCCTGTGATGGGTAGACCACCACCACAAATTCGCCTTTGTAGGAATCTTTAATGAGCTCATGGGGGTAGCCCACCTGCACTTCTTCGTGCAGCTTGGTTAGTTCCCGAAGAAGAGCCACCTTACGCTGAGGGCAGAGTTCATTTAGCAAGGACAGCAGCTTGCCTACGCGATGTGGACCTTCATAGATGACAAGGCCAATGTTCAACGGCAAGAACTTCTCCAGCTCTCTGCGGCGTTTGCCTTCCTTAAGAGGTAAAAAGCCCAAGAATGCCCAAGGCTCTTCTAGTCCGCTAACAGTTATTGACATGCACAGAGCGGAGGGCCCTGGAACCACAGTGAACGGAATTCCCTGAGCGCTGAGCTCCCTTACCAAATAGGCACCAGGGTCGGAAATGCCAGGCATACCAGCGTCGGTGGTTACAGCAACAGTTTTGCCCTGCTTGTGAAGCTCAATGATGCGTTTAACATCACTCGCGCGTGACGCTTCGCGTAAGTAAATTAGGGGTTTCTTAATCTGTAAATGCGATAGTAGTTTTAGTGCTCTTTCTTTGCTCTCGCACGCTACCACGTCAGCTTCCCCTAAAACCCGAATCGCTCTGAGGGTTATGTCCTCTAAATTCCCCAGTGGGGTACCAACCAAGTAGATCATTTGTCCTGCTCCAGTAAGCTTAAAGCGCTGCCTGCTTTCCATTTTAGGTTGCCACAGTGAGCAATACAGAAACCGTAAAGAGCTCCAACAGATGGTGCATCAAGGACAACAGCAGCGCTAGCTCGCTTGTGTTTACTGGCAGGAAGAAAGCCCTTAAGCGCGTCCAACAGCCCACCTGAAGCTCCAAGCCAAAATCCCTTGGCTCTGAAGGCATTCATGGCTCCAGGATTTCTATCTAAACCGTAGTTGCGTATGTCCACATCATAGAAAAGTTGGCCAAGCAAATAAGACCAAAGAATGGAACCAGAAAGAAACCCCACAATGCATGCAAAGACAATGTGCATGACTAAATTTTACCAAAGAGCCATTGTCTCAGGGGCAATCCCAGTACATCTGCTCTGTTTCTTCTGAGGGAACTACAAGTGCTTTTCTTAGCGGCGTCACTTTTTCATAAGTCCACTGTTTCACTATGCGCATGCTGTGTTTGTACCAAATCTGCACTTCTTTTCTGAGGTTCATACGGGAACCCAAGAATTGAGAAAATATGGAATCCAGTTGAGGAGGGCAAATGTAAGCGACCTCTTTGTAGCGGTTCTTTTCCAGAAATGTCATAAATGGCTGCCAACGCTCACCTTTGCCCACTTTACCTCTGCCATAGGGCGGGTTGAAATAAACCAAATCGCCACTTACACGCAAATTCTCCACATCAGTTTGATACAACATGAAAAAACCATCCAGTGCATTGATCGCTGTGGTCAGCCTTAAAGCCTCAAATAGCAGTGGATTGGATTCCGCTAAATGCAGTAGCGTGGTTTTACCATGAGCAAAAAGTTGAAGTGCCATGATGCCACAGCCAGCACCAAGTTCCACGGCAGTAACAAAACGCCCCTCAATGAGGTGAGGCAACAAAACTGAGTCCATGCTAAACCGGTAGCCCCTGACAGGTTGAGCCACCAAAAGCCCCTTATGAAAGGTGGGTTCAACTGTGAAAGCATCCATATGAGGTAATTATACGTGTGGACACAAGCAAAAAGACATTTCACTGTGATAAAATGTTCACCAGAAAGAAGGCGGTGGCCCTTCGAGGACCGGTGAAATTCCGGTACCGGCGGTAAAAGTCCGCAACCCTTGGCCCGCAACCAGGGTGGAGCTGGTGGAATTCCAGCACCGACGGTTCATAGTCCGGACGGGAGTTGGGCATGCATTGCGGCCCTCCACCGCAAAAAACAAACATTTAAGGAGGGTTTAGAAGAAATGAAACGTTTAACCCGCTTAGCCATTTTTGTGGCGTTGGCTTTCGTGTTTTTTAAGTTGGAAATCCCCTACCCCGTACCAAACTACGAGTTTCTAAAACTGGATTTGGGTGAAGCTTTCCTGCTTTTGGGCACATGGCTATTCCCCTTAGAGGATTCGCTCATGGCACTCACCGTGTGGGCATTTCTGGGCTACTTAACAGGCTCAAACCCTGTTGGTATGCTTTTCAAAGTGGTGTGCATTTTAGCAACGCTGATTCCATACCATTACCTGAAAGGTTCAAAATCGAAGTGGATACTTGTGCCAGCCATTAGAACAGGCGTCATGGTTCTTTTTAACTGGGTTTTTACACCCATGCTGTGGGGGCTCCCCACGCATATGCTTCCAGCTTACATCCTCATTGGCGTAATACCAGTGAACTTGTTACAGGCTTACCTAAACTTGGCTGTGGCAGAAATGTCAGCAAAGTACTTACGGAGTCACATCAAAGATATTGCGACCTAAGTAGGACACCAGTGCCATTCTAAGAAATAAACCGTTCTTTGTGTCAGCAGGTGGGAACGTTCTGTAGATGTTTTTTAGGAGAATAATGAAAACTACTGGTCCAGCTATGCCTAGTTCTGCAAGAAGCTGAAGTAGGATGTTGTGGGCATGGTTGAACGGAAAGAACTGAAACAGAAAAGGATGTGAATAGACCTTTAAAGCCAAAGGGAATGTGGCAAAACCTACGCCACTGAAAGGCCTCATGACAAACATGTCCCAGGCTGCGCGCCAAATATGAAAACGCTGGGTGTAGAAAGCATAAGGTCCTACAAACTCTCTGAGGGTGTAAGGAATTGCATAAACAATAAAGGCCGTTAGGGCAATGAACCAATACAAGTTTACCCCACCGTACAAAAATGCCATGGCGAGTCCAAGAATGGGGCCACGCGACTGGGTAAGAAGCAAGGAAACTAAACTGAACAGCTCGGCCCAGAAAACATGTTGGTTGTAGGCATAAAGGAAAAAGTATGTGAAAAAGGCGGCACTTGTAGTGCTGACAAAAAAGGGTAAAGTGAGTCGAAAGGTGCGCCAGCCGCTAAAATTAACAACACCGCCGTTTTTATAGACAGTCCAAAGAAAACTGATCACCAAAAAAAAGCCTGTTATGAAAGCCAATTTTCTACTGTCAACATGTTCTGGTAACACTGCGATGACAAACACTATAAAGCAGTAAACCAAAGGCACCAGCAGCCAAAACAGTAGAGTACGCCAGGGCGCAAGAGAAAACACCGTGTTGTAACAAGCTACAAAGAGAACGAACAGCAGTTCCCACTTAGTTGGCAGGGCTCTGCGTAGTGTGGTCGTAAAGGTTTGCCACATCCTGCAAGTTAAGGCTACGTGCCAACGCGGCGGCTTCACGCATTATTTGGCCGTTACGCCAAGCTGTGAGCATGACGCGCGTAAGGTGCTCCCGCGGATCTTGCTCGTAAACGAACAAGTCGTAATAGTAGAAACGTTCAGCCGAGCCCATTTGTATGGCTGTTTCACGGTCATGTGCCCAAGCCAAATCATAACAGTAAAACCTTACACTGGTAAAAAAGGAAGACATTGCACCATTTTGGCAAGCCTTCCACACTGGTTCGTTTTGGCCAGTGATGTACAGATAGCGAAGGTTTAGAGCTTCGAATCCCGGATAAGGAACGCTGTTTAGCAAGGTTGAATACTCTCTTGTTACTTCTGCTACGGTCCCACCGTAAACACGCTCCGCCTTAAAAGACGGATAACTTTCCAAAGCCAGGCGATCAATGCTGGAAGCCGCCCAGCTAAAGGGAGCGCCTAATACCATGAAAAATACTACGATAAGCAAAACAATATTCTTAGTTTTCATACCGTTAGTATTCTATACCACCTTAACCAAATCGCGTATGCAGTTGCTATAGAATGTAAGCGATGGTGACAAGTTGGCTTGTCATGCTTAACAAGCTTTTAATGGTTTATAGCATCACCAAATGGAGGTCGATAAAACATGGGAATACAACTGCACGATCAAACATTGAGAGACGGCCACCAGTCTCTGCTCGCTACTAGATTGCGCACAGAAGACATGCTGGACGTTGCTCCTCTCATGGATGAGGTGGGATTCTTCTCTGTGGAAGTGTGGGGTGGAGCAACCTTTGACGCTGCTATGAGGTACCTCAATGAAGACCCCTGGCAAAGACTGCAGGTTCTTCGAGAAAAGTTTAAGAAGACACCCCTGCAAATGCTACTAAGAGGCATGAACTTGGTTGCTTACCGCAACTTTCCTGACGATGTAGTAGAGGAGTTCATCCGTCTGTCACGTAAAAACGGCATTGACAATTTTCGCATTTTTGACGCGCTTAATGACCTGAGAAACTTGGAAGTACCCATTAAAGCTGTGAAAAAATACGGTGGACATGCCCAGGGTGCTCTGTCATACACGGAAAGTCCTGTTCACACAGTAGAGTACTACGTGGAAAACTTTAAGAAGCTAGCGGAAATGGGTTGTGATTCTTTGGTGATTAAGGATATGGCAGGTATTATTTCGCCAAGGCGGGCAAAAGAGATCATTGAGGGCATTAAGGCAGCTGGCATTGATCTACCACTGGAGCTACACTCCCACTGCAGCAGTGGTATGACAGAGATGGCTTACATGGAAGCGATTCATGCAGGCATTGATATTTTAGATACTTGCATGTCACCCTTTGCTAACGGTGTTTCCCAGCCGCCCACGGAATCCATTGTTGCCGCTTTACAAAGCACACAGTGGGACACAGGATATGACCTAAAACTGCTTATGCGTATAAGGGAAAAGCTCATGGTGGTGTGGAACAAATACAGCCACCTACATGAAGAGACGCTGCTTAGGCCTGACCCAGGGGTTTTGGAATACAAAATACCAGGCGGAATGATGAGCAACATGATATCCCAGCTTAGGAACATGAATGCCCTGGATAAACTACCTCAAATACTGCAAGAAGTGCCAGTAGTCTGGAGAGAATTTGGCTACCCACCCTTAGTCACACCCATGAGCCAGATTGTGGGCAGTCAATCGGTGGCAAACATAATAGGTGGAGAACGTTACAAGATTGTACCCAAGGAAACTAAAGATTATCTAAGGGGCATGTACGGAAGACCGCCTGCCCCCATTGATGAAGACGTGCTACAAAAGGTGTTTGGACCGAACTGGAAAGACCAAATCATAACAGTAAGGCCAGCAGACCTGTTGGAGCCTGAGTTAGAACGACGTCGTGAAGAACTCAAGAAGATGGGTTTACTCAAGAAGGAAGAAGATGTGCTCACCTACACCATATTCCCTGATGTGGCATTGAGGTTCTTCAGAGGCGAGATACAACCTGAATTCACATCCAAAGACTTGCCGCTCAAGAAAAAAGTCTTTGAAGTGGACATAGGGGACACCACATACAAAGTAAGACTGAACTAACTTTAGAGCGGGGCCTGCCGACCATGCTGTCACTTGCGGTTATCTGGGTCGGCAGGTTCTTCATTGTATATGAGATCCAAAGGTGAACATCCCAAGGTCTGAGCAATCTTAAAGACGGTATTCACTCCCGCTCCCCTTTTCCCACTCAGGATACGGTACAGATGGCTGGGGTCTACCCCAGCTTCAATGGCCAAGCGGTACAAACTCCAACCCCGTTCTACACACATTTGAATTAGCCTTTTTCTGTTCAGCTTCATAGCCCTTTCCTTACTCCTTTCGCCTTTTTGGCAGAAAACTAACATAACAAAACTTGGTCTACAGGCTATAGGATAGCATACAAATGTATGCCTATACTACTACCATGTTCACAAGAACAGGAGGTGAGTTTAGAAATGGAAGAAGTGAAGAGAACAGTAAGGATTGTGTGGTTGAACAGTGAAGGCAAGAAACGCCTTTGGTCACTGAACAACATCGACCCAACGGCAACGGCTACCAGCATTATGGAGCTAACCAATGCCCTGGGCACACTGACCACCAGAGTAACTACTGGTGTGCAGCTCATGGTAGTAAACAACTTACTACCCTAATTAACCAATGAAAAACGAAAGGAGGAATGATGCACATGGTTACATTGAATCTGAGCTTTAAAACAGACATGGACAAAACCATGGTTCTGAGAATCCCTGATCCAGTAATGGATCTAACAACGCAGCAAATACAAGAAGCTGCTAGCGCCATAGTGGTTACAGGAGTAATCAAGAGCGAAAAATTGGGAAAACCCGTTCAGCTTGTTGATGCAAATTACGTGGAGCGTACCGCAACGGACATGCTGCCTTAATGAGCGGTTCAGAACGTTTTTGGAGGAGGGGGCTTTAGCTCCCTCCTGCTCTTTTCTTTTACTGATGAAACGCAACCAAAGATAGAAAGGAGGAACAACATACAACATGGACATTATTCAAATAGTTGGCAGCTTGGGTTTCCCCATAGCAGTGGCTGCCTACTTTATCGTGGAAATAAACAAAACACTGGCGCAACTGCTACTTGCCATAAAAGATCTTTCACAAGAAATTGCACTACTAAAGGAGGCGGTGAGAACCAATGTGGGAATTGACACCTGATACGAAGATTCTCAGCGAAAGCAAACTTACTTGGCTGGAACTACAAAAAGGGCTAAAAGGCACACCCATGGAAGTACTGGCTCCCACCTTCGTTTGTGCTGAGAAACTAAGCAAGGTAAATGCGCTGCTACTCACCAGCGTGGCAGTGCTGGAAAGTGGTTGGGGCAAGTCAGCACTAAGTAAACGCACAAAGAATTTGTTCGGCTTTCAGGCATATGACAGAAACCCATCAGGAGCGAAGGTGTTTATCAGCTATGAGGAAGGCATTTTCTTTGTAGCAGAGTACATCAGAACCAGGTACGCAACAGCGGGAGGCGCTTACTACAAAGGTGGCACCCTTAAAGCCATGGGAAGCTTGTGGGCAAGTGATCCACAATGGACACAAAAGGTATGCAGCGTGGCTGCCACATTGAGGCGGCGTGCTCAATAACATAATAACAGCAAAAAGAAGAAGGGCCCCTTCCTTAGGAGAAGGTGCCCTTCTTCCTGTGCACATGACAAGCAATATGCTATGGGAACGAAGAGTGGCAGCTCGTTAACAGTTAAGAGCTAAAACTCCACTTTGGGGACATTTTGAGCTTCTTCTTCAGCTTCGAAGTATTCAGCAGGCTTCAAATTCATTGGGCCTGCCAGCAAATTGTAAGGGAACATTTGTATGGTTTGGTTAAACATCATGACGGTATCGTTATAAGCTTGCCTGGCATAGGCAACCTTATTTTCAGTGCTGGTAAGTTCTTCTTGAAGTCGTATAAAATTCTCGTTGGCTTTTAGTTCAGGGTAACTTTCTGCCAGAGCAAAAAGGCGTCCCAAAGCTTGCGTTAATTCGCCCTCAGCCCTGCCCATTTCCCCTGGTGTGTTAGCTGACATGGCCTTGTTTCTGGCAGCGACCACCCTTTCGAAGGTTTCCTTTTCGTGTGACGCGTAACCTTTTACCGTTTCTACCAAGTTAGGTATTAAGTCATGCCTTCTCTGAAGTTGGACCTCAATTTGATGCCAAGCATTCTGTACGCGGTTTTTCAGCTGGATCAAACGGTTATAAATCCAAATGACGATGAGTACTAAGACCAGAACTACAATTGCAATCCACATTGAGCATCACCTCCTTGACGTATAATAACATAAACCATGAAGAAAACATCGTTAATTCAAGTGAGGTTTTCAGTACAATGCCATTACTACACTGACCCCATCGACACCGCTACTGTGAATGATAAAAAGAAGCTAAACAAAAACTGGGGTAAAGCAGGTAGGAACACATGAGTCTTAGAGTACGTTTTTGGATTGTAGCCATTGTCCCATTGCTGCTAGCAGTGTTCCTTATAACATGGCTCTTTTCTACGAACATGTGGAACATTTACCTTCAGGAAAGAGAAACCAAACTACAGGGCGTGCTGAACTTGATGGTAAAGAACTTCGAAGCCGTTGCACCCCAGCAGGACAAAGACTCACTCATAACTAATGCCTTAAGAGGTGATGTCCAACTTCAGGAAGAAGCACGAGTTAGGCTTACCGCTGCCCTGCTACCTTACAATCAGGCACTGCAAAATGCAATGCCCACACTGGGGCTTTCTTACTCAATTTCTTTGCTAGGTGGACCCATTGCTGAAGTGAAAAACCCAGAGGCAGAGGGAAAGACCCGCGTGGAGATTTCTGCCCCCATTTACTGGGCTGGTGAGCAAATTGGTGCTGCCAGGATTTGGGAAACTGCAGATGACCTCAGAGCCAGCTTTACAAAGACGAGAAACACGATACTGGGTGCTGTGGGAGGAATTCTTCTACTGGCTGTGCTACTAGCTTTCCTTGTCATTGAAAGTGTGAACAGGGACATTGTGAATTTGGTGAAGCAGCTGCCCTCTTTGAAGGAAAGTCAGCTCCCAGTAGGCACCTTCAGAGGGGAAATAGGGCTCATTGCAAGCACTGCAAACGAGTTAGCTGCAGAGCTAAAGGAACGAACTCAGGCATTAAATGCAGTTATGGAGAACAGTCCTGTGGGACTGGCACTGGTAAAGAATCATGAGATCATACTGAAAAACCCCATTATGGAAAAACTGCTGCCTGACTTAGAAAATCGCATCTCCACTGACACACCAGATTACTATCATGAGAACATAAGAACAAATGACAAGAACATTTCTCTTACATTTCTTAGAGTGTCTGAGGACGAGCTCATAGTGGTGGCTGAAGATTTGACGGATATTATAAACATGAGAGAAGCTATGGCTCTTCAAGAACGCCTGGCTGCCTTGGGTAGGTTCTCAGCAGGTATTGCTCATGAGATAAGAAACCCGTTAACAGCCATTAGGGGCTTTTCGCAGATGATCCTAAAACAGGGTAGCCCAGAAGATAAAGCATATGCAGAAAAAATATTAAGAGAACAAGAACGTGTAGAAAAACTTGTAAGAGACATGCTGGTTTACGCTAGACCCAGAACAGCTGAGAAGAAACCCATAAACCTTTATGAGTTCGCCACACAACATTTCGGAGAGAACCCACAGATTACGCTGGACATACCAAAAAACCTTGTATGGAACTTGGATGAGGAGTACTTGCTGCAAATAGTGAGCAATCTGGTGGGCAACGCATTTGACGCTGGAGCCACACAGGTGTGGGTGGAAGCAAGAAGAGAAGGACAAAACTTGGTTTTGAGAGTGGCCAATAACGGCACTCCCATACCTCAAGAAGATTTGGGAAAGATTTTTGAACCCTTCTACACCACAAAGAGCACAGGCACAGGTTTGGGACTGGCTATTGTGAGAAGCGCAGCAGAGATACAAGGTGGTAGCATTTCAGTGAAGCAATCGAGTGGAAAAACGGTTTTTGAAATCATCTTCCCAAACGGTTCTGGCACCACAGGTAACTATTAAGGGGCAGTGACGGCGGGATACAGACTATGACCGGGATGAACAAGCTCATGTACCTGATAATGTTTGTCACTGTGTGCATATTTGTTATGCTGCTACCGCTGATGGACTACATTCCCAGAAATAGCTGGGCAGTGAAGCTTTCAGATGTACCAGTATTTGCACCGCCACCAGCACAGGAAAAGACCAGAATAATATTTACCAGCCGCGTGGCAGAAACAGCAAAACAAGAAAGTGACTTAGAGTCGCACATAAGGGTGCCCATCACCTGGACAAAAGAGCAAACCGTGGTGAACATTCTCACAGGTGCTCATGCCGGCATTAACAACTTCAGAAGTAATAACAGTGCGCCTTATCTGTACACACTTAGTCATCTGGATGGATACGCCACCTTGAGCAACGTACCTGAAAACCTTGGTTTCTTAAATCGCCTTGCAAAAGGTGAAAAGCTGGAAATAACCTTCGCAGAAGAAGTAACAGAGCTAAAGCCGGGAGACTTAGCTCTGGAGATAAATCACGGGGCAGTCAACCTGTACGGACTGGTACTGGTAAAAGAAAAACTCCCTGCTAAAACCAGCGTGCGCATGCAGGTTTATGATGTGATGCCACTGGTTGCTAACTTAGCTGGCACACCCTATCCGCCTGGGTGCATCGGTAGTGTACCTTGGGAAATATTCCCCTTTGATATGGAACTAAAAGCTTATCGAAACTTCTTTTTGCTGAGGCAAAAACTGGTGCTGGCTGATGGGTTTTCCACCTACCTGTTCGGCACTAGTAACCTTAGTGACATAGATAGTTACAAACCGGGTATCAGTTACTACCAAGGAGAATACGAAAAAACATTTAAGGAAGAGCAAGAAATGATCACACAAGCCATGAATCAAATTGACAGCACAGCAAGAAAGAAATGGCTTCTGGATTTGTCTCAACGGTGGTACTGGTTTGTGCTGGGTGCACTGTTCTTAGTCTGGCGATTCAATGTAAGGATGATACCTGTGAGTATTGGGCTCATGCTTCTTTCCGCTTTGCTTGGCGGATTCTTGTTCAAGTTCACCCCACTGTTCTTGATAGGTCCGGCCTTAGCTACAGTGCCTATAGCCCTTCTATTTCCAGATATGGACACGGAATCCATATTCTACATGTCAGCAGCAGTGGTTCTCATATGGATGGGGCTGTTTGGAGCGAGAAGAACCTTAATTGTGACCAGCTCCCTGAGCATGTACATACTGTGGTCTTCCTTTTCTGTGGCGCTCATAGCCGGAGCTTTCACTGTGGTAAGGAGATGGCAGGACATATGGAGCTGAGAGTTGGTACAAGCGGCTTTTCTTACCAAGACTGGGTGGGAGCCGTTTATCCTGAAACGCTGAAAAAAACACGATGGTTTGACTATTACGCTACCGTTTTCAATACGGTGGAAATAAACAGCAGTTTTTATGCCATTCCAAGCAAGAAAACCATAGACAGTTTATGCAGAAGAGCGCCCAAAGGCTTCCTCTTTACCATGAAGGTGTACCAAGAGATTACCCACAAAGGGAATACAGAGCCGCTTCCACAGATGCTGGATGCTGTGAGCACCATACCAGAAAATGGACACGGCCTTATACTGCTCTTGCAGTTTCCCTATTCTTTTCACAAGACACCGGAAAACATTAGCTACTTGCAGAAAGTGTTGGAAGCCATACCTTTTGAAAAAGCTGTAGAGATGAGGCATCCAGCTTGGTTTGATGAAGATTTAGTTAGAATATCACAAGACTTCGGCTTTGTCCCCGTATCGTTAGATTCGCCCTACTTAAAGAAAATCATACCTACGCAGACCCTGTACATGCGTTTCCACGGTAGGAATACTGAAAAATGGTGGCAGCATGAGGAAGCATATGAGCGATATGATTACCTTTACAGTGAGCAAGAACTGACGGAGCTTGTAAAAGAGATAAAAGAAACTAGAAGTGATAGGTACCTACTTTACTTCAACAACCATTATCAGGGAAAGGCATTTAAGAACGCCCAAATGCTACTTGAACTATGGAATACAGACTAATCCCGAAAGCGCTAAATCTAAAACCGAACCAGAACGTTGCTTTAATATCTGTGGACGCACTAGAGGAGCGCGATGCGTACAATCTGGTGGTTAGTTTTCTGAATGAAGTAGGAACATATGGCTGGCTGCTTTTGGTTACCAGTAAACCACAATTGTGGCATGAACAGCTTAAAGACAAAGACATCATGCACAGAACCATAATCACAAGAATGTCGCGTCTGCGCAGTGTGAGAAGCACTACCCTGGACAGAGTGTTTGTTATACCCACGCCAAAGCATTTGGAAAGTTACTTGGTAGAAGCATACTACCTTCTGCCAGAGAATGGCAGAGTGGAGGTCCTACTGCCCTTTGAACAGCAGCTTGTGGAACGCTACAGAAAAACCTTGATGGAGCAATCTTCTCGTGATAGCTTACCGCTCCTACTTAAACTGGGGTTTGTGAACCCGTATGTGATCCTCAAAAGCGTGGGTGAAGAATCCTTAGCTGTGGCAGTTGGCACAAAAAAAGAGCCAACACCTGATTTTGATGATGAAATAGCCTACTAAGAAATAAAACCGCCGGAGACTTCCAAAACACTGCCGCTTATGTAACTAGCTTCATCGGAAAGCAAAAAGGCCACTGCAGACGCAACTTCTTCAGGATGAGCTAACCTGCCTAAGGGAATTCGCTGGCACAGCTGAGCGATTTCTTCTTCAGTGAAGTGGTTTAGCATCATGTCGGTACGCACCACACCAGGAGCTACACAGTTCACACGTACATTACTGGGACCCAGCTCTTTGGCAAGTGATCTGGTAAAGCTGATAATGCCGCCTTTTGTGGCAGCGTAGACTGCTTCACATGAACCTCCATAGAGGCCCCAAATAGAGGAAATGTTCACAATGGAACCAAAACTGCGTATGACCATGCCTTTTGCTATTTCTCTGGTAAGCAATATGACTGATTCTAAATTGGTGCGTAAGACTTCCTCAAGTTCTCGTTCTTCTTCTTCAGTAAGCAATTTGTAATGTGACACGCCAGCATTATTCACCAGGTAATCGATGGGACCTACGTTGGCTTTTGCATCGGTAATAGCGCTAAGCAAACTTCTAGGATCAGTTATGTCCACCTTGATGGGCACCACGGTAAGCTGAGCATCTCGTGCCCACTCAAGCAGCTCTTCTACTTTGTCCATTCGCTGCCTGTAAAAGAAAGCCACCTTGAGTCCTTCCTGCGCTAAACGCTTAACCACGGCAGCGCCAATGCCACGAGAACCACCCGTTACTAATGCTGCTTTGCCTGTATACCTCATGACTTTGTTAATGCGACAAAATAAGCTGTGGTTTGAAGCGTTCCCAGTACAGACGCAAGTACTGACCGGTGTAGGAATGCTCCTGCTTCACCAGCTCTTCTGGGGTGCCAGCAAAGATGACGTAACCACCTTCGTCGCCACCTTCGGGCCCTAAGTCCACAATGTAATCAGCGTTTCCTACCACATCAAGGTTGTGCTCCACAACAATGACTGTGTTTCCCTGATCCACAAGCTTGTGGAGTACTTGGAGGAGCATCTCGACGTCGTAACTGTGCAAACCCGTGGTGGGCTCGTCCAAAATGAACACGTAATCTTTAGCTCTGGATTTTAGGTAAGTAGCAAGTTTGACACGCTGCGCCTCGCCACCGCTAAGTGTGGGAGCAGGTTGCCCAAGCTCAATATAACCCAAACCCACAGCCTGCAAAACCTCGAGACCTCTTCTTATGGCGGGGATGTTCTCGAAAACTTCCAGTGCTTCATCAACAGTGAGTTCCAGCACATCAGCAATGCTGAGTCCTTTGTACTTAACTTCCAGGGTTTCTTTGTTGAACCGCTTACCGCCGCAAACTTCACAAGTCACGTAAACATCAGGCAGAAGAGCCATTTCTACTTTGGTCTGTCCTTCACCTTTACAGGCTTCGCACCTTCCACCGCCCCTGCTACTGGGCACGTTAAAAGAAAAGCGGCTAGCTTTGTAACCTCGTTCCTTGCTTTCCCGCAAGGTAGCAAAAAGTTCACGTATGGGTGTCCACACACCCGTATAGGTGGCGGGGTTACTACGCGGAGTACGTCCGATGGGGCTTTGATCAACCAAAACCGTATGTTTTATGTCCCCCTGAATTTCCAAATTCCTTAGGCGCACACTGGTCACTTTTCTTCTGCTTTGGTAGTTCTCCAGTGCTTTGTAAAGAGTATCAATGACCAAAGAGGACTTTCCAGAACCAGAAACACCTGTGACCACGGTGAAACAGCCCAGCGGGAAACCCACATCGATGTGCTTCAAGTTATTCAAAGATGCATCTTGAACTCGCACCCAACCTTGGGGTGCACGCCTCTTCTGGGTAACCTGTATTTGCCTCCGACCAGATACGTATTGGCCAGTGAGAGTATCAGCTTTCTTAAGCTCTTCAGGGCTACCTTGAAAAACCACTTCTCCGCCCCTTTTACCTGCGTAGGGTCCTAAATCGATTACGTGATCCGATGATTCAATGATGTCGTTGTCGTGTTCCACCACAACCACAGTGTTACCCTCATCACGCAAAGAGCGTAGTATGGAAACCAATCTCTCTGTATCACGGCTGTGCAGTCCTATGGATGGTTCATCCAAAACGTAGAGCACACCTGTTAGTCCGCTACCCAGTTGAGATGCCAAACGTACACGCTGAGCTTCACCACCGCTAAGAGTATCCATACGACGGTTTACTTGAATGTAATCCAAACCAATGTTCACCACAAAATTTACCCTTTTGATGAGCTCCTGCATGATTGGCTGAGCCACTTGGCTTCTGGCACCAGTGATGTGGAGACTCTCAAGCCAACCTAAGAAGTGCTTGAAATCCATACTGCTCACTTGATAAATGTTCAGCCCATCGATTTCCACCCACAAAGCCTCGGGCCTAAGCCGAGCGCCACCACATGCATCGCAAGGTACCTCTTCCACATACCGGTAATACCAGTTAAAAACATCTTCGCTTGCCGTTTCTTTTATGCGCCGCTCGATTTCTGGTAGCACGGGTCTGAACTGCACATGTATTTCCCGGCCATTTTCCAAATAGATGGGCAGTTTAACACGTCCAAAACCTTTCCTAAGGATGCCTTCTTTTACATCTTCAGGAAGGTCTTTGAAGGGCTTCTTCAGGTCAATGTGAAACTCACGCGCCAATGCATGAAGCATTTGCTGATAAAACTCATTATCGCGATAAGGAATAATGGCTTCCAGCAGTGGGCTTTCATGGTCCACTACCAAATCCTCTGATGCTTTGGTTTGGAATCCCAGACCGTTACATACTTCGCAAGCACCATAGGGTGAGTTGAAAGAAAACAACCTAGGTGAGAGCTCAGGTAAAGTCCTACCACATATGGGGCAAGCCATCTGCTGGCTAAAATACTCCTTACCCTCCTCGGTCGTGATTGCCACGACCCCTTCTGCAAGCTTAAAAGCTTGTTCCACAGCATCGGCAATTCTGGAACGGTTCTCAGCCTTCACTGTGAGCCGGTCCGTTACCACTTCCAACGTGTGACGTTGGTTCTTATCGATTTCCACAGGTTCGTCCACATCGTAGAGAATGTCATCAAGGAACACTTTGGTGTAACCCATCTTGGCTATTTGTTCTATGAGTTTCTTTTGCTCACCTTTTTTTCCACGTACTACCGGTGCGAGCACGTAAATGCGCTCACCTGCGTAATTTGTAAGTACCCTGTCCACAATTTCATCCACGGTAACGGGTAGCATGGGAATTCGGTGCTCAGGGCAGTAAGGCACACCCACATGAGCAAACAGCAGACGTAAGTAGTCATAAATTTCGGTTACCGTGCCAACAATGGAACGTGGGTTATGTGAAGCCGTCTTCTGCTCTACTGATATGGCTGGTGGTATGCCCTCGATGTAGTCCACATCAGGTTTTTGCATGATACCCAGAAACATCCTGGCATAGCCGCTCAGTGATTCAATAAAGCGTCGGTGAGCTTCCGCATACAGTACATCAAAAGCCAAAGTGGACTTACCGCTACCAGAAATACCAGTAACTACGATGAATTTTTCCCTGGGTATGTTCAGAGAAAGATTCTTGAGATTGTGATGTCTTACTCCACGGAGTATGATTTCTCGTTCCATAAGGGTTCCTTTGTTTGTTCCATACACCACGTACTAAGCACGTGGCACAACTTACTGAGCCTTTTAACATCAGACAAAGAGGGCTCATGTTCGATGCTGAATTCGATTGAGCCTCGAAGTTTTCTTATTTCCAACGACGTCTTATAAATTTTAGCGCTCTTTCTAAGGTACCTTGAGCCAAGCCGCCAAATAGTCTCATCAGCTTGCACTGGCTCGTCCAAGAACAGCATGACTCCATACATGGCACCAGTGTAGAAACGGTTTGCAGCAGCCCTAAGGGCACCGTTCTCCAAAAGCAGACCACCTTCATGAAAAGCTGATTGTATGAGTGTAAGAAGTTTTTCTCGATTTACCATTTCCGAAAGTATTATAAGCTGAAAAACGTCTAACCACTTAAAAATAGGTTTAATTCCTGAAATAGCTGGGTATAATCTAACCGAGGTGATAAGTATTGGCTGTTAGTGTAACCGACACCATGCGCAACGTCAGGCTAAAAACCTTTTTACTGATGATATGGTTTGGCGCACTGGTACTTGCATTGGGATGGGTAATAGGTTATCTATTTGGAAACGTTAGCTTGTGGATGACCATAGCGCTGGTCATGGCACTGGTGCAAATTTGGGCAAGTTATTGGTACTCCGATAAGATAGTGCTAACCATGACTGGTACGAGGCTGGTTGATCCAAACGAGTCGGTAGAAGCACAAATGCTTTACAACATCGTAGAGGAACTTAGCATAGCGGCTGGTTTGCCTATGCCGAAGGTGGGCATCATGGAGACCATGGAGCCCAACGCCTTTGCCACAGGAAGAGATCCAGATCATGCGGTGGTCGTTGCCACACGTGGCATTTTGAAAATACTAAACAGAGATGAATTGGCTGGTGTAATAGCTCATGAGCTCAGCCACATAAAACACAGGGACATATTGCTCACAAGCATGGCTGCCACCATGGCGCTCATGATTTCTTACTTGGCAAATCTGTCTTGGCGAATGATGTTCTGGGGTAGCTTCGGCGACAGCGACGATAGGGGCCGCAATCCCATCATTGCCCTCATTGGTTTGCTTCTGATATTCTTGGCTCCGCTGGCTGCAACACTAATACGTTTAGCTGTGAGCCGAGAACGTGAGTTCATGGCAGATGCCGGGAGTGCTCAAATTACAAGGAATCCAGAAGCGCTTGCTAGTGCTCTGGAAAAACTAGAACTTTATGGTAAGCAAATGCCTAAGAGCGCTCTGGCTAAGACGAATCCAGCCTTCGCTGAGCTGTTCATAGTTAATCATATAAAGGGTGATTGGATGACCAATCTGTTTTCTACGCACCCACCTACGCAGGAACGCATAAGAAGACTGCGCAGTATGACAGCTTACTAATACAGCTGTTAGCTATACCCACAAAGGGAGGTGAGGGCGGTAAAACGGCTTAAGTTTTTTTATATGTTTTTCTAGCCGTTACCGCCCAGTATTTGTTCCAAAAGTGGTACTATTTGCTTCTTACGGCTGACCACAGAGGGCAAGTATTCTGTACCGTCTTTGAATGGTTTTGCCCAAACCATTTGCGCAATGTGACGCTGGCCGAAAGCGAAAAGCAGAGTGCCTTTCTGAGTAATGTCGGTCAGCATGAATAATGCTAAATCCAAACGCTCTTTTTCTAACTTCTCAGTCATGACTTTTTCTATGGCATCTCTCATAACAGGGGCCAAGGAGGAACCTCCAGGAATTTCTATTTGAGCAATCCCCACCCTCACTTTACCGAATGTGAAAAGCTTAAAATCTTTAGTCAGAGCTGAAGGATCCCGCAAAACTGCTTGAACGCGAGCGTGAAAAAGCCGTGAAGCCAATTCATCACGGGGAAGAAAACTTCTTTCTTCCAAGAACTGAGCAATATCCACGTCCAAAGGTGTTGTGGTTACTGACTGCAAGTTAAGTGTGTCACTAACCAGACCGCCTAAAAGAAGCGTTGCCACCTGCCGAGTCATGTGTGCATTCTGGCGCAAGTACTCTCGAGCCACCAAGGTGGAGGTGGATCCCACTGGCTCAATGATTATCTTCACAGGTTCATCAGTGGTGAATGCTCCAAGGCGGTGGTGATCGATGATGCCCATTACCTGCGCTTCCTGCAAACCATCTACAGCTTGTCCAGGTTCGTTGTGATCCACTAGGAACACTTTTTTGCGCGGCGGACTGGCCAAATCAGCCAGTTCCAACAAGCCCCGGAAAGAACCATCTTCTTCCACCACGGGGAAGTATCTGTGCCTATGCAGGTTTGAAAGTCGACGCAGGAAATCCAGACCGTCCTGAGGCGAAACCGTTACAGGGTTTACGTTCATGGCTTCTTTGACAGTGAATGCCATGAACATGAGACGAATAGTGTTATAGGTGTGAAGAGAAGAAGAAAAAACCACGATGCCGGCATCCGTCAGTTGCTCCAAATCATTTTCCGAGGGGGAAAGACCCATGGTGAAAATGACAGCACGCACACGACGCTTCAGCAGTACGGGCAGTAAGTCCCAGCGATCGCCCATGATAACTACATTGTTGCTGCGTACACGGTTGCCTGCTGTTTCAGTAGAAGAAGCTAGCACTAGTGGAACCCCTTCAATGACTCGCGGAGGAGTAAGGAAGCGCCCCGGTATGGTTTTTATGAGTACTTCTGGCTCCAGGCGGACTGTCACTTCCTCTTCAAAAAGCTCTTTTTGTATGACCCGAAACAGATCCTTCTCAGTGACAATACCCAAAAGTTTGTCTGACTTAAGTACGGGAATCACTTTTTGTTTTTCCAGCAATTTGGAGGCTTCCAAAAAAGTCGCTTTTTCATCCAAAGAAGTAAGTTGTTTTGACATATCCAATGCTGTTAATCTCAAAGAACTAAGAAGTGGCGGCACGTCTGTACCGGCAAGTTGGAAAACTTCAAGAGTCTCGTCGTTAGGCTCACCAGCTCTGAAAGCAACATATTCCTCCGGTTTTAATGCTGCATAACCCACTGCTGAAACCACAGAATCAGTATCAGGATTCTTATGACCAACCACATATACCATTTCCATATCCATGCTCATGCCCCTATTCTCATGACTATAGCTGTGTGACATGTGACATATTTTAATTAAAAAAGAGAATATTGGGACAACCAAAAGAAAACCGCTTTCGTATGTTAACATATGCCAGCGGAGGTGATGTTATGTTCTTTTTGGGAAAATGGCTTGCGAATTTTGTGGTACTTGCTATCGTGAGCTTGATTTACAAGGGTTTGACTTATGCCAATTTAACAGCAATGATTCTGGGTGCTTTGGTACTCACGTTGGCTCAGCTTACCATAAAACCCATATTGACCTTGCTTACGTTGCCCATAAACATACTGACCTTGGGGCTATTCAGTTTAGTCATAAACGGTCTGATTATTTGGCTAATGGCATCAATAGTCCCAGGTATTTATTTGAAATCCTTTGGAGCAGCCATCATAGCCTGGATCCTCGTTAGTATAGTGGGACTGTTCGTCAGGCCACTGATTCTCTGACAAAGCGCCTAAAAACGCGAATAGCACATAATAAAGAAGGGGAGCCCTTTTAAAGCGACTCCCCTTCTTTATTAAACTCCACAAAATCCTTTTGTTTTTTACCTTTTTCTATGCCTTTGCCAACCGTTCAAACTGCTCTACTTGCTGCTCGATAAGCTCGATGGATTTCTCCCAGAAAGACTTCTGAGTCAGATCCACGCCGATAAGCTGTCCCAGTTCTCCTATGTCGTGTTTGCCAGTATTTCTTAAAAGATTTTCATACGCGGGAATAAAGTCCTTCCCCTGCTCCTTGTACATGGCGTAAAGAGCTTTACTAAACAATTGACCGAAAGCGTAAGGGAAATTGTAGAAGTGCAGATTAGCATAGTAGTAGTGAGGCTTGTTAACCCACATGTAAGGATGCAGGTAGTCCCAGTTTAAAGCCTCGCCATAAGCTTGTTTCTGTGCATCGGCCATAATTTCTTTAAGTTCACTCACTGAGAGTGGTCCTTGCGTTCTCCTCCTAAACACCTCGGATTCAAACAGGAACCTACTAAGAATGTCCACGACCACTTGAGTATCACCGCTTAAACTCTTCTCCAGAATGAATAGCTGCTCCTGTGGATCTGCCTCGGAAAGAGCTATTTCAGTGATCATGGTTTCATTGAAGGTGGATGCTGTTTCTGCTAGGGGCATGGGTGAATCAGCATTCAGAATGCTCTCGTCACGCTGGCACCAATTGTGGAAGGCATGACCAAGCTCGTGGCTGAGGGTGGTAACTCCATCAAAGGTTCCATCAAAATTGGCCATGATACGAGATTGTTTGATGGGATGCAAACCATAGCAGAATGCTCCGCCACGCTTCCCTTCTCTGGGTGTAGCGTCGATCCACTTGTTATCAAAAGCCGTCCTTGCAAGGTCCGAGAGTTCGGGTGCGAATTTTCCGAAATTGGTCACAATATAGTCCCGTGCATCATTTATGCTGAACTTACGGCTGCTTCTGCCTACAGGCGCAAAAAGATCATACCAAGGCAGACGATCACCATGTCCGAGAATTTCTGCCTTGATTTTTAGGTACCTACGGAATACAGGCAAACTCTCATTCATGACATCCATGAGAGTATCAAAAATCGCCCTATCCATCTTTGCCGTTTCCAGTGTGGCTTCTAGCGGATCCTTGTAACCACGCTTCTTGGATATGGTCAAAAACTCCCCCTTGATACCGTTTAGGCTGGATGCAACCGCCTCATCGATTTTTTCATAGGCCTTTAGCTCAGCTTCGTAAGCTGCCATGCGCACGTTCCTGTCTTCGTGGTAGGCCATGTTGCGCACAACCGTGAGCGGAAGTTTCTCTTCTTTGCCATCCTTCTTCATGTCCACAAGCAGCTTAGCTGTGAGGTTACCCTGCAACCTTGACCAAGCCAGACTGCCCGTGCTTTGCAGTTTGTTTATGAGCTCTTCCTCTTGCTCGCTTAGCAACCTACGAGCATAACGCACGGAATCCTTTATGAAATACTCATGCTCTTTAAGTAATTCGGATTTTCCAATAACCTCATCAAGGTTTCCCAAACCCGCCAGCCACTTCTTAAACCTTGTGTCACCCAGAGCCATATCGGCTACTACGGTGTGCACACGATCGGCTGCCTTCGCTGCCTGCTCGTTATAGGCCTCCACACTAATGGTCAGCTGCGCAAAAGCGCCCAGTTTCTCATAAAGCTCAGCAATAGCCATGGTATGTTTAATGCCTGCTTCTGCTTTAGAAACGGGAGCAGTGTAATCCTTTAAGGCTCCTTGGGACCAGTCGTTAAACTCTTTAACACGATTTTCCAGCTCCTTCAAATCCCCTTGAAACTCAGGAGAATCAAAAGAGGGATAAAGTTCACTTAAGGACCATTCCATCATGGTTACCTTCACCTCCACTTTCAGTTTAACACTGTTATAATGTGTCAAAGGGGGTGCTCACCATGAGAATACAGAAGTTCGAAGTGGTGGAATCCACAAACGACCTTGCTCGCAAGTACATTTTGGAAGGCAACAAAGAACCTGCTGCTTTCGTGGCAGAGCATCAAACTAGGGGCAAAGGTCGTTTGGGTCGAGTGTGGGAGGACGAGCCAGGGAAAAGTCTGTTGGTAAGCTTCGCTTTGCCGGGTAGTACCTACAGTAATCCACCTTTGCTTGGGCTTGCTACTGCCGTTTTTGTGGGAGAGTATTTGGATTTACTCCCTGTGCCATGGGAAACCAAGTGGCCCAATGACGTACTAATTGAAGGTAAGAAGGTGGCAGGCATTCTGCCTGAAGGCATTTGGCAGGATGGACTTGTAGGAGTGGTGGTGGGTGTTGGTCTCAATGTTAATCAAGATGAGTTTCCCGACGATACTGAGGCAACTTCTATAAAACACGCGTTCGGACAGGCTTTACCAGTAGAGCAACCACTCATGTACCTTATCTACCGCATGGAGCAGGTGTACGAGCAAATCGTTGATTTTTCGGAAATCCTTGCCACGTTCAAAGACAAATTCAAATCCATGGGAAAGAAATTGCGGGTACGAAGCAACGATCAAGTTTGGGAAGGAACCGCTGTGGACATTGAAGAAGATGGAAGTTTGATCCTGAACATGGAAGGCAAACTGGTAACGTTAGGTTGGGGTGAGGTTACGCTGCGGTAATTTTCTCAAACACAGCGACAATCCTCGGGGCTTCAGGGTAAAAAGGGTTACCACTTAAGTCGCGGTAAGTGGCTCTGAGGAAAAGCTGATAAGGTTCTGCCAAAGCCTGCAAATCTTCTAAAGTATAAAGTTTTAGCTGCCTGGTTACCTTGTAGGTGCTCCCTGCATCTAGAAGAAATTGCCGTGTTGTGGTAAGTTTGCTACCTTTAAGTGCATGCTGGTCAAGAACATAACCACCATCAACTCTTTCCCACCACTTTCTGCAAAAGCGTGCTTGCCAGCCTTTAAGGTTATCTACATCCAGCAAGAGTAAACCTCCAGGCGAAAGGAATTCTGATAGTTTTCTGAACAGCTCTTGTTCTTCCTGATCACTTTGATCCCAGCCAATACTGGTCCACAAGCTCACCACAGCTGAAAACTGCTTGAACACATTGAGATTTTGCAGTTTGTTATGTATGATACGATTTGACCACAAAGGATTACGTTCTTTGAAAATCTGCACAAAAAACGGGTTCGGTTCCACCCCCCAGGCATCCAATCCCCAGCGAAGAAAGTACTGCAAGTGACGTCCCCAGCCGCAACCCACGTCCAAAATGCTGCGAGGCGAATCAAGTAGCTTCAGCGCAAGACGTGCCTCCTGCTCGGAGCGCTGCTCCAGTTTAGTTGCAAAGCATTTGTAGTAAAGCTCACCAAAGTAGTCAATAATACCATTCTCCATATAAAAGCATTGTAAAACAAAAGAGGGCACATGTAGATTTTCATGCGCCCTCTTCCCCCGCAAGTGACTTCCTAAACGTCCTTACAGCACAGTACTTTTAGTGCCCTATTATTGATTAATGACGTAAGAAACAGATACACTGACGCTTACTTCTTGAACACCAGGCATGATGTTGATGTCCTGTGCCATTGTTTGTGCATCCTTGGAGTATGAAGCCTCGCTTCGCCAAATTGGTGTAGAGCTTTCCAAAACCTGTACGCTGGCCAATTTACCCGGTGTGGCATGCTCAGCAGACAAAGCCACTTCAGCTTTGTGACGAGCATCAGCCATGGCATCCTTAATAAGCTGGTCCATAACAGAGGCGGTCTTCGAGTACTCGTATGCAATGCCACTCATTCCAGTAGCGCCTGCAGTAAATGCTTCATCAATGATTGAAGGTAGGTCTTCTACGGAGGACTTAACAGAAATCTGCACAACTGCCCTGTATCCCAAAAGCTCGGTACCTTTTTCGGTGTAGTCGTACCAAGGGTAAACGCTCACATTACTAGTTTTTATGTTCTTTTCGTCCTTCACGATATCTTTTACTGCCTCCACTACGGCGTTGGCTCCTTTGGTTACCTCAGCCATGGCCAGTGAAGCTGTCTGCTGCGTTGCTTCTACTACAAAATTCACCACAGCCATGTCAGGAACAACTTCCACTTTTGCAATACCATTTACTGAAATGGTGGGTGTTTCCTGTGAATCCGTGCTGGCCGCTCCTACAGGTAATAGCCAAGCACCTAGTAAAACTGCCGCTACCACTGCCAATGCCAGCAGTGGACTGCTGTAGAACTTTTTCATTTTGTATCACCTCCGTCAAGTAGACGCACACGGAGGCAAAAAGTTTCACACAGCTGTCACAGTGCCGAAAATTGTCTCAAGTAGCCTAAAAGTGTGAGTTCCTTGGAAATATGGCATGAGCCAGATGTAACTCTGCCATGAGCTTCTCAGAAGAGCATTAAGCAAGTAAAGGTAAGCATAGCCGTTAACAATCACACTACCCACAGCGTAAATAACTCTGCCAATGCCTGCCCGAGGCAAGATAACGCCAAGTAAGGCTCTTAAAACTAGACGAGCCAGGGTAAAAAACAGGAGAAATGAAAGAACTAATGATAGAGGCTGACCATAAGAAGGATCTGCGCCCAGACTGGAGATGAGCTGAAAAACCCAGTGCGTAAGCTGTGTAGTTATAAAGCTACGCGATGCCACAGTGAGAAACACACTTAACGTAGTTGCCAGTGCACCTGCGCCACTGAGAAGGCCAGAGACAGCAAAGTAAACTATTATTGCGGCAGTGATCCAATCAAGTGGAGCCATTGTCAAAAGCTATCCTTTTGGTTACCATTGCTGCCTGCATTACTGCTGGGACAACAATCCTTTAAGGGGCATTTGTCACACAGCGGCTTTCTTGCCAGACAAATAGTTTTACCATGCCTCATGAAAGAATAGGAAAGCTTACCCCAGTACTCTGGTGCGAGCATTTTTCTGATTTCTTCTTCAGCCACATCGGCGTCTTTGAAACTAAAACCAAGTCGATTTAGTACTCTGAGCACATGACGGTCCACAACCACCGCAGGCTGCCCAAAAGCGCCTAGTACAACCATGGACGCAGTCTTTTTACCCACACCCGGAAGTTCTGTCAAATCCTCAACGTTGTTTGGTACCTCACCATGAAACTTCTCAACCAACGCTTGACAACACTCTTTGAGTCGCTTGGCTTTGGTCTTGTAAAAATTCACCGGATAAATGGCCTTTTCCAGCGTTTCCACGTCAGCTTCGGCTACAGCTTGCGCAGATGGAAACTTGGGGAAGAACCCTTTGGTGATTTCGTTAACCGATTCATCGCTAGCCTGAGCAGCCAGCAGAGCAGCTATGAGAAGCTCATAAGGGCTATCAAATTCCAGGTCAAAATGCAAATCGTTCTTGTGGGTCTCAGATAAGATCTCCACTGCTTTTTGCAGTTCCAATTTTCGTCCCCTCCCACATCAGTATGGCACTAGTAACTGATACATTGAGAGACTCTACTTTTGAAGGTATCCAGGCGTTGGCTTTTGCAATACGTCTCCAGGATTCAGTAAGCCCTTGCCCCTCATTGCCCAAAACAATGGCAAAGGGTTGCCGCCACTTGAAATCCGGCTTTTCTGAAGATTTGTAAGTAGTGACAACAAACAGGTTTTTGCAAAGTTCCAGGGCTTCACCGCCAGTGACATAGACAAAAGGAGCTAGGAAATTGCCTGCCAAAGCACGCACAACCTTGGGATTGTAAACGTCAGCGCTCCCAGTAGTTAGTATTACCCCGTAATCAAAGGCCGCTGCCGTTCGAAGTATGGTGCCCAAGTTACCTGGATCTTGAAGCTGTTCCAAAACCACAATACGCTTACGCTTTAGGACCTGCTGGGGTGTCCAATCCCTTTTCTGAGCAATGGCTATGACACCCTGATCTCCTGCTACATCGCTTACAGCTTCCATAACCCCTGGAGCGCACTGAGTAACTACGGCGTTCACTTTAGGTAAGTCTTTGGCATCTTTACTGTAAAGGAGTTCTAACACCTTTCCACCTGACTGAACGTAAGCTTCAATGGCTTTCGGACCCTCCAGAACAAACTGACCCTTTTCATCACGTGCTTTCTTACTACTTAGCAGTTTTTTGATTTCCTTTATTTTTGGATTCTTTGGACTCTCTATGAATCTCACGGAAGCAACTCCTGAGAAAGTATGACCTTACCGCCCATGTCCTCGATGTGCTGCAGCGCTTTCTGGGAATCATCAGGATTAACATTTACACCTTTTACTGCGTCAGCCACAACAAAGGTTTCATACCTGTAGCGAAGCGCGTCAACAGCCGTTTCTTTTACACAGTAGTCAGTAGCAAGACCCACAACGAAAACCCTGTTTACGCCACGATCTTTAAAAATTTGATGCAGACCCGTACCTTGAAAACCACTATATGCTTCAAACTCCGGATGCGTGCCTTTGTCTAAAATGATGCCCTTTTCAGAAAGATAAAGTTGGGGGTGAAATTCAGCACCTGGTGTCCACTGCACACAGTGAGGTGGCCAAATACCACCATATGCTTTGAATGAAAGATGATTTTCTGGATGCCAATCTCTGGTGTAAACGATTACTGAACCAGCTTCTTCTGCTTTCTTAATGATCCTGTTTACCACATCTATTATTTCATCTCCCTGGGGCACCGCCAAGGTGCCCCCAGGACAAAAATCCCTTTGAATATCAACTACAATGAGCCCGTCGGTGGGCTGAAAATCTATCATTTAATGCTTCACCATCCCAGCTCTTTTAGGCGAGCCAACCTCTTTTCACGGTCATTAACAAAGCGCTCGATGCCATGGAATATGGACTGAGGATCAAGGTGCGCTTCCTCGATGACTTCTTCCACGGTGCCACCAGTTCTCCAATTGTTGTCCCAGTCACTGGATAGAGAATACTCCTCATTCAGCTTGGAGAACAACCACGGCTGCATTAATGAGAGAGCCTCGTTGGTAATGACCATGGAATCAGCCCAATCAGTGGGCGGCAAAATCTGCATGCGGTAATGTTCAGGTTGCATGTCAAAGAGTTCTCTGCTTATGGCCGCAATGATTTTCACATTGAAAGCTTTTCTTATTTCAGGCAGTATGCTTACGAGGTTAGCAGTGGTACTTGTTCCCCTGACAATAACTGTGCCCTGCTTAGGACGAGCTGGATCAAAATCGTTAATGAGATAAGCTCCCTTCGCAGCCTCAAAATAGTGAGCAATGCCCAGTGCCTTTCTGTCAGGTATGGTTATGGGCGGCCTAGTTAGGTGCAAAGCAACGATGGGAACATCCTTACTAAGCGCTTCGCCCAGAACTACTGGCACTTCGTTGTGCTCCCAAGGATAAAGGTTGATTATCTTTCCCTTGGGGAACAGCTGAGAAACACCTGGAGCGAACACACCAAAGTGCGTACGCGAGTCTTCAGCAGTCTCAGGACCAGAGTGACCAAGGACCCAAATGACCTTTCCCACCTTAAGTGGGCAATCCTGAGCCAGTTGGCTGAGAAGTCTCATGGGACCGTATTTAAGGTAAGCAAAAGAGCCGTAGGTGGACATGATAACCCAGTAGCCGTTGAATTCTTCGTAGGGGTTCTCAGCCATGTTCACAGTTACCATACCGGCAGCTAAGCCTGAGTTCATGAACTCCGTTATTTCAGAAGGAAGTATGGCACCATCAATGTTGGTGGAACGGTCATACCAACCCCAACCTGGGTTGTCGCCCCAACCTTGACCGAAGCCGTGCAAGTTAGTGGATTCAGTTAGGTCAGCCGAGGTAGCTATGATCAAGGGCCTGTTGTACTTACGACCGATGGCAGCGTTCACATAGCTGCCCCACTTTATCAAAGCTGCACGGTTAGGCACCTTTTCACCAGGCTTCGCAAACATTTCCTCAGGGTACTTGGTGTAGTCATAAATGTCAGGATCTTTGTATGGGTTCACATCCAGCTTGAACGTGGGAACAGCCTTAGGTAGGCTTTCACCAATTTCAGTAAGCCTATCGGTGATGTATTCCACCAGTTCACGGTCGTTACGCAGCACACTTAAGGCAATGTCGATATTATTCTTGAATTGCTTCAGCTCTTCTTCCCTATCTTCGGGAGCGGGTTTGCCAAAACCGTCGTACTCCACACCATATTTTTCCATGAATCCTTTACGTATTTCCCAGAACAAAGGAGCATTCTTCTTTATGGGCGTGCCATGGGATTTATTGTCATAGACACCGTAACCATAGCCTTTTCTGGTCTTGAAGTACATGGCTGTGGGAAGTAATTCATCAGGATGATCCAAGGCGTCCACAAAGACCTTCCATATGTTGTTCCAGTCGTGGCCTTCTAAGGTACCGAATACTCTCCAACCATGAGAAGCAAACCATTCATCAGGCCCACCAAAGACCACTGAAGATGTTCTTCTATCATCAATGCCAAAATCGTTCCAGTCCACCAGCCAGTAAAGGTTGCCAAGACCATAGCCCCATGCACCATTCTTAGCTTCATGTGATCCGCCTGCTGTTAAGGCTCCTTCACCTTCAATGGCAAAAACTTTGAACTCCGATAAACCAGCTTTTTTCAAAGCTAGTGCTTCTCCCACGGAGGCTGGTAAACCGTGAGCCGATGGGCCCGTGTTGAACTTGAGGAACATGGTCTTGCCACCAAATTCAGCGTGACCTGGCAAGCCACCGCGGTGCCTAAAATGTAGCAAATCTTCTGGCAATACAATCTTTTCGGGAGCGATGAAAAACCGTTGATCACCCGTATCTGTGAAACGCAAGCGGAAAGCATCTCCGATCATGGCAAGCACAGCATCCACCATTGGGATGGTATGCCCCGCTGCCAAAATGAAACGGTCGCTAAAACGGTACTCCGGACGACGTATGTCGTACCGCATCTTGCCACCGAACATGAGAGCTAAAAGCATTTGAGTCTTGGAGTGACTTCCGCCTGGATGACCACTCTGCCTGTAATTCAGCATGATATCCATGAGTTCGAAAGAGATGTCCTTCATCTTCTCCCAGTATTTGAAGTCATTTTGCATGAAAAAACCTCCTTTAATTGATGGTAAGAAGCTGCATAAGTTAATTATAATTTAAACAGCGCCCCATTGTCCAAAAAAGGAGGTTTTGGTGTACATGAAAGAGTTCTTAACCACACGTGAGGATTATCATCTGCTGCATCCGCGCCAAGTAATCATACTGGTGGTTGGTAGTTTTGAAAGAGCAAACATGATGCCCTTAGGGTGGCATACCATCCTCTCAAGGAACCCGTTTTTGGTTGGACTGGCTATTTCGCCTAAGCGTTTTAGTCACAGCATGCTCATGGATTTCCCTTTTGCCACCATAAACTTAGTAGATAAGTCCTTCGAGGAGCTGGTTGAAAATACGGGAAAATGCTCAGGAAAGAACGTGGATAAGTTTGAACAGTTCCACGTCAATAAGGTACTTGCGGAGAATGGTAGCGCCTACATTGAAGGCATACCAGCTTACTTGGAAGCAACTAGAAAAGGTTATTTTGAAACAGGTGATCACACCCTCTTTGTGCTGGAAATTACAAAATCCGTGCTAAAGCGTCCCTTTTGCCCGCTGTTCCAGATAGCAGGTGACCAGTATCAGCAGTTCTTAGTTGAATGAACACAAAAAAAACAGCACGTAACCTTTGTGACCTTTGTGACTTTTGTGAAAGATCACTTATCTACAGTGTTCTTGACAGCGTACCACAGGTAAAGATCCATTTCGCCTAAATCCATGTGAAGCTTCTGCACAATGGGAATAAGTAATTGTTCATGCGCTTCATAGCGAGCCCTGGTCCAGCCTTTGGGCATATCCTCGATAAGCTTGTAGTGGTGCATGAGCCTGAGGATGTGCTTGTCGAGGATTGCCACGTCCAGTAACCCCACGTTTCTTAAGAAGTGACTAGCTTCTTTCCAGCCGATGCCTTTAAAGTTTTTGACCAACATGCTGCGAGCCTCTGGTGAAGGCAGATTGCCGTTTACGATTAAAGGAAGTAAATGAGCTCGCTGACGGTTTTCCAGAATGAAACGAGCACGTTGGTAAGCGAAGCGGTGACCCACACTACGTAAAGCATCCTCAAGATCCTCAGGAGGCATGGTTAGAAAACCCTCACCTATGAGCTCCTGAGCACGCATTCCACCTTGAGCGCTCCAGTTCGCAGTGAGCACACAAAAGCTGAGCTCGGAAAACAAATTACTCACATCATGGCGTGGGAAGTTTTTGAACTGTGCAATTCGCTGAGAAACAAGGTCTTTAGCTTCGTCCTTGACAAGACTTACAAGCTCTTCTAATGAGTTAGCTATTTCTAATCTTGCGGGAAGAGCACTGGAATTTCGCGCCACGGCCTTATCTCCTCCTTTGTTACTATGCAGTTCACAGCTTTAAAACTTACACCTTTCTTCTTTGCCCATTTCATGGCACTTGCAAAATCCTCGTCCATGGCACTGTGAAATGTGACAGCTTCTGCATCACACCGCTGCACCACAAAGACCACCAAGCCTTCACCTTTATCAGCAAGCTCGTAAAGATGTTTAGTTCCACGTTTTGTGGGAGCGTCAGGGAACAAGCCCAATCCATCTTGGACTAACGTTACAGACTTTACCTCCACCAAACGTCCGTCAACAGAAAAATCTAAACGTGAATGCCCTAAACTAACCTCTTTGAGCACCTGAACATTGCCGCCTAAACCGAGCAGATCAAGACTTTCCAGAAACAATTTGTTTGCCAAAGCGGCATACAAACAAACCAGGACAGAATCATAGCCAAGAACAGCCTCATAGGCCAGTTTGCGTTTTGCAGAGTGCACAGGCTTTAACCACACAGGAGCTCCCGGGTAAATGAGTTCACGTAGCCGCCCCGGATTAGGCAGATAAGCCCAGTCCAAATGGTCGTCAAAATCAACAAGCAGTTTGAAACGCTTTTGACGTTCCACAACTGTTCCAAAAAGCAGGGGTGGAAACTTCATAGTGTAATCGCAAAAGCCCTGACCGGAGCCCCACTACAGCCTTCCAGCTTCAGTGGGGCAACTACCAAAAAATACTCCTGTTTTTCATTTAGCATGTGAAGGTTAGCCAACCCCTCCACAATGAGCACCCCAGAAGAAAGAAGTTGTCTGTGAACCACCAAATCATCACTGTGCTCCACGCTCATTGCATCTACACCCAGCAGTTTTACACCGCCAGTTATGAGCACTTCCACTTCTTCGGGTGTAATATTCGCAGATAGCTTCTCATTAGTGCTCAGAAGTAATGCTTTATCTTTTAAGTCCGTAAAACGTCCCGTTAGCTTGGCTAGGCGGTCTTCCTTCTTTGACAAGGCGGACATGTCCACATACACACAGGGCAATATGAGCCGTTCTAAGGCAATAGAGCTTACGTCAGCACCCCCCTTAAGAACGTGCCAAGGAGCATCCAAGTGAGTACCTCCATGGGAGGACATGCAGACTCGCTCCAAAACAAAACCGTCTTCAAGCGTGGACACAGTATGCACCTCAACTGGTGGATCGCCCGGATATACCTGTAGATTTTCGGAAATGGTTTGCGTTAGATCGATTATGCTTTTAGCTTCTAACTGCATACAGCGTATTTCCCGCTAAATGAGGCAGCCTGCGAAAGTTCCTTCGAGGAAAACTCAGCCTGGGTAAAGTGCAAATCCAGAGCATCCTCAAAACCTTCACGCAGAGCATTTTCAAGTACGCCTATGGTTATATCGGGAAGTAGCTCCCGAAGGGCAATAGCGTGGGCTCTTATCTCAGATTCCTCAATGGAAAACAGCTCAGCCATCTCATGGTATATGGGTTCAACCATGATGGATCCATGCTGTAAAAAGCCCCATGGTTTTCTTGCTTGAGCTGACCCGATAAGCTTCTTCCCTGCTACGCCAACTTCATGGCCTGACAGATGAACAAAACAGCTTGATGGATCCTCCTTGGTAGGCAAAGGTGCTGGCAGAAACTCGGCAGGTATTCCTAAAAGCTCAAGACCCTTGATAAGCCCCTGAGACACAAGAAAATAGGTTTCCAAAACACTGTTTCCAAAACCGCTAAGAGGTCCAACAAATGAGTAACTCACATCGAGCAAATGAAGAACAGCTTTTCCACCGGTAGGACGCCGAACCACGGGGTAAGGAGAATGTTGTTGTTGCTGCTGCCACTTTTGGAATAAACCAATGGACACAGTGGCTGGACACCAAGTGTAGAATCTTAGGAACACCTGCTCCTCTTCTCGCAGCTGTTGCAGAAGCAGGCTGTCCAGCGCCATGTTCAAACTGCCTTCTCTACAAGTATCAAATATGACTGTAGCTTTCATGGTTATCACCCACCATTTGATAGCAAAACAATCTCTTCCTCGTGGCCAGTAACTACATATTCTTCTGAAACCTTTAGATCACCCACCTTTGCCCCCATGAACAAACTAAAAGGCACATTCCAAAGACGTTTGACCAGCTCACCTAATGTTATGGGCGCATCCAACAGAACCTCAAGACCTTCAGGCGGCACTGACAGAACTTCAGCCATGTGGCCTACAATTTTCACTCGCATAAGTTAAAGTTTAATACGTTTTCGATTGAATTATGGAATCGTACACGTAATGAATTTTATTCAACAAATTGCACCACTTCATCAAATGATTTCATGGTTTTTGGGCGAGGTGTTTCATCATGATAACCAGTAGCGATAAGTGCCACCAAATCGAATCCTTCAGGCTTTCCCAATAGCTGTTCGATGTCACCTTTAGCTTGCATGGGACCTGTCATCCACACACTGCCCAGCCCCTGTGCAAGGAGAGCCAACAAGAGGTATGCAATGCCTGAAGCAACAGATTGTATGCTTGGATTTGCCAAATCAAGCCAAGATTTCATCAAGGCGGCTTCTTCATCATGCGCCATACGTTCTAGGTAGATTTGGTCCCTGCTAGAGGGATAAATCTGGGAATAGACTGCGATGAGCACGGGAGCTTTTCTAAAGAAGCCAGCACGCTCTACCATGGCTTGTGGATTCTCCATGTGGCGAGCAGTTTCCTCCCAGCTTGCTACCTTCTGAGCCCTGCTTCTTACAGCATCGGCGATGGCGTTTATCATGTCCTTGTTCTTTACTACTACGAATTTCCAGCCTTGGTAGTTCATACCACTGGGAGCATAGGTTGCCAATTCCAGCGCTTGTTTCAACACTTCGTCAGGCACATCCTTATCCTGCCAATTCCTTACAGATCGCCTACTCTTGATAAGCTGTGAAAGTTCTTCAAAATTCATGTTCGTATCACCCTGCCCTTAAAACACCATAGGAATGTAGCCTTCGTTAACCAGCTTTGCAATTTCTATGGGGATTTGCACGTTGTCGAAACCCAAATTATCAAGTTTTACTGTAACCTCAAATTTGTCACTGATGTGGCGACATGCCATGGGACTAATGCCCGCCTTAACCAATTCACTGATAAGCTCTTGCACATCAGGATCTTCAGCTGCAATCTTTTGACTAATGCCAAAAAACTGCACTTTCACGTCTTCGTAAAGGTTGTCTCTCTTGGATTTTAGTGCCATGTTCAAGGCAGGCATGATCACCTGCTTATCACCAGAAGAGATCACAATAACTACTTTCTTCTTACTGCTATTTTCGTTTATCAACGAATTCACCTCCCTATACTTATAGATAACCAAAGCAAAGCACTACTATACGGCGGATCGTGATAGAATTCATTTATATGGAAAACTATATGGAAAACATTTATGACTTAATCAAACAGCGTAGGAGCGTAAGGAACTTTAAACCAGATTCGGTGGATGATGCAGTACTAAAACGTATATTGGAAGCAGCACTGTGGGCACCTTCCGCTGGTAATACGCAGGCAAGAATGTTTTATTTGGTTAAAAACCCAGAGCTTAAGAAGGCTGTCGCTTCTGCTTGCTTTGATCAAGATCACGTGGAGTTAGCGCCAGTAATAGTTGTAGCTTGCACGGATGTTGAAGCCATGCGAGCTCTTTATGGGAAACGTGGAACCACCCTTTACGGCATATGTGATGTGAGCGCTGCCGTGGAGAACCTCTTGCTGGCAGCATGGTCTGAGGGGTTGGGTAGCTGCTGGGTGGGAAATTTCAGCGAACAAGAACTTCAGAAGGCTTTGAAGATACCTAAACGATTTCTCCCGGTAGCTGTGGTACCACTGGGATACCCCGCAGAAATACCGCCCTCTCCCGCTCGTAAGTCCTTTGATGAAAGCGTAGTTATACTCTAGAAAAAAAACATTTTTAGCACACTAAGACCATATAATTAATGTGTATGGATATGGATAAACTATCTGAGTATTTGTTCGACCTTTATATCCAATTGCCAAGAAGGTTTAAAAGGCTATTCTATGCTTCCATGCAGGATCAAGAACTACAACTTGGGTTAAGCGAGCTAAAAATACTCAATGAACTGGACAAAATCGGACCCTGTAAAATGTCAGACTTGTCTGATGCTCTGGTAGTAACCATGGGCGGTTTAACCCCTCATGTGGACAAACTCGTTGAAAAAGGTTTAGTAAGAAGATTCAGAGACGAAGAAAGGGACAGGCGACTGGTTTTGGTTGAGATAACCGATCAAGGACAGCGCTTATTAAAAGAGACCAAAGAACAATTCTTAAGAACGCTAGAGCATCACTTGGAAAAATTCACGAATGAAGAAAAGGCCGACATCGCAAAGGCAGTAGAAACGCTTAGAAGAACCTTCGAGTTTTAGGTTGTATAAAGACAAGTAAAGAATAGCAAACGCACACATGAATAACAAAGGAGGGGACCACAGGTCCCCTCCTCTCTTCTTTCACATGCTCTCACTGCCGGGAAAGCACTATTGCTAGTGGTTTTACTTCAAATGTTTGAAGAATGCTTGGTTTGCCTTGTAAGCGTAATAGACATCTAGTTTACTGGAAACCTCAAACAGAGAGTGCATGCCCCACAGAGCCACACCGATGTCCACTACGTCAGCTCCCCTATCAGCCATGAATAGAGCCACCGTTCCGCCACCGCCTTCATCAACTTTCCCAAGTTCCGCCATTTGCCAAATAACGCCCTCTTTGTCAAAGGCTTCCCGAACTTGAGCAAGGAACTCAGCATGAGCATCGTTGGCTCCGCCTTTACCCCTGCTACCCGTGTACTTGGTCAGAACTGGTCCATAGTGCATCCTTGCAGCATTCTGCATCTCATGAACACTTTTCCAAATGGGATCTACAGCAGCGGTTACGTCAGCTGATAGCACCTTTGTGCGGTTCCAAGCTTCGTAAAGATCCAATGGACTAAACGAGGGTTTGGTCAGTGCAATGAGTTTGGAAAGGAACTTATCGATGAAAGCAGATCTCATACCCGTGTTTCCCATGGATCCCACTTCTTCTTTGTCAGCCAAGATCACCACGGCTGTCTTCTCAGGTACTTCTGCTAGATCCAATAAAGCACGAAACGCCGTGTAACCACACACGCGATCGTCTTGAGCATAAGCACCAATGAGTGCTCTGTCCAAACCTACTTCTCGAGGTTTCAATGCAGGTACTACCTCTAACTCAGCTGACAGAAAATCGGCTTCAGTAATACCGTAAGTGTCGTTAAGTAGCTTTAGGATGAATTTCTTAACGGGTTCCTTTTCCTCATCCTTAAGAGGAACAGAACCAATCACAACATCTAAGGATTCGCCTGGTATGGCTTCATCCATGGTCTTAGACATTTGAATCTTTCTACCTAAGTGAGGCAATATGTCCGGAATTACCAAGACGGGGTCTTCATCCTTGTCTCCCACAGCAATTTCCACCACAGTACCATCTGTTTTAACTACCACACCGTGTAAAGCCAAAGGCGTAGAAACCCAATGGAAGTTCTTTATGCCGCCGTAGTAATGTGTTTCTAGAATGGCGATCTGCTCATCTTCTTTTAGTGGCCTGGGCTTAAGATCCAGCCTAGGTGCGTCTACGTGTGCCACTACAATGTTCACGCCCTCAGTAGCAGGCTTCTGACCTAGTACAGCAAAAACCACACTCTTTTTACGGTTTTCAAAATATACCTTCTCTCCTGGTCTCCAAGAGCCTTCCAGTTCATCTAAATTGCGGAAACCCTTTTCTCGGGCTTCCTTTATGGACTGTGTAACAGTTTCACGTTCTGTTTTTGCCACAGCCATAAACTGCATGTAATCCTTGGCAAAGGATTCGATCTCTGAGAGCGTGGTTTCATCAACTTTCAAGTGTCCGTTCTTCCAGTTAATCATGAGCTCTTCAAAATTCACCACACATGCGCCTCCTTCATTTACAAACAAATATAGTTTAACATTCTATTGAAGTAAACCACTCACGTGGAGTTTGCTATAATTCTCTTGTGCAGAAAAAGTACCTTCTTCTTGGTATAGCTGGCGGAACAGGTTCAGGTAAGACCACAGTTGCAAAAACCTTACATGACATTGTCCCGAAAGACCAGGTGACCATGCTCAGCATGGACTCTTATTACAGAGATTTCCCGGATCTGAGCTTGGAAGAACGTCGGAAGTTAAATTATGACCACCCCAATGCTTTCGACTTTGATTTACTTTATAAACACTTGCAGATGCTAATCCAAGGAGAGTCCATAAAAGTACCAGAATATTCCTTTGAACTTTACGGAAGAACGGGTAATTACGAGATTGTAGTGCCCAGGCCTGTGATCATAGTAGAAGGCATTCTGTTGTTTTACGATGAACGCATTAGGAATTTGTTCGATATAAAAATCTACGTGGATACCGATGCTGACGTGAGAATACTGAGAAGACTAAAACGCGATGTGGAAAAACGAGGTCGCACACTGGACTCTGTTATTAAGCAGTACTTGGAAACAGTACGTCCCATGCACATCCAGTTTGTGGAACCAACGAAGAGATTTGCTGATATCATCGTCCCAGAAGGTGGAAAGAACATGGTTGCCATGGACATAATTAAAGCTAAAATACAAGTGCTTCTGCAAGAACTTTATGATGATAAAAGCTACAAGAGTGACAATGATTCCTCTGTATTAGGGGAGGAAGGAGACATATGAACAAAGTGGAAGAAGAACTTTTGGCGGCTGTCCGCGCCATTAACACGAGCATGCTGGCTAGTGACGGCCATACCACCATATCGATAAAGTTGGAAAACGGCAACATACTGGCAGTAGTGGGTAAGAAAGACCCATTTGTTACCGAAGAGGATTTACTGGAGATAGAACCCAGTGGTGAAGTGCTAAGAGGTAATCCTGAGGAAGAAATTTTGGTTCACCTAGACATTTACAGACATTGGGACAACGTGAAAGCACTAATTCACTCCTATCCTATTAGCCTCGTGAATCTAGCTTTGGGACGAGTACCCATGGCAGAAAACGTTGAACCAGGCATGTTATTTCAAGATCTTCAGATCATCGCCGCACCACCTTTGGATAGGAAACAGCTCATTGAGCAAATAAAGGACATCTTTGACGTGGGGGTGGCTTTAGTAACCACTGATTTTGGCCTCCTATTGGCTGGAGAGAGTTTGTGGGAAGTGTTCTTCCGGTTGCAACAGCTGGAAGAATTGGCTGAACGAATCACATTTAAGAGCATCGTAGGACATTAGAGATATGGAATACGTAAAGAGGATCTTTTCAATTGAGTTGAAACCGGGAATGACCAACGTCAAAGAACTCTTTGTCCTGCAACAAAAAACTTACGGCTCAAAAAAGAAAGACGGCAGCCACTACGCAAACTTGGTGCTTTCTGATGCTAAAGGAAGCATTAGGGGCTTCATGGAGCTCAATGACAACGGCATGATAAACATTGAGAACGGCCAACTAGTCTGCTGCACAGGTAATATTGGCGAATTCAACTCTGAAGTCACCATGTATGTCTCTCACATAGAACAAGTGGATCTATCTGTTATCGACGAGAAGACTTTGGCACTACTCTATCCCAGCGTGGAAAACCTAGAACAATTAAAAGCAGAACTAAGAAGCTTAGTTGAAAGCGTAGAAAACACTGAAATGAAACTACTGTTGGAGTACGTACTGTTTGAGAAACTTTGGGACCAATTTATAAAGAAACCAGCAGCCAAGAGTATTCACCACGCGCGCATTGGTGGACTTTTGGAGCACTCTGTTCACGTAGCTGAAATGGTTAGTGATCTTTCAAGGTTTTATCCTGACGTAAACAGAGACCTGGCTCTCACAGGAGCACTTTTGCACGATATTGGCAAAGTGGAAGAAATGAGTATACCAGGGGGCGATTACACCGACAACGGCAAACTGCTGGGGCATGTGGTTCACGGCTCGCTTATGTTGGCAAAATTCATGGATGACTTAGGCTTAGATGAATCCTTGAAACAAGCACTGCTTCACATTGTGCTAAGCCACCACGGAGAGAAAGAATGGGGTTCACCAGTTAAGCCAAAAACATTGGAAGCTTTGCTGGTAGCCATGGCGGATCGCACAGATGCATATTTAGACCATGCTCAGAAGATTTACCGTGAAACCAAGGCTAAAGGGCTAAAATGGTCGCACTACAGCGAACCCTTAGATGCAGCCATATTTGTTTTGGACGAGGATTCTAACTGATATCACTACAAAGCCTGTAAACGCTGTGGTTATCCACAGCCCCCTCATATCGCTGTTATAACCACATCTATTGACTATGGGGGAAACTGTGGTATATAATACGCTTAGAGGGTGTAGTGCATAACCCTCTAAAAACCAGGAGGTGGACAAAAATGACAAAACCAGAATTGGTAGATGCTTTAGCAGAGAGGACCGGAATGAAGAAGAAAGATGCAGAACTGTTTTTGAACGCTTTCATGGATGTGGTCACGGAAACCGTGAAGAGCGGTGAACCAGTAGTTTTGGTGGGCTTTGGTAAGTTTATGCTGCGCGAAAGAAAAGCCAGAAAAGGCGTCAACCCAAAGACCCGTGAACCCATCGACATTCCAGCCAAGAAGACCGTGGTATTCAAACCCGGTAAAGAGCTTCGTGACTAAAGAAAGCTAACAAGAGGAAGAGAATTAACAGGGGACCCACATATACAAGGGCCCCCTCTTTTTTATATGCATCCCCTTAAGTGCCTTCTCGTTTGAGTACCGATTTGACAGTAAGAAGCAGTATTTTAATGTCAGTGGAAAGCACATTGGGACTGGTTATGTAAAACAGGTCAAAGAAAAACTTGTGCTTGAAATCGACGCTGTAGCTGGCATATACCTGAGCGTAGCCTGTAAGCCCTGGCTTCACAATTAAGCGTAACCTAAAGTCCTCAACCTCATCTAAAGCCTTTTCATAGAACTCAGGCCTTTCAGGCCTCGGACCTACCACAGACATATCACCCACAAGCACATTGAAGAATTGAGGAAGCTCATCTAGACGCGTCTTTCTTAGGAATCTTCCAACCCTTGTAATCCTTGGATCATCTTCACTAGCCAACACCGGACCTGTGTACTTTTCCGCATCAGGTATCATGGTTCTAAACTTTATTACTTTGAAGGACCTTCCGCCTTGACCCAGGCGCTGCTGGGTGTAAAAAATGGGGCCAGGGCTGTCGATGAAAATGGCTAAGGCAATAAAAGGCAAAAGAATCACTGTTATGGCACTCCCTAAAAGCCCGATAATAATATCCACTACTCTTTTTAAGAAAACCTGTACTCGATCAAAAACCCACGAATGGATAAGGATAAAAGGATGGTCATCGAAGGATACCATAAGACCGTTGAGAAGAGCCATTTGCTCCACCGTAGGATCAATAATAACTGGTTTACCATGCTCAATACCTTTCTTCAGCTCCTCCACCAAATCTAAACCAGCTATGACAATGGCTTGGGCTTCATCAATGGACTGAGCTCTATTGCTAGAAAGCAGTGAAGCAATACTTTCATCAACCCCTTTTACGAACACACTGGGAAAAGGCTCCTTAGATATGAACCGAACCTTAAGCCAAGTAATAAGGAAAAAGAGCAGTAGCTGATACAGGAGTGCGTAAAGGATAACACTTCTTGGAAACGCAAAAGCCCTTAGCCAGAAAGACAGCACCAAGGAAGCAAGGCTGGCACCCGCAATGGAAATAACAGTAGCCCAAGCTATGTCTTCAAATGATCTGGTATAGGTGGCATAGGCATCTAGGTAATACATGAGAAACAGAAATATTAAGGCAGACCAAGGGAGAACAATCAACATGGACTCAAGGTTTTCGGGAGGTATGGGAAAGCCAAATTTCGTCAAAGAAGCTAAAGCATAGGACGAAAGAAAAACCAAGAGGTCAATTACTGCCCACACTGGAAAACCACTCCTTCAACCGCTTCTTTGCATAATCCAGGTCCACCTGCAGCAAATCTGCTACTGCCTGTGGGTCTAAGCCTGCCACGGCAACCGCCTGCCTGAAAGCTCTACGCTCGGCTTCCAACAGAACCTCTTTTAAAGGCCTCAAGGCGGGCTTTGGTTCAACAACCTGAGGTGGAAGCACGTCAAGGGTGAGCACTTTACCTGAACACAAAGCAACGGCACGAGCTATGATGTTCTCTAGCTCCCTTACATTTCCGGGGTAGTCATAGGCCATTAATGCCGCCATGACTTCCGGGGTAACTCCAGTAACCTCCTTGCTCGTTTCCGCTGCGTATTTCTTAATGAAATGATCAGCCAGCAGCGGTATGTCTTCTTTTCGCTCTCGTAGTGGAGGCAGCTGTATTTGAACCACATTCAGCCGGAAATAAAGATCTTCTCTGAAACTCCCACTTTTTACTAAACTCTGCAGATCTTTGTTAGTAGCTGCCAAAACTCTGACATCTACTGGTATGGACCTGGTTCCACCGATACGCTCAATGACGTGCTCCTGAAGCACACGAAGGATCTTTGCTTGAAGCATGGGGCTCATATCACCGATTTCATCGAGAAGAATGGTACCGTGGTTTGCCAGCTCGAACTTACCTATCTTGCGTTCATCAGCACCAGTAAAGGCACCCTTTTCGTAACCAAACAGTTCACTTTCCAACAGATCTTCGGGAATGGCAGCACAGTTCACAACCACAAAGGGACCCTTGTTTCTGGGTGAGTTGTAGTGGATTGCCCTACTGACCAATTCCTTTCCGGTACCCGATTCACCAGTTATGAGCACCGTTACATCGGTAGAAGCTACACGTCCAATGAGTTTATACACTTCCTGCATGGCAGCTGACATGCCCACCATTAATGATGATGTCTCTTTACTGCCCTTTATGGGTAACACTTCAGTGGTTTTGGAGTAGTCCAGTGCTTTGCGTACCTTTTCCGCCAAGTCGTCGATGTCGAAGGGTTTGGTTATAAAATCGTAGGCACCTCTGCGCATAGCTTCAATGGTGACGTCGGAAGTTCCGTAAGCAGTTATAACAATTACAGGAATATTTTTCAATACCAGTTGTTCAAGAACAGCCAAGCCATCCACTTTAGGCATGCGAATATCCACTAATGCGCAGTCAACAACCTGAGCTTCTGAGACCTTAAGTGCTTCTTCACCATCCGATGCGGTAACCACTTCCAAAGACTGCTGAGAAAGAACAGTTTGAACCAGTTCCCTTATGGAAGGCTCATCGTCAGCCACCAAGACTACTGGCTTTTCATTAGTTTTTTTACTACGCTTTGACACTCTCTCTTCTTTTTTCTCCATGACTATACAGATGTAAAAATGTTATTTCCCTACTGCTCAATAAAAGAATGCTCTGTTCCTTTTCTTACTCTTCAGACTGCTCAGCCGTTCTCAGCTGTGGCTCTGCCTTCAGTCCTAACCTGGTTTCCATTTTTTCTGGAGCAGTGCCACTGCACACTCGTACTCCGGTATCCAGATCAAACAGATGAGCACCAGTCATATCCATGTAAATGTCATACTCCATGCCCATGGAAACTGTGCGCACAGCAGAAACGCGTCCCACCAGCTCAAAGTCGTCCAGGGTGAAGTGTACATATGTTTCTGTACCTAGTCTTTCTGCTACATCACTAATGCAGTGCAAAACCCAGCCAGAATTCTCAATCATTCTGGCTTCGTCAGCCAAATGAACATCTTGAGGTCTTATGCCCATCAAAACTTTGTTTTTGGGATAATCCTTGAGCCCAACTGCCATGTCTGCTGTAACAGGCACTTTCAACCCGTTGTGCTTCAAGTACATTTGACCTTCTTCAGTAACAATGTCCATGGTAAGAAAGTTCATAGGAGGCGTGCCAACAAAACCAGCTACAAACTGGTTCGCCGGATAAAGGTACAGCATTTGTGGGCTATCCACCTGCTGCAAAGTACCTTCCATCATCACAGCCACACGATCACCCAAAGTCATTGCTTCCACTTGGTCGTGAGTAACGTAGATGGTCGTAGTTGGAAAATCCTTGTGCAACCTGAGTAGTTCACCTCTGGCTTGGGTTCTTAGTTTTGCATCAAGGTTGGATAACGGCTCGTCCATGAGGAAAACTTGTGGCCTTCTCACTAAAGCCCTTGCCAGTGCCACCCTTTGTCTTTGACCACCGGAAAGTTCCCGTGGCCTGCGGTTAAGCAGTTCCTTTAAGCCTAACCATCCTGCTACCTCATCGACTCTGGCTTTAATTTCTTCCTTGGGTAAACCCCTGAGCTTCAGCCCAAAACTTATGTTATCAAATACCGACATGTGCGGGTAAAGTGCATAGTTTTGAAACACCATGGCAATATCGCGATCCTTAGGATGAACATCGTTAACAACACGATCCCCGATGTAGATGGTTCCCTCAGTTACATCTTCTAACCCAGCTATCATTCTGAGCGTGGTAGTTTTTCCGCAACCGCTGGGACCTAAAAGGACAAAAAACTCACCATCTTTGACTTCCAGTGTTAAATCCTTCACGGCTACAACAGTGCCGAACTTTTTCCACACATGCTCAAGATATACCCGAGCCAATTTGTATTACCTCCTCTTTTCTACTGTGTTGGCCTGTAGGGGGTTGCCTTTCCAGGTCCAGTAACTTGTTTCATGATCTCCTGGAAGTAATGTTCCCAATCCAGTTGACTTGGCGTAGTCACGTTACCTGAAGAATGGGAATAGCCCACCATGTACAGGGCACCAAATATGAGAGCCACCAGTAAACCGACTACGAGCAAACCCTTAAGAACCTGTTTCATCTTCCCTCTCTCCCTTAACATCGAAATACCTTAAGATTTCCATGGGGAGTGGAAATACTATGGTGCTGTTCTTCTCAACAGCTATCTCTGATAGTGTTTGCAGCATACGAAGCATGACACCGACTCTGGTGGAGCCGATCACCTCAGCAGCCTGAGCCAGTTTTTCAGAAGCTTGGTATTCACCTTCAGCGGATATGACCTTCGCGCGACGTTCACGCTCTGCCTCGGCTTGCTTGGCCATGGCGCGCTTCATGTCCTCGGGTAAATCCACTGCTTTTATCTCCACACCAGTGACTCTAACTCCCCAAGGATCAGTGGCTTTGTCAAGATCCAGTTTGAGCACTTCGTTCAGCTTTTCTCGTTGGCTGAGCATGTCATCTAATTCATGGGACCCTAAGACAGAGCGCAATATGGTCTGAGCCAAAAGGGTAGTAGCTTGTCTGTAGTCTTGAACCTCTAGTACAGCCAACTTAGGATCAAACACATTGAAATAGACCACGGCATCCACTGATACTGGAACGTTATCCCGTGTAATTATGTCCTGTTTTGGAACGTCAATGGTGGTAGTACGCATTTCCACATACAACGCCCTATCAATTCCCCAAGGCAGTATGACATTTAACCCGGGTTCCAGCACTGACTGGAACTTCCCAAACCGTAGCAGCACTGCACGCTGATACTGGTTCACCACTTTCAGCATACCTGGAAGGGTAATAACAAGTATGACAAAAAGTATGACCATGCTTACAACATCGCCAGCCATGGCTCGCCAAAATCCAAGACCAGCCCAAATCAATGAGAAAACTGCCAACACGGCCAGTGTGCTTTTCTGTTTTGAAGAATAAGCCAGGATAAGCCATATAAGGAGCCAAACTATCCCAACACCTAACAAGAACAAGCTTCCAGTTCTTCCCATAACGGTTCCGGGCATTATACCCTTACCTCCTCTCTGGCACTCATATGTGGGTGCCAGAAGGACTGTTGCATTATTAGCAGTCCTCAGTTGTATTTTAGCAGAATTTCATTTAGCTGGTCGAGGTTTGTCTTCAAATCGCCTTTGAAGACACCACTTCCACTTACAATCCATTCTGCGCCTGCATTCAAAACCTGTTCCACATTTGAGCGATTAATACCGCCGTCTACTTCAACGATGTATTTATAGTCTTCACGTTCTTGCTTCCACTGATGAAGCATTTTTACTTTGCTCAGTGTTTCTGGTAGGAAGTCTTGACCACCAAAACCTGGATTAACACTCATTACAAGCACTAAATCCACCATGTGCAGTATGGGTTTTATAAGTTCCAGAGGAGTCCCCGGATTAAGAGAAACCCCAGCCTTACATCCAACGTTTCTTATTTGCTGAATGAGCCGATGAATGTGATAAGTAGCCTCTATGTGTACTGTTAAAAGATCTGCTCCAGCTTCCCTAAAGGTTTCAATGAAACGCTCTGGATTTGCAATCATGAGATGAACATCAAGGGAAAAATCACTGTGTTTGCGCAAACTTTCCACCAACGGTACTCCCATGGAAATATTGGGCACAAAATTGCCGTCCATGACATCTACATGCAAGGTATCTACTTGATATTGCTTTAATACATCCAGCTGATCCTTTAAACACCATAAATCGGCAGATAAGAGGGAAGGAACAAGTTTTCTCATCTTTTCTTTGCCTCCTCCTGTTGTTTGTCAAGAAAATAAAGGTAAGAGTTATAGCGCGATTCTGCTATGAGTCCCTTTTTAACAGCTTCTTTCACTGCACAACTGGGTTCCTTCAAATGCAAACAATCTGAGAAAAAGCAGCCTTTTGCCGTAGTCTCGATCTCTGGAAACATGCGCTGGATATCCCAAGGATTCATTGCAGGCATTTCCAAAAGAGAAAAACCAGGCGCGTCTACAACGTAAGTATCATCTAGGGGCAACAGCTCTACCCAACTGGTAGTGTGCTTACCGCGACCAACTTTAGAGATGTCGCCCACACGCACTGACGCATCTTTCCAAAGAGCCTTTACCAGACTGCTTTTCCCAACACCTGTGGGACCGCTGAAAAGCACTGTTTTTCCACGTAACCGCTCCTTTAACGCAGACAAATCATAGTACACTGACGTTACCATTACGTCATATCCCAGACTGGTGTATAAACTTGTCCAAGGCTGAATATCTTCATCGCGAAGGAGGTCGGCTTTGTGAAACAAGACCAAAACGGGTATGTTCTGTAGAGTCGCTAATCCCAGCGTAAGATCGAGATATCTTACATCACACTGAGGATTCTTGAAAGAATGCACATAAACAAGCAAATCCAAGTTTGCCACAGGGGGCCTGAGGAAATAATTCTTCCTGCCAGTTGTACGTTCAACAGATACTTCTGTATCGGTAATTGGCTCAAACCAGACACGATCGTTGACCAAAACCTTATCTTGTTCCCAAACCTTCTTTTTTACTAAACCCAAATAAACGCTGTTTTCGTAGGAAACTAACACGTTATACCGTTCTCTGCGTAGCACCCTGCCTAAGAGTAAGGCCCTCATTTTGGTGACCAGACCTCGATATCCACGGGTGTTCCCTCATAACGGTACACACCGCTGCGTGGGTTCTGTGTTTTTACAATTTCTAAATCGGTGCTTGTAGTCGCTGTGCGTTTTATATCGCCTACTTTGAGCCCGGCAGCTTCTACGCTGGAGCGAGCTTTTTCCAGCGTTAACCCGATTAGAGGAGGAACACGTACCAGTTTTGGTATACCGACCGTTATATTCACCACGTCACCAACCACGGTTAGCTTACCCGATGTTGGATCTTGGCTTTTAACAACAAAGCGATCTCCGGTCTGCACCTCTGTAATGGTTCCTATGCGTAGGTTCAAGTCCTTGATCTTGTCGATGGCGTCAGCAGCAACAACACCTACCACGTTCGGAACTTCTACCAGTTTTAACCCCTTTGAGACAATGAGTTTGACCTGTTGCCCAGCTGGTGCCAAGATGCCGCCGTCAGGGCTTTGGGCAATCACAACACCGGGAGCCACAGTCGCATATTCGTACTCTACTGAAGCAGCATATTTTGCTTTGGCAATCTCCTCCAAAGCTTGATTTACTGTTAAACCTGTAACTGTAGGAACTCGTCCCACATTCTGTGCCCCTGCAGGCAGTGTTACAAGCAAGCAAAATAACATGAGGAGTACGCTCACCTTATGGACCATTTAATATCACCCTTCCTTGTGTGCACAAAAACTCCATGAACGGACCACCCTCTAATTATTAATTCTGCATTTTCTATTTCCACATCATGGACACGCCAGTCAGTGGTAACGTGACGTTGTACCCAAGGACTCAAAACGCTACCCAATATTGCACCAAGCACTAGTGAAAGTAAAAGATTGACAAATGAGAACAAGCCAAAGACTATGGAAAACACGATGAACAATATTGCAAATACTAATCCCGTAACCACCGTCGTGGTACCGCATCGAGGATGCACAGCCAAATCTTTCTCACCACTGAGCAAGCGCCTCTTTGCCTCGTGTGCGGCCTGTAGCACCAAATACGGATCACTGACACCCTGTATGATGAACCCATTGGGGTTACTCACACCTGAAAGCTTCACGGGCACAAGCTCTTCCAATACGTGAATGGTTGCGTGTTCCAAAGCGTGGTTCTTTCTAACCTCTGGGTGAGTCAACAAGTAAAACAATTGAACAGGTGCGTTTATGAGTGTCATTATGGCCACACCTAAGAAACTTAACGGAAGGAACAGCATCAAGAAAAACATAAAGGTAAACAACGCCAAAATAGTATAAAGGAAAAATATCATAGGTTCCGCCACCTCAAGTGGAACACCACGTACCGCAAAATGCGGTACGGTTCGCCCAAAGACTCAAATATGAAACTGGGTGGTATAAGCCTTATGCGATCGGCCACTTCAGGGGAGTATTGTGCCAGAACCAACTTGGATCTGTTTAGAGCATCTGCTGAGAGTATATAACTTGTGTAATCAAGAAGGACACCTAGCACCGCGAAAAAATACAAAATCTTAGTGGCACCAAAAAAGAGCGAACAAAAGAAACCCACCAAAAAAATCCAACGTAGCACCGGCTTAGCCTTGTAGTAAACATGCCAGAAGCTACTACGCATTTGCAAAGCCTCACCCACGGCTCTGGAAATCAAATTGAGATTCCACACATTGTTGTACATGAGCATGCGTTCAGGAAAATAGACAAAATCGTTTTGCGGATCCATATAAGGAAAAACAATGTCAGGTCTAACCTTAAAACGCACAAGTGAGTTCCACGGAAGAAGTCGCGGAAACACGTCACTAAGACGCTCCGCGAGTGGTACTACTTCTCTGGACCAACTGTTATAAACGCCACTATTTATGAGAAGCACTGCTGCATAGTAGACAAAAAGTACAATACCAGGTAATATGGCCAGTAGGTTAACCACCAAACACACCCTCTTTTTCCCTAAGACCCTTTACGAACGAGGCGGCGTCCTGCTTCTTTCTTCCTTCCTGTTGTAAACTCAGTATTTCCAGCGAACCTTGTCCAGTACCAACGTAAAGACTTTCTTTTTCAGCTACATAGTGGCCTGGTGGCAGTGAGTCCTCCATGCCGCTTATGCGAACTTTGAAAATCTTCACCAGCTTTGACCCCAAAGTTGTTTTCGCCCCTACATCAGCTAAAGCACGTACCTGATTTTGTATGTCATGAGCTGGTTTTTGCCAGTCAATCCATAGCTCATCAGGAGTGAACTTTGGAGCATAAGAAGGATCTCCCAACTGTGGAAAAGCACGTAAATTTCCCTGCTTTAGCTCCAAGAAGAACTTCTTTAGCAATTCCATAGAAACATGCTGCAACTTCGGAGTAAGGGACACATAGTCATCGTCTGGGTCAATAAGTACTCGTTCCTGAAGATAAATATCACCTTCATCCATTTTTTCCGAGATCTTTATCAAGGTTACGCCTGTCTCAAGTTCGCCGCTGCAAATAGCTCTTCGTATGGGATTAGGTCCCCTGTATTTTGGTAGCAGTGAGGGGTGGATGTTTACCATGACAGGCTTATCAGCTTGGAATAATTGTTTGGGAATGTAAAAACCGAAGTCCACTACAATGGCCACATCGAATCCCTGACTAAAATACCATTCTATAAAATCGTTCTTTAGCGAATTCACCTTCACAATGGGAATCTGAAGTGCCTCAGCTACAACAGCAGGAGGCGAAGGCTGTAACTTTAAGCCTCTCCCTGAAGGGGCATCAACTTTCGTAATCAACACAATTTCATGGTTCTCTTTCTTTAGCTCCTCTAAAACTGGAAGACCGAAAGTCCCTGAGGAAAAGAAAGCTATTTTCATCGATCGTGTTCCTTTAGGAGCTCCACGACTCCTGGATAATGCAATGCCAGTGGCATAACTTCGATGCGATCCCAATCTGTGATCTTGTCGATAAACAACACACCATCCAAATGGTCTACTTCATGCTGCACCACACGACTGAGCATACCGTCAAGCTTTAAGGTGATTTTCTCGCCATAAAGATTGGTAAAACTCACTTTTATTTTCTTAAACCTTTCCACGGGACCGTAAACTCCCGGCACGGATAAGCAGCCTTCAATGTCTTCTTCTTTCTCCTTCCCCAAGGGTTCCCACCTTGGGTTGATCAGCACCTCATGGAACTCATCCAGGTCTATAACTACGAAGCGTTTAGATATACCCACCTGAGGTGCAGCCAAGCCTACGCCTTCCACCTCGTTTTCTTTCATGAGGCGGAACATGTCCTCCACAATCCTTCGATCTTCTTCAGTAAAAGACTTTACTTTTTGTGCTTTTGCTCTTAACATTTTATCCGGTATGACTCTTATGTCCACAGAAAACCTCCTAAATAACTCATTGCACATAATATGGGCAAAAAGATACCCAATAGAAAACCTATGAGCACCTGCATGGGCGTATGTACACCCAGCCGGATTCTTGACCAGCCAATAACCAAACTAACTAATAGCAGCAGCACCAAACTCCACCAACTGCTGGTGACCATGAAGAACATGGTTGCCATGGCTGAGGAAGCAAATGTGTGAAAAGAGACTTTCCAGAAAAGGTTTATAAAGCCGCATATGCCCAAGCCAATGCCCATGGTAGAAGTCAGGAATACCAACCATTTTGGGGACCAGTCCTGACGGTTAAAAATGGCGGCAACAACCATGTAAGCCAAAAACGTACAAAAATAAGGTAAAGATCTTATTTCACGTTCTATTAAGTCTCTGGTATCCGAAAACTGTCTGCTTCGAGCCACGTTGAAGGTTATGGCGGAAACCACTCCCACAGTCAGTAAGAATATAGCCAAAGAGAGCAATATGTGGCTCAACGAAAGCCCTTTTATCCACATAAGCAAAACGAACAAAAAGGTTCCCCACACCATGGGGTTCCCGAAATCAGAAATAACTTGCCATAACGTCGAAGTGTGATGAGCTCTTTCCATCTTTTACTTATTTTACCCGATTATGTTTTCTAGTAATCCTGCCTTATTCGGGGTATGATATAAGTAACTAGTCAAGAGGGGTGATGCCATGAGATCCTTTGTTCAATTCGAAAAGGAACTAGCAGCAGAATTCAGGGATAAGTTAGCAAAAACGGAGACTACCATTGAAGTTAGCGATCTTTTCAGCCAAACAGCGCAAAAGCTTCTAAGTAAAATACTGCCTGATTACAGTCCCAAAGCAGGGTTTCAGATAAAGTTTGACTCCACAAAACCCCCATATTACATTATTCCAGAGGAAATGAAAAAAGACGAACGCATAAAAGAGTTAATCGAGGGCAGCGACTTTCCTGCCATACTTGAACGGTTCGCAACGTCCTGCTACAACAGAAAAGCCCACTTAGACGAAGTGGACAAGACAAAGACATCTAAACGTCCACCTGGAACACCCAATCCGTAATCGGGTAACAAGTATAAATTCTTAATCAACAGCATAAAGAAACTGTTGATACAAAAAGTAAGGGCATCTTTACAAGCAAATGCAAGGTATCATATAATTCAATAATGAATTTGGCATTGTGGCTCTTAGTAATCTTTGTAGTTATTGTACTGCTACTTGACAAGATAGACCTTTACCTACTGTTTTTAGGTGCCACCGTATTCCTTGGCTTTATAGGGGGATTGTCTTTTGCAGATTTAAGTAAAGGCTTTTTGGAAAGCTTATTTGCCCAGCGCACAGTGGCTGTGCTGCTAACGCTATATTTAATGTCTTTGTACGAAGTGTTTTTACGCCGTAGCGGTGCTTTGGCAAGGCTGACTCACAATTTTATCAAAATGCTCGGAGATTACAGGCTAACAAGTGTTGTAATGCCTGCAATTATGGGGCTGCTCCCCTCACCTGGAGGGGCTAGATTCTCTGCTCCATTAGTAGCAGAGACATTGGAAAATTCAGTAGTATCTAACCAAGAAAAAGCTTTCATAAATTTCTGGTTTCGCCACATATGGGAACCTATCTTGCCTGTGTACCCAGGTACTTTGATGGCAGCCATGCTCATGGGCATTACACCAGGCCACTTAGCCCAAATGAACTGGTACATACCACTTTTGATGATAGTAGTTGGTTGGGTTTTGGTGTTCGGTTTCTCCTTACCTTCTGTGAGATTTCAGAACCCTTCGTGGAAAGAGGTTATCTTGGATTTGGGACCTCTCTTAGCAGTCATTGTGGCAGGCGTTACTATAAAGAATGACTTTACAGTGCCCATAGCCATACTTTTGGCTTGCGCTTTTATATACATTTTGCACGCCAAGGCGTTACCCAAGATGGGAACATTGCTTAGTGAAGCCCTGAAGTGGAAAATGCTAGCTATAATACCTGCGGTGTACTACTTTGCTAACATTTTGGAGTCCACAGGTGCCAATGAAGCTGTAGCTTCGAGTTTGAGTGCTTTACATTTACCTACAATTGTATTTTTTATAGCCCTTCCTTTTGTCGTTTCAATGATAACTGGTTTAACCCAAGCTGGTGTTGGCACCTCACTGCCTTTGCTAATCGGCCTGACAACACCTGCAAACCGTGTCGCCATGCTTAACTTGGCATTCATTTTTGCCTTCATAGGTGTAATGGCAAGCCCCACACATTTGTGTTTGATACTGTCACGGGATTACTTTGAAGCAAGAGCGGGAGCCCTTTATAACAAACTGTTCATGGCTGTGTTCGTAGTTGGTTTGTTCCCTGTTGTCCTTGCATTATTCTGAGTGCTAATGAGTGCTAATATTTAAGTGTGCTAACTAATATTACTTACCGCATTTGGGAGGTGTAAGTGTGAAAGTACTCATCACTAACGTCCAGGTTTACACAGTTTCCCATGGTGTTATTGACAAAGGCAGCGTTCTAGTAGAAGATGGTAAAATCAGCCAGGTTTCTGCAGGAGACATTCAAGTAGAAGGAGCAAATGTTGTAGATGGAAAAGGTTTGACGCTGATGCCTGGGTTCATTGATGCTCACACACACGTAGGCATTTCTGAAGAAGGTTTCGGATGGGAAGGTGCAGACTACAACGAATGGGTAGACCCTGTAACGCCCTACCTTAGAGCTATTGACGGAATCAATCCCATGGAACAGGGCGTCAAAGATGCTTTAGAAGGCGGCATAACCACCATTTGTGCTGCTCCTGGTTCTGCAAATGTCATAGGAGGCACAGCTTGCGTCTTCAAGCCCTTTGGAAAAGCCATTGACAAGATGGTTATTAAAGATCCCGTTGCATTGAAAGCTGCTACTGGCGAAAACCCCAAGAGGGTCTACAGGGACATGAAGAAGTCTCCAGTAACCAGAATGGCCACAGCATCACTGATGAGGCAGGCGCTACTCAAAGCAAAATCTTATATGGAAAAGAAAGAAAAATACGCCAATGAGCCCGAAAAGCAACCTGATTTTGACTTGGGTATGGAACATCTTTGCATGGTACTTCGTAAGGAAATCCCCATGAAGATCCATGCTCACAGGGCTGATGACATCCTAACCGCTATCAGAATAGCTAGAGAGTTCGACATAAACATAACCATTGACCACTGCACTGAAGGACACTTAGTACCTGAGGAAATTGCTGAATCCAAGTTCCCATGTATTGTTGGACCAAACTTAACCAATAGAAGCAAAGTGGAACTCATGAACAAAAGTTTCGAAACACCCGCAGTACTCCATAAACACGGCGTTCTCTTCGCTATAATGACAGATCACCCTGTTATCCCCATACAGTTCCTTCCTCTAACTGTGGGCTTGGCTGTAAAGTACGGCCTGCCATATGATGAAGGCATAAAAGCCATAACCATCAATGCTGCAAAGATCCTAGGATTGGACGAGCGCTTGGGCTCCATTGAATCTGGTAAGGATGCAGATCTAGTACTTTGGGAAGGAGATCCACTATCTGTTGACGGAAAGCCAATGTTCGTTATGGTAAACGGACAGATTGCTGTGAACAAACTCCAATAGACAAATAGATAAAAAAGAAAAGGGACGGTGGGGGTAACCGTCCCTTTGTAGGTGTGGTGAGGAAAGGAGGTGGGTGAGATGCCAGGGGTATGCATCTCACAGGGAGGCTTACTCGGAAGATATACTTCCGTTCTTCGATAACTATCATACCGCAAAGGGCTGCGTATAATTCTTAAATCATTGTTAAGAAATGCGCTCAATCAGCAGGCCTTGGGTGCATAAAAGAGGTCTCAGGCTGGTAAATATCATAAGTAGAAGCGTAAAGGAACTAGTAAATGCAGGAGGTGCAATTATGGCCAAGATCATAGGAATAGATCTGGGAACATCAAACTCTTGTGCCGCAGTTATGCTGGGTGGCAAACCTACAATCATTCCATCTGCCGAAGGAACTACCATGTACGGCAAGACAGTGCCATCGGTTGTTGCATTCACTAAAGATGGTCAAATACTCGTGGGTGAACCAGCCAGAAGGCAGGCAGCCATGAACCCCGAAGGAACTATAACGGGCATAAAGAGAAAAATGGGCACACGGGAAACTATCCAGGTTTTCGGTAAAACATACACGCCTGAACAAATTTCAGCTTTTATTCTACAAAAGATAAAGAAGGACGCGGAGGCTTTCTTAGGAGAGCCTGTTAGCAAAGCTGTCATAACCGTACCTGCTTATTTTAACGATGCCCAAAGACAGGCCACAAAGGATGCAGGTGCCATTGCGGGCTTGGAAGTTGTCAGACTTATTAACGAGCCCACGGCAGCTGCTTTTGCATACGGCTTGGACAAAGCGAACCAAGAACTGAAGATCATGGTTTTTGATTTTGGTGGTGGTACGCTGGACGTGACCATTATGGACTTTGGTCACGGAGTGTTTCAGGTAGTTTCCACCAGTGGCGATACACAGCTAGGCGGACGTGACATGGACAAAGTGCTCATGGATTACGTTCTTGAAGAGTTTCAGAGAGAATCGGGAATCGATTTGCGTAATGACAGAATGGCAATGATCAGGGTCAATGAAGCTGTGGAGAAGGCAAAGATTGAACTATCCTCAGTTTTAGAAACTGACATATCCCTACCATTCATAGCAATGAAGGACGGACAACCAGTTCATCTTCAAATGAAAGTAACCCGAGCAAAACTAGAGCAATTGGTGAGACCCATCGTAGAAAAAACTGCTGGGCCCATTGAACAGGCACTAAAAGATGCTCAATTAACACCCAATGACATAGACAAGATTATTCTCATAGGTGGACCTACACGTATGCCCATCGTGAGAGATTTTGTTGAACAGTTCATGGGAAAACCAGTGGAAAGAGGCATCGACCCCATGGAAGCTGTAGCAATGGGCGCTGCAATACAGGCTGGTATAATCGAGGGAACCGTTAACGATATTGTACTGGTGGATGTTACCCCACTATCACTGGGTGTAGAAACGGTTGGTGGCATCATGACTACGCTGATCCCTAGGAATACACCTATCCCAGTAACAAAATCAGAAATCTTCACCACAGCAACAGATTTCCAAACCAGTGTGCAAATACATGTGCTCCAAGGAGAAAGGCCACTGGCAAAGGACAACTTATCTTTGGGGCAATTCATCCTAGATGGTATACCACCTGCACCACGTGGTGTGCCACAAATAGAAGTCACCTTTAGCATTGATGCTAACGGTATCTTAAGCGTAACGGCAAAAGACAAAGCCACAGGAAAGAGTCAGCAAATCACCATCACCAACAGCACACGCTTGACTGAAGAAGAAATCGAGCGAATGCGGAAAGAGGCAGAGATGTACGCTGACGAAGACCGCAGACGTAAGGAAGAAATTGAAACAAGAAACCAAGCTGACACATATGTTTATCAAGCCAGGAAACTCTTAAAGGAAAATGAAGGGAAGCTCCCCGATGACATCGTCAAAGAGATAACAGAAAAGGTCGATAACTTAGAGAAAGCCCTAAGAGACAATCAGCCGGCAGAACAGCTAAAACAGCTCATGGAAGATGTAATTACCGCCATGGGAAAGGCAGGTGCTTATTTGTACCAGAGCGGTGGTGGACAGCAGCCCGGAGGAGATGGCAGTGATAACACCACCGATCAAGGGCCACAAGGAGAAGTCCACTAATGAAGGATTACTATGAAATTCTTGGTGTACCGGAAGACGCATCAGTAGATGAAATCAAGAAAAAGTACCGAGAACTGGTAAAACAATACCACCCTGACTTAAACAAGGGTGACGAGGAAGCCGCTAAGCGCATGGCGGAAATAAACGAAGCGTACCAGGTTCTCACCGATCCAAAGAAGAGGGCTGAGTACGACGCCATGCGCAAAGGTGGCGTTGGCTTTAGTTCTGAGTACTACAGGCCAGGACAGGGTTTTGATTTCTTTGACTCCATATTCCGTGATTTCTTTACTGACTTTCCTTTCGGATCTTCTTTCTTCAATAGAACTGCCACTAAAACAAAGCCGAGGGGCACTGACATAAACTTGGAAGTAACGCTATCACTCAAAGACGTTGTAACAGGCTGCACAAAGTCGCTACGTTTCTTCCGTGATGAACTCTGCGAAGAATGCCATGGCACAGGTGCCAAAGATGGCAAGACAAAAACCTGTGAAAGATGCCACGGCACTGGTGTAGTGGAAAACAGACAGAGTACACCTTTTGGTGTATTCATCACCCAAACCACGTGTCCCACGTGCCATGGTGCAGGTTCAGTGCCTGAACAAGTCTGTCCAGTGTGCCATGGTACTGGTGTGGTTAAAAGGCAGAGAACCTTGGATTTGCAGATTCCACCTGGCATAGAAAATAACGATGTGATTACATTAAAGGGACAAGGCAACGCCGTAAAAGATGGCGCAAGCGGAGACATTAACGTCACAGTGAAGATAATTATCCCTCCACCATGGCGCAGAAAAGGAAAGGATCTTTACACGGAAGTGCACGTGCCTTATTACCATGCCATATTGGGTGGAAAGATTAAAGTGACCACTGCCACAGGGGAAGAAAAGGAGCTACTCCTTGAACCAGGAACACAACCAGACCAAGAGTACATTCTGGCTAACGAAGGCGTTCCTGACAAAAGCGGTCGTTACAGAGGAGATTTGCATGTAACCATTAAGGTGGATTTGCCGTCAAAACTAAGTCCTCAGGAGCGTAAGTTCCTTGAAGAGATACGAAAACTCCACGAAGGTGACAACAAGAAGAGGTTTGGCTTATTCAACTAAAAACGGGAGCGCCCTTAACTGGGGCGTTCCCCATGTTCAAGTATTAGCAGTCAACAACTCATCAAATCGAAGTTTTTCGATTTAGTCTTCTTTTCCCTCTTCTTCTGCCAGTTCTTCTTCGATTTCTACTACCTGTTCACTGATCATATCTTCTGCTTTCTTTGTTAGCTCTTGAGCCTTTTCTTTTAGCTGTTCAGCTTTCTCGAGAGTTTTTTCCTTAAGACTAAGAGCTTTCTCTTTAACTACTCCCCTCATTTCAGCTCCCGACATGGGAGCTAAGAGAAGCCCACAAACAGTACCGATCAAAACACCAGCGGCAAACAAGCCCGCTACCCGAAGAGTATCACGGATATCATCCATATTTTCCCCTCCTTTGTTTCGCTTCATATTTGATGAAGCCAGACTTTTACTACTCTTTTTCTTCTTCATGTTCCTGGCACTCTTCACACTCTTCATCTTCTTCGCACCATAGGCATTCATTCTCCATTTTGCAGCGAGCTAACAGAGTCAAAGCACCTTGAATTATGGCGCCGAGCAAGAGTCCAGCAAAAAACGGACCCCAACAGGAACAACTTCTCTTTTCAACCGTCTGGTCACCTCTTGCCATAAGCCTGCCTAATAACATGCCAAACACCCCCTTTGTATTATTTTACCTTCTTACCTTTGCCGATGTGCAAGAACGATAGAACGGACGGGAGCACCTTCAAAGCAATCGTTGTCCAATTTGGTCTTACCACATATGGAAGGACTGCGCTGAATTGTTTTAAGTTGGACGTAATTTGCTTGACTTCTTCGGAAGTCTCACTGGCATTTCTTAAGATTTCCGGAACCTCTGTAGCCGCGCTGCTGGTAATCTGCTTTATGTCCACCTGCAAATCTTCTAAACTCTTTTTTATTTCGTCACCATACTTCCTTAAAGCTTGAAGAATTAAAAAGAGAAACACAATTAGCGTAACGGCAAATACCCAAAGCGGAAAAGCGATAAAAAACACTTGCCAATTTGTCAACATCATGCCTCCCCTCTTCAAAGAAACCCGCCGTGCCGTAAAGGGCCAGAAAGCTGCGTCCCTGTCACACAGGTGGGTGCTTCCCTCCTGCTACCTGAGCAGTAGCAGGATTCGAGCTCCCAAGACGCATTTGTTGGATGCACTTCTGCCCCTGCTTACGCACACGGCAGGTAATAACATTATACCATCAAAATTACATTCTCAATATTACGCTTTCCCTATTCATAAATTTGCTTATGACAAACGCCAGAAGTACAGCTACAGCCACATCTATGAGAAGAGCAGCGCCTACCAAGGGCCATACAACGCTGCCAATGATGACATTATATGTAACTGCAGAAGCATTGACAATGGGTACGAAGAAAACCCAGGCAGGCATGGTTGAAGCATTGGTAAACGCCGGCATGAGTATGAAGATAAAAGGCAGAATCACCATGCCCATTTGTCCCAAATAAAGCTGAGCTTCCCTCATGTTGCGGCTGTACATGGAGATAATAAACTGAAGAGCACCACCTGTTAGGGAAAGCAAAACTGCGCCTATGATCATGGCCCAGATACCAGCACCCCAGATGGCAAGTGCTGAACCTCCAGTGGCAAGGCCTAAGCCCATGTCGAAATGGGTCATAGCATAGGAGTAGGAAAACGTGAAGGAAAGCAGTGAAATGAGTGTACCCATGCAGTTTAGGGCGGACAAAGCAAGCCACTTGCCCATAGCAATAGAGAATCTGGATACGGGTGTAGCCAGCAAGCTCTCCAGTGTGCCTCGCTCTTTTTCACCTGCTCCAATATCTGTTCCGAGGTACACGTTTCCCACAAAACCACTGGTAAGCATGACCAGTGAAACCAGATAGGCCAAGAAGAACTTGGCAAAAGCCATAGGCTCCCCTACTTGTTTACTCTGCACCACTACCAAAGAAAAAACGTCCTCATTTATGCCCTTTTGGCTCAAGTAATCTTTGATGCGCTGCTCCCTATAAAGAGGAAGAATACTGTTAAGGTAACTAGCTGCACTATCTCCACTGGTACCTGAGGCATACGACGTAACTACAACAACCTTAGATTGAGACGATGTGTATTCTTCAATGAGTCCCACGTCCGCCTCTTTTTCCAAAACTGCTTTTTCCACATCCTGGACTTCTATGACTTCTAATTTAGCTTGACTTAGAAATGATCGAAGTTCCTGGCTCCCTTGGAAAGCTACCGTAAAGCCATCTGCATTTTGCTTTTCCACCGTTCTCCCTTCAAAATAGAAGATGCCAAGCACAATGGCAGGAACGAGAACTGCTGGAAGGAGTACACTCATTATGAGCGTACGTCTATCCCTGAAGGCCTCCTTAATTTCCTTTTTCATGACAGCAAAAATGGATTTCATTCCTTCACCACCTTCATAAATGCTTCTTCCAAGTTACTACTCTGAGTTCGCTTTTTAAGTTCTTCAGGCGTTCCCTCAGCCACTATGAGGCCCAGGTTGATTATGTACACATAGTCACACAGTAGCTCTACTTCATTCATCAGATGTGTGCTTAATAGTACAGTCTTCCCAGCTTCTTTCTGCTGCTCCACAAATGTTCTAACCGCTACAGTGCTGGGAACATCCAATCCAGCTGTTGGCTCGTCAAGGATCAGAACAGGGGGATCATGAATAACGGACCGCACCAAGTTAATCTTCTGTGCCATCCCCTTGGAGTAAGTTCCAGCCTGCCGCTTCCCGTAATCAATTTCAAGCAGTTTGTAGAGAAACTGCATCCTTTCTAGAGCTTCGCCCCTGGGCACATCGGCAAGATCTGCAAAATAAAGCACGTTCTCGTCACCGCTAAGTCGACGGTAAAGACCTGTATTCTCAAGAACCACACCCAAAGATGCTCTCACTTTGTCTGACTCTCTTACAACATCGAAACCATTTACTGTGGCAGTACCACTTAGGGGCTTGAGAATGGTGCTTAAGATTCTTATGGTGGTGGTTTTCCCAGCTCCGTTTGGGCCTAAAAGCCCTGTCACTTTTCCGGGTTCGCAGTGGAAAGAAATACCTTTGAGCGCTTGAACCTGGCCGAAACTCTTTCGTAGCTCCCGAACTTCAATCACTTCGGCGCCTCCTTTACAAAAAAAACCTGGACAATGTATAAAGTACTACTAGTGCTTTGTGATAATTATATCACACATACTAAGGCATAAACTAATTCACAGAACTACTTTTGCGGAAATACGAAACGAGCAACAAGGAAAGAGAGAGACAAGATGACTACCATTAAAGGAGAAACTGGTAAGTTCCAGTAAAATGCCAGGATCAAACTAGCTACCCCAGAAACGGCTATTAAAACCATGGATATCTTCCAGGATGTGTGGTAGGAATCTGTCAACTGTAATGCCACAGCACCCGGGATCACCAGTAGTGCTTCCATCATGAGCGTGCCTACTGCTCTTATGGTGACCGTAATGTAAAAGGCCAAGAGAACTGAGATGACAATCTTGAGCATCTTTACAGGCATACCCACCACGGAAGAATATTCTTCGTCAAAAGTGGTACTTAGTATTTCCCAATAGTGCCTTACAAAAAAAACTACAAGCAGCAACGTAGCGACCGACGTGAGCATAATATCAAAAGAATCAACGCCCAACATGGAGCCGAAAAGTAGACCCATAACCGTAGAAACCTGCCCCGGAACAAAGTAGGAAAGTATGAGCCCGAAGGCCAAGATAAAGGTAAAAGCCACAATTACTGAGTTAGCGCTAGATACTCTCTTTCCTTCAATTCTTTGAGACAGCAAAGCTACAAGCATGCCTGTTAAAATGGTCCAAAGCCACGGAGCTCCAAGTAGAATTCCTATAACTCCGCCTGTGAAAGCTGCATGCCCAATGCCTGTACCCAGTACTCCCAGATCGCGCAAGTTCACCAATATGGTGAGCAACCCCAAACCGACTGAGAGAAGCATGATTTCTAGCAGGGCACGTTGAACAAAATCAAAGCTAAGCATGATCTTTCAGCTCCCATCCTTCAAAGCTTATGGTAAGGCACTTGTTCACAATCCGACTGATCCCTTCCACGTCGTGCGAAACCAATATGAAAGCATTGCCTTTTTCTTTTTCTTGAGCAAGAATCTCATAGAACCTTTCGGTAAAGGCCGGGTCTAAGTTGGAAGTGGGTTCGTCCATGATGGTTAGTATTGGCTCGTTAACAAAGGCACGTGCGATCAATAGTCTTTGGAGCTGACCACCCGATAGTTTTCTCAAAGGGGTGTTGGGATCATCGAACCCGAATCTATTAAGCACAGACCGGATTACATCGTCAAGGGTACTTGAGCTTAGCATATTTAGCCGGAGTTTGTTTACAAGGGACACGTAAATCACGTCTCTAAGGTTCACCGGAAAGGAAAGGTCCACCGTTGTGCGTTGAGGTACATACCCCAGTCTAATTCTTTTCTCGGGTTTCACTTCTTCCATCTTTTCGCCAAGAAAGCTCACGGAACCAGATAGCGGAGGTATGAGACCAAGAAGAGTACGCACCAGCGTACTTTTCCCTGCTCCGTTCGGTCCTACAATACCTAAGCAGTCACCTTCTCTTACAAAGAAACGCAAATTGCTAACCAACGGCTTCTCATAGCCCACAGATAAGTTTTCCACGGACAATATGATTGAGTCATCAAACATGACACTCACTGCCTAAGAGCATGGAGGACACCGTCAATATTCTCTGCCATGATGGAAGAATAACTTCTTGTAGCCACTTCCAGAATATCAAAATCAACCGAAGGCAAACCCAGTTGCTCACTTAACATTTCAGCTGTTTTTGATGGTTCGTAAGGATTGAGTAAAAGCAGGCAATTTTGTTCGCTCTTCAGCGCTTCCATAAGAGCGGTAAGCTGCTTAGGAGAAATCTCTGCCTCCCCCACTTCCAAAGTCCCCAGAACGCGCCAACCATAATCCTGCTCCACATAAGTGAAAGCCGGATGCTGGGTCACAAAACAATACCCCCTGAGCTTTTCAAAGTTGGCGTCAAGCTCTTGTAGGGCAGCCATGAACTTTTCAGCGTTTTGTGCATGTACATTTTTTGTATTAGGGAACTGCTCATCCAGAAAGGATTGTATTTGTGGCACCCATGCCAAGACCCTTTTCGGTGAGAGCCAAACATGGGGGTCCTCAAGTCCTTCTGGCAGTAGGAAAAGCTTTGGCTTGCTCAGCTCGCTGACCATTTTCCTATCAGCTGAAGCACCCAGCGCAATGACAGCCTTTGACTGCTCGAGCACCCTAGCCACCGACGAGGTAAACTCCATATAGTGCGGATCACTTCCCAGCGGTGTAGCGTTTACGATTTCACCTTCAGCAGCGATCTCACTGGTCACAGCATAGGCAGGGCTCCCCAAAACAGCAACTTGTGAAACGGATTCTCTTCTTGTACATGACACCAAGAGTAAGCCGATGACGACACAAGCTACTACACGAAACATCTTTTCTCGGTGTGATTTGTTCACGATCATAATGTTAATGGTAACATTAAAAATAACATGTTTGGGGAATTAAATCTTTCTGAAGAAATGCTCAAACTACTAAACCAAATAGCTGTAAAAGGTGCGTACATATTCGTAGCTATTGCTTTCTTTATTGTTATCCAGCGCATTACTGCATCTCTAATAAACAGTTCAAAACAAAAACTTGAAGGTCGCCCAGGAATCTCAGGTATAAGCGTCAGTTTTTGGCTTTCCTTTCTTTATTACGTCATAGTTATTGTGGCATTCTTGGGAGCCCTGAGAATTGCAGGTATTTCTTACACCTCCATACTTGCAGGTGTCAGTATAACAGGACTCATCGTTGGGTTAGCTACTCAGAACATTCTCTCGAACTTGTTTGCAGGAATGATGATTCTAGCTCAGAAGCCTTTTGATATAGGAGACTCTGTGACAGTGGGAAACTACACTGGAACTGTAAAGGCCATCAATGTGTTAACTACCACTATTGAAACATTGGAGCGATTAGAGATAACCATGCCCAATAAGATGCTGGTAGATGGTGCCATTGTTAACAATACAAAAAGCCCTACGAGAATGTGGAATTTCTCCTTTTACGTAGATTGCTGGGAAAAATACCCCGATATAAAGGCCCACATAGTAAACTTACTTAAAGCTGATAAACGGGTACTGGAAGACCCCATTGTTTTTGGTGAGCTCACTGAAAAAGGCATAAGAATAACTGTTCGTGCCGTCGCAGAAACCAGTCAGTTACTTACTATGAGCCGCGAAACTCAAGACCACATCATCGACTTGTTGTCTGAATTGGGCTGTAAGCCTTTGGGGGTAACGGAAATTACCATTCAGGGAGGTAAATCGCGTAGTGAATGATGAGCAGCCTTATATGATCAAAAAAGATGGTGTCGCCGTAAGGTGTGGTGAGCAAGGAATTGAGCTGTGCATGGAAGAATCCGGCATGAGCCCCACAAAGGTTCTAAGCACGCTCATGGAAATGCGTATTAATGTAGAAAAACCCGAGGTGATTGTTGACGCCATAAAGAATCCTGGTTCATGGGTGGTGATAACTAAGGAACCCACAATCCCTGACGTGATGATCGAAATAACCGATGATGAAATGGAAGCCTATGCCACTTATCTACCAGGTTTTTGCTCATTTCAACTGAGTGAAGAAGAGATCCTTAAGTTGTTAAAAGATAAAAGTTTAGAACTTATAAGCGATGATGTGGCAAAAATGTTACTGCATGCTCCTTTAGAAAGAATTCTTGTAGCTAAAGGGGTGCCACCCGTGGATGGGGAAGACGCATCATTAGAATGGGTTTACCAAAAACCTGTTAACCCTGTAGCTGAGGACGCACAGTATGTTGACTTTAAAGAAATCATCTCCAAGTGGGATTATGTTACTGCCGGCACAGTTCTTGTAGAAAAGAACCCCCCTCAAAGAGGAACGCCGGGTAAAACTGTGAAGGGGCGTATAATCGCTGCTAAAGATGGAAGAGATATTGATTTAAGAAAGATGGCAGGAAAGAACACCTTGGTCACGGAAGATGGACTAAAGATCATAGCCAAAATAGATGGTGTTGTGGTAAAAGAAGGCACGCGCGTTAGTATTATCTCTCAGCTGATAGTATCTGGCGACGTGGATTACCACACAGGCAACATCGAAGATTTTGTGGATGCTGTACAAATAATGGGAACAGTAAGAGAAGGCTTTAAGGTGAAAGCGAAAACCAGTATACAAGTGCATGGCGTTGTGGAAGGAGCGCAACTAGAAGCGGGACAAAATATTAAAATAGACGGTGTGGTAGCTGGAAATGATAAAGCTGTTTTGGTAGCTGGAAATGCAGTAATGGCTCGCCAAATCACAAAGGCACGGGTTCAAGCGCCCATTGTAATTGCCGAAAGTGGTGTACTATTTAGCCATGTTGAATGCACCGATTTGTACCTTACACATTCGAAAGCACGCATAGCAGGCTCCACTGTTCTAGCTGAAAGATTCATTGTTGCCCCAAATGTAGGAAACGACTTAGCAGAGCGCGTAGTCTTGCAGATCACTGCTCCCAAAAGCCTAAATCAAGAGTACGAGTACGTAGCTCGAGTTTTGTCTGAGAAAAGAAAAGAATACAATGAGATACAAGAACTAGCAAAAAAATCCCCGACCATGCTAAAGTTGTATGAGGAAAAGATGGCTATGACAGCAACAGAAATTGAGACCTTGGACGAGCGCATAAAAGAACTTCTTACAAGGATACAGGATTCTCTAAAGAAAGCACGCATATTCGTCAGGGAAATAGTATATCCGAATGTGGAAATAAGGTTTGGTTCCAGTGTTTACTTAGTAAGAAATGAACTGTCTTTTGTCACCTTTGTTTTCGAAGATGGTCAAGTCAAGTTCTATCCATTTAGCAGTCCACCGCCCATACCGAGGGTGATCATATCAAGATGAAACGACTTTGTTTGGACATGGGAACACATAAATTCGCTGCCATGGAGGTAGATGATACCGGCAATATCGTTAAATACGCTATGCAAAAGCACAAATTTTCACTGCTAAAGAATGGGCAGATTGAGAACGTTCCCATGGCTGCAAAAGAACTTCGCGAATTTCTAGCCGAGAACGATTTCGACATGACCTTACCAGTCGTGACAGCTGTAGCTGGAAAAAGTATGATAGTCAAAACTGTCGAAGGCCGTAGAAGGATTACCTCCGATTTCGTACAACAAGAAGATGTGGATGATTTGCTTGCAGAAATCACAGAGAAGGCATCGCTGGAGGGATACCTTCTTTCAGACTTTGATGTTGCTAAATGGACATTAGATGACATGATCGTCGAAAATCCCATAGGACGCCATGGTCATAGTTTAGAAGTAACGTTGGTAATGCAGTTTTTTAGAAAAGACACTGTACTTTCCTTAATCAAGACTCTGCAGGAAGCAGGCTTAAAAGTGACCAGCATTTTTAGTGAGGCAGTAGCTAGCAAAGAAGCTGCAGTTAGAAAAGAACTGCGCTACTTCAATATTGCTTTGGTGGACGCGGGCGCCGGAACGTCGGACATCACCATATTTAAGGAAGGCAAAGTTTGTAATTTCGCTTCCATACCGATGGCAGGCCAATATATCACTGAACATCTAGCGCAGCGGTTCATGGTACCATTGGAGACTGCTGAGAAAATGAAAATAAAACCGGGTTTGAAAAGGTCCGTTGAAAACATTGTTGGAAAAAGAATACAAGTTGATCAAAACCTTATTCTTACATGCATACAGGACGCAGCATCAGTGCTTGCTTCTGCCTTGGCTGCGAAAATACTTGAAGCAAACAACGGTAAGGCACCTTCCGCAGTTGCCCTAGTGGGAGGTGCGGCACTTACGCCAAAGCTGGATGAGTTTTTGGCGCAAGCATTGGAGATACCAAATGAAATGGTCCACGTGGCGAAATTGTCTGCAAAAGGCGAGCTAAGCAAACCAGCATGGGCAGTTGCCTTAGGTCTAGCCATGCTAGAACCAAGACACAACGTAATCCACGCAGTAGTAGAAGATAAATTGGCTTTCTTTCTTACAAATGAACACCCAACAGTTAACAGTGCATTATTACGTGCTGGAACGGACGTAAACAGAATGCAGCAGCGCGACGTCTCCACCATTAGTATAAAGGTAGGTTCTGAACTACAAGAATTTGCTGTGTATGAGGAGAACGAGATAGAGCCATATGTTAATGGAACACCAGCCTCTTGGGGAACATTCCTAACCGATGGAGATGTAGTACGCTTCCAACTAGGCGGTAGAAAGCTTAAATTAGATCTGTACGTAATTGTGGAAGGCGAAATTAGACAAAAGCTTCCTCTGTCGCTTGTAGATGAAGAAGGACACATTGTAACTGCTCCCGAAAAAGAAAAGGTTTATAGACTGTTCCCCAGCACTAAGGAAGAGTTGGAAGATCTACTTTCACGTAAAGAGCACAGATTAGTGCGCCTAAGAGGACCCTCTTTAGTACAGCCAGGTAGCTTGTATAAGAAAATAGATTACACCTTTGTAACTGTAACTATTAATGGTGGACCAAGCCTCCAGGTACCAGTAGATGAAAAGGAGACTGTGGCAGACTTATTGGCCTTTCTTCTAGACAAAGGTTTAATACAATCCAAAGCCCTGTTTATAACGGACGGGCATAGGGAAATAGGGTATTCAGAACCAATAGCTCAGTTCTTGCAAATTATTATCGTCTACGATAAAATCCGTGGCTAATTAAAGATAAACCGTATTTACCAGGATCAAAGATGATTTCTGATGCCCCCACAAACAGAATTCCACCAGGTTTTAAAGCCTTAGCAAATTTCTGCCAAAGATACTCGTGCACGTCATGACCGAAGTAGATAACCACATTGCGGCATAGAATTAAGTCCATTTCGGACACTGGAAAATCGTCTTGAAGAAGATTGTGTTGTTCAAAACGAACCAAAGCCTTTATGCGAGGATGTACACGGTAGTTTCCATCCTCTTCGGTGAAATACTTCATATAACGCTGAGGCACATTTCTTATCTCGTTTTGTGTGTAAACACCTGCCTTGGCTCTCTCCAAAGCCCCTTTGTCGAAATCCGTAGCCCAAATCGGTTCATGGAAAACTTTGTGTTCTAAGAATACCATAGCCAATGAATAAGGCTCACATCCTATACTGCAACCAGCTGACCAACTCTTAATTCGGTTTGACGGTAAAGACTTTAGTAGTTCCGTAAGCTTCTCCCAGAAGGGGGGGTCTCTGAAAAACTCCGTGACGTTTATAGTGAGTTTGTCCAGAAACTCTTGGAACAATAAATCATCCTCAGCTAAACGCCTTCCCAGTTCGTCAATGGAACTTATCTTGTTCAGCCCCATAAAATACGTGATTCTTCTGCCGAGCGTGCTCTTACTGTAACCCGAGAGGTCCAGGTCGCGGTGTTTTCTTAACAACGCAATGAGCGGCTCAAGGTTCACTTCCACCACTTGATGATCTCCTCAACACGATAGGGTAAAACTTCCAGATGATCAATAGCATCTGCTAATCCACACTTCACCACTTCTCCAGGCATTCCCCAAACCACAGCACTTTCTTGAGATTCCGCTATAACTTTGCCACCTAATTGTTTGATGAATTTGCTTCCCTCTAGTCCATCCTTACCCATGCCTGTAAGCACTACACCCAGCGTTTGAGTTCCATAGGCTTCAGCGGCAGAAGCAAAAAGCAGATCAGCAGCTGGCTTTACCCCATTAACAGCAGGACCATCTATTATCTCAAGAACACCACCACTTACAACTCCGTGCTTGCCTCCAGTAATCACGTAAACTCTGTTAGGCTCAAGCTCTACTGTTGAAGTGGCTTCCATTACATCCAACTTAGTCGTCTTGCAAAGTTGCTCAGCTAAGCTTTTTGTAAAAAATGGGGGCATATGCTGCGCTATAACCACGGGAACATTAACACGCTCAAACTTGCCAAGAAATTTCCGAAGGGCCTGAGGGCCTCCGGTTGACGACGCTACCACAACGATGCCTTCTGCCTTACCCGGACAGTTAACCAGCTTAATCCCTGTTTTCAGTTCTGCCGTGTTAACTTGCTTTAAGACCTTTTCAGTAGATTCGACAGGTTTCTTCGAAAGCAGCACTTCAATTTTGGCAACTAGTTCGCGACTAAAGTCGTCTGCGAGCATACCACCCCAACCAGGCTTCAATATGAAATCAACAGCACCTTCTGAGAGAGCTTGAACAGTTATATCAGCCCCTTCCTGGGCCAATGATGAAAACAGAATCACGTAACCTTTTAAACTATCCCTGCCCTTTCTGAGAATATCAATGCCTGTACCGTCAGGCAGAACATAATCAAGGAGAATAACATCGTAAGGGTAAAGCCTTATTTTGACTAACGCCTCTTTGACACTGGATGCGGTATCACAAACCACATTCAAGTTTTTTTGTAGAATATCGCACACAACTTTGCTAACAAAAGTAGAATCTTCCACAACTAGAATGCGACCAGTGCTCCGCATGAGAAACTCCTTAAGTACCCATCATTTTGCTAAGGCGGTTCTTTAATTTGCTCCAAAAAGAAGGTTTATATGAACCAAGATCTTCTCCACTTTTCAGGAGGTTCTTAACTACGGTTCCCATATAAAACATGAATTCGTCAGACTGATGCAAATACTTTCCAAGCTCTTGATATCTAACCTGTTTAGAAATTTGTGGATCAAAAGGAATGGTACCCAGAATCTCTATTTCGCGGTTGAGAAACCGCTGAGCCATGGACTTTAAAGACACAGCAAGCACCAAATCGGATTGCACTTTTCTAACCATGTTCTCCAGAGCATAGATATTGCCATCATACCCCTCTTTGTGGAGAGTCTTGATGAGTGCGTAGGCATCCGTTATGGATGTGGCTTCTGGGGTAAATACCACAACTACTTCATCTGCGGCTATACAAAACTGCACAACCGTGTTTCCAATGCCCGAGCCGGTATCGATTATGGCATAGTCATATCTGGTTAGAACACCATCCAGTTCACGCCACAGTTTTTCAGTATCGCGCATACGCCAGAAAGTAGCTTCATAGACACCACTAACACCAGGAAGAAGGTCCAAATGCTCTTCCACACTCATGATGGCATTGTCAACGTCCGTTCTCCCCTTAACCACGTCCCACAGGTTGTATTCCACGGGTATACCTAAGGCCACATTCACATTTGCAGTTCCTAAATCAGCATCAACTAGTAGCACATCCTTCTTCATGTTCGCTAACACCATACTCAGTCCCAAGGCAACTAAGGTTTTACCGACGCCGCCCTTACCAGAGGAGACTGCAATAACCCTGGTCTTCCGCAATCGCCTTTCGGCCCTATTTACCTGCTCACTCTTCATAAAGACAAACCAACCATGCCTAAAACATTCTCTATGTCGGGGAACAAAAGATCATCTGGTACATTTTGCCCGTTTGTCAAGGCCAATGTCTTTAGTCCATTTTCAGCCATGAACTCCACAGCACTGCTTATGTTTTCTGCCTCATCCACTTTTGTGAGTATGAAATACTCAATGTGAAAAACCTTATTAAAGTACTCAAAAGCTTTTTGCATTTCTTCTTTTCTCAAGCCTGCATTTAGGCATAACACAGGAATCCATTCTTCAAGTTCGTCAAGATACATCTTTATTTCGGTAAGTTTGCCAATTTCCTTAGGGTTCCTGCCTATGGTATCTACAAAAACATAGTGGGCATCTGGCAACTTCGCAAGTACTTTCTGCATCTGGTGTGGTCGACGTACAACTTCCACAGGTAAGTTCATAGCTTTACCAAAAAGTTTTGTTTGTTCTACTGCACCAGCTCTGAAGGTATCGATGGTAACAAACCCAGAAGATACATTCCTTTCAAGCAACAGGTAACCTGCCAATTTAGCAGCAGTAGTGGTTTTTCCGACCCCGGTAGGCCCGAGCAGAACAACAACTTTTGGAAACGTTTGGAACTTTATACTTTCCAAACGGACAAACTCAAGTTTGTTACTTAGGTACTGACGTAAAGTATTTTTCCAATCTTCTGTAGGAACAGCCCTTGCTTTTACCAAAAGCTCCTTGGAAAACCCAGTTTGTCTGGAAAGTGCATCAAGCTCGTCTTCTTTCACCGCTAGTGCGCTTACTGCAGCATCCAATCTCTTGATTGCTTTTTCCAAAGCTTCAAGATTATCCAGGTTTCCTTTTGCAGAACTCTGCTCAATGCCGATAAGCAGCTCATAATAGGTGGGCCCAAAAACGTACTTGCGCTTCTTCCTAATTTCTAGGATCATGGCATCACTGCCATACTGACGCTTAACCATGTCCAGAGCACTTTGGATATCAGTGTCCTTTACCTTAATGACCTCCATTAAGCGCCCACACTTCCCACAACTACGTACTTTGCATCCATGATCTCATTATAAGACAAAACTGTTAACTCCTTTAGACCTTGCCTGCTAAGAAGCTCCCATAGTGCTCTTCGTATGCGTGGGTGCACCACCAGAACGGCGTTTTCTGCGTAGCTATGAGACATTTCCCATGCTTTCTTAATCTCGTCAATGATTTTTCTCAAATTTTCACCAGAAAGTGCAAATCCAATCTCCGATCCAGGTTGATAGCTTTCTATCAACGCTCGTTCCATATCTGGTTTCAAAGTAATAACCTTAATAGTCCCCTCTTCTTCGGCTAAGGTTTCCAATAAGTAGGGTACGCAGGCCTTTCGAGCCAGTTCTCCTGCTTCACGCAGGTCCCGACTAGCGCGCAATGAATCAGTAATAAGTTCAAAAACCCGCACCACATCTCGAACGGGCAAACGTTCCTGCAAAAGATACCTGAATACGAATTCCACATCGCCCAGGGAGGCTACCTGTTGAAGTTCTTCTACTACGGCAGGGTGAGAGCGTCCCACATAGTCTACAATGTCCTTGATATTTTGCCTAGTGATCAAATCGGCAAGGCTGCTCTTCAACACTTCACCCAGATGTGTAATAACAATGGTCCCGCAATCCACAACTGTTAAGCCTGCTGCCTCAGCTTTTAATTTGTCACTTGGGGGTATCCACTTTGCGTCCAGGTTAAAGACGGGTTCTTTGGTTGGAACCCCAGAGACTTTCTCAAGGTCACTCCCCTCTCCCATGGCAAGAAGAAGCCCCATCTCCAAAATACCTTCACCAGCGGTTACACCACGAAGTTTTATACGGTACTGATTAGGCTTAAGCCCCAGATTGTCATGTATACGAATTCCGGGTATGGGGAAACCAAACTCCTCGGATAAGTTCTTACGTAGCAGAGCAATACTGTCAAGAATGTCTTGTCCACTAGTAGTGTCGAAAAGTGGAAGGAGCTCATAACCAAACTCCAGTTCAACTGCGTCTACACCGACAAAACCTAACATGGCTTCGGGTTCAGACAGCTGCTCATACAATCTCTTTGCTTCCACTTGTTCGGGTAAAGCGGTTTCCGCGGCAGGTTTTGGTGTCCGGCCAAACCAAATAAGTAGCACGCCCAGCGGGATCAAGAGCAGTTTCGGCACGCCGGGTAGCAGTGAAGTCACCAGAAGGACAATGCCAAGTATTCTTACCAAACCAGGGAAAGCCATGAGTTCGGAAGTGATTTCTTCTCCCAAACTCTGTTCTGAAGAAACCCGAGCCACTAAAAGGGCGGCTGAAAGCGACAAAGCCAGTGAGGAAATAGCAATTTGCAGAGCAACGCCAATGGCAACGCCAAGATAGTGAAGCAAAGCATCCACAGCAGCCTCTCCTTTAAGCAGGCCAACCACCATTCCACCTAGAGCGTTAACCACAGCAGCTAAAGCCGAAGCCATGGTCTCCCCACGCACGAAGCGGGAAGCACCATCCATGGCACCGAAAAAGTCAGATTCCTTCCTAAGTGAATCTCTTTGTCGACGAGCTTCTTCTGGCGTAATGAAGCCAGCAGAAAGGTCAGCGTCAATTGCCATTTGGCGTCCTGGCATGGCATCCAACGTAAAACGAGCTGCTACCTCTGAGATACGCTGTTGACCACTGGTAATAACCATGTACTGCACAATGAGCAACACCACAAAGATCACCAAACCAACTACCCAATTACCTTGGCCCATGATAAGCTTTCCGAAAGCTGTAGCCAATGCGCCCGGATTACCTGTGACCAATATGGCTCGGGCACTGCTAACTATGAGCACTAAGTGGAAGAACACTGCAAACAACATTAAGCTGGGAAAAGAGGAGAATTCAGTAGCTGATCGTGTATAGAGGGAAATCATGAGTACAAGGAGCGAAAAAACAAGGTTAAAGGCAAACAACACATCCAGCACCATTGAGGGCACTGGAACCATTAGCATGAAGATGCCTACAATGACAAATAAGGTTGTGTACAAACCGCTCATGACTTGCTACTCTGCCTCTTTTTCTTCATGACTTCCACAAGCACAGCTGCTACTGCTTGATAAAGGTCAGGAGTTATGTAATCACCCACTTCCACTTTTCGAAAAATGGTCCTTGCCAGTTCTGGTCTGACTACCACGGGTACATTATACCTACGTGCCTCATCTTTGATCCGCTGAGCCAACCATCCAGCACCTTTAGCGACCAACTCGGGAGCAACCATGCCTTTTTCATAACGTAGGGCCACAGCATATTCCGTAGGGTTCGTGATGACCACGGTAGCTTTTTTAACATCAGCCAGGGAACGCCTCATAGCATATTGTCGCATACGGGAGCGAAGCCGTGCCTTAACAGTGGGGTCTCCTTCTATACTCTTCATTTCTTCTTTTACTTCCTCTTTTGTCATTTTTAGCGAGTTCCACCACCGACGTCTTTGAAATGCATAATCTGCAAGACCTATAAGCAAGTAAACCGCCACCAAATACAGCAGTATGTCAGTCAGAATAGATGCAGATAAACTCATAAATTGAATGGGATCTTGTGTGCCACTCATTATTCCAACTAGCCTGTCTTTTGCAAGAAAGTATGCTACCACCGAAAGCAGGATAACCTTTAAGAGACCTATACCCATTTGTTCAAGTGACTGCAAAGAAAAAATACGTTTAATGTTCTGTGCCGGGTTAAGACCGTCTAGTTTGGGTACCATTTTTTTTGGGTAAAGTCTTACTCCAGACAATACAAGAGTGGCAAGTACAACAGCTAATAAAGGAACTAACAGCACAGGCAAGGTGGATAGCAGTACCACTGCCAGATCATGCGCAGCAGTTTCTGGAGATACACTGTAAAACACACCAAACCACATACGTTGCCAACTAGACACAAATCGTGGGTAATACACACGCAGTATGAGCACAAAAACAAAAAGTCCAATAGCCCCGGTAAGCTCAGGGCTTTGAGGAACATTCCCTTCCTGGATAGCTCGTTCCAGGCGTCGCGGACTAGGTGGTTCTGTACGTTCTCCCTCTGGCATCCTCTGTTACCCCGCTGAAAGAAGTGAAGTAAGATACTGTACCGCCCAACGAGTCCAGTTTTGGGTAAAAACCTTCATAAGTGGTAGCATGGCGAACAGCAAAAGCAAAGCAACTGCTGTCTGCAAAGGAATCCAAACCACAAAAACTGGGAACCCCGATGCCCCCTTTGAAACGACACCCATGATGAATTCAAGCAATATGACAAGCACTACTATGGGAATGGCCACAGCTAGTCCCAGTGAAAAGACTCTCGTTAAGAATAAAGCAGGCTCCGAAAGAGCCAAATGAATGAAACTACCAGCTGGAATCAATCTGTAGCTCATTATTACAAGCGCTATGAAACTATCTAAGCCTCCACCTACCACGAAGACAGCTGCAGCCATGAGTGAAAAAAACTGAGTCATCACTGGCTGCGGTACAGAGGTAAAAGGATCAATAGCTGTCATCATTTGAAAGCCTGACATGATGTCCCAAAGATCCCCAGCGAACACCAGAGCCCAATATACGATACCACTGAAAATTCCTAAAAGCAGACCTAAAGCAAATTCAGTAATGTAAATCTGAACCCAGGAAACAGAGGTCTGCAAAGAAAGAACAGCCACAAAATCGGGAACAGATATGAGAGATATGGCAAAAGAAAGCACTGCTTTTGTCCTAAGATTAAAAAACCTTGTGGGTAGTATGGGAGTGGCAAGAACAAAACCTAAAAGTCTAAAAAAGACGGGCCAGAAACCTAAGGTAGCGTCTGCCATGCCGATACAACGCCGTTAAAGAACCTGACCATGACATTTACGACAGTACCACCAAAAAACAAAACCAGAAGCATGATGACCAAGAACTTCGGTACGAAAGCCACTGAAGGATCATGTATCTGTGTAAGAACCTGCAATATGCTTATGATAATGCCCAAAACCAAGGCCACAAGCAAAACAGGGCCCACAATGATCAGAATCTGGAGAACTGAGCTCCGAAACCAGCTGAATATGAAATCCGTCATCTGAAACTCCTCACAAGTCCCATTATCACTGTATCCCACCCATTAGCTGCAACGAAAAGTAGTATTTTCAAAGGTAAGCTGATCATGGCAGGAGGAATCATGAACATACCTAATGACATGAGAACCGATGCTATGATAACATCTAGCGCAATGAAAGGCAAATAAAGCAGAAGCCCCATGGTAAAAGCCGTCTTTAGTTCACTAACCATGAAAGCACTGGCCAAGGTTGTAAAGTTAGGGTTTTTAGGATCCGTTCCAGAAATTGATGCCATGGTGTTCAATTCTTCTGGTTTGACCTGTTTTAACATCCAATCACCCACAGGCTTCTCTGCAGCTGACAAAAATTGCTGAAAATCCATTTGGCCTTGACTGTAAGGCACCCATGCCTGCTGGTAAACCTGAGAGAAAACTGGACCCATAATCAAAAACGTAAGTATTAGAGCAAGAGCTGTGAAAACCTGAGCAGGAGGGAACTGCTGCAGACCAAGAGCACTACGCATAAAAGCAAAAACCACCAAAATCCTTAGAAAACTTGTGAAAAACATTATAAAAGATGGAGCCAATGTGAATACAGTAAGAAGAACAATGAGCTGGACCATAGATAGTCCGCCAGAACCTAGATTAATACTAATTAGTGGTGTTGCCGTCTGCATCTTTCAGTATTTTCTCAAACGTTGAACTTTGCCAGTCTGTACCAGCGTCCTTTTCGTCACTAGGCAAGAGTACAATCCTGATATGATTTCCGTTATCAGCCACCAGCACCTTTTGCTTATCAGCCACCAAAACCAGGAATACCCGCGTTCGAAAATCCAAGGAGACTGCATCCAATACCTTCAGCTGTTTCCCCTGAGCGGGTACGCGGAAATTGCCCAGCCAACGCCTGCCGTATCTACTTAAAAACCATAAAACGCCAATAAGAACAACAAAAAACAGCAGGAGGAAGAACCACTGCCAAAAACTACTCATCCCCCAGAGCCTTCCTTACCGCCTCTATAAGACGGTCAGGTTGGAATGGTTTTACCACAAAATCCTTTGCTCCCACTTGGATAGCCTCGATTACTAATTGCTGCTGTCCCATAGCAGTTACCATGATCACGTTAGCAGAAGGATCCATTTTCAGGAGTTCTTTAAGTGTTTGGATACCATCCATCTCAGGCATCGTTATATCTAACGTTACCAGATCCGGCTTAACTTTTTCATACAAAACTAAAGCTTCCTGTCCATTGGAAGCCTCTCCTGCAACCTCATAACCGTTCTGCGTTAAAACGTTCTTTATCATCATTCGCATAAAAGCTGCATCGTCCACAATTAAAACCCGTTTACTCATCTTAACCTCCTGCTGTCTAAAGTTCTGCCTTTAGCCTTTCCTTGGGAGCTATTATATCAAGAATTCTAACACCGAAAGACTCGTCAATTACAACCACTTCCCCTTTGGCTATAGGCTTACCATTGACTAAAATGTCAACGGGCTCTCCTGCCAATTTGTCCAGTGTGATTATGGAGCCCGACCCTAATGACAAAAGGTCTTTGATGCTTACTCGACTACGCCCCAGTTCTACGGACACATTAACTTTTACATCCAGAAGAAGCTCCAAGTTCCTAGGTAAGGGCTGAATGTCACCTTCAGGTCGCAGCTGTGGAAAGGTAACATCTTCAACGTCATTTTCTTGCATAACTGAGGCTGATGTTTTCTCGACTTCGCTAGACACAGCGTCAGCTCTTTCCGACACATCACTGTATCCCATCAAGAGTATGGAGGAAAGTTTATTGGGCACACAAAACCATAAACCACCTTCCACTTCAATAAAAGATAAACCACTCACTTTTTCCTTTAGGGCTTCAGCTGTCACGACTTGAGCTGCACCCACACTAACAGAAGGGATCATCCCAAACTGTTCTGCATTTTCCTGAACAGCACCATTGACACTTTGATTTATTGCTTCTCCAATAGTACTAAGCACTAAATCATCATTAAGATTATCTACGGTAAGCTGGAATATTCTAAGCATTTCATTACCCAATGTTTTAGCTAAGTCCTCACTAAGCACGATGAAGCCATCACCAAAGTCACCAAGTGCAAAGTCAACAATCACAAACTCTCCTTGTTCAGAAGGCAAATTTTCTGTCTTATAGAAATTACCCAACTTTACAGCGCCATTCGTAATCTCACTTAGCAAACGTTTCAAACTCCCAATGAAATCTGACATATGGTCTTAGCCCACCTCCTCTTTCCTGTCTTCTTCGCTTCGACCAGTAACAAGCAAAGCCTTCCTTCGCTGGTAAATCCCAGGTATACCCTTGGCAAATAGATTCCCCTCAACTAAAAGGTCCACTTCCTCATCACTTCTCCTGCTAAGCTCAATAACATCGCCCACATTCCACTTCAAGATCTCACCAATACCGACGGACGCTTCTCCTAAGACTGCAGAGACTTCTACTGTTATGTCCTCAATAACCTCCATGAGCGTAGTTTTCCAATCATCAGGCGTTGGCTTGCTTACCCCAAACCAACGGTGAGCAGTAAGGTTTTGAACAAAACCCTCCATAGCCATATATGGCACACATATGGTACCAATGGCAGTTTTCTCACCAAGCTTCTCTTCGTAGGTGATAACTATGACCACATCGCTGCCAGGCATTATCTGCACGAACCCTGGAGAGTATTCTAGTGTTGGCTTACCCAAATTCCACTGAACAATGGGCTTCCATGCTTCCAACCAATGCTTTAAGTAAACGTCCATAACCCGATTCATTAAGGTTGCTTCAACAGAGGTAAGCTCTCTAACTTCTCTTAACGGTTTACCAGGTCCGCCTAAAAGTTTGTCAATAATGGCGAAAACGAAATCCAAAGACATTTCGAAAATCACACTGGTCACATCGATGATGGGCACCAAATACATGAACGTAGGGTCTGATAAGGATCTTATGTACTCTTGGTAAGTTACTTGGTCTACGGAAACAATGGAAATAGACATGGCAGACCTTAAGTACCCTGCAAGCTCCGTACTTGCTCCACGGGCAAAATTCTCGTGCAGCATTTGAATGGTCCTTAACTGCTCTTTCGAGAGCTTGTCAGGTCTTCTAAAGTCGTATTTACGAACTACTTTCTCTTTGGTTTGAACAAGCTCTGCTTGGCCGGCTTTAATAGCACTTAGCAAAGTATCAATTTCTTCTTGCGACAGCGTTTCTGCCATTATGGCATCACCGTTATAACCGTATCAGCCCCAAAAAGCACATCACTTAAAACGGTCTTTCCATACAAGTTGTTTATCCTTTTTACAAAATTGTCCTGTATTTGGCTAAGGCCTTTATCTGTGGAAAAATCCTCAGGTTTTAACGTCTTGAAATACTTCAAGAGTTCGTCCTGAATTACCAAGAAACTTGGATCCATTTTTTGAATCTCACTAAGCGCTTTTTTATCATAGAATTCCAAATTCACTGTCACCTGAATAATGTATTTAGGGTTACTTAGGTTTGTAGTGAACTTGCCCAAAGGCTGAAGCACAGGCTCAGGCTTACTTTGTGCTGCTGTATTCGAACCCATATCCTTGACAACAGGGGCAAGTACATAAACGCCAAGTGCCATACCTGCACCAAGCAACAGTATTACCACAAGCAAATAAACTAATATCTTCTTCATCAGTCCCTCCTAATGGTAATCTCCACTCGGCGATTCTTTGCCTGTCCTTGAGGGGTATTCACATCTCCCACCGGGACATTATCACCGTACCCAACCAACGCCATTTTAGAGTCGTCTAAGCCCAAAGACTTGAATCGCTCCAAAACATTTAACGCCCGATCGCTAGATATGTGGAAATCGTCTATGTAGCCAGGGCATGTTGATAAGGTATAGGCGGCATGCCCCTCGATGTAAACTCGATAGCCCTCCTTCTGTGCCTTAACAAGCTCTGGTGCTAAAGCAGAAAGTATCTGGCTAGTCTCGGGTCTGATAGAGGCTGAGCAGGGCATAAACAAAAGGTCCCCTGAGATCCTAACTCTGACTTCATTGACGCCTTCTATTACTTCGATCGCCTCAGATCCGTACTGCTGCTGAATACTCTTCTCAACTCCCCCCAAATTACTATAGAGCTCCGCCACAGTCATTGGACCCTGCATTATGAAGTCAGGCGGTATGGGCATGGGTGGACTAAAGGTAGGATTTGATGGCAAAACGCCCATGCCTCCACCCAGAGCCACCACAAAAGAGTATGCCATCTGCTCGAATTTAGTTGCATTCAGCGTAGAGAAAGCAAATAACATGACAAAAAATACTAACATGTTAGTAACTAGGTCTCCGTAAGACAGACACCAAAGAGGAGCGCCCGGGCCCGAAGACTCCTTTCTCTTAGGCAACTTCTGCCACCTCTTCAGTCTTTTGAGCCCTGGTTCTCTCGTACTGCTCCCGTTCAGCAGGTGACAAGAACGAAACTAAACGTTCCTCCAAAAGCCGAGGATTTTCACCGCTTTGGATACCCAATATGCCTTCCACGATCATTTCTCTAAAATCACTTTCCATGTCACTCTTACGCTGTAATGTGTTACTCATGGGCTGAAAGACGCCGTAGGCCAGCACAGCACCATAGAACGTTGTGATTAACGCCAGTGCCATAGCGGGCCCTATGGTGGAAGGGTCATCCAACCGTTTAAGCATTTGCACTAGTCCCATTATGGTTCCCAACATACCGAAAGATGGGGCAAAACCCGCCCAGACGTCAAAGATCATCTTGCCATCGGCATGTCTGTTTTGCATGGCTTCTATGTCCAAATTCAGTATGTTTTGAACTGACTCAGGTTCTACACCATCGATGACCAATTGTAGGCCACGTTTAACAAAAGGATCTTCCAGTTCTTCGAGTGAATCCTCTAAAGCCAGCAGTCCTTCCCTTCTTGCCTTGTTAGACAGATCCACCAAGAGTTTTATAGTACCTGCCTTATCAAAAGTCTTCTTCTTAAAAGCTGCCATAACATACTTCGGCAGATTTTTCATGCGGTCAAAACCCACAGCTACAAGAGTAGAACCGAAGGAGCCACCAATGGTAACAAGCATGCTGTTAAAATCAATAAAAGAATTCAGATCAGCTATTACGGATAGTACTATCAGACCAAACGTTATCGCAAGTCCACCTAATACCCCTATGTCCATTGATCTTTCACCATGTTTTTAAACCGCACTATGCGTTTGATGATCTCACTTACAGATTCTTTACACAAGTACTTATGACCGTTAACCAGGAAGAGCACGGTGAAATCACCGCGCTCTTCCGCCTTTTCAATTAGATCTTCGTTGAGGTAAAATTCTTCGTCTTTTGGCGAAGTCAGTTTAATCATTCATAGTTACCTCTTCAATCCAATTATATCCTGTGTAACTTCGTCTGAGGTGGTTATAACTCTAGTACTCGCCTGGAAACCACGCTGCGTAATAATAAGGTTAGTGAATTCTTCAGCCAAATCAACGTTTGAAGACTCCAAAGCACCTCGAATAATGAGAGAACCAAGGTCACCAGCTTCCACGTAACCACGAAAACCGCTGTTAGCAGTATTCTGCCACAAGTTGTTTCCTTCACGGCTTAACCCTGCGGGATTCTGAAAGTTAGCCAAAGCGATCTGTGCCAGTTCCCTAATTTGGCCATTATCGAATTCGCCCATGACTTTACCTTCGTCCGTGACAAACCAGCTTAGTAGCTTACCGTTCACATTGCCATCTACAAGGCCAACCACCCTGGAATCGGCAGCATACTGTGTTATCGCGGAGAAATTCAAAGTTATTTGTCTCGTCTGTGCTCCGTTACCCGGGTCGAAATCGATTGTAGGAGTGGTTCCATAACTTTGGCCATCCTTTTTTACATCACTAATCCTCCCGTCTGAATCAAAAGTGACCACATATTGAACAGGGCTTGCAGATTCCATGGACACCGTGACATCCCAGGTATTTGGACTAGCACTCTTAACCGCATTGATAAGCATGGAGTGGGTGACTCCCAGACTGTCTATAACGTTGCTCACTGTAAAAGTAACATTAGCGCCCTCAGGAGCGTTTGCATTTAGATTACCTTGGAACTGGACATTAGTGGTAGGTGTTGGAGGTATGGTCAGACTTCGAGGTATGACAATGTCTCCTACCTTATTAGTGTCTGGCTCCACCACCGGATCAGCCACAAGCGCACTTACAGTAGCATTACTCATACCTAAAGATGTAAAATCCAAGTTTATAGACATATTGTTCCAATTGAGAACACCTGTTTGACCGGCTTGTACCACTCCATTTGCAAAACCCAAGGTCTGAGTAAGCACAAGGTTAGGAGAGGCGGTATCCGTGCCTTCATAAATGTGAATGGCTGCTGTGCTACCGCTTGGCGTAGGTTGAACCAAAGCTGTGAATACATGTTCGTTACCTTCATTGTCGTACACCCTGAAACCAAAGGATGTGGAAGCAGTACCAACAGTGCCACCGAACCTGATCTTCTGCGTGGGTATCATAGACCATCCTTGGACTTTCAAACCCGTTGACAATTGTATGAGTCTACCAGTGAGGTCAATATCGAAAGCACCATCACGAGTAAACCAGTTCCTCTGGCCGTCTGACACTACAAAGAAGCCATCACCTTGTATGGCCAAATCTGAAGCTCGGTTTGTATTGTTTGTTGGGCCCTGCGTCATGATGTTATCAATAGTAGCTAGTCCCACACCTAAGCCCACTTGGGACGGGTTTGTTCCGCCTCGACCACCGTAAGGTGCTCTAGCGCCCTTAAGCGTTAAAGCCACAACATCACTAAAAGTGGCCCGAGCTGCTTTGTAAGCAGTGGTATTCACGTTAGCGATATTGTTTGATATGACATCAATCCTTATTTGATGAACTTTCAGACCAGATATGCCGTTAAAGAAACTTCTTAACACTTATGATTCACCTCCCAATTGTGTGCGCGTCTCAGTCGATCGACGCTTCCTTTGGGAGCCTCCGCAAAGCGGTCCAGCCCCGTTTTCCTATTCAAGAATGACTGCTCCGTCAATCTGGCTAAACACTCCTCCCTTGGTAAAAGGAGGCGTCTTAAACGTAACAATGGTCCTACTCGGCACACCGACTACTACTGCAAGATCCTTGAGTATGATTACTCCTTCTCGAATGCCTTTCTTACTGAGCTCTTCTATACCCTGAGCTATTTTTTGGATTCTTTCCTCATCCAAAGAAACTTCCCTGGAGACTAGGCGACTATTAGCATGATTCGAAAGTTTTATTCCATAACCGTTCAATAACGCTTCGGTAAAATCAACAGAACTTTTAGCCGGCGCCTTTTTAAGATTGCTAACCTGGTTCACACCACTTGTGGGGCCAATCCTAAGATCCATCACCTGCTACCTCCTCGGCTCCGTCAGTAGTGCTGGACTCTGTACCTTCTTGTGACTTAGCAGATACTAAGTTTTGCAGCATGGTCTTAATTTCAATAAGCTCCTGAAGCACGTTCAGTAGTGTAATCTGGGTCGTCATGGTATTAGTATCCATGGGCGAAAGCGGGTCTTGAGCTTTCAATTCAGCCAGCAACAATTTTAGAAAATCATCACGATTCAAGCCTGGCACTTTTTGCTCTGAGCCTGTTGCACCTTGGCTACTACTTGTAGGCGGTACATACACCAGTTTTCACCTCCATCATTCAAGCTTTAAACTACCATGTCGTAATGGTAAACTTTGTAGTCCTGCACAGTCACCTGAGAACTGTTAACTACATTCACAGCATCAAATTCGTAGCCTTTTCTTGCCAACCTTTGCTTAATGTAGCCACTGTGTTCCTTTAGGTGACTCGCATCCTGGTCAGAATTAGCCATTATGGTAAGCAGAAGTTCACCACCACGCACATCGATGCCGAACCTTAGCGGAAGTTCTGCCAACCGCATCGCCAAAGACGACTTTTGTTCAAGAAGAGCCTCATTGGATAGCTTAACGTTAGTCGCATCGGAGCTAAGTTTGCCCGGGGAATATTGCCCTTCGGGTCTCAAACTGGAAGAAATGTCCTGATGCGCAGCATCTTCAACACTCCTTGGAAAAGACTCAAGAGCTCGTTGCACAGCACTTGTTTCATCTTTTTCCTTTGATAGCTGAGTCTGCTTTTCTGCTTTTCCCGAGAGACTTTCTTCAGCTACTAGAACATCGTGTTGCTCAAAAGCGGTTCCGCCACTTTCTCGCATTTGTCCAGAAACTTCTTCCCTTGAATGCAGAGTTTCTAAAGCGTTTTTATCTACAAACAAGGTTTCATCTGTCACTTGTTTAGCTTCATCCGGAGCTTTATCTTTTGCTTTGACATTTTTAGCAGTCTGATCCTGACTCATCCTTGCGGTTTCATCAGCTGCAGCATCTTCTTGATAAGGCACCCTTAGTGCTACGTTTTCTGTCATTTCTGGATAGGTGATGTTAAAAACTTCGCCTTTGCGTAATTGGTCTGTTGTAGTAGCTGTCTCCTTTACAGATCCGCCTGAAGGGAAAGCCGGCATTTCAGCCACTTTGTTTACTTCATCGGTTGAAGAAACACTCTTTCCTTCGCTACCTTCAGCTGATTTTTCCGATCTTTCTGCCCCTAATAGAACACTTCTAGGCACATCGTCATCCGTTATTGGTGCTTTGTTGGAAGACGCTTCGATAACTTCTGACCCTTTTAAGCTTTGTCCCTTTGAAAGTTCATCATTACCATCTTGTTTGGACCTTGCCTCAACGCCTTGCGCAGCAAGATTTACTTCCTTCTTTGGGTCAACTGGAAAAGTATTCTCCCTTCCAACTATCGCATCCAGATCATACGCCGGGTTAAGACCTTCTACGTCCATTAACTGCATACTTCCTGACGTAGATCCAAAAACTTCAACCGCTTCTTGAACTTGGATAGATGCAGCTTGTTCTTTGAGGAAGTCGACGGCCTTTCCAAACTGTAAATGCTTTGGTTCCATAGCTGAAACGGAATCTGCATCTGCATCAGACTCACACCCAGCAAGCCATTTTCCCGTCGAGGCCGATAATTCTACAACCTCTTCAGCGTTCGGGGAGGTACCAATACCAAAACGATCGGGCTCAGCTAAGCTAGAAACGTTCTCCTGAGATAAAGACTGCGTTTGAACTCCAGAAAGAAAATCAATCCCTTCAGGTACTTTGCTCTTTACCAAGTCAACCTTTGGATCAGCTGCTTCCTCTGAGTAGAAATGCTCTTCCTTCAATTCATCGTTCTTTGGCCCATCACCTGCTAGCACGCCACCGTCTCGGTTCGTGATAACGCCATAGTAGTTAACAACTTTGCTGTCCACTTCTTTATTAGGCCATGTCCAATTACTAGTTTCCTCCTGGGCAGCGTTCTTTGCCATTCCACCAGTGCTTCTAGAATCCCCCACTTGAAACTCAGAGATTCGTTGATCGGCATATTGATCCATTACTGGCAGTTCACGTTCTTTTCCTAAGCCCCGCTCTTGCATGGAAGCATGCTTGAATCCTAAATCATCTTCTGACGACGCGCCAGAATGACTAGCAGTGATTTCGCTAGCAACGGTAAGATCAACATCACTTGATTGTTCATAAGAAATAGCGTAGTTTGTATGTATTCCGTATTCAGGCTTATCAGATAGCGTAGCAACTTCCTTTGTTTCACTGGTTGTAGGTTCGGGCACATCTAAAAGAGGTTCAGCGTCTGCAAGCAGTTTTTCCATTGAAGCGGTAAAGCAAACATGCGTATTCGATTCGTAAGGCACAACAGCCTCAATGGAAACCGCAGATTGAAAGCCATTTTCTCCGGCCTCTGGGGAGCCTTGCACACAACTTAAGCATTCTACAAGATCAGGCGCTAGTCCACTAATCAAAGCAAGCATTGCTGAGAAGTCCACAGCTTGTTCACTTGTCTGTTCAAATACTCCAGAGTTTTGTTTCTTTAATTTCGGTGGCATAGCAGAAAAATCAGAATCCCAAAACTGTGTCAAGAAACTGAGGTTTGCAGCACCACTCGTCACAATTCACCTCCTTTCTTGCGCGATCCTATTTCATCTAACAAAGACAGCTCCTGACGGAACGCCTTTGTTTGCGCCTCTCTTTTGGCATATTCTAACAGTTTTTCCCCACTTCTTCGAGAAACAGCCTTCTGAAGTAACAATTCCCGCTTCTCCAAAACCAATCTGTAGGTACCTTTTACCGTCTCCTTAGCTTTTTCACGAGCATGAAAATAGGCATCATAGGTCACCACACGGTCATTAACCTGAGCAGCTCTTACTTCCAGCCATGAACGACCTACATCTCTTGCCTGCTCAGCTGCCAATCTGTATTGCTTAACAGCTAAGAAAAAGTCATTCTTTGCTATGTCCTCCTCAATTTTTCTAACTCTGAGAATGCGAGCTGCTTTTTTAGCTGACAGTGCCAAGGACTTCCTCCATCAGGCTAACAGTCTGTTCCAAGGTGTAACTTTCTTTAACCTGCTGCAAAAGAAAATGATTTATGGCATCGATATAATCTAGTGCTTCATCAATTTTAGGATTGTTTCCCCGTTGGTAGGCCCCTATGTTTATTAGATCCTCAGCCTCGGTGTAGACAGCCAGAAGCTCTCTCATTCGGTTCGCCAATTTTAAGTGCTTAGCGCTAACCACATCATTCATGACCCTGCTTATGGACTGCAAAACGTCTATGGCTGGGTAGTGTGCTCGGTGAGCAAGAGCTCTACTAAGCACAATGTGGCCATCCAATATGGATCTTACAGCATCGGCAACGGGTTCATTCATGTCGTCACCTTCCACGAGCACTGTGATAAAAGCTGTTATGCTGCCCTTATCAGAATTGCCAGCCCTTTCAAGAATCTTGGGAAGCAGTGCAAACACAGAAGGTGTGTAGCCGCGGGTGGTAGGAGGCTCACCAATAGATAATCCTACCTCCCGTTGAGCCATGGCTAAACGGGTGACTGAATCCATCATAACCAGAACATCTTTACCCTGATCTCTGAAATACTCAGCGATGGTCATTCCTGTGAGTACAGCCTTTACCCTTAACAACGCTGGTTGATCACTGGTAGCCACCACTACTACCGATCTCTTAGCACCTTCTTCGGTTAAGTCTTCTTCAATGAACTTCCTTACCTCACGACCACGTTCTCCAACCAATATGATCACGTTCACATCCGCAGAAGAATTACGAGCGATCATACCAAGAAGTGTCGATTTACCCACACCTGAGCCTGCAAATATACCAACCCTTTGCCCCTTACCCACGGTTAAGAGTCCGTCTATGGCTTTGATACTGGTTTGCAAGGGTTCAGTGATGATTTTTCGCTTTAGCGGATGAGGAGGATCTTGATAGACGCTTCTCTTTTCGCCATATACGGGCCCTTTATCATCTAAAGGCTCACCTATGGCGTTAACTACTCTGCCTACCAAACCGTCACTTACTTTTATCCAAAGAGGTCGCCCCATGGCCCTGATAAGGCTGTTAGGACCAATACCCTGTACATCTCCAATGGGCATGAGAAGTGTTTTACCTTCTTTGAAACCAACCACTTCAGCGAACATGGGTTTACCGTCAAACCTGTTCACTGAGCAAAGCTCTCCCACGAAAGAAGCAGGGGTCAAAGCCTCAATACTTAAGCCACTAACATTCAAAACCTTTCCATAGACCTCAAAAAGATCTACGTTAGCAACTTTATCCTTTATATAACTGATCTTCGGGGTTGTCATGTAAGGATGACTCCACTAAAGTTCTCAAGTTTCTTGATAACGTTTCCACACGGGCGTCCACACGTCCTTCCTCAGAATCGATGAGAACTCCAAAACCAATACGATTGTCTTTGACAATTTGCACTGATTTTAGATTCCTAGACAGCAACTCTGAACTCTGCAAGAATTTCTCCACCTCGCCTACAAAACGCTCATCAACATGGATCTCCAAAGGATAATCGCCACTGAAACGTTGCAGGCATTTCTCCAAAATTCCTGTTATGAGTGTGGCGTCGTGCTCCAACGAGCGATTTAGGTAATTACTGGCCGCCACAGAGACAACCTCTGCAAGCTCCTCTTCAATTCCGCGCTTATAGGTCTCAATTGCCTCTTCATACTCCTTTTGCAAGCGTTCTTTCTCTTCATTTAGTCTGGAGACCAAGGTGGAAAGCTGCCCAATATATTCTTGTAGATCCTTCTCCCATTGCTCCTTTATCTCATAAAGCTCTTTGAATCCGTTATCGAAACCCTCTTTGTACCCACGTTCGTAACCCTCTTTGTAGCCGCGTAAATAACCCCTTCTAAACCCCAAGACGTCTTCCTGTGAAGGCTTCTCCAAACGGTATAGTTTACGTGACAATTTCCTCACCACCTCGGAATATGATGATCTCGCCTGCCTCTTCCAATCGCCTTACCACGGTGATGATCTTTGATTGAGCTTCCTCCACTTGCCTCAGTCGAACAGGACCCATGAAATCCATCTCTTCTTGCAGCATTTCACGAGCTCTCTGAGACATATTTTTGAACATCTTTTCTTTAACTTGCTCTGAAGCACCCTTAAGAGCCAAAGCTAAATCCTTGGTATCAACTTCTCTGAGGATACGCTGAATAGCCCTATCATCAAGAAGAATGAGATCATCGAAGGTGAACATTTTCTTTCGCACTTCCTCTGCTAGCTCAGGATCTTGAGAATCTAAGTAGTTGAGCACATTGGACTGTGTTTGCTGGTCCAATGAGTTAAGAATTTTCACCAATGCATCGATACCATTTACCTTGGTCAAGTCGCCACGAACAGCAACCGTTGCAAAACGCTGCCGGAATTGTTCTTCGATGGCTTCTATGATATCAGGAGACGTTCTTTCCAGCACCGCCATTCTGAAAGCAACTTCAGCTTGCAGGTTAGGTGGAAGCGATGTAAAAACAATGGCAGCTTGGTCAGGATTCAGGTAATTCATTACTAAGGCAATAGTTTGGGGATGTTCATTCTGAATAAGGTTGGCTATTTGTTGACCATCTAGTTTTCGCAAGAACTCGAAAGGCATAACCTGAACCGCTTCCATTAGTCTTTCTAAGATTTCTTTTGCCTTTTGTGGGCCAAAGGCTCTCTCAAGAAGATCCTTTGCATACTCTATTCCGCCTTGACCAAGAAATTCTTTAGCTTTGACCACGTTAACAAATTCTTCCAATATGTTGGCTTTCGTCCGCTCATCCAAGTCCGTGACAGAAGATATTTCCAGAGCTAGTTTTTCCGCATCCTCTTCCTTGAGCTGCCGCATAATCTTGGCTGCTAGATCCCTTCCCAAAGCAATCATGAGAATAGCAGCTTTTGATATCTTCTTCTTTTCCGCCATATTAGCTTTACCGCCACTCCTCCTGCATCCACATTCTCACCAGATCTGCCACGTCATTGGGATGCTCTTGCAGAGCTTTTTGTATCTCTTCCATGGCAAGTTTTATTTTTTCCTCCTCAGGTGTAAGTGGCCTTTCTAGGCTAATAATTGGTCTAGGTTGACCAAGTGCTTCTCCCAAGCCAGCTCCAGCAGGTACAGGTGCGGGAGCTGTTCTTCTGCTGCGTCTCAACAAAATGAAAACCATAGCCAATATTAGCAACGCTACAACTGCTATGGCTATGTAGCTGTAGAGCCGAGCTCTTCTCTGAGCCTCGGCTAGCAGCTGAGCCTCCTGCGCTTCTTTCTCACGAGCTAATGAAGCAAACGGCATGGACGTTACCAAAGCCACATCTCCTCTAGCGTTATCGAGTCCTGCTGCGCTGGCTATGAGACTCTCCACAGTGGACGCCGTTACTGCGTAATCCTTAAAAACACTGGAATCAACAATGGCCGCTATTTTCACGTTCTTAATTTCAACTTCTTGCGGCACAATTTCTGAAATTGTCCTAGAAATCTCATAATTGATTTGTTGCTGCCTGTAGTAGTTATAAGGCCCCTCACCGGTACTAGTGTACACATAAGAAGGTATAGCTCCAGGTACGTTGGTAGCCGTCCCCACAGGACCTCCGGAGGACGAACTGCTGCTCCAACTTTCTGTGTCTGACACGTTTTTTGTTGCCGTGTTTCCCCAGGTTTCAGATTGTATGTTTTGCTTTGTTACTTCCACATCAACGTCGGCACTAACCATGATGTTCTCTGGTCCAAAAGTCTGTCCCAGAAAGCTTCTTATCTTGGAAGCATACAACTCATCCAATTGCTTTTTTATTTCAAGGTAGCCCTTGTCAACACCGCTTTGAGCAAGATCACCAGCTAGAATACCCGTGCTAGCTTCAGCTATAACAACGTTCTCTGGACTCATCCCTTCCACAGCGTGAGCTACCAACTGCCTTATGGCTTCCACTTGGTTTGCACTCAAGCTGTAGCCTGGTTTTAAAGTCAAATACACAGCACCTTGAGCAGTTTGAGTAGAAGTCACTGTCCATAAAGAGCGCTGTGGCAAGCTCAAGTGAACGCTCACCGATTTCACCCCAGGCATGCCTGATATCGTTCTTTCCAACTCACCTTCCAACGCTCTTTGATACATGATCTGCTGTTCTTCCTGAGTAAGGAATATGTTGGATATGTTGTCAAAAAGCTCATAGCCTGGTTTTGTAGATCCTACTAAACCTGAAGATGCCAGTTCAAGACGTAAGCTGGTAACTTTATCATTGGGCACGTAAATAGAAGCTCCATCCGAAGATAGCTTATAGCGAACATTTTGGCTTTCCAGCTGTGAAACAATAGCCTGTGCCTGTTCAGGCATCAAATCACTGAATAAAAGCGCATACTGAGGACGATTAAGGTAATACACCAACCCTCCAATAGCAACCAATGCCACGACAAGAACGACGATGATATTTCGCTTCTGGTTCTTCTCCAGGTTTTTCCAAAAATTCACTAGATCTTTAAGAACCGGAATGTTTTCAAGATTCATTTTTTATCTCATGTAGCCTCTGTTTCATAATGGTAGTCTCATAAACTCCTGAAAAGCGCTGACCAGCTGATTACGTATTTGAGTAACAAGAAGCAAACCCACTTGAAATTCTGTGGCTGAAACGAGGGCTTCCGGCAGTATGTCCATATTGCCCTGCGCAATAGCATTTCTGTAGAGGTCTTGTTCCGACTCTTTTGCGCTTAGTTGGTCAAGCAACTTCGAAAAAGCATCAGTCGCCCCTTGCGTCTCTCCTGTCTTAGAAACATCTATGGGACTTATGGGTTTAATGGGACCAAAGCCACTAACAGGATCAATGCCCATTCATCTTACCTCCCTATCTGCCGATTTCCATGCTCTTTGTGTAGACCTGGCGTGCTATGGCAATTGCATTACTATTCATTTCAAAAGATCTCTGAGCAGACATCAGGTCGGTGAGCTCCGTAATAAGATCCATATCGGGGTAATGCACCATGCCCGTTTCGGGATCTGCATCAGGATGTGAAGGATCATAAACCAATCGTTCTGAAGGATCTTCAGTGAGCTGAGCAACCTTTACACCCTGCCCTTGATTTTCTCCTACCATCATAGACTGAAAACTAACGATTTTTCGGTGATACGGGCCTCCCTCTGGAGTTCGCGTGGTCTCCAAGTTAGCAATGTTTGAAGAAATTACATCCATTCTAAAGCGCTGAGCCGTCAGTGCCGAACCAGCAATACGCAGCAAAGAGAATCCTGACACTTTTCATCACCTCAACATCTGTAAAACTTGCCTGGCAGTAGAAAAATGGCGACTGAGCATTTCCGTAATGCCTTGATACCACAAAGCTGTTTCTATGAGGGTTGTTATCTCCTTATCAGGGTCAACGTTGTTACCGTCTAGCCTCCAAGACGTGGTGTTATCAATCTTTACATAATTACTACTCGGTTGAAGTAATTCTCCATGATTCTGTAGCTCCATGAAAACAGTTTGAAAATCAACTTCTTGCCTTTTATATCCAGGCGTATCGACATTTGCCAAGTTTGATTGTACTGCCTGCAGATTCTGAAAAACAATACCCATCATTGTTTTAAGGCTATCAACGGACATCACTTCACCTCCTTGCAAGAAGGCGGCGCCCCCTGCTGCTGCAGGTTACCTACAAGAACCTTCCCCTCGTATTTAACAAAAACGACCTCCACTTGGTGTGAACACACATAGGTTTTGCTTGATTTCGTTGCTGTGAAGGTGTATGTCCCCGTGTACAGAACTGAAGCAGTTAAGCGATCAGGTTCGTTTTTTACTACATCAAATTGATCAACCCGATAACCAGAAACCGAAGCTGACTCGACGCCAATCGACTTTAAGGTGTCGAATCACACATTCTTAACTTCTACAACAGTGCTAATCAGTTCCGTAGCGGTGGGGACAAAATTACCCTGCAATGCATTTACATCGTTCTTAGCAAAAGCATTCAATACATCCTGCAAAACAACCTTGGATTGGCTGATATCCGTTTCAGAAAAGGGTTTTGGCTTACAGCCAGTTAAACCAACCGAACAAAGAATCAAAAGAAGGCTAACGAATGCCTTTGTTTTGCTCATAGGTCTTTCTTGCTTGATACGTATTTGTGGTTTCTTCCACTTCTCGTAATAAGTCTTGAGCCTGCAGTTCTAGAAGAGAGATGATCTTCTGTTGTTTTTCGTGGATAACTTTTACGGTATCTGCATGTTTATGCTTCTCTTCGGGATGTTCCTCTAGCTCCTGAGCTATCAAAGTAATAACATCTTGCAGAACCAAAACATACTTTGAAACTTTATCTAAGTCAGAATGAGAAATGGCATCGATAACATCGTCCAATAATTCAGAGTAACGCTTTAGAAGTGCATCCACACCTTCCATGTGAAAAATTATAACATACACCTGTCCTGCTCACCGACTCAGCCAGGTGTTCAGAAAAAGAAAAACGTTAATAAGACCGGCGTTCTAGGAAACAGAAAAATAGGAGTTCATTTGTGCGAACATACTCTGGTACTGATAGAGACTGTTAAATATCACCCCCATCTGACTTACTAACGTGGCTCTCTTTTCTTCCATCTGAGCGTTTAGCTGCTTAATCTGATCAGAGATTCCTTTGATACTGCTATTGTAGTTTGACTGCAACCTGCCAATAGTACCATTACTGCCAAGTGCCTTGTCGATGTACTTTCGGATATCAGAAGACACATCTGCCCACCAATTGCGGAGAATGTCTTGCCCTTTCACATTTGAGGAAAGGTAATTATTCAACTTACTAGTGTCTAAAGATATAGTTCCATATTCGTCAAAAGAGATGCCAATAAGACTGGGATTGAAACCATATTCAACACCGTCTACGTTGACAGCTCTTGCACTCATTAGTCTTGTACGTATACCATCCAGCACTTGCCTTAATGTAGAAGCATCCGAGGCTAGAGCGCCTTGGTTAGAAGGGTCAACGTTTATGAGACCTCGAAGTTTGTCACTAAATGCTTTAAAGGACTGCACAAAGTTTGACATGCCTTGTAGAATCGTGGAAGTATCGCTAGATACTGTAACCATGGTAGAACCAATGCCCTTCAATGTTACTGTCAAATTGGGAATGATGTCTGAAAACGTATTCGAACTGCGAGTGTAAGAGTAACCATTCACAGTAAAAGAAGCATCCAAAGCACTGAGATCTTCTTCATTAGAAAAAATCATGCTCCCGAAAGCTACAGATTTTATCGCATTGTTCTTACCGCTACCCAGAGCACTGCTTTGCAGAATAAAGGTGCCATCATTCAACTTCTGCTTGTACAGGCGCACCTTACTAGAGTGAGCATTGACTTGGAAAGCAAAATCATCTAAAACCTGAGAAAGAACCGAATCTTGGCTAAAGCGTGTTAGGTCAACTTCAATAGATTCAGAGCTACCATCTCCCAGCTCGAAGGTAATATTAAACTTTGAACCTACCAATGAACTCCAAAAACTGTTAGCAGAAACCTGGCTAGAACTATCAAAGTGGAAAGCACTTGAAGAATCACTCCCAGAAAGTTTGGTCCAATCTAAAACTTGATAACTGGCTAATCTGTCTACATTTATTGAGACACTACCACTTATTTTTCCAGAAGCTGTAGCCTGGGCAACACTTTCGTTAGTAGAGCGCACCGCTAAGGAATCAAAGTTTACGCTTAATGATGAGGAAAACGAAGACAGCAAAGAGATAACTTGGGAGACAGCAGAAGATTTCTGCTGCAGAGCACTTTGACGGTTCTCTAGCTCTGTTATTTTCTTCTTATCATAAACCAAAAGCGTGTCTACATACTTTTGTATGTTTGTCTGTACTTGTGTGGGATCGAAGTTAACCAACCTTATTCACCTTCATGACTATATTTCGGTGTCAACAAACAATGAATTTAGTTTCTTTAAGACTTCAGCGTAAAGTTCTAGAGCTTTCTCAGTAGGAACCTCTTTTATTACTTTATCCTTTTCCTTGTCATAGAAAACAAGTCTGGTACCCAGTATGACATCTCTAATTGCAGGATGATGCTCCATTCTTACCTCAATATTGGGGTTTATGATCTCCACCACACGCTTCACTTTATTCACTGTAGACTCAATATCTTCTTCTTTAGTAGGTTCTACCTGTCTCCTGTTTATATCAACAGGGATTTCAGTAACGTTTTTTAGTTGATCGCTGGCTAAAAAAGACTGCATCTGGTTACCCTGCACTCCAATATTACGCACACCAGAAATTCTTGCTACTTCCTCAGGATCTTGAGCCATGCTTACCTCCCCCATTTAGTTCTGTGGGAGAGCACAATGGCTCTCCCACAGAATGTGTTTTTGCTTAAATACTGCTTAGCTGATTACCTAAAGAGTGTCAAGATTTGCTGAGGAGCAAGGTTAGCTTGAGAAAGCATAGCTACTGCTGTTTGCTGCAAAATCTGAGCCTTGGTGAGCTGCAGTTGCTCGTAGGCCATGTCAGCGTTGAATATTCTGTTGTAGGACGCTTCAACGTTTACCTGCATGGCTGATACAGATTGAGCCTTGGTGTCCAACCTTGCACTCAAAGCACCGATGCCTGCAATCCAGTCAGAGACCCCTCTTATGGCCGCATCCACATTCTTAATTAGAGCGTTAACAGAAGCGCTAACGTTGGTGCTGTCGCTTGCGGAGCCAATGCCAGCCTGCTGCGCCACACCGAAAGCAGCGTAAACATCTGCTACAGAGAAACTCGCAGAAGCACTTACCGAGCCACTAGCACTGTCATAAACTTTGTAAGTTTGCACTGAAGCTGTGTTCGCTGCTGTGGTCAACTTCACTTCCAAAGTAGCAGCAGCAGTAGTCCAATTGACGTTCCAATCATTTTCGGTAAATGGGGTCGTGACAATCTTGAAGCCTCTTGACCAAATAGTGGTTTCATTTGCATCAGAACCCGTCTGGAAGTAGAATGTGGTAGATGCTGTAGTTGTAGAAGCAGCTGGAGAAGAATCGTCTAGCAAGCCAATGTCGTTCCACCTAGTTTCGTGAGCCAAACGCGTGATTTCATGCATGTACTCACGCACTTGCTGGGCAATAGCTAAACGCTCTTCCGAACCCAGTGTGTCGTTAGCACCAGAAACCAACTTGTCACGGATGGTGAGCAGTAGGTCTTTAATCTTGGTCAAACCTGTTTCTGCAGTGGAAAGCATGTTCCTCGCGTCGCCAATGTTGTCCACTGCCTGAGAAAGACCTCTTGAGCGAGCATTCAACTTAACAGCAATACGAAAACCAGCAGGGTCGTCTGCTGCTTGAGTAATGCGGTTGCCAGTAGCAAGGCGTAGCTGCCTGAGTGCCATGTCATTCTGGATAATCCTTAGGGAGTTCAGCGCATTCAAAGCACCGATGTTCGAGTTAATCCTACTTAAATCTGCTTGTGCCATAGTTTCTTTACCTCCTTCATGGAGTTTTTAGGTAATGGGCTTCATGCCCATTCCAATCATGTATTCGGTATTGTGCCTCTAGAATTTAATCTAATAACCGTTGGGGAAGAAAGCCTGAACCCAGGCCTCTCTAAGTTCTTCAAATACCTTTGAGGCTTCCTCTATCTGATTTTCTCCTATGAGTCGGTAAGCATATTCATAAAGGCTCATTAAGTTCTTTGCCACCTCACCGCCATTTTCGAAATCCAGGCCATCTATGAGTTCTTTGATAGCTGATCTGGCTTTAAATATGTCACCCTTCTGCAGCGATGTTATGATGAGATCGTAAACCATGAGCACGAGCTTCTGCACTGGAGCATTCATTATTTCCTGTTCAACAAAGCGTTGACGAGCCTTTCCATAAGCATTTGCCATTTTTGTTTTACACCTCCTGCTATTACATTGTTCGGAAAATTGGATGGATTATTAAATACCCAGAGCTCTTTCCAACTCAGTTAGGCGGCTATCGTTTGGGAACCTATCACGCCAAAGCTGGAGATACTTTCTTCCAGTGCTCCACAAATGTTGTTCATAACAGGCCAATACCAGCATGTAATAGGAGTCAGCATCAAAGGGGTATTCGTTTATGTTTTCCTCTAGAAAAGACATAGCTAAGTCCCAATCTCCAACATTTCCCAAGTAATGTGCGCAAGCTTTTCGGACACGAAAGCTGTAAGGATTCACCTGCTGCAGACGCCCGTAGATCGCTTCTCCTTCTTTTCTCAGTGAAGCGTACTTACCACAGAACATGAGCCAAGAGCTATAGATGTCGTCGATGTTTGAAGCGAATCGATCTAGGTAGGGTTGTAGTCCCTTGAAGGTATTGTGGTAGCCAACAGCCATATCATCATTAAGTTTTGCTTCATTGAGTAGTGCCATTTGAAGAAGAGCCCACTCGGACAGGTAGTCCACGCACCAAGGGAAAACGGTATAAGCAGCATTGAAAAGCTGTGCTGCTATGTCTCGCTGTCCAGCGAGGCGTGAGCTGTGTGCATTTCCAGCGGTAACCTGCGGCATATGGTTTAAAGACGTCAGCACAAATGCAAAAACCACTAATGCCCAGCAAGGGTAGAGCCAGTACACACTAAAAACACTGCTAAGAGGAGCTAACGACCCTAACATCCATAAGTAAAGCCAGTTTGCGGGGTTGTAAATACCAAAAAAGCCATCTCCTATGACCGCAAAAATGGCTCCTTTCAAAGTCAAAGTTCCCTTCAAGAACAGTTCCACTAGAATAACAATCAATAACACAAACGCAACAACGGTACCTTCTGCCCACTCCTCCAAAAAAACGTTATGTACTTTGTCATAATGAACGGTGGGCTCGGCTAGATATGATTCCTTAGACCTATAAGGCATAAATGACCTTCTAAAGTTATCGTAACCACTACCTAAGGGCTCCTTTACACAGAAATAGAGAGTATCACGCCATAAGAAAAATCTTGGCTCCTTCGTAAGCCCCCTTTTAAATGTCCAGACAACCCTTTGCCATAGTTCTTTTAAGTATTTCCGTGCAGCAAGTGCGGCTACCACAAAGAAAAGTATGCCAATGAGTAACCACCAAGGACTGTACTGAAAGCCCAAATATGCGATAAAGGGTACACTCAGAAGAACTCCAAACACAGCGCCCCTACCAGCAGAGGCAAAAAAACCGTAGGCGTATAGTGGAAGAACGAGTAAGTACCAATACCGCCCCGTACTGACCCCCAAAAACGTTAGCTCAGACACAACTGGCAATGCCATGACAAGTAAACTGCTTGCTGGCATAGGATTGCCCATGCTTCCAAACTCTCTTCCAAAACTCGCCTTCCCTGAAAGGAAAATCCAGTTTCTTCCTGCAAATATGATACTTAAAGACAAAACCAAGGGAGGAACAGTAAGAATCCACAACTTTACCTCGTAAGGAGAGAATCGGGTTAGATTCCAAATGACTAAGCCCACGAACAAAGCAGATAATCTTATCCAAGCTCCTGTAGATCTTTCTGAATTTCCTACAGCCGTCACCATGCCTTTAAAGAAAGGATGGACAGCCAGCAAAATAGCGTACAGAAGCACGGCCCAGGAGGCAAAGAAGCTGGTCTGTGACCGAAACAATATGATACCACCCAAAACAGCCATAGCACTCAAGAAGTGAGCTTTAGGATAAGTAAAGGAGCTCCATGTGCGCCTCGAAAATGCCAAGACCACCGCTGATGGTGCCGTGAAAGCGTATAAAAGACCCCAGGTACCCAAAAACGTTTTAGGCACTGCCACAGATAATACGATGGGGAGGATAAGCAAAGCTTCCTTTATAGCAAAAAAACCGAAATCCCTAAGTTCCCTGATCTTCACTTTTCAAAATCTCCCTGAGCTTTTCTTCAGAAAAAACCGCAGAGGCATTGGCTGTGGTCTCCAGAATCTCCAAGCGAATAATTGGTATGTCTTTTGGAGCATCAATACCAAGCTTTACCTCGTTGCCACTAATACCAAGCACATAGACCGTTATATCCTTCGAAATTCGAATTCCCTCACCGCTCTTGCGCCTGAGTATGTACATTATAGATACAGTTTACCTTAGAGGTAATCAACCAAGCACATAGGCGTAATAGATGCTATGACCTTAAGTAAAGATTGATAACTGGTATGAAATTTAGTGTATTCAACATATGTCCTAGCCAAATCTGCATCTTCATACGAGCTCCTCAACGCTTCTACATTCGTACTAACATTTTTGTAAAAATCGTCCAGAGAGCCCAGCCGCTGCACTCGAGCTCCGATGCTGGCAATGGAATCTGTGAGTCCATCCAGGATTTCGTCGGTGTAATCCAGAGCTGTCTTTCCAGTATTATCAGGAGAAGCCAAACTTCCGCCATTTCTTAAGGTTTCAGAAAAGGTAAAAAGCTTATCAAACATATCCATCCGATGATAAGATGCTCCGTTTACATCCACAGTACCTGAGAACTTAAAGTAATCCTCAACTGCTAAAACTTGCGGAATGGTACTGTTATTACCTATTTCCACTGAAACAGCTCTACGTGAAGGATCGTTCAGCTCATCAAACGTTTTCGGCTCAAACACCACCATCCACTTACTACCTGGATCCTTCTGAACCATATCCTCGGCCTGTGTAATGGTGTCTACAAAAGTGAAGTTTCCACCTGAATCCTGTATTAGTACTTTGAAAGGCTTCCATGCAGGATCTTCAGGTTTCGTTACCTGTGCGTTTGCCAAAACAAACCTGCCAGCGTACTTTGCATTTAAGCTGCTAAGCATCTCATCAGCCTGCTGGATTAGTTGCCGGCTTACAGCCATCTTTTCTTCAGGGCCTAAAGCGTCGCTACCGCCGCCCCTTATTACTAAATCACGTACATTAAGCATGAGATCTTTTATGTGCGTCAGGTTTTGTTCTGTATAAGAATAACGGTTTTCAACTTCCTTTATGTTGTTCTGCCACCTTTCAACCTGTGCATTGTAGGCTTTCCAGTTCATTACCAGCGCGCTGTCCAAGGGAGCATCTGAAGGCTTTTGAATTTGCTTTAATGTGGACAATTGATCTTGTAGTTGCGTGAGTTTGCCAAGAACGGTTTGAAGCGTTTGGACACTACGTTCATACTGATATGCTGTCGTAATTCGCATTTAATATCACCTACCGTGCCCCCATATTTATGATGAGATCCAGCATGCCGTCCACCACTGAAACAATGCGTGCAGACATGGCATAACCCTTTTGAAAACGAATCAGGTTGACTGCCTCTTCATCGAGGTTTACGCCGGACTCGGAAGTCCTTAAAAGTGTTAGCTCGCTTTTCACATTATTCGTACCTTCCATGAAAGCCCTATTACGGGAAATATCTGCAGACCACTCAGCAACTAGTGTCCGCCAACTCTGAGCAACGCTTTGCCCCTTAAGAAATCCGGGAAGACTGGGATTCCACAGCGTCGAATTTAGAATCTCGGGAACTGTCTCAAGGGCATTGTTCTGCTCTTGAGCAATGAGCAAAGCTAAAGAGCCATCGCCGGCCAAACCAGTAACCCCAATAGGGAGCTTCGTTGGGTCACTGACTACTGTGGGATCCAATGCAACTGCAGATATGATGTTTTTAGGAACTACATTAACATCCCAGTTGAAGAAGTTTGAACTGTAGGCATCGCCATTAAGGTCCTTTCCTTGTTTGAGCATCAAGTTTATCTTGTCGAAGAAATAATAAGCCATCTCGTTTATCTTCCCAAGCAGTCCGCGTCCGGGTTCCTCACCATATGCGATTACGTCATCACGCATTTCCACTAAACCCTTCAGCTTGCCACCAGCTAAATGTCTATCATCCAAAGGAACCAATGAATTCCCCATGGTCAACCACAGGGTGGATACATGGCCATTGTAGATATCTTCAGTTCCTAAGGCAATGCTTTCATTCCACTTATCATTTTGAATCAAGCCAGGTAACACACTGTAAGTAGCTAATCCTTCTGTGTATTTATAACCTTCCCCGCTGTCGATAAGGCGGTCATTGTCAATAGCTTTTATTTCATTTACTGTTCTATCATCTACAAAAGATAGGCCACCAATAAAGACCGACACGGAACCAGTAGGCAAAGCAACCTTCTGGATATTTACGTACTGCGAAAGCTCATCCAATAGGTTGTCTCGCTGATCTAGAAGGTCGTTGGGCTGTTGTCCTTGAGAAGTCGATAAGGAAATCTGCTCGTTGAGTTTTGCTATTTCTTTACCTATGTCATTAATACGTGCCACAGAGTTCACTATTTGAAAGTCCACATCAGAACGTGTGGAAACCAGTTGGTTTTGCACATATTTAAAAGCATCAATCAAGTTTTGGCTTTGTTCAACAATAATGCGCCTTACTGTGGGATCCTCAGGACTTACACTACCCTCATGCCATGCATCAAAAAAATCGCTCAGCGCCTTCTGAAGCCCCGAATCTTTTATCTCATTGATGGAGCTCTCCAAAATGCTAAATACTTGATCCTTCACACTGTAATAAGAACTTTCCGACGTCACATTCCGGTAGTTCATGTCCACGAAGTCATTACGAAGCCGCCGAATACTGCTTATTTGAACGCCTGTACCCACCTGCCCGGGGTTTATCGTACCCAGCCATGAGACTATACCATAGGGCTGCGTTGGGCGAAAAACCGCTTCTTGGCGGCTATAACCGGGCGTATTAACGTTGGCAATATTATGGGAAGTGACATCCAGTGCAAGCATCTGAGCTTGAAGACTACGTTTAGCTATTTCTAAGGACCAGATCATTTCTTGTTCACCTTACCTGACGGGCCGTAAACCTGGACAGAGGGCGAAAGCAAGGACTCATAAAACCCCAGCACTTCACGGCCTAGGTCAACCAGCCCCTCTAAATCGTGAACAAAGGCAACGATTTCATCAACAAGTTCCTTTGGCAGCTCTTGTCCTTCATAAGACTCTATTCGCTCAGCCAACGCTCTTACCGTTTCTTCGAGCTCAGCGGATGTGTTTTCTACATTTTCAGAACGAAGCGCAGCATAGGATGCTGTGAGCTCCGCAGCCAGGAGACGAGCTTTCTTCACAAGTTCTAATTCATCAGACTTCTGCATCTTCTTTTGTTTTTTCCACCAAAGAGCGTGCTATTCTTTCAACGTCCACTGCATTATCTTTAGAGCGCTCACGCACCTCGTCAAGGTGATTGACTCTACTCTCTTTGAAGCTTTGTAGGACCCTTGCCAACACAATATCAGACATTCTTTTATCTGTTCTTTCCACACTTTGCGCATCAGTTAACTTGAAACGCTCTGAGACTCGTTTTACAAGTTCCACATGTTTTGGATCTATTGATCCGCTACCATCTATTCTCATGGCTTACATCACCCAACAGTTTATTCGGATAAACCTCATTGTTCTTTAGTATTTAGATGCATGCAAGGCTAACATGACTTGTTCTTCTGCCTTTTCCAAAAGATCAAACCATTGATCCTCGCTTGGCACATAAAGAGAAAGTATCTCTTCATCAAGACTGGCAGCCATTGTAGCCACGCCCATTGTCCCGTGTCCCAACATTAAGGCCATAGCATTAGCCAAATGGGTTATATGACTGCTTTGAGAACCCAATTTGGGGGTATGGTGGTACTTAACGCCTTCTACTATGACTTCAGGAAGTTGCCACTTATCGCAAATGATACCCCCTACTTGGGCATGATCATAACCAAGAATTTTTCTCTCCGCTTCAGCAAAAGTCTTTCCTTCTTCTACAAGAGCAATGATATTACTAAATTCCACGGGAAGATATATATTCAATATGAGTTTGCCTACGTCATGGAGAAGACCAGAAACATAAAAACTTTCAGGATCTCTAAGTTTAAAAGTTTTAGCCAAATACTTTCCTATTACAGCTGCTGCCAATGAGTGTTCCCACAACATACCGCTTTCCAGTTTATAACCCACCAGCGGTTTACTGTAAAGAACTTCCATGACAGAAGACCATACAATACTCCTAACAGTCTTAAAACCCAGCAAAGCCACTGCCTCCATAGGTAACGTTACCCTTCGAGGCATCCCATAGTAAGCTGAATTAGCAAGCTTCAGCACATTTGCCGTGAGCCCTTGATCTTGAGAAAGAACTTCAGCTACGTCTTTTACACTACTGTCTGGTACATCCAAAAGTTTGATCACCTGCATAGCTACAGACGGTACTGGTAAAACTTTGTCTACTTGATCAATAAGCTGGTCCAAAGAAGGTATGGGCATGCACTTAGGCTCCTCTTAAGTTTATGCTTGCTTCTATTAGCTCGTCAGCGTTGCGAAACGCTTTTGCTGAGAACTGATAAGCCCTTTGAGCAGCAATAAGTTTGACCATCTCCGCAGAAAGATCAACGTTAGACATTTCTAAAGCGTTTGCTGTGAGCCCCGCTTCATCAACGTTTATGATACGTTCTTGTCCTGTAGAAACGAACCCAATGCTATCTCTATCGTACTGAGAGGTATCAGCCTCAACAAGCAAAAGATTCCCAGAATAGAGATCCGTAGCCTTAGCAACTGCACCATCTCTGTTCATTACGTAAAATCCTTGTAAGCTGACATTACCATCCCGATCCAGCTCAAAGTTGCCTTTTCTAGTAAGCCATCTGTTTGTTCCGTCGGTTATTACAAAGTAGGCTTGTGGATTTGTTAAAGCATAGCCTGAGGTATTGCTCAGAGGGCCCATGTTATCACGATTTACTGTAAAAAGGTAAGCATTATCAACAATATTCGCTCTCCCATTAGCCACAGGAAACTCATGAGCATTACCAGAAGATTCAACAGGCTCCAAGGCTTTAAAAGCTTCAGTATTAACATTAGAAATATTAAACGCAGCCACATTGAGATAACCCACTGAGAGACGCATGCCCGCCCTGGCTATTCCATACAGCTCTACCATATATGCACCTCCTTATTACGCCTCACACCATAATATTGATAATCTTGGCTAAAGCGGCATCTTCTGCTTGAACCACTTTCACATTGGATTGATAATGCCTCAAAATGGTCATAAGTGCGGTTACCTGACCGATCTCATCCACGTTGCTTGTCTCCAAATATGTTTGAAAGACACGGAAATTTGACTGAAGCTGCTCACCTACAAAGTATCGATCGTTCACAACTTCTTGAACGTTCACGTCAGAAATTAGAAAACTGTCTACTATTTGATCGTTCAACAAAATGTTACCTTGTTGATCCACGTTGTAGTTTTCATTCCATTTGATGGGGCCGTTCTTTCCCAGTACTCGGTAGCCCTCCGGAGTTACAAGATAACCTTGCTCGTCCACAAGCATTCTTAAACTACTTGCCCAGAGGCGTTGACCATTTGCATCCACAGCCAAGAAACCACCAGAGACCGCCAAGTCCAGATTACGTCCCGTTTCTTCTAGAGATGCTTGCTCAATAGACACATATGGGTAGCTTAGAAGGCCACCGAAACTTACATTCCCAAGCCCTACAATAGGACGCTGCTCAGTTAATGTGAAGGCGAAGTTTTTCTGCTTGTAACCTGGAGTTTGAATGTGTAACAAATTGTCCTCAATTACATCCTGAGCCCTAAGTAGCATGAGATTACTCGACACAGCATTGTAAATTCCTCTAAGCATTAGTTATCACCTTTATTGAATTTTATACCAATATCTTCCCTTAGCAGGTCTAGAGCTTCATTCACCAGTTGAGAAACTCTGCCAGGACTGACACCCAATATATCGGCAACCTCCTTGACTGAGAGATTATCAACATATCTAAACTGTAACACCTGCTTATGCCGTAAATCTAAACGGTTCAAAGCTTCTTCTAGTTCCAGAATAATTCCTTGCTCTCCGACTTCTTCAATACCCTGCTCAATGAGCGCTTCCAAAGAAAGTTCTTCCTTATTCAAGGTGAGCTGCCCCTGTTTGTATTTTGCCACATCGCTCTTAGTAAATGTGCCTGTGGTGCGCAGGTAATCCACCATTTTGTTTCTTATTACCTTTGAAGCAAAAGCCTCAAATGGAATTTCGCTTTCCAAGTTATATAAATCAATGCACTCATTTGCAGCTATGAGTCCTACCGCCAGAAGGTCATCCCACTCCAACGAAATGTTGTAATAGGTAAGCTGAGATGCCTGCCTTTCTATGACCCTTTGTAAGCTCATAAGTACCTGTTCGCGAGCTTTGTCATCGCCTTTCCTAGCTGCTATAATCCATCCCTTTTCCACCATCATGATCAGATTTGGCGCAAACCGCTGCGCGCCGTTTTTACAGTAAAGGTACCCGTGGCTAAATCCAGAATAAACGTACGACCCTCATTACCACCAGTATCTTCACCTTGCAAGCGGAGTCCCAAAGCATTGAGCTGCTCTTTCACAGCCTCGATATTTCTTTTACCGATGTCTCCAAAATTGCCCACACTAACATTCATCAAAGAGGCTCCTCCAGCAATTTTCACAATGATTCTGTCTTTTCTGGCTCCTTTTTGTTCCATGAGCTTCAGTAAATAAGGAACTCCCGTATTAGCAAATTTACCAGGCAGTTCCGTTTTTTGTCCCCTAGAATCAGGTAGCAAAACATGAACCATGCCGCCTACTTTGGCTATGGGATCGTACATGGCGACAGCAACACAACTACCCAGTCCAATTGCTCCAATCTTCCCAGGCTTGTCAAGAACCGCTATCTCTCCAATGCCCACATTCAACATATTAGTCATAACCCGAGCTTTTCAGTAATCCTCTTGAAACTTTCTGGCGTGGGGATGTCCACTATCCAACCCCTAATGTTCACGTCTTCAATGGAAATGGTAGTCTTTGCAACTATGAGATAATCTGCGTGTTGCCCCACCTCAGCAAGTAGAACGTTTAACACAGCACCGAGCATATCCACAGCAACCCCAGGTGGCTCTGCTAAAATGGTGCTACCAAAGAAAGTTGCCAGAGCGCTAACAAAAGAACCTACTAAAATATTCCCAACTTCCTGTATCATGGATAAACCCATGGGATCACAAAGGTCCATATCAGAACCCATAAGTGCCTGAAACAAACCATGAGTGGAACTAGCATCAAATATGACCATGGCACCTCCATCGAGCTCACCATGATAGCCCACATAAACTGCTGCTACTTCTTCTTCAGGATCACCGAGTATATTGGCTACCTTCCCAAGGCTTTCCAAATAGACCTCTGGGACCGTTATCCCAACAAACTTGCCAATCATGGAAGACAAAGCTGTAACAGCGTGACCGGTACCAATATTAGCTAGTTCCTTCAAGACATCAAGTATTACTGGATTTGACAAGTCATCTTTTGACATTATTGTGGCCCTCCAATAACATGGATGTGTTTACAACTAAACCTATTGTTCCGTCGCCCAACAAGGTAGCACCATCAACGTAGCGTGGTACAAACCTCGATTTCAAAGGTTTTATAACGATTTCCTGTTTGCCAACTGTTTCAGCCACTAAGAGTGCAGCTTTTTTCTGACCATTCCTTATGACCACAATATGGTTATTCTGTCCATTATCAGGTAAATTCAGCAAACCTGCCACAGAATACACAGGCAAAAGCTCACCTCTGAGCAAAAGCACATTCCCTTGCGGTGTTTCTTTAACAGCTTCAACATCATTGCTAATCTCCTCGACCACCGAAAGAGGCAGTGCAAAGATCAATCCATTCACCTTTACGAGCAGAGCACTAATGATAGCCATGGTCAGAGGTAAGCGCATAATTACTGTGGTCCCCTTACCGAGAACTGAGCGCACTTGTACAGTTCCTCCTAACTCTTCCACAGTGTTTTTTAGAACATCCATACCCACGCCACGCCCTGATATTTCTGAAACAGTATCCGACGTAGAAAAACCAGGTAAGAATAAGAAACTAAATATTTCTTCTTGAGAAAGAAAAGATGCCTGATCTGAAGTTACCAAACCACGCTCCACAGCTTTTGCAAGAACCTTCGCAGTATCAATCCCTGCACCATCATCTTCCACTACTATGTAAACGTTGTTGCCTTCATGATAGGCTTTTAATCTAACAGTTCCCGTTGGATCCTTGCCAGCCTTTATTCTATCTTCAGGTCTTTCAATACCATGGTCTACTGCATTTCTTAATAGGTGCACTAACGGGTCACCCAGTCGATCGATTATTGTTCTGTCTATTTCAGTGTCCCCACCCTCCATAATGAACCTAACCTGTTTTTGTAAATCTCTGGAAAGATCACGCACCATCCTTGGGAAACGCTCAAATACAAAAGACAAAGGAGTCATACGTAGCGCCGTGATTTCGCCTTGCGCCAAATTAATAGAACGGCTCAAGCGTTCATACAGTGACCATAGAGCTTCCTCGTTTCCCGTTTTTATGGCTAGTTCCAGCTCAGCTTTTTCAAGTACCAGTTCAGAAATAGCAGACATGAGATTATTAACATGTTCTTCAGGCACCCTGATATAGTTCTTTATGGGCTTTTTCTGTTGTTGCTGGTCAACTTCTTCTGCTGTTGCTGCAGCGCTGGCCGCATAGGCTTGAGCCAAGCTGTCTGAAGAGTTCGGGTTTTTTGTCCCTTCTCCGCTATCGGACTGCTTGGTTGAAGTTTGTTCGCGTAGCTCATTGCTACTACTGGGAAATGCTTGTTCGTTGAGACCGATCTCAATTACATCCACAGAAGCTACTTCAGCAATGCGAAGAATTTTGTTCCTTAAGCTGTCAAGATCTCCGCTACCCACCACGAGCACTCTAAACTCTAGATCGAACTCTTCTTTTTCAAGACTTTCTGCATCGGGCTGAGAACTTATAGCTTCAAAACCAGAATCCTCAATGGCTTTGAATACCATGAAAGCTCTGACACCCTTCATCAAAACACCTTGTTCTAAATTGATTTCTAAGATGGCTGCCTTTTGCCCTTGCTCCAACGCTGCGCGAACAACCTCTTCCTCAAAAGCACCTAAGGCAAAGCTAGACGTAACCTCAAGGGTAGTTTCTTTTTTTCCCTTCTCGTTTACCTCATTTGAGGAAGTAACGTGAAACGGCTCAAGTGACTCGTTAGCCTCGATTCTTTTCATTTGGTTCTCCATATAGTCGAGAACTCGAAAGCCAAGCTCAATAGCTTTCTCATCCACAGGTTCGTGTGTATCACGGTAAATTTGTAGAGCACTTTCTAATTCATGTGCCGCATCAGCCAAGAATTGGAAACCCATTGTAGCAGACATACCTTTGAGTGTATGAGCAGCCCTAAAAACTTCTGCTAACGCTTGTTTATTACTGGGATCTTGCTCCAATAAAACCAAGTTGTTATTCAACAAATTTATATAGTCGTAGCTTTCCTGAAGAAAGATGGGAAGGTACTCGTTCATATCGTCCATACTGATCACCCCACCAAATCCAGAGGATCTACTACCAATATGAGATCATTATTTGCCAGTATCACTTTCTTAATGCGCTTCCCTACAGTGAGATCTTCTGGAGGCTGAGCCACATCCTCCTCGCTAACTCTCTTTATACCATCGACTTTGTCCACCACGATAACAATATCTTCATTGCCAGATCGTATCCAAACGTGCCGCCTCAATTCAGAGCTTGAATTTTCTCTTTCTCCAAGCAGTGGCTTTATATCCAACACTGGCAAAATATTGCCTCTTATATTAGTAAGGCCAAGTACGTTTGCAGCACTGTTCGGTATCGGGTATACAGAACCTGGCAGTAGTATTTCTACCACATTCGAGAGTGCTATGGCATATTTCCTGTCGCCAAGGGTAAATACAACATATTCCTCCACTTCTACACCTCCATAATGAACAACTTCCTCACTTTCCCTTTCAGAAAGCCATACCCTTGCCACAAAATCTTTTTGCCTGAGCTTAAGGGTTGGTCCGTTAAAACCATGGCAGGAGGCTCAGGCCAGCGTTCCGGCATCAGATACACTGCAGGTTCTTCCTGCCCACTGGACAATAATTTTGCCAACTGGATGTCTCCTATTATTTTATGTCCTGAACTAATCTCTATTAATTTATTAAACCACTCGAAAGAAGCCACAGCCTCGATATCCTCTTTAGTAAGATCTTGTAAATCCTTAACAATTTCTCCACTAGCCCATAGCCCCACATTTCTAATAAGCGAGTCCATTGTTGTAGTTAGAACTCCCTTACTCTGCAAGGTTCTTTGCACATCTGTCCTCAAAGTGGTGCGCCAATTTCTCTCCTCTTGAGATGAGGATTTGTATTTCTCCCTAAGGTCTTGCCATAGTTCCCTGGAAAGTTGGTCGAACAATACTTTCTTTCTGTTTTTGGGCATCTGCACCACTCGTGATGCCCACTGTAAAGCATCCCTGTAATTGCCTAACCTTGCATACAAATCCGCTATAAGATAACCCAAACCTGCCTCACCAAGCGTTGACGGTAACTGTGCACTGGATTCATAGGCCTTCAAATAGTACTGAAGAGCTTTTTCAAGCCAAACCTGCTCGTTCTCTTCGTCTTTTATTTCCCTGTACAGCCAGGCGATATTTTGAGCCACATAGCCTAGGTTATACGGATCAGTATTTCTAATCTCGTACTGCTCAAAAACAGAAGACAGTACGTACAGAGCGTCTTCCCATGTTCTTTCTTCCCTCACACCTTTTATGCCTGCCAAACGTTTCTTGGCTAGTAAAGGTAGAAGTTTCTTAATCTCATCGGGAGGGACTTCCTCGAAATGGGACTCCAAAGCAGCATATCCACAATTCTCGCAAACAGCACCAACGTAATAAATGGGATTAATTCCGTTTACCCAAGGATGCAAGTCCGAATCCCTGGAAATAACGGTATAAGCACCATGTTTCAAACGCGCAACGTACACTTCGCTCTTGCACACAGGGCACGTGAGCTTTTTAGTGTAAACGCCTTCCATGTCATCTATTATATAGGATGATATGAGGTGGAACGATTTATGCTGCCTAGAAAAATAAGTCCTGTGTGGTTAGTGATCTCTCTTGTTTTCGGTTTTGCAGTTTCTGGTAAGGAGAGTTTGCATCCCAGCCTGGTAACGCTTGGTATGGCTTTTACAGCCTTCGGTGCTTATTTAATAGGAAAAGCCGAGGAACACTACGTTTTTACTAAGGAAGGCAAGGGTATCTACGACTATGTGAGACACCCCATGTACTTGGGCACATCACTTTTTCTGATGGGCGTTTCTGTGGCCATGGAATCTGTTGTTCTGTGGATAGTAGCACTGGTGTGGACAATAGGTGCATTGTACCTGGCATGGAAAGAGAGTCATTCTTCCTCAAGTTCGTAAAAGCCTTTCTTTATTAGTTCTCTCTGCCTACAGAACACTGACCTACACAGCTTATCTCGAATAACGTCCTTTACATCAACAAACTGCAAACCTACATTGGTTACTCCAGGCTCACTACCAGGTTCAACACGTTTTATAAGAGCAGGTAACAGAAAAGTGTCAGGGTTTGGTTCCGGGACTGTGAAACGAATCAGTACTTTCTCTCCCACCATGCAAGCTTCTGCTAGCGAAAGCCGGCACCCGCCGGCACTTAGATCCAATATGACAGCTCGAACTGACTCATGGGAATGATCTTCCCAGAACTTTTTTACATCAGCAGGAAACGTTTTTACAAATAACAACTCAGCATCAAGCATCCAAGGAACTCTCACGTACTCTCTCCTATCGGACCTATAAATACCACTAATTGGTTTGAGCACAATTAAGGGAGGATCGCCTTTGCCCTGTTCAATGACTTCACACATCAAACTAAAGACACTATCGCCCTTTAGATACGTAAGCTCCACTGGACTAGATAGGATCTTCACATAAACCTGACCGCGCATGGGCTGAGAACAGGCGATCAAACCGTCCCTCACGTCCTCAATCCGGGTAGAATAGTACTCAACACCAGTTTCCCCCGGTTCCCTAACCCTGAGAATTCCTCTATCGCCCACTTTTGGTTCTTTTCGTTTTGCCATAATTATAAATACTCCAAAACAAGGGATGTACTGTAAAACGCGGAGCCCAGGCGGGCCCCGCGCCCTCCCTATCCTCCTATTTGTTATTTTAACCCAACACGAACTAAACCTTTATCTAACATGGTAAAATCAAAAAATGTAAAGATGTTCGTAGATATACCCAATTAGGGAGGACTGATGCATAAAATGGACGTTCCATTGCCAAAAGCTCGTGTTAGCGAAGTATTAGGACTCTTGGAGATCCTGGATGATGAAGGCGGCCATGTGGACTTGTACAAGTTGGGAAGGACATTGGGACATGATATTGACGAGCTTATATCCACCATTGAGACTGCCCAACTGTTCAATCTGGTGGAAGTGGATAACGGAGACGTGGTGTTCACAGAAGTAGGAAAACAATTCACTGACCAGAACATGGAACAGCGTAAAACCTATATTTCCGAGGTACTAAGTAAACTGCCTTATATGGTGGAATTGCTCACGGCACTGGCAGAATCTGAGGAACACAGTGTCGACATGGAATACTTAGAGAGAATTATTGACGGTGAATACAGCGAAAGAGAAGTTAAGTACTTCGTTAGAAATCTCTTGGACTGGGCGAGATTTGCTGAGCTTATCTGGGTGGATTCTGACGAACAAACCATCCACCTGGAAACCGAGGAAGACGAAGAAAACAATCCTGAGCAAAACGACCAAGCAGAAGAGTGAATTAGATAGATAATACCTAGAACAACGTTTTTACTAGGAGGTATAGAGAAGTGTGCAACTGATATCAGCTGCTTTGTGGTCTACATATCGTATTTTTGTCGCATATTTTCTTTCTTTGGCTTTTGGGATCTTTTACGGAGTATCTGCCAGCTCGGGTCCCAGAAGAGAAAAAATCATGATAGCCATTTTGGACATACTTCAGTCTGTCCCCATACTAGGCTTCTTCCCTGTTGCTATAGCGTTCTTCGTCGCTGTTTTTAGAGGCCAGCGTATAGGCTTAGAACTGGCAGCCATATTTCTTATTTTTACCTCTCAAGCGTGGAACATCGCCTTCGGTGTATACGAGACAGTCAAAACATTACCAAGGGAATTAGTGGAAGTAGGTAAGGCTTTCAATTTTAGCAAAACGTTTACAATCCAACGTATTTATTTGCCAGCCATGGTGCCAACCATCGTGTTTAACAGCGGTGTTAGTATGGCCAATGGCTGGTATTTCTTGATGGCAAGTGAAATTATAACCTTGGGTAGCCAAGAAGTAAAATTGCCTGGTTTGGGGTCTAGCATGATGAATTACCTGGCGCAAGGCAACATTTTGGGCGTAGTCATGTGCATTGGAACCATCGTTCTGATAAACGCTTTGCTTCAAGTACTCATTTTTAGACCATTAGTTAAATGGTCCGAGCTGTTCCAGTACAATGCTGTTGGAACAGCACCTGAATGGCCTACTGTGGCAGACGTGCTCTTCGACTTTGGAAAAGCTTTAAAGGTCGATACCGTTTTGGTAAAACTGGTTAGCCTAGGCACTAAGAAACTGAGTGCCGTAGCTAAGTACGTTTTTTATGTAATAGGTGCTGCCTTAGTAGGAGGTCTGGGGTATCTTATCTTCTGGTTGTTCTCGCCTCCCTATCCTAGTAACATTCTTTCACAAATCCCTGCTGCTCTCACAGTTACCACAATGCGCGTAGTAGCTGCAGTAGTAATTGCTGTCCTCTTGGCTTTACCTTTTGTAATAAGAAGCGTTAAAAACGTGGCGGCCGCCCAAAACATTTACTCATTGGCCTCTATACTAGGGAGCATACCGGCAGTTGTTTTTTATCCTCCAATTGTGGCTTTAGGAGGGCGTGCTTACATGGAGCCTTTGTCCATATTACTTTTACTTACAGGCTCATTTTGGTATGCATTGTTTAACATGAGCAAGGGAGCCATGCTTTTACCAGGTGTGTTAACAGAAATGGCACAAGTATTCAATATAAAAGGTTGGCTTTACTACAAGAACATACTCATTCCAGCTATCCTGCCACCTTTAATAACTGGAGCTCTAACAGCATGGGGAGGAGCATGGAACGCTTCCATTGTGGCTGAGCATGTGCAGTTTGGTGACAAGGTGTATTCCATACCAGGTATTGGGGCACTGCTAGTACAGTCAACTGCTGATACAAAGGCACTGCTCCTTATCGTGCTAAGCATGACAGCGCTGATTGTTTTGGTTAACATGCTCTTTTGGAGACCTTGGTACAGCAAAGCAGCGGAAAAGTACAATATAACGGAGTGATGAGTGCGGTGACGTTATTGGATGTTAGAAATTTAAACCTGACATTTAAAGAGAAGGGAAAAGAGCTTTCTGTATTGGAAGATATTAGTTTTACCTTAGACGAAGGCGAATTCCTTTGTTTGGTTGGACCCTCTGGCTCTGGAAAATCCACCATACTGCGAATCATAAGTGGTATCCTGAATGAATACACTGGCGAGGTTCTCTACAAGGGAGAGCCTAACCCTCAACCGAACCCAAACGTGAGCATGGTTTTCCAAAGCTTCGCACTCATACCTTGGCTAACTGTACAAGAGAATATAGAGCTCGTTTTGGAAGCTCGAGGTATAGCCCCACGCCAGAGGATAAGAACAGCCCTAAGATACATCGACATGGTAGGATTGGATTCCTTTGAAGATGCCTACCCAAGAGAACTTTCTGGTGGCATGAAACAGCGAGTAGGAATAGCTAGAGCTTTGGCAGTGGAGCCTGAAATTCTACTCATGGATGAACCATTTTCTGCTTTGGACGTACTAACCGCAGCGGACCTCAGAGAACAAGTAGTGAATTTGTGGCTAGAGAAACGTCTGCCCCTTAAGTCCGTACTCATGGTTACTCATAACATGGAAGAAGCTGTTTTTTTGGCAGACCGCATTTTAGTGCTAAGCGCCAGACCTGGTCACATCATTGGAGAAATAAGTGTAGACCTACCAAGACCCCGTGATTCTCGTGACAAGGCTTTTGAAGAAATCCTAGACAAAGTTTACTCAATGATTCTGTCTAGCCGCATTAAAAGTTGAAAGTGAACAACTACTGCTGTTTTCGCCAGCGGGAGCAAGGGAAAAACTAGACATTTTGATTTCATCGTGAGCCTTGAAGAATGCAGCATAAGAACTTAGCGTTGAAGTGCACATAAGGTTACCGTCAACTAGACGAATCTCATACTTGGCCACAACATACCCTTTCATCTCCAGCACCATGTTGTAACTCTCAAAATCCGTATCCGCATAGCCAACGCCCTTGAAAACCAGTGAGTCATGACCCACAGTGTGCTCCCCAGTGAAAGACGAGATGCGCTCTAGCTGCTCCCTTACAGTGTCTTCAACTAACGTTTGATATGAGTCAAATGCCTTCTGACGTTCCAAATCAGTAAAAGGTCCCAAAGTTGCATAACCAAAAAAAGACCCCAAAGCAAAAACAACAGCTAAAATAAAAGCCTTAACCTGACTGACCATAACAGTATTGTATAATAGCCACTGTGAACCTGAATAAATGGATCTACTTAACACTTATTTCTATGAGCCCCATTGTGGAATGCCGAGGCAGCATTCCATACGGATTATTAGCAGGGCTGCCCGTAGTTGGAGTTTTCATAGTAGCGTTCTTCAGTAACACATTAATGGGCATAGTAGTTTACGAAGGAGTAAAGCTACTCAAGTCCTGGCTACTAAGGTACCCAAAACTGAGGAATTACTATGAGAACTATGTGAGAAACGCCTTAAAGCGATTCAAACAATACGAAACGGGTATAGCTGTATCCTTAGCCATCTTTGTGGGAATTCCATTGCCTGGTACAGGTGCATTCACAGGGGCAGTAGTTGCAGAAGCACTAGAAGTAAAAAGACCTCTGGCATGGGCTTCACTGGCTGCTGGCGTGCTAATAGCTTGCACAGTGGTTACGCTCATAACATGGTCTGCTATGCAAATTGCGAGGTGAAAACGTGAAAGTCAAATTCGTTGCAAGTCCCATCATGAACTTAGCGGAATCGATGAAAAAGGAAGCTACGGAGTTCTTTAACGCTCACGGGATCGCTTTGGAAGAATCGCAAGACCCTGAAGCGTTGATTGTACTTAGTGGAGGAAGCGAAGAGATTGCAAAAGACTTCTTAAAACCAGGCGTCATCCTCATACCTTTCGGTACTGCCAATGGTCTAGCTGCTAGTTTAGAGATTCAAAGTTACGCCTTGGAGCAAGGGTTTAATGTCCCTTTAGTTAGTGAACTTTCAGATAATTACGTTAAGTGGCTTAGTGTTTTTGAAAATTTAAAGCAGCAGAAAGCGGGCCTCATTGGTAAGCCCAGTTCATGGCTCATAAAGAGTGGTGATTACACCATCCTCAATCAGTTACAGATACCTTATATGGAAATACCTTTGGAAGAGTTGAATAGTTTGCTTCAAGAACAGGAATCACTAGCTGATGAAATCTGGGATAAGGCATCGTCCTCAGGTATTGAGAAAGAGGAAGTCCTAAAGGGCACAAAGGTTTACACTGCCTTGCAGAAGATTATCGATAAATACCAGCTGACCGCTTTTGCACTCCGATGTTTTGATATGGCAGTTCAACTCAAGATAACAGGCTGCTTATCTCTTTCCCTATTCAATACCAAGAAAATACCAGCTGCCTGTGAAGGGGATGTAGAAAGCCTAGTAACAATGATGATAGCGAATCAGCTAATGGGGACACCGGGCTTCATGATAAACTTGGCACGCAAAAACCATCCCGAGTATACCTTTGCTCATTGCACCATAGCGCTTGATTTAGTAGATAGCTACTCCTTGACCACTCATTTTGAAACAGGCTACAACGTGGGCATCAATGGACAATTCCATGAAGGCGTTTACACAGCGTTTAGAATGGGTAAAGACAAAAAATACAAGTACTTTGTAGGAGAAACTGTGGAAAAACCGCATGTGGAAAACATGTGCCGAACCCAGATCACGCTGAGGCTAAAGCAGAACCCATTCAAGCGTAGCATTGGCAACCACATGGTGCTTGTACCAGGTGACTGGAGCAAAGAACTAGCACTACTGGAGGAATTTGGCTGGCAGCTGATATAATGTAAAGTAAAGGTTAAGGTATTAACTTTTACTTAATAGGAGGCTGCGCCATGTGGGAAAAGTTCTTTACCGATTTTTCATTTATGGAGAACCCTGAGCTTTCTGATCTTCGGCAGATGGCTAAGAAGGATGAAATTCCAAATCGTTATGGTATCCCGGTGTATCACTCGAAAATCAAGTCCAGGAGTGCCAAGTTTACCGAGTATCACTATGAGATTACGCCTGACTTGGAGACTTTATTTCAAGAGGTTTTCCAGCACTACCAATCCAGAAAATGGATAAAAGTGGAAAGAAACATTGGGCAGTCACCGGAAAACTTATTCAGACAGCTTTATATTGTGCCATCGGAATACGCACGCCTTGCCTTTATGATGACTCATAATAACTTTGACCCAGTGGGGCAAAAAGATCCTGACATTTACATTGCTGCATTCCCTGATTGGCCTGACAGACGCATATTGGTGTTCCCTAATTTGCACTTCACCATGATTCTTGGTTCAGATTACTATGGAGAATCGAAGATGGCTGGTTTGAGAATGGCAATGCACATAATGCGCGAAGAACGGGGCGGCATTGGGCTACATGCAGGTAGCAAAATATACCGAGTCAAGAATGCCCAAGGACAACTTACTGAAAGAGGTGCCTTAATTTTCGGTTTGTCAGGTACCGGTAAAACTACCATAAGCGTAAACAGCCACAATTTGGTGGCACCGGAGGGCGTAGAAATACTGCAAGACGACATTAACATGCTCACCACAAAAGGAAATTCCTACGGCACTGAAAAGAACTTTTATGTGAAAACAGATTCAGTAAGCTCCACACCAGAACTTCAAGATGCCTGTTTAGCTGAAGATGCCATACTTGAGAACGTGTATGTCTCTCCTGAAGGGGAAATAGATTTTGACAACATGAGCATAAGTACCAACGGCCGGGCTGTGATAAACCGAAGGCGTATTCCTAACACCAGCGACCGCATCGATCTTCCGCAAGTAAATTTCTTCCTATTTAACACAAGGCGCTATGATATTCCGCCTGTAGGTAAACTCACAGGTCCGGCACAGGCTGCCGCTTTCTTCATGCTCGGTGAGAGTACTATTACTAGCGCCGATGACCCCACACGTGTGGGCGAGACGACTCGTGTGGTAGGTTTCGACCCATTTATCATAAACAAACCAGAAAAAAGTGGGAACAGGCTTTACGAAATACTAAGCAACCATCCCATTGATGTGTACATTGTGAACACAGGTAAAATTGGTGGATTGGACGGAATAAAGATTACACCTGAAGTCACACTTAAAATAGTGGAAAACATAGCCAGAGGTACCATAAAGTGGCAATACAACGAAGATCTGGGATACGAAATTCCTGTAGAAGTACCTGGTTTAGACCTTTCACAATTTGACCCTTATAAGATCTATGGTAAAGAAGAATACAAGAACATGATGGAAGCACTCAGAAACGACCGAAGAAAACATTTGCAACAGTTCCCTGATCTTTATGACCAGATAAAGGAATCTATTTAATTAGCACTGGCAGTTGTTAGACGTTTAGCAGCCCAAATGCAGAAACGCCACAGCTTTTTCGCCTTTGCTTAGGAGCTTCTCGTAAGTCTCCAAAGCCTGTGGCGTTTTCTGCTCCACACAAGCTATACCTTTCTTGTGGAGGTGCTCTGCCACAACAGGCGAAACTACCATACGCCCAGTGAAACCTGTTCCGAAAACTACATAGCAAACATCAGAAGGAATTAGCTCCTGTACATCCTCCAATACCACTTGATGGGGTTCTATTCTTTGCCAAGGTTGCGGCTCGCCATATCCAAGGAACACATCGTCTCGATAAGACTTGCCTTGGATAACGATTTCCCCAAAAGCCAAACCTTCGCTAACCAACTCCTCACCCCCTTTGTAAAACAATTATACCGCTAATCTAAAATTAACTTAACAATATCGACTACACTTTCATCTTTACCAGTAGACCTAAGCACCTTTACGCTCGGTGGCAATGGCTCTCGGGAGGAGTGCTGAATAATGACAATGCCTGTGAACTCAATAGCGCTAAGCGCATCCAGTGTCTTTGTTACAAGGCCTTTGTGGTTTGGAGGTCCCATAAATAAATAATCGGCTTCTAGGGGACGCCTAAGAAAACGAAACACATCCTCACAAACCACTTTCAAATTCACGTTCCATTTTTTAGCCTGTGTTCGCATAAACTGGCACAGTTTTCTATTGTTTTCAACGCCAACAGCCTCTACTGCTCCCCTGGACAAGAACTCGAAAGCGACAATGCCTGAACCAGCATAAAGGTCTACGACGCGGCTTCCTTCCACATTTCCCAACATGGAAAAAAGGGCAAGCCGTTCTCTTTGCGGAAGAGGCCTTAGAGCAGGCACATCAGGTGGGTTCATGGATAAATTCTTAAGTGAGCCGCCTGTAATTTTCAGCAAGAGCAATCACCTCTTCCGTAACGCTTGGGCTTGGCACTGTCAGCCTGCCCCACTTTTCAAAGAACTTTATTTTAAAACCTTTTGAAACCAAGAATTCAGCAAAGTCCTTGTCCACCAAAATGAAGTTGCAGACACTGGGTCTTGAACTGATATGAAGAGTGCTCAGGGCATTTATTAAACGCTCCATCTGCGTTTTTACTACTTGCACATACTCAGTTACATAGCTCGTATCTGCTAAAGCATTTTTAGCCAGCATTAGTGAAAGAGTGGAAACTCTGTAAACCTCTGAGTACTGTGAAAAAAGGCCAACAGTTTTTGGATGCGCCAACATGTAGGCAACCCTGGCACCAGCTAGACCAAAAGCCTTGGAAAAGGTACGGAAAATGGCCAAGTTCGGCCATTTCTCAAGCAAGGGAGCAAAGGTGACACCTGAAAATTCATAGTATGCTTCATCAACTACCAACAGTTCAACATTTGAAAGAAGTTTCTCAGCCAAGGTTTCATCCATTAGTATGTTTCCAGTTGGGTTATTGGGATTCACCACCACGGTCACTTTTCCCTGAGCTTGCACTGAAAAGTCGCTAGGCAACTTAGAGAATCTAAGTTTCACCTTAGATAAAGATATTCCCTGCCTTAATGCTTCATGCTCATAGACGTAGTAAGCAGGATCATGTATGAGAAAAGCTCTGTCCCAAAACACCTTGTACATGAGCTCGATAAGACCATCAATGCCAGAATAAATAAAAACGAAAGAGGGATCCACACCTGCGTAGTCGGCAATCTGTAAGCGCAGTTGTTCTTCAAGCTCTTCAGGAGGATAGAATCTAACACAATCCAAATCCAAACCTTCGAACAACGCTGGTGGCAAAGGAAGTTGCATTTCGTTAAGATGAAGCCGTCGACTTTCCTCTTCTACCATCTTCTCAAGCCACACCCAGAAGGAAACTGGCGTCACCAAACTCCTTAAGGAGGTAACGTCTTAGGAAACTGGAACTAGGTCGTTCCAAATTTGGATCTTCACTTACTAAACGTTCAGCATCTTGACGAGCCGGTTCCAGCATTTTCATGTCTTTTATAAGATCAGCCACACGCATACCGGAAAAACCGTGTTGACGCTCCCCCATGAGTTCACCAGGTCCTCTAAGAAGCAAATCCTTCTCAGCAAGGGCAAAACCGTCACTGTATTTGACCATGGATTCCAAACGTTCAACAGCCTCCTGCGTCTTCGCATTTGCTATTAAATAGCAGTAAGCTTGATAAGAACTTCGTACCACCCTACCCCTGAGTTGATGTAGTTGTGAAAGCCCGAAGCGATCAGCGCCCTCAATAACCATGACAGTGGCATTTGGCACATCCACACCTACTTCAATCACAGTGGTAGAAACAAGAACCTGCAATGAACCTTTCCTAAATTCATCCATGACGTTTTTCTTTTCTTCTTTGTTCATTTTTCCGTGCAAAAGCCCCACTTTGTAATCCTTCAGGAAAGTACTGCACAGTTCTTCATAGAGGCTGGTAGCTGCCGCTGCCTCGATGGATTCTGACTCCTCAATGAGAGGGGCTACTACGTAAGCTTGACGACCTTCATCAAGCTCACGCTTCACAGCTTCATAAACGGAACTACGCCTCTTTTCTGAAACCCAAAAGGTTTTGACTGGCTTCCTATTGGGAGGAAGTTCGTCAATCACCGACACATCCAAGTCACCGTAGTAAGTAAGCACCAAAGTCCTGGGTATGGGGGTGGCACTCATCACTAGTACGTCAGGCTGTTTGCTTTTATCCATGCTAATCAGTGCAGCTCGTTGATAAACTCCAAAGCGGTGTTGCTCGTCAATAATCACCAGTCCTAAGTCCTTAAAACTTGTATCTTCCTGAATGAGCGCATGGGTACCCACCACGATGTCCAGTTGACCTGACTTAAGGTAACGCTTCACCTTACTCTTTTCTGATGCAGATAGTGAACCAACCAAAAGCCCAACTCTTAGCCCAAACTGTTCAGCCCACTGAGAAAACACCATGTAGTGCTGAAAAGCCAGCACTTCCGTGGGTACCATGACAGCCGACTGTTTGCCATTCTTTGCTGCCACAAACATGGCAAACATGGCAACCACGGTCTTTCCAGAACCTACGTCGCCTTGCAGGAGCCTATTCATGGGCTTACTTTTTTGCATGTCATTTAGTATTTCTAAAATCACACGTTTTTGAGCATTCGTCAGAGTGAAAGGTAGCTTTCTCTCTAGTTCTTCGATCCAATCTCGTTCCACCCTAAAACTGATACCCTGTGCTTGACCTATGACTTTTTTCCTTAATGCGAGGAGCACCTGGAGTACAAAAATCTCTCTGTAGGCAATTTCAGAACGTGCCTTTTCAAACTGCGCCTGATTTTCAGGACGATGCAGTTTTTCAACTGCATCAGGGTAACTTAAAAAACCTTTTTCTTGCCAATATGGAAAAATCTCAGGTACTTTGTGCGAATACTGATCTAGGGCGTTGAAGATTACCTTCCTTATTGTGTTAGTCGTAGTTCCTGCTCCAGCTCTGTAGACAGGAATCATGGGCAGTATTTCTTTCCCAGGCTCCAAAACCTCAAAGGAATCAGAGCGAAGATTTGTTAGCTGCAAGCGTCCATGATTTGATTCAACTTTACCAGTAACCATTACAAGTTGACCTCGGCGGAATTTCCTAGCTAAGAACTCTTGATTGAAGAAAACCAAGTCAACCCTGCCTGTGTCATCTTGCAAGGTCACAGTGAGCAATCTGTATCCACGATATGTCTTTTGCAACTTCACATCCACCACTGTCCCTAACACCGTGGCATCAATACCCGTCCGAAGCTGCTTTACTTTAAGTATCTTGCTTCTATCTACGAACCTCATGGGCACATAATGGATAAGGTCCCAAACGGTAGTTACGTCAAGTTTTTCCAAAGAAGCTCCTACTTTGCTGCCAACCCCCTTTAACTTGCTCACAGGCTCTTCCCAAAGTTCAGCTGGTTCATATGGACGCTGTTGAACGCCTGCGCCCCCTTCATCAGCTTCTTTGGAGTGCTTTTTCACAAGGCCGACTAAATGCTGACAAAGTTTCTTTCGCTCCGATAGAGGGAGTAAGGGGTAACGGTTAAACTCCGCAATAAGCTCGTCTATTTGGACAAGCTCAAGAGGTGTGTTCACAGACTTTCTTAGCTCACTGAGATATTCCACTACCACATAGTGGAACCATTCGTCTTCGGTTTGCGTAACAGCAAACTTGCTGTCCACTTCACGTTTTAGAGCCAAAGAGAGCTTGTTCTGTAATTCACTTTTCAACTTTTCTCTACCAGCACCCAATAAGGATAAAAAGGCTGATCCATGTCGTATTCTTCAACTTCCATGCCTAGTGATGCAAAAAGCTCTTTCATGGTTTGGGTCTCTTGCTCTTTCGCATCCAAGCCTTTGAAAATGCTGGCAATGGTGTAGCCAGAGTTCTTGGTCAGCTCCTGCAGTGTTTCAAGTACACAATCCCATCTGCTGCAAGCTGCTTTCAACTGATCATCCCAGAGGACGAGCCAGTCTCCAGCTTTGACGTCAAGCCCATCTACGTGCGAATCTTTTGTGGCTCTAGTAAGCTCGATAAAATTCGTATGATCGAGGATCTGTTTAAAGAATACATCCAACGGATCCTCAACCCCGAAATACAAGGAAAGCCCAACTGCAGCCTGTGCAGGATTCTTCGTTGGAATGACAACAACCTCTTTATCTGTTAATTCTCTTACCTGCTCTGCCGACAAAATGATGTTTGGATTATTGGGCAAAATGTAGACTTTGTTGCTGTGAACATGTTTAACCCCATCGAGTATTTGTCCCACTGAAGGGTTCATGGTCTGACCACCCATCACCACAAAATCCACCTTTATGGAACGAAACAACTCAGCCCATTTAGGTGAGGGAGCCACAGCTACCACTGCAAAAGGCTTTTCCTCTACTTGGAATCTGCCTTCCACTTGGGCCGCCATATTGTCAATCTTTACCTGTATGAGCTCTCCGAACTTGCCCATCTCCTGCAAAACTAAGAAAGGCTCGTTAGTGTGAACATGAAAGTGCCACAATCCGCCTTCTTGTCCAAGAACAATGGAATCACCTTGAGAGGACAAAAAGTTTTTAGCGTACTCAAAATCCATATTGTCAGACTTGAAATAAGCTTCTGTGCAGAACTTATACTCTCCATAACCACTTTCACTAATAAACGTTTCTGACACTCTCTGAGTTACTCGGTGAGGTTTAGGAGTTTCTCCAGCCACAGCTGCTCTAAAACCCTCAAAGAACACATAAAGACCATATCCGCCAGCATCAACTACGTCGGCTTTCTTTAAAACATCTAACATCTCTGGCGTCTCCAATACGGTTTGCCAGCCCACCTCAACTACGTCGTGCAAAGCTTCTTCGAAAGACTGATAAGTTTTTGTCTCAATACGTTCAGAAATCTTCCTTATGACCGTAAGGATGGTTCCCTCAACGGGTTTTATGACAGCATGGTATGAAGTTTTCTTACCTTCCACAATAGCTAGGAGGAAATTTGATAAGGTGAGCCGCCTGCCATCTGTGGATTGTAAAACCCTGCCGAAACCCTTAAGTATTTGCGAAAGAATGACACCAGAATTACCACGTGCTCCGGACAAAGAAGCTTTTATAAGTGCGTGCCCCACTTCAGAGAAGTCTGCCTCTTCCATTTTCCTGATTTCATTTACGACACTTTCCAAAGTCAAGGACATGTTGATCCCCGTATCACCGTCTGGCACAGGGTACACATTTAGCGCGTTTATGTCGTCCTGCAACTGCTTAACCAGACTGTAGCCACTATCAAAAGCAGAAATAAACTCCCTCACAGTAAGATGATCTTTCATTACGTTAAGCCCTCTCTTTGGCGACGTGTATTTTCACGTCAACTTCATAGTCTTTTATTAACAGCTTCTTGAAAGCATAATCCAAGGATTCTCTTAGGTTCTTCACAATCGCTGCTATGGGGCTAAGCGGATCCACTACCACATGCACAGTGGCATAAACCACATTATCCTTTATGCGAACCAAGACGCCTTCATCGTACGCATATAACCCCACCAGACCACTGGCATAGTCTTTCAGCGAAGATTTCGGGACAGACGTGATCCCGTAGCAACTCTTTATAACCTTAGACAAGTATTGAGCTATTGCTTTTGCCTTTATTCTTATTTTCAATGTTTACCACCACCTGGCTGTTATTTTAACATGCGACAAAATCTCGCTTGAACCAAAGCAGGAATCTCAATCACATGATATAATAAAAACTCGTAGACCACAACGCATATCAGGAGGAGATAGATATGGCAAGAGTTTGCTCTGTTTGTGGAAAAGGAACCACGTTCGGTCATAATGTGAGCCACTCCAACAGAAGAACCAATCGGCGTTGGGTAGCCAACCTTAAGCGTGTACATGGGCGTTTTCCAGATGGGAAAGTGCGCACCGCTTACGTGTGTGTAAAGTGCTTGAAAGCAGGTAAAGTAGAGATCCTCTAACAATAGAGGAAAACCGTGAAACACCAACACAATAAGTAAGCCAGCCCCTGGTTAGCTGACTGAAGCTTATGTACTTCTGAGGGCTGGCTTATCTTTTTTTGAACGTCCTTCTTCTATTCCTCAAAAGCCCACAAGGTAGTGCTTCAATCTCGTACCGATAATGACTGGTGTTGGCACATTATTTCCGACACATTTACTTCACCATGGGTTATCGATTTCTACATCAAGACAATGTAACTGGACAGCATAAATCAGCACTCTACAAAGCTGTACAAACGCCGTGTGAATTTACCATTTTCCTGTGACGAGAGAGTCGAACTACTAACTGACGACCGGGTAAAGTTGCTCAAAGAAGCCAATTGCAAGCAGGTGTATCTTGGAGTGGAGTCAGGCGATGAAGAGCTCCGTAAGTTAGTGCTTGAAAGAACCATTAGCAACGAGCTCCTAAAGAAAGGCGTAGATCGATTGCACGATAACGGTATACGCGCTTTTGCGTTCAACATGGTGGGCTTACCCGGAGAAAACAGACAAAAAGCTCTTTCCACGGTTAAACTCAACGCCTCTATAAAGGTTGACGATTCCATAGTGAGTGTATTTTCTCCTTACCCCTCAACCATACTTTACAAGATCAGTGTGGAAAAAGGTTACGTGAAACTTCCCATTGATTACACCCAGTTCACTTTTCTTGACCAGCCCAATTTTTCAAAGGAAGAAGTCGCATTTTTTGCCGTGTATTTTGGTTTCCTCAGGCGTTTTTACAGAAGCCACGGTGAAAACTCTGGACTCAGCCGAATGATGGACAACATTATCCTCTCACCAAAACTACCAATCAGGTTTCTTATTTCCATTGGAGAAAGCTACATGTTCGCCTGGGAGGATATAAAATCCTACGTAAGAATGCATATGCCTAGGGTATTCAAAGCGGCAAAAAGAGTACTCAGGCGGTAAGTACGTTAGAGCTAAGATAAGGACAGGCTAGAATAATTAGAAACAGCCGACCAATTTATGTGAGTTTTTTCCTTTACTCCTCCACTGTTCTAGTGGCAATCACATTTACGCCAAGTCCAAGAACATCTTCCAGAACCACGTCGCCCACCTTCACAGGAGCATTTACTTTTACCTTTCGTATTTCCTTAACGACGTCAAAAATGCGGTCTTTAGGAACAGGTTTGTCAGTTTTTACGGGTAACCTACGCTCAGTCTTGCTACCCAGCAGAACCACTGTGCTCTGAACATACCTTTGAGGATTTGTTACTTCCCTAAGTGCGTATTCGGCTCCCTTGGGGCATTTGTTACCTAAAACCTTTATGTTATTGCCTTCTCCCACAGTAACGTTTAGGGTGCAGCCCACTGGGCAAACGATGCAGGTAAACGCCATTGTTTTGTTTTGCTCATATTCCTCAGTCATGGCTGTGCCACCTTTAATTGAAGCTTATCGCCCGGTTTTATGGCACGGTACTGCTCTTCCTTTAGAGGGAATTCAGCCATTTCAGCAGGTTTTAATCCAGCAAAACCTTTCCTGGCAATGACCTCATCTTCACCACGAGTGAGCAATGCCACACCAACTGGCATGGGACAGGCTACCCTAAACCAAAGACGTGGTGGCTCTAACTCTCCCAAGGATAAACGCTGAGGGATGACCACCCTAACAGTGTCAGTAGGCGAAACCTCAGCAAATTCTGACCTGTCACCTTGGGATTTTGCAGCGCGTGCTCCAGCAATGGAAGCAGAAATTGCCACGTTATCAACCAAGTCCCAAATGCCCACTCCGTTACCCACAACAAAAACGCCAGGTATGTCCGTTTGAAAGAATTGATCCACGGCGGCGCTACCGGTATAGGGCAATATGCGCAAACCGATCTGTCTCAGAAGTTCTGCTTCAGGAAGCAAACCCACCGACAGCACAAGCGTATCCACAGGAAATACTCTCTCAGTATTAGGCACAGCCTTTCCATTTCTAACTTCGGCCACCTTTACAGCTTCCACGCGCTCTGATCCTAAAACTTCAGTAACAGTATGAGAAAGTAGTAAAGGTATGTCAAAGTCTTTTAGGCACTGCTGCACATTCCTAGCCAAACCACCAGGGAAAGGCATAAGCTCCGCTACACCATGTACCTTGGCTCCCTCTAAAGCCATCCTCCTGGCTGTTATGAGTCCAATATCACCTGAACCCAGTACAAAGACTTCTTTGCCAACTTCAAACCCTTGAATGTTTATCATGTACTGCGCAGTACCCGCTGTGTAAACGCCCGCAGGACGTGTACCTGGTATGGCAATAGCCCCACGAGGACGTTCCCTGGCACCCACAGCAAAAATAACAGCGTCAGGCTTAACTGAACTTATTCCTTCTGGTCTTGAAACTGTGAGTGTTTTATCTGGGTAAGCTTCGATAACCATGGCATTGAGCCACACCTCAATGTTGGCTGCCTTTACATCGGCACGCAAACGCTCCGCAAATTCTGGACCAGTCAAATCCTCACCGTAATAGTTCACACCAAACCCCGAATGGATACACTGGGGTAATACGCCCCCTAAACGCTCTGCACGCTCAATGATTACCACATGGTCTGCCCCAGCTTTTTTCGCAGACACTGCGGCTGCCATGCCAGCAGGGCCTCCGCCCACTACTGCCACAAACACTATTCATCACCTCGTCGGTTATCGCCGTAAATAAGCTTCGAATTCCTGCCAAATTTCGTTATCTGGTCATAACTCAGGTTCAGCTCCCGCGACAGAATGTCGATAATTCTTGGCGTGCAAAAACCGCCCTGACACCGACCAGCTGTGGCTCTCACGCGCCGCTTGATGCCATCCAGATCACTGGCCGCTGGTTGCATCTTGAGTACACTTTTGATTTCCCCTTCAGTCACCAGTTCACAGCGGCAAACCATGTGTCCGTAGGCGGGATCTTCATCTATCAATTTTTCGCGGTCCGCAAAGGGCAGTTCTCTTAGTATGGGTGGAAACTCAAAATAAGGGTCAAAGTTCTTTTTCTCTTCTAACGGCAATAAATCGGCCACCAGCTTAACTAACTCCTGTGCAATGCCTGGTGCTGCAGTTAATCCCGGAGACTTTATACCTGCTGCGTTTACAAGGCCTTCCATGGTTTTGGAATGCTGTACCACGAAGTCATCCACTGAACCAATGGCTCTTAGTCCAGCGTACTGCGCAATGGCATAGCGTTCATAGGGGAATGGAACTAAGTGTTTTGCGCCCTCAAGGACTTCAGCCAAACCCTCGGCAGTTGTTCTCCTGTCAGGCTCAGTAAGATCTTCAGCTGTGGGCCCAATGAGTAAATTGCCATGGGTGGTTCTGCTAACCAAAACGCCTTTTCCTTTTGGTGTAGGGGCTCTAAAGACTACATGGCGCACCAAGTTACCCACATTCTTGTCCAAGATAAAATACTGACCACGGCGGGGATGAATGGAAAACCAGTCTTCACCAGCCATGTGCATTATGTGATGAGCATTCAACCCAGCAGCGTTTACGACCACTTTCGTTCTTAGTTCGCCATGGTTTGTTTGCACAGTTATGTAACCATCAGGTGACTTTCTAAGATTTGTAACCTCCGTATCCAGCATAAGCTGACCGCCGTTTTTCAAACCGTTACCAACCAAACCAATCACCGCTTGGAAAGGATCAATAATACCTGAAACCGGCGCATATAAGGAAGCTCTTACTTCCGGATTAACCACAGGTTCTCTTTTTAGCGTTTCATCTCGTCCTAAGAATTTCACAGGAACCCTTACCTTCTTGCCATTGTGGTAAAGTCTGGTAATTTCGGCTATGTCAGCATCATTGAAGGCAAGCACCAATGAGCCTGTCCATTCCACATCAATGGAAAGATCCTGCGCCCACTGGAACCAGAGCTGAACACCCTGTTTGTTGAAAATGCTCATGAGCGTACCAGGCTGGGGATCAAATCCGCCATGCAATATGGCTGAATTAGCTCTGCTGGCATCACCTCCTACATCGTGCAATGAATCTAGTAGCAGCACTTTCAAGTCGTACTTGCATAGCTCACGGAATGCAGCGGCACCTACAATACCCGCCCCAATTATGACCACATCAAACGAAGTGGTATCAGCTATTGGGTCCATCCCCGAGCTCTTTCCACTGCTCGTTTCCATCCAGCGTACATCTCCTCTCTCTTTATTGCTGTTATTTGAGGCTCAAAAGTTCTATCCAGTTGCCAAATGTTCGCGATCTCTTCCAGATTATGCCAGAAGCCTGTGGCCAATCCTGCCAAGTAGGCCGTACCCAGTGCAGTAGTTTCTCTTACTACTGGCCTTTGTACTGCGAGCCCCAAAACATCCGCTTGGATTTGAAGCAGTAGATTATCCACAGAGGCTCCTCCATCGGCCCTAAGTAGTTTTAAGTCAAAACCGCAATCGCTCTTCATTGCTTCCAACACGTCTCGGGTTTGATAAGCCATGGCCTCCAGCGTTGCTCGAGCTAGATGGCATGCTGTTGTGCCCCGTGTAATTCCAATGATCATACCGCGGGCATACATGTCCCAGTAAGGAGCACCTAACCCCACAAAGGCTGGTACAAAATAAACGCCAGCTGTATCTTCGACTTGCCTAGCCAAGGTTTCCACTTCATCTGCTACCTTTATAATTCCTAAACCGTCACGAAGCCACTGAACAGCAGCACCGGTGATAAAAATGGAACCTTCTAAAGCATAGCAAACGCTGTCCTCCAGCCCGAAAGCAACAGTGGTAATTAAGCCGTGTTTGCTCTCCACCGGCTTACTGCCAGTGTTAACCAGCAGGAAAGAACCAGTGCCGTAGGTGTTCTTAGCAGAACCGGGTTCGAAACAGGCTTGCCCAAACAACGCAGCTTGTTGGTCACCTGCATCACCCGCTATGGGAATCTCACCGCCAAATAATTTGGCATCAGTATAACCAAATAAGTGAGATGAAGGACACACCTTTGGAAGCATAGCTCTGGGTATGTCCAGCTCCTGGAGTATGTCATCGTCCCAGTCCAATGCATGTATGTTAAAGATCATAGTTCTGGAAGCATTGGTGTAATCAGTTACATGCACCTTACCGCCTGTGAGACGCCAAATGAGGAAGGTGTCCACGTTGCCAAAAAGCACTTCCCCTTTTTCGGCTCTTTCTCTTACCCCTGGCACATTGTCTAGTATCCACTTAATCTTTGTCCCACTAAAATAAGCGTCAATGACTAAGCCTGTCTTTTCCCTTATGGGTTTTTCCCATCCTCTTTCCTTGAGCTCGTCACAAAACTCTGCAGTTCTACGGCACTGCCAAACAATGGCATTGTAAACCGGTTTACCAGTATTTCTGTCCCAAAGGATTGTGGTTTCACGTTGATTGGCTATGCCCAAAGCGGCAATGTCTTCGGCAGTAAGACCCGCTTTTAGCATGGCTTCCTTTGCCACATCTATTTGACTATTCCATATATCCTCTGGGTCATGTTCAACCCAACCAGGTTTTGGAAAAATTTGTGGAAATTCTTTCTGAGCCATGCTTACTATGCATCCATTTTGGTCAAATATCATGGCCCTACTACTGGTCGTACCCTGGTCAAAGGATAAAACATATTTCTTTTGTTCCATGAAATTGCACCTCTCCTCCCCATCCGCCTTGGTAAGCAACAAAATGAGAAAAAACCATAATGCACAGCGACTTTCATTGTTGTTACCTCTATTATAGATTACCAATATGCGCTGTGTTTCCTTCTTTACGGGCGCTAGATGCTACTCGAAATCCCTATGCAGCCGAGCACGGCATATAATGTAGTAAGCAGTAACAAGGAGGTGACCAAGCGCATGGAGGAGGCTTTCTTCAAAGAGGGAAATGATGTAGGTGTTTTGGTTATACACGGCTTTACGGGGTCGCCAGGAAGCATGCGCGACCTGGCTCAATTCTATGCCGATCAAGGTTTCACTGTCGCTTTGCCAAGACTTGCTGGTCACGGTACAACTCCAGAAGACCTTGAAAAGCGTAAATATCAAGAATGGATAGAAGACGTGGAAAAAGCATATGAATGGCTAAAAGAGCGCACTAGTAAACGATTTGTGACAGGACTTTCTATGGGCGGTACGTTAACACTCTATATGGGCGAAAAGCACAAAGACATTACGGGGCTTATAACCATAAACGCAGCAGTACGAATGCCAAATGAGACCTCCATGCTCATATTAGGGTCCTTGGGTATACCAAGATTTGCAAAGGGCGTAGGTAGTGACATCAAGAAAGGCATCAAAGAGCCAGCATATGAGCTTACACCGATACGAGCCACAAAACAGCTTGCTTTACTGCTAAGATTGGTCAGAAACAATATAAAAGATGTCGATCAACCCATACTTATCTTCTCTTCCAAGGAAGATCATGTGGTACCACCAGAGAACCAAAGATGGATTTACGAAAACGTAAGCTCACAGACCAAAGAACTTGTAACATTGGAGAACAGCTACCATGTAGCTACCATGGATTACGATTTAGAGCTCATTGAGCAAAAAAGTCTGGAGTTCATTCAAAAGTTGCTATGAGTTCCATATTACTTAAATCACGCAGTTTGGGAGTGCTGCTAATCCATGGATTTACTTCTTCGCCTGAGCAGATGCTTCCTTTTGCCCAAGAGCTGAACAAATATGGTATCACCTGCCTTTTACCAAGATTATCTGGACATGAGAACTTACCTGATAGTTTGGAAAATGTAAAAGCCGAAGATTGGCTACAGGATGCCGAGAAAGGATTCAAACAGCTTAGGACTGAAGTAGAACATGTTGTCATAGCTGGCCACTCCTTGGGCGGAACACTAGCACTTTATTTAGCTCAGCATTATTCAAAAGAAGATGGTTTAGTAGCGGCAGGTGTTATTAATCCAGCGGTAAGGCTCACACCTGAGCAAAGACGTGCCATAACGTTTGGGCGCTTTTATGAAAAAAAGCTGGACATATCAATGAAGCCCTTTCGGGCTCTGAGAAAAACCATTGACAGTGTAAGAAATGACCTCAAACATGTCAAAGTACCAGTAATCATTTTTGCCTCTTCAGAAGATGAACTCATACCTCACGCTTATCAGCAGTGGCTATTCGACCGATTAAGAACGACGAAGTTCTTCATAACGCTGCCTCAGGAGGGACATTCGCCTTCCCCTGAGGCAGCTGAAGTCATCATTAAGACCTTCTTAGTTCTCGTTGATACCCTTCTGTAGCCACTTCATCAGTTGGTTAAAGGGAAAACTCATAACCCCCGTGTAGCTGGTATCCACGAGCAGGTATGAAGGGTTTCCTCTTATGACCACCGTCAGTGATTTGCCCACATCCCACCAAGTGGGAAGCTGCTCCGAAGTTTCCACCTCAGCATCAGATGAAATTTCTTTAATTTGTACTGGAGCTAACGTGTTTACCAGAACCAGCTTAATGCCATCAGCTGTGATTTCTATGTTCTTGACTGCAGAGATTAAATAACCCGCGTTTTGGCTGATTCGCTGGTTTTCCTCCTCTAGAAGGTTGGGAAAATCACTTATAGCACCAAAGAATGCCTTTTGCTTAAGTTCAACAATTTTATTCTTCTCATTAACTGTCCAAGGTAGCACCCTGTCAGCTATTCCATCATAGCGTTCGTCCAAGAAGCTTATCTCCGGCTTAAGCAGGTCTACTTCACTAAGGTAGGCATCAATGTCTTTGGGAAAGTGCTGATAGATGTAAGCAAACAAGTACCGTCCGTTGTCCAGCTTTGCCCAATCACTAACCACGTCATGCCTAAAAGATGAAATTATCTTCTTCTTGGGGCTGAATTTACTTACAGTTTCACGTACTACATGCCACTGCATAGTTTTTATCTCAATGTCCACCCAACAGTCATAGTCGTCAGCTAATGATAATGCCTCCTGTAAGGTGCAGACTTGTTGTTTCCCATTGAGTAAGTCTCTGAGCTGATCATAGCTTAACTCTTCCACGCCCACATCTATGCCATGAAGCCTCTTAAGGTTGGGATCATGAAACAGTACAGCAGTTCCATCAGTGGTTACCATAACATCAAGCTCAAAACCGTCAGCTCCTGCCTCCAAAGCCTTCGAAAAAGCTTCCAAGGTATTTTCTGGCCAGAGCAAGGATGATCCCCTGTGCCCCAGAAGTAAAAACTGCTTAGTAGTGTCCTTCACACTATACTCCATGGCCATGCTCCAGACTATGCCTATTTACAAAAATGAGTAGGGCCGCCAAAAGCTCCAGCGTTACGGAAACTATGACCATGAGCGTTGGAGAAAAACCATAAATGATGCCCATGACAAAACTTCCAGCGAACCAAGCCAGGCCATAGACGGTGTTGAAAAACCCGTAAGCCACTCCTCGCCTCTCTGTAGGTATCATCTCTGCCAGTGCAGCACGCATCACAGACTCTTGCGCTCCCATGCCAATGCCCCAGAGAACCATACCAATGACTGGACCCCACCATACATGGAGTAAGAATGCAAAAGGTGAGAACAGCGCAGCAATTAATGCTGAGACACCAACCACACTGACCCCAGCTCGGTCAAACCATGCACCGAATACGAGCGCAGACAAGGCATCAATCCCCATGGCTAAAGAGTAAAGAAGGGCGATGAACTGCGCCTGGAGTATGCCGTTTTGCTGCAGGTGGTACCCAATAAGTGGGTAATCAATGTAACCTGCTCCAATGAGCGCCACAGCACCTAAGTAAATCCAGAAAGCTTTCGAATAACCCTTCGTTTCTATACCTTTATATGCTGGTTCAAATTCCTGTGGCTTTGGATAAAGAAATCTTGCCGTTACCACAAGAATCATGGCAAGAATAGCTGGTATGCCCAAAAACAAGAACGCGTCCCTGTAACCCAGGTTGCGGGCAAGCACGATACTCACAAAAACAGGCCCTGCTACAGCCCCGATCTGGTCCATGGCTTCGTGCAAGCCAAATCCAAAGCCGCGACCTACTTGCTTCGTGGCTTGAGAAAGCATGACATCTCGCGCAGGGGTGCGTAGCCCTTTACCAAGCCTCTCTAAGATGAGAAGCAGAACGGCTACTTGCCAGTTGCCCACAAATGCCAGCAATGGTATGGCTAGTAGGTTAAGTGCATATCCCACAATGGTTAGGAGCCAGTAACGGTGGGTTCTATCTGCCCAATAGCCTGAGACCAAGCGGAAAGCGTAACCAAGCATTTCACCAAAGCCCGCTGCAAATCCCACCACAGCACTGCTTGCTCCCAACAGACCCAGATAAGGGCCAGTGACGCTGCGGGCTCCTTCGTATGTAACGTCAGCCAGCAGACTTACTAACCCTAAAAGTATTATGAAATAAAAAGCTCCACGTTTTAGGTTCTTACTCTCAGTATTGTTCAACTCTATACACCTCCATAATACACCTTATCTGAAGAATTGTATTACATATTAAAACGATTTTTTAAGTTTAAAAATGCGTAATAGCCATGATTCTCAACTCTTTTTAGTTTATACTCATTAACCTACTACAGATAAAACTACACTTGCTGGAGTAAAAATTTCATCGAAAGTCCCTACTTTTACTACTTCCCCGTCCTCTACAAAAATTATCTTGTCATATTTTTTAAGAACTTCTTCAGAAGTATTATGAGTTATTACCAGTGCTGTCAATCCTTCTATGCTTAAAATGGAATTTTCTATGCTCAAAGCTGTTTTTTTATCCAGTGATGAGGTAGGCTCATCTGAAACCAATATAGGTGTACCTTTGATTAATGCCCGTGCAATGCTTATCCTCTGCCTTTCCCCTCCTGATAAATTACTGCCCTTTTCTCCCACTTCTGTATTTTCTTTATCCGGTAATTTCTCTATAAATTCCTTTAACCCAGATAAGGAAATTGCCCTCTCAATAACTTTTTCATCGTACTCCTTAAAAAGAGTTATATTGTTTTTAATACTTGTATCAAACATAAACACGTTCTGGTGTATCACAGAAATTAGATTGTTGTACAAATCTTCAGTTTTTATATTTCTTATGTCTATTCCGTCAATTAAAATTCTTCCTTCAAAATTGTTATAGTATTTTAAAAGAAGTTTTACTATTGTTGATTTGCCACTGCCACTTGGACCAATAATCGCACATTTTTCTCCTTTCTTTACCGTAAAAGATATATTTTTTAAAGTAGGTTCTTCTCTCCTCCCATAAGAAAAGCTTACATTTTCAAAAACTATTGCGTCATTAAAATCTGTCTTTGAGATAAACTCTCCTTCCTGCTGTTCTTTATCTTCCATAATATCCATTATCTTTTTCTGTATTGATTCTGTCCCTTTCAAAGCATTTACCCTTTCAATAATTCCTATCATGGGATTTACAATATTATTCATTAACTGCACCGCAGCTATCATCAATCCAGGTTCTAAAATGCGCTTTATTACAAGATATGCACCGAGCCCCAGTGAAGCAAAAAACATTAAATATCCAAAGAACTCTGTCAGAGAATTTGCCAAAGCAAGCATTTTTTCAAAGAAAAATCGGTTATCTTCCACTTTTTTATTGTATTTTTTATACTGTCCCTCTACTAATTTTTCCACATTAAAGCTTTTTACTACTTCAAAACCAGATAGTATGTCGTTTGTCTGCACAGTCAAATCAGATAAACTATCTGAAAATTCTTTTTTAGCTCTACTTATTTTTTCTCTAAAAAGATAAGGAATAGCCACAAGAAAAATACTTATAACAAAAACTCCTACAGCGATGAAAAAATTTAATTTAAAAATTGCAACTGTTGCAATTATAAAAGAAAATATTAGCGCTACCATCGTCAATATATTTTTAAAATAATCTTGCTCCAGTATCGTTATATCGTTATTTAATGTGGAAATATACGAAGCGCTGTTGCCTTTCTGGAACTGGTCAATCTCTTTATTTATTACCTTAGAAAATATGTCATTTTTTAAATCAAAAAGCATTTGCCTTATATAGCTTGCTCTTACAATCCTAAGGGAATACCATACAATCAACACAGAAATTAAATACAGCGAAAAAATTATACATGTTTTATATAAAAGTGCCATGTCATACTCTACTGCTGCATCTACAAAATTTGCTAAAATGAATGCTAACATAACGCTCAAAATACTTTCTGCCAGAGTTAAAATTATATTCCCAGTCAAAAGCAATTTATTTTTGAAAAAGTACTTTTTCACACCCTCACCTCCCAAAAATTTCTCCTAATACAATTCCCATTCCAAATCCTAAGAAAAGACCTCCCATGAAATGACCTAAAAATATTCCTAGGCCCGTACCTATAAACAAGCAGCCTATAAAAATTTTCCCCCTTTTTATAAAATCCAATTGACTCCCTCCTATTCTTCATTTTACTTCTTTAAATTATATAAATTTCAATTTAAATTTTTTAAACTTTGTTGCTTTAATAATAACATTATTTAAATTTCCAGTAAAATTTATTAAAGTAGCAAAAAAGCTTGTTATTATTGATTAAGCCAATTTATCTCTCAAAAACTCTCAATTTCAAACTTTTACTCCTTTTTTCTCTATAAATTAAAAACCCATAGGAAGTAAAATAAACTTACTTCTTATGGGTTTACTCAAAAGCCTTTTTTCTGTCCCCAAGCACCTTTGCTTATCAATATAAGGCAACGCAAATAGCTCTTCATTCATCTTCTACATACTCTAATATATCTCCTGGCTGACACTCTAAAACTCTACAAATAGCATCCAAAGTCGAAAAGCGAATAGCTTTGGCTTTGCCTGTCTTTAAAATTGACAAATTTGCCATCGTTATGCCGACTTTTTCTGAAAGTTCTGATAGCGTCATCTTTCTTTTCGCTAACATTACATCAAGATTAACTCTAATCACAATCCAACCTCCTAAATTGTCAGGTCATGTTCGTTTTTTATTTCTATAACCTTTATTAAAAGAGCTTTAATCACTCCTGCCGCAGATGCTATAATAAAAGACATAAAAATTATACCCACACCTAATAAAAATAGGCTCGGATGTAAGGCGTTGTTAAAGATGAGATATACCATGCCTATTACATAAAGTAAAATTATAGCAATGGACGAGTAAAATATATAAGTGAGAGATTTGTTGGTATATTCTGTAAAAGCTTTATCCTTCTCAATAAGTCTTAAAATAACAAAGCCATTGTATACACCTATATAAAAAGGAATGCATGTAAGATAAATACCAAATAGAAGAGGATATTTTAGATAGGCGTATTCTGGATTTTGTTCAGCTAATGTATTTGCTACACTTGGAAGCCAGAAAATAGACAGCATAAGTATTACAAAGCCTATAACCACCAAAGAAATTTTTAATAAATTTAACATCCACTTTTTCATAACTACACCTCAATTTCAATTATTTTACTCACATTATGACACATAATTTATTGAAAATCAATATATTTTTATCGATAAACAATAAAAATAATCAAACAAAGGGACGGTTCTTTTTGTTTGAAGTTTGAAAATCAAACAAGAAGAACCGTCCCCGGTGTTTGATTTTAATATCTAACTTAGCAAATTAAATGGAAGGTAATCGTCATTCTTTATCTCTTCAACAAACAATTTATCTCTTCTTCTTTTAAATACATAGGCATGAGCATTTTCAAAAGACTTAATAATTCTAAAAGTATCTTCTATGATTTCAATTGCACAGCCATTCTCTAATCCTATTCCTGTACCATCAAAGTTCATCATAAATTTTTCAAAATATTCCCTTCTATTTTCTTCGTCGAGATGAGGACATAGTATGGCATCAAAAAGCCCCAAACCCTCAACTTTAATATAACTCCATGTTTCTACATCCTGAAATCTTAGTGAATCACTAAAACCGTATTTGAACCAGCATATAGCTCCTGCACTCAATCCTGAAAGTACCGTTCCTCTCTGATAAGCATCAATCAACATCTTGTCAACACCTTTGGACCTCCATATTTCCATCATCCTCTTTGTGTTACCACCGCCAACATAAATCAAATCTGCCCACAAGATTTTATCTTCTATTAGCGTCCTATCCAAACTATCTTTTATTAAAAACAAAACATCTGTCTTGCATCCAAGCGTTTTACCATAGACAAGGTCAAAACTTTCACAGTAACCTTCAGGTTCTCCGCTCGCAGTTGGTATAAAAAGAGCTTTTGGATTGGCTTTACCAGTTAGTTTAACTATTTCTTCATCTATTTTCAAAGTTTCAAATTTTGAAATCTCTCCTCCCCCTATGGCAACAACTTTTTTCATATACTCACTCCTCCATTCGTTGGTCAGAGTTCACAAAGCCTTTCCATACCATTTTTAACCATTCAATTTTTACAGTATTCAAGCATGCATTAACCCGCACTTAAATCATCTCCAAGCGGCCGAACAATTGTCGTTGAGATAGCTAATAGTGGCAAAAGAGCGCGCCGACTCCAAACTGAAACCGTAGAAAAGCAGATTCCATGCCACATAAGACTGTAGCTAAAGCACTTATTCAACCAAACGCAAAAACACCACAAGCATGTGTAAGTAAGCGAGCAGATCATAAACACCTTCGCATCTGCGTGGAGAAATCACATTGGCAACTACCACACTGTAGAGGGAGATCGCCTCTGACAGCGGAAGAAAATGAAATCACATCTACAGGCTTGGTTTTACCAAAGTACTTCCGCAAGTCTTTAATCTCTAGTATTGATATCAACCTTTGCCTCCTGCAATCTTGAAACGTCTTCTTTGGACGCTACTTAGTAACAATATCACCCTTTCTCACGTTTGAAAGGCAAATAAGTGACAGTAAAAAGAAAATCAATGCATAGGGGAACATGACGTATTTACTTTTTGCCAGATCGGAGATAAAGCCAATAAGTGGCGGAGAAACAATTGATGCAGCTTGGGAAGAAAAGTAATACAAACCGGTAAACGTACCAACCTCAGCAAGAGAGCCCATGTCCACCACCGTGGGTAGCGAATTAATGTTAATCATGGCCCAACCCACACCTGCCATTGCAAACAGTAAGTTCAACCATAGAGCATTTCTGGTAAACATGATGCCAGTTACCGCGAGAAGCATAAAAACCAGTCCAAAGGACATGACACGTTTTCTACCAAACTTGTTTGCCAACCATCCAGCAGGTAAAGCAAAAACCATGAAAACCAAAGACATGACGCCAAGATTTAGTTTAGCGAGGTTTTCTGCCACTGTAGGATCCATGCCTGATTCCAAGCTCATGTAGACCACATAGAACGTTTCCACTGCGTTGTAAGCGATGAACCACAGGAAAATTGCCAAAAGCATGAACCACAAGTCCTTGTGTTCTTTATTCAGAAGGGAGCCAATGTTCTTCCACCAAGGTGTTTCTTCAGCTTGCGACTTGTAATAAATGGCATCCCGTGGTTCATTGATGGCCTTATAGACAACAAATGCTGCCACAAGAGTGATAACAGCAGCAATACCAAAACCCAATGGGCGGTTCTGGCTGCTTATTCGACCAATACCAAAATACACCAGCAGAGACCCTAAACCCCCCATAAAGTTAATCACACCGTTAGCAGGTGAACGCTGCTCAGGTGGAACAATGTCAGGCATGAGTGCAATGACAGGGCCTCTGCTCACTGCAGCCGATATGTTCATGACGATGACAGTAATCATGAAAATGACCAACCCCGTCGTTGATGTACCAAAAAACAAGGGAATCCATGGAACCAATGCAAAGAATACAGCCATGAGCGGCATACCAGTTATGATAAAAGGCATGCGTCTTCCAATTTTGGTGCTGACTTTGTCTGAATAAGCAGCTATAATGGGTATGAGTGTAACTGCAAAGATGTTATCGATATTCATGATCCAACCGGTGGCAAAGTTGCTCATACCAAATTGACTTTGAAGTATGACAGGCACATCCGCATTGTACAAAGCCCATACCACCGAAATACCCATAAAACCAAACCCCAGTAGGAAAAGCTTCTTGTAATCGATTTTCATTCCCTTACCTCCTCTGGCCGTGTTGAACGTGCCTTTTTCACCTCACGTGAACAGCACAATACTATATTCACCCATTCTAAACCTGGATATAGCCTTACTGAGTAAAAACATAGTGTCATAGTAAAAAGACCTCACTATAAGAAAGAACAGGTGTTCGACTACCAATGATGCATTCACTGGACATCCTCACGAATCTTTTCGGTCTTTGCGAAAACCATGAAAACGAGAGCAAGAAAAACAAAAACAAGCGTTAGCTCAAAAACAACGCTTCGACTTCCCACTAAGTCAGATGCAAATCCTATCAATGGAGCTGATATGAGGTAAGCAATTTGAGAGGCAAATAAGTAGAAAGCCGTAAAAGTACCATTTTGTGTTGGTTTGGCCATGTCCATAACTGCGGGATAAGAATTAATACCGACCATGGCCATGCCAACACCCGCTATGGCGAAATAACCTCGTGACGTTACCGGGCTTCCAGCGGACATGATACCGGATACTGCAAATCCAGTAAGCAGAAGACCAAGTATCATGACGCGCTTGCTGCCAAATCGTGCTCCGAGCCAGCCCGCGGGAACAGCAAAAAAAGCGAAAGCTGAAGACATAATCCCAAGATTAAGTTTCGCCAACGTTTCAGCGATGGCTTCAGGAAATCCTGACTCCATAGCAACGAATACAACGTAAAAAACCTCTATGCCGCTTACTGCCATAAACCAGAGGAAAACACCGAACAACTCCAGCCAAAGGCCAGTATATTTCGGGTTCATGATCGTTTGAACCTCATGCCACCAACTGCCGCTATTGACCAAAGGCGACACGCGAGGAACTTCTTTTACGTAAGAACCTACCACCGAGGCACAGAGGAGAGCTACCGCAGATGCCATAGCGAAACCAGCAAATCTGTTGTAACTGCTAATGTGTCCGATACCCAAATAAACCAAAATAGAACCCAAACCGCCCATAAAGTTCAGAAACCCGTAAGCAACAGAGCGTTCCCTTGGTTCAGTGACGTCACACATTAGAGCCATAAATGGTCCCTTAGCTACACCCAGAAAAACATTAGTTAGTATTAGCATGAGTATGAACACTAAAAGTGAACAAGTACTACTGCCCAGTACCATCGGTATCAACGCACTTAGAGCAAAGAAGAAAGCCATTAATGGCATGGCTGTCAGAAAAAAAGGCAATCGTCTTCCAGTTCTCGTTCGCACGATATCAGAATATGCCGTAACAATCGGCATGAAAGCCACTGCGAAAAAAGCATCAATGTTTATGACCAATCCTGTAGCAAGGTTGCTCAAGCTAAATGTTTCTTCCAACATCACTGGAACATCTGCTTCGTACAAACTCAATATGACCGAAATCCCCATGTAACCAAGACTCATCAAGAAGTATTTCGCGTAGGTTCCTTTCATGCCATCTACCTAAAAATCGCCCTCTAACGCTGGATAACGTTTACCGGAACAGACCTCGCATTGGGGATTTTCAGCAATGTAGAGTTGACTCCATTGGTTTTGCCAAAGATCGAAAACCATGAGCCTCCTTTCCACTTTATCCAAGGCGCCTGTGAGTACTTTTATGGTCTCGGTAGCCATGAAAGCGGTGACCACACCTAAAATAGGGCTTATTAGCCCTCCTGTGGCGGCTGTAGGTGCGTTAGAAACATCAAGGCTGTCTCCCACTACGTCGCGCAAACATATCTTTTCATCAGGAAGGAACATTTTCGACATGCCATAGGCGCCAGCAACACTACCAAATGCAAAAGGGATGCCATTCTTCTTGGCCACGTCGTTCATTACAAAACGTGCTTGATAATTGTCCGTCCCATCCATAATTACGTCAAAGCCCGTAAGAAGACTCTCAGCATTTTGGCCAGTGAGTTTATCTTCCACCGGCTCCAAGATTACCTCACTGTTAATTCGTCTCAAGTGTGTATAAGCACATTGGGCTTTGGACTTTCCCACATCACCTTCGTCGTACAAAATCTGTCTTTGCAGATTTGATAGCTCAACAACGTCAAAATCAATCAACCTAAGACGACCCACGCCTGCTCTGACTAAGTACTGAGCAATAAAAGTTCCTAAACCGCCCACGCCAACTAAAACAACACTACTTTTTCTAAGCAGCTTCTGGCCTTCCACCCCCAGTGGGGGAAACTTTTCCTGAACCACATACCGTTCGTTCACAATTAGTCCTCCTTAGGAGAGGAGTTCATGCTCATACTATTTCATTTTAGTGGATCTATAATATTTTTATGGCAACAAAGATTGCACATGCGTACCCGGGACAAGGTGCACAGTTCCCTGAAATGGGAAAGTACCTTTCAAGGAAGGCATTGCAAATTGCTACTGAAAGCTTCCAAAAGTTAATAACTGCTTTGGAAAAACAAGATAAAGAAATACTCACAGAAACAGAATTCGTACAGCCTGCTGTTTACCTAGTAGAAGCGTCCCTCATGGAAAAGCTGCCATCTCCATCCCTAGTCTTAGGGCATAGCTCAGGAGAATATGCAGCCTTGGTGGAAGCCAGAGTTTGGGATGTTCGAACTGGATTTGAAATCATAAGAGCTAGGGGCCATTTCAGCGCTTCCTTCGCACCCAAGGGTTTCATGGTGCAAATCCCCTCAAACAGCAGACAACAGGTGCTTGGAGAATTCAAGTCCGTATACTTGGCTGCCATTAACAGCGAAGACCGAGTAGTCGTAGCAGGTGTTGAAGCTGATTGGAAAAAGTTGAAAGAGTTTCTAGAAGAAAACCACGTGGAATACACATTGCTACACGTGTCAGCACCTTTTCACACACCCTACATGGAAAAAGCCGCACAAAGGCTACGTTCCTTCTTGGAAATCAATCCGGGCAAAATGCCTGCCATATCTGTCTACCTGAACGCCCTAAAACGCGTGGTACAGAGTTATGATGATGTAATCGAAGGTTTAACTCTTGGTCTGACAAAACCTATCAACTGGTTGGAAACCCAAGAGTACCTAAAGAGAAGTGAAATAAGCACATTGGTGGAAGTGTACCCACGCCCCTATTTAAGCAAATTTACCTCCTTTCCAACCTATAACGTGTCGGAGTTCTACCATTTGACTTTGTAACATTTCACCCCCCAGGTGCATCTAATAGTATTGAGGTGATGAAACGTGCAAAAAATGGCTCATCTTTTTCCAGGACAAGGCATACAGAAAGTGGGCATGGGAAAGTACTTCAGTAGAACAGTAGAAAACTTATTAATGGCTGAAGATCCCAAGCTGCTGGAAGTTGCCTGGGTAGGCCCTCAAGAGGAACTAAATAAGACCATTAATGCTCAACCAACTATAACCTTAATGCAAGTGTCGCTGGCAGAAGACTTAGACAAACCAGATTTGGCTGTGGGACACAGTTTGGGGGAATACGCAGCACTTTGGGAGGCCGGGGTTTGGAATTTGCAATCCTTGTACAAGGTTGTAAAAGCACGTGGATACTACATGCAAGAACTCTGCCCAGATGGGTGGCTAATTGCACTCAGGGACAGAGAATCTGCAGATTTTGTAGTAAACGCATTCAAGGGAAGAGTTTTCTATTCGAACATTAACAGTCAAAGGCAGGTACTTGTGGGAGGTATCATTGAAGATTTGCCCGCAGTAGAAGCTACATTGAAGGAAGAGCGTATTGCCTATAAGAGGATACAAGGAAACAAGCCCTTCCACACACCTTACTTGGAAAAGGCTTCAAAAGCTTTCTACGAATTCCTTCTCACTGTTGAAGGCAAGGACCCCGAATTTGATGTGTACTTGAACATTGCAGACGATGTAGTAACAAACTACGGGGAAATTGTTAAACTCTTGGCAGAATCTCTCGCAAAGCCAGTAGATTGGACAAGAACTGTTGCCTTCTTAGAAAGCAGGAACTTTGACATACTTGTGGAAATCAACTTGGAACCATTGCTGGCCAAACTCACCGGTCAGAAGGTGGTATTAGTTCATGAACTGGCAACTCTGTGAAAAAACGTTTGCCATTGTAGGAAGTGGCGATATCGGAAAAGCCACAGCTCAAGCTCTAGAACAAGAAGGTGCCAAAGCCATACTGCTTAGTAGAAAAAGCCAACATTATTTGGATGTCACTGACGAAGAATCTTTTAAGCAGTATGGATCGTGGTCCAAGATATTGGATGGATTGGTATATACTGCAGGCATAACGGTGGACAAACCAGTAGGACTCCTCACATTGGCTGATTGGCAACGAGTCATAGAAACGAACCTGACCGGTGCATTCCTAACAGCCAAACATTTTTACATGGCCTTAAAGCCAAACAGCAGTGTGGTATTCTTGAGTTCCATAGTAGCTCAGTGGGGAAATATTGGACAAGCAGCCTACAGTTCTTCTAAGGCAGGTTTGGAAGCCCTGATGAAAACACTGGCAAAAGAATGGGCAAGAAAGGGTATCAGGGTCAACGCCATAGCGCCAGGTTTAGTTAACACCAAAATGACAACAGAGTTGCCTCAAATGGTCGTCGATGGCTTTACTCAGCACACACTGCTAAAGCGATTGGCTGAACCTGAAGAGGTGGCAAATGTCATCTGTTTCTTGCTCTCACCTCTGTCTTCCTTCATGACTGGGCAAGTCATTTACGTAGACGGAGGCTTTTTTACTGCGTGATTCAAGTGCGTTAATACTATCGAGATAAAAACTAAAAAGAAAAACAAGGAGGTTTGAAAAAACATGATGGAAATGGTAAAGAGCTTATTGGAAGAAAATGGTTACCCAACAGAGGGCTTGACTGAGGAGACCAGTTTTGAAAGCTTGGGTGTGGATTCCTTGGGTTTGGTGGATCTAACTCTTTCTTTGGAACAGAAGGGCTATACAATTCCCGAAGAAAAGCTATCTGAAATCAAGACCGTGGGCGATCTGCTCCGGGTGCTAGGTGGTAATGCATGAAAAGAATCGTAATCACCGGAGTAGGTGTGGTAACACCCTTCGGCGTAGGCCTGCAAACGTTCAAAGAAGGTATTTTTGCAGGACGAAACGGCATAAAACCCATAACCAGATACAGTGATCTGCCGGTGAAATATGCAGGGGAAGTGGATTTTGATCCCCTGCAGTACTTTGATAAGAAAGATGTCAAAAGATTGGATCGCTTCACTCAGTTTGCCCTGGTGGCAGCTCGAGAGGCAATAGAGGCTGCTCAGTTAAAGGATGTAGATCCATACACGGTGGGAGTGGTTTTCGCATCTGGCATGGGTGGTCTGGAGTACTTGGAAAGCCAAATAGTGAACCTGTACACAAAGGGACAAAGAACAGTTTCGCCTTTCACTGTTCCAGCTTCCATCATTAACATAGCAGCTGCAAACATTGCCATAGAACACGGTTTTCATGGCCCCACGTTCGCTCCCACTACAGCATGCGCAGCTTCCTTAGATGCCATCGGACAAGGATACACCTTACTGCAACAAGAAGAAGACCTAAACGCAGTACTAGTTGGAGGCTCTGAAGCCAGCATTACTCCCTTGGGTATCACTAGTTTCCACAATATGAAAGCTCTATCACCGTTGAATGAACCCACTGCATCACGACCATTTGATAAAAGGCATTCCGGATTTGTTATGGGAGAAGGCGCTGGTGCTTTGGTTTTGGAAAGCTTGGAACATGCACTAAAACGTGGCGCTAAACCATTAGCCGAAGTAGTAGCCTATGCTGCCACCTGCGATGCTTATCACGTGACAGCTCCAGACCCTTCTGCTGAGCCTCAAGCAATAGCCATAGAAAAAGCATTAAAGAGAGCAGGCATAACACCAGCACAAATTGACTACGTATGTGCTCATGGAACGTCTACTCCATTAAACGACGTTATTGAAACCAAAGCAATAAAGCAAGCTTTAGGAGATCATGCTTATGAAATACCTGTGAGCTCCGTAAAATCCATGATAGGACATTTGCTGGGGGCATCAGGCGCCGTGGAAACGGTAGCAACTGTGTTGGCTTTGCAAGAACAAATGGTGCCACCCACGATAAACTTCCAGGAGCCTGCCGAAGAGTGTGACCTTTACTATGTGCCAAACAAAGGCGAGAAAAGAACTATCAACTATGCTCTAAAGGAGTCATTGGGTTTCGGTGGTCATAACTCCGTATTGGTGCTGAGGCGCTATGAAGGTTGAACATGTGCTCATTGAAAAAGTAAAACGTGGTGATCCAAAAGCTTTTCAGGAACTCTTTAGTCGTTTTGAGCGCGATATTTACACGTTAGCATACAGACTGCTGGGAAACCGAGAGGACGCTGAGGATGTGACCCAAGAAGTAGCGTGGATCTTGTGGTCCAAGATAAAGTCCTTCAGAAACGAATCCAGCTTGAGCACGTGGCTTTACCGCGTAACAGCAAACACTGCTCTTCAACTTCTTAGAAAAAAGCGAAAAATCATTTATGTCGAGCCCAGTGCTCATACAGCAGAGGACATGCATCTCATGTTAGAAATGGCTGTCATGGACTTACCAGAAAATCAACGCACACTCATAGTTCTACGTGACATCTATAACTTCCCCATGAAAGAGATCGCAAGAATGTTGGACATATCAGAGGAAAACGTGCGGGTGCAACTCCATAGGGCTCGGAAAGCCTTAAGAAAGAGATTAGAAGGAGGTGAGAACGGTGGAATGCAAAGAAGTAGTGGAACTAATACCAGCCTACGTAAAGGGCGAGCTGACGAGAAATCAAATGAATGAGGTCTCTGAGCACCTGCAAAATTGCAATAGTTGCTATGAAGAGGCTGAGAAATGGGAAGAGCTGTTTGCCGAACTTCGAAGTTTGGTTAGCTACACCCACAAGCCAGAGAAGAAAGTAGCACAGTTAACCAGAGGTAAGACATCTTCCTTAACACCGTGGATAGTTGGCGGTGTTGGTTTGGGTGTGGGCGTACTACTAGCAGCAGGAGGTGCCTTGCTTTGGAGGAAAAAGTGATACCCCTTCCCCACCGCTGGCCATTCTTGTTTGTTGACAGCTTTAAGGCGGAAGGGAATATGTGTGAAGCGCAGTATTATGTGGACCCTAATTTACCCTTTTTTCAGGGTCATTTCCCCGGTTATCCTATCTTTCCAGGTGTACTGCACGTTGAAGCCATGGCTCAGACGCTGGGGCTATTGGTTAAAACACCTGGACTACCACTACTGGCACGGATTGAGCAGGCTAAATTCATGCAGCCCATTTTCCCAGGTGACAACATTACCATAAAGGCGAAGCTGGAAAACGAAAAAGCGGGCTTCTATTTTGGAAGCGGACAAATTTTCAAAGGGGATACGCTGGTTAGTGAAGCGAAAATAGTTTTTAAGGTGGCGGTGGAATAATGATCTCTTTAGAAGAACTACTTAGTATTGAATATCCCATCATACAAGGTGGCATGGCACGCGTTGCAAAAGCACCACTGGTGGCAGCAGTGAGTGAAGCTGGCGGCTTAGGAGTACTAGGCGGCGCTGCTATGACACCTGAAGAACTCAGGGATCAAATTCGCGAAGTCAGAAGAAACACATCTAAACCTTTTGGCGTGAATCTGATGCTTCAAAGCGAGTTCTGGCAAGACCAAATAAAGGTCGTGCTGGAAGAAAAGCCTCCAGTGATTACTACGGGAGCAGGGAATCCTTCCAGTTTCATGAAAACCCTCAAAGAAAAAGGCATCAAAATATTGCCTTTGGTTGGTTCTGCAAACCAAGCACTTTTGTTGGAGAAAGCTGGTGCTGACGGAGTAATTGCCGAAGGTAAAGAATCGGGTGGGCACATTGGCGATGTGACTACCATCGTACTGGTAAACGCAGTTCTTAAGTCAGTTACGAACATTCCTGTCATAGCCGCAGGCGGCATAGTAGATAAAGATAGTTACCGCGCCATGAGAGCCATGGGCGCAGCAGGCGTTCAAATGGGTACGCGTTTTGTAGCCTCTGAAGAGGCACCTATTAGTTCTGCATACAAGGACGTGGTGCTAAAAGCTAACGAACGGTCCACTGTGGAAGTGGGCAGACGGTTCAAACACGCTGTGCGCATATGGAGGAACCAGTTAGCACAAAAGCTTATTGAGGCAGAATACAACGGTGATGAAGAAACGTTTTCCAACCTCATGCTGGGAGCTCTTATCAGAGCGGTTGAAGGTGACTTAGAAAACGGTGCTTTCATGATGGGGCAAAGCGCCGGATTAATAAAAGAGATCCTGCCCGTTAAAGACATAATAAAATCCATAGCAGCATAACCTTGCAAAACCTTCTGAACTATGGCGCATAAGAATGGGTGCACATGGGTATAAAACATGTGGGCAATGAGAGAACCATGTGTTGCCTAAGGAGGTGTTGAAACATGCAATGGTTAGTCGGTTTACTTGGTATTTGGTATTTGCTATCTCCTTGGATCTTTAAGGCAGCATCTGCAGCAATGTGGAATGGAATTATCGTCGGTATCATAGTAGCAATTTGCGCTTACATGTTCCCAGCTGAGAAATCATGGCAAAAATGGCTTGGCGTATTAATGGGAATTTGGGCAATAATAGCGGCATTCTTCTTAACACAGGGTGCAGGTTACATGTGGAACAACATCATTGTTGGTATCCTAATGGCCATCGCAGGTTTTGCTGCACTTGGTGGAAATCAGTAACACCATAGCTTCCCTAAAGGCTTAGGAAATTGATTAGGGGCTCCCCATACGGGGAGCCCCTTTTTTTGTTGTTTTGACGTTCTTTTTAAGCTTTTCCCGAAGAACCAAGCATTTTCATTCTGTCTCTTACTACTTCAGTAACAAAATCTTTAGCTTCTCCGAAGTATTTCCTGGGGTCGAACTCTTTTGGATTTTCAGCCAAATGCTTCCTTAAACCAGCCAAGAAAGCAATCCTGAGGTCCGTATCGGTGTTGACTTTGTTAATACCTCTCTTAACGGCTTCCTGAAGCACTTCATCAGGAACACCCTTAGCACCTGACAGGTCAGCACCGTATTTTTCAGCAAGTTCAACCCACTGGGCAGGCACACCACTTGCTCCATGAAGTACGAGTGGTAGTTGGGTTAGTTCCTTTACCTTGGAAATCCTTTCATAATCAATCTTTGCTTCGCCTTTGAACTTGAAAGCGCCATGGCTTGTCCCTACCGCCGGAGCTAAGAAATCTACTTGAGTTTCAGTAACAAACCTCTTAGCTTCATCTGGATCCACCAAAACGCTCTCGGCACTGGCAACGTTGTCTTCAATGCCCATTAATCGTCCGAGCTCGGCCTCCACAGCCACACCAGCAGCATGTGCCACTTCCACAATTTGGCGAGTAATTCTGATGTTTTCCTCCAAAGGCTTGTCGGAAGCATCAATCATGACAGAAGTAAATCCTGCCTTTATAGCCGCCATGATGTGTTTAAGATCGTGGCCGTGGTCTAAATGAAGGGAAATGGGCACAGAAACAGCATCGGCGTAACGACGTACCATGTCAGCTAAGATGAAAGCTCCCTTTTCCACATCGCCATCACCAGCATACTTTAAAGCTCCTTCGGAAGCCTCAATGATGGCTGGTGAATTCTCCATAACCGCAGCTTTTACAATGGCTTGTATGAACTCCAAATCGTTAACGTTAAAAGCGCCCACACCGTAACCTTCGTTGTGAGCTTTGCTGAGAATGTCTTTGGTTTTTGCATATGGCAATTGAATCAACCTCCTTTCGTCATACACGAAAAGACCTATCCTTATTCCATTCTACTCATGAGTTTTGCAAAAACCAGTGCATCTTTTGTTAAATTTTCTATTTTTGCGTATTCATCAGGTTGATGTGCCAGCTCATCAATGGTGGCCCAAACCACTGAAGGTATACCAACTCTGCGTAAAGGCGCCGCGCAGGTACCGCCACCAATACCGCCAACTTTCGGTTCAATGCCTCGCGTTTCCTTGATAACGCTGGCAAGAGTCTTTACCAAGGGGTGCTCTGGATCAGTGGGAGCCGGAGCATCGCTCCGCTGTATAATCTCCAACTGTATACGCACCTTGTATTCGTACTCGAAGTATGTTCTTATTTCATCAATGATTCTTAGTATGTCATCCAAATTCTCATCAGGCAGAATTCGCATGTCCATGTAGAAAACATCGCTTCCCGGTATGGTGTTGATGTTCTCCACGTTCGCTTCTTTCTTTGTGATTTCAAAGGTGCTAAATGGTGGCTCAAACAGTTCGTCTCTGTCACTGAAATTGTCATGTAGAGCTTCATCCACTGACAAAGCAAACATCATACCAATCTTGTGAGCGTTTATGCCACTTCCAGGCATGGACGCGTGGGTCTGCTTTCCCATGACCTTGAATTTCAGCCACATCATGGATTTTTCGGCTACTTCGATAAAAGAACCCTCACTGTCCCCTGAGTCTGGGACTACGGCCATGTCAGTAGACTTAAAAATACCTTGCTGAATAAGGTAAATGATACCGTACTCTGAGCCGGTTTCTTCATCTGCCACAAAAGCTAGTCCAATATTCACATTGGGTTTTATACCGGCTTCAATCAAGGCTTTCACTGCGAACAAGCTGGTAATCACTGCTTGACCGTTATCTTCAGCTCCACGCCCATAGATCTTTCCATCTTCCACGTGAGCTTCAAACGGATCATGACTCCATAAGCTAGGATCACCTGCTGGCACAGTATCCAAGTGCCCTATGAACCAAAGGGTTCTAGACGTGTCCTTGCCGGGCAGCACAGCTAGCAGGTTGGGTCTTCCTTCAGGCACCAACGGATCAGGAGCTACAACTACCTTCGTATCCAAGCCCATTTCTTTCAGGATGGGTTCCAAGAACTTCACTCTGTCCCATTCGCTCTGCCCTTCACCAGAACGCACATTCACAGCTTTAATACTGACTAACTTGGACAGCGTTTCCACCATCTCTTGCTCGTAACTCTTTACTAACTCCTCTAAATCTTTCATATGTGTTTTACACCTCCTTGTAAACTCTAACAAAAACGTTCATTTCCTGTTGAAGCAACGAATAACCAGTCTTTTCTTCGTAGTGTGAAAGTGGCATGACCACACCTTTTTCATCCAAGATGAGCACCTCGCCACGATCCATGGGACTAATAAGGCTAAGTTTCTCAGGTACGTCAATATGGCAAGGTGCATGCAACAAATAAAGCTCTTCTAAAATCTGGCTCTGCTGCTCAGCCTTTACAATTCTTTCTTCCACCACCTTCCACAACTTTCTTCGGAGAAGCTGGTCATAAATCTGCGCGCTCTTACCGCCTTTTATCTTCACTAAACCCAAGAGGGTAGGCTCATCTAGGTTGCTAAACTCTTTCACACTTCGATAGCCATCTAGAAGCCCTTCCTCAATGGCTTCCGTGATCATGAGTTGCATCATAAGCTCAGCAGCCCTGCTGGTTTTGTGGTAATACACATTCTTGTACATGAGAAAACGCCCCAGTGTCAGACCATAGATATTGTCCACAACTTTTGCCCTGTACACCAGCTGACCATCCATTAGAAGCGCATTACCTGTGAGCCTGAAAATATCCACTGTGTTAAACGCACTAACACCAGTAAAGTACGCATCTCGAGTTATAAAGTCCAACCTGTCGGCACCCATGGGACCATCAACAATGTGAGCTCTGTAGTCTTCGTTCTTTACAGCTGAAATGGTTTCCTCAAAAGCCCATTGCACATAATCCCTCGCATTATCAAATCCATAAATGTGCGATTCCCTCTCCAAGCCCTGCAAAAGCTTGGCAGAACACTGATCAAGCAGGGTACTACCAATTAGCTGCATTATGCTCATGCCAAGCTGCTCATGGTTCATACCTAACCAGCTAGAAGCTGCATCTTCAAAACAGTGACTAAAGGGACCATGACCAACATCATGCAAAAGGGCACATAGCGCTGTAATCAAATAATCCTCTGGACTTAGCTCCAGCGCATCAGCGTAAAGCTTTGCCACGTTCATGGTTCCTAAAGAATGTGAAAAACGTGTATGGACAGCAGCTGGGTACACAAAAGGGGCTCCAGCCAGTTGTGTTATCCTTCTCAGCCTTTGGAAAGCCACATGATCCATAATGGCAGCTTCTAAGAAGTTCAACCTTATGTCACCGTAAAGAGGATCTCGAATAACTTTGGCAACTAACGGCCTCACAATTTCATTATATTATGCAATAAGTGAGATAAACTGTTCTTGAGGTGATGCGTGAATGGATCCCGCAAAAAAGGTTTGGGGGCTTTTGTCTTCAATGGATCGTTTACAAGGAACTGCTGGGCTAATTGAGGCTGCAGAAATCATTTCACAAGAAGCTTCTAATTTAGAGCTAGATGTAGTCGCACGTACTTACCAATACGACGGGAAAGAAACCATTATGGGATTGACCATGCCTCTGGGCTGGGAACTAACCGATGGATACTGTGAACTGGTAAGTCCCCATAAGGAGCTGCTTTGTTCCACTCAGGAACATACACTGGCTGTAGTGCCTTACTCACCTGGTGGAACAGCTGAGGGCTCTTTGGTAATTCCTTTGCCAGATTGGTCAAATACCACCGGAAAGATAGTACTCACTGATGAGGAACCGCTAGTGGCTTTGTACAAAGCATCAGAAAAAGGCGCATTGGGCGTTATATGGTACCAAGAACGCGATATAGATGCTTACACCTACAGGGGTTTGTTTCTAAATGAGAGTCACTTAAGGGAACTAAAAATGATTCCCATGGTACAAGTAAAACCCAGTATTTCAAGGAAGCTAAAAAGGCTACTAAACAGCCAAAACAATGTGGAAGCACACTTGGAAGTAAAGAGCTCTTTTAAAGTAGAAAAGATGCCCGTAGTTGAAGCCAGACTGAATCCCTCTGAGAAAGCAAATATTGTGCTAACTGCTCACTACTGCCATGTGGGTCCGGGCTCCGATGACAATGCCTCAGGTAGTGCTGGCTTGATCCGAGTAGCGGAAAGACTCGTTAAGAACCCGCCAAGAAACTTCGGAGTTATCTTCCTATGGGTTCCCGAACACTACGGCACAGTGCAGTGGTTAGAAAAGGATGCTACCTTGCCCATGGAAGCGAATATAAACTTAGACATGATTGGTGCATCACAGCTCCTTAGTAACAGTGCCATAAACTTGAACCACAATCCATGGCCTTTGCTTCACCCGTCTGACGCTTACATGTGGTTTTACCTGCAACAACTTGCCAATCACCCATCCAATATGCTGAAGGTGGCTGAGCAGGGATATGGACTGGGATCTGACCATGCACCCTTCACTTTAAAGGGCATACCTGGTATCATGCCCATTACATGGCCCGACCGCTATTACCATTCCTCCAGCGATTACTTAGATAAAACCGACTGGAACGTGTTCGAAATGATAACAGATGCTGTCGTTATGACCATAAACGCATTGGACAAACCTGAGGAAAATATTGTCAAAGGTTGGGCTCACCACATTTATGGTACCGAACTGGCTAAGAACCCCTCTGGCGCTGAAATATTGGCTTATTTTCTCAACAGCAGGCTAAATACTGATTTTGAAACCAGCTGGCGTCCCAGCCAAGCTGCCTCTCCATTCAAGCCCGTTATGCCACTGCAGAATCGGCAAATATCCAACTTTTTGAAAGCTCGTACTTACAAAGAAAAACAAAACAATCTTGACATTCTACTAGCAGAAACCATCATCCTCAGCAAATCTATGGGTGTACATGATATTGAAGCCGTATTGAAAGCCGAGTTAGGAGTTTTTGACCAAGAGCTGTACCAAGAAGCTACTAAAGAGTTCTTAGAAAAGCTCTAGCCCTCCTTTTTCTCAAAAGTACCAGTACTGCCGCATTCTGGGCATTTTTTCGGTTTGCACTTGCCTTCTTTTTCGTAGCCGCAAACGCTGCATTTCCAAATGGCCATACACTACTCACCTCCCATACTATCTAGAAACATTCTAACTCCGGCTGTGAAATTCTTCCATTTCAGATGCTGTTATGCTGTTAGAATATTGTTTAACTACTATGCTAGGCGTCTATGTGAACACACTCGCTGTTTTGGCTGGTGCTTTTGCAGGCCTGGTTTTCATAAAGCCGCTGCAGACATATCGGCACGTCATAACAGAATCTGTGGGTGTCTTAGTGCTTGCACTGGGGATATACGGCATAAAAGACATGAACAGTCCAGCCATTGTACTCATCTCCCTATTGGTGGGTGGTCTAATTGGTGCAGTCATGGACATTGAAGGGCATTTGGGTCGCCTTACGCAGTCGCTGCAACAAAGGTTTCAAGGACAGCAGATCACTGAAGGCTTTGTCTATGCTACTACGCTCTTTGTGGTAGGTCCAATGACCATAATCGGCAGTATCAATGCTGGACTTATGAAAGATTACAGCATTCTGTTTTTAAAATCGGTGATGGATGGTTTTTCCGCTGCCGCTCTATCAGCCGCCTACGGGATAGGTGTATTTCTAAGCGCTCTCGCAGTGTTGATTGTGCAAGGAGCCATTGCACTGTTCAGTGCGCAATTGTCCTTTTTGCAGTTGCCCATGTATGTAAACGATTTTTCTGCTGTTGGCAACCTTTTGATTGCCATGATAGGGTTAAGAATGTTGGGCATTAAGGAGATAAAGGTGGGAAATTATCTCCCGGCTTTACTTATCCAGATTTTCTTGGCTTGGCTGGTTGGTGCTCTGGTATAATAGTTTAAGTGCTATGAGCTCGAAGAAACCGAAAAAACAACAGCAACAAAGCAAGAAAAACAAATCTAAGCAACAAAAAGGACTGCAACTATGGGCGCGCATTGCCATCGTAGTGTTGGTAATAGCTGCGCTGTTCTTCATATCATATGCACACCTCATACCTTTACTCTTTGCTTCAGAAGATCGCTTACCAGCCAATTACGCTTTGAACCTGAAAATACTAAACGATGTGGAACCAGCAGAAGATGAAGAAAGAAACTATATAAACGTGGAGGATGAAAACAAATGTGTGGACATGAGCTACGCCGTTCAAAGAGACAATACTCGCAGCTGGATACTTTTTCAAGGCGGTTTACCTTCAGAGCTGGGGGTAAAGTACACCCTGAGCAGCGAAACCCAAACCTCAACAGGAGAACAGTGGACACCCGTCACCATGTCCATGTCTAACATAAGAACCAGCGTCGATTTTAGTGCATGTGCATTGGAAAATGGTGGACAGCTCAAAGACACACTGCTAGTAGCAACGGCTGCAGCCAAGGTAGCCACATTCTTTGGAGTATTAGAGGAGTCTGGTGGCACTACTGAAATCGTACTTAATGCACCGCCTCAGGTAACATTCGACTTACCTTCAGTGGTAACACCAACATTCTCTTTCACGGTAACTGCCACTGACGGACCCTACTCTAAACCCACCAAGATAACTGTTTCTGCATTGATACCGCAGCCAAATGGAACTTACCTTGAAAACAATCTCTATACTACGCCTGAAGATAAAAAGTACGATGGACCTGTGACAGTTTCTGCTCACCTGGAACCGGGGAACTACGTTATACAGGTGGCAGCTAGTGACAACATGTACAACGTCAGAACTGTAACAAAGGAAATCTCTGTGAAATGATTTCCACTGATTTGCACCTGCATTCCCTATGGTCACCAGATGGCCAGGAACCTTTGTCTCACATTTTCTCAGAATGTGCTGCGAAAAATCTGACTCACATAGCCATAACGGATCACTTAGACCTTCACGACCCATCTGGTGATGAAGGTGTAAAAGACTTGGACAGGTACTTAGCTGACATTGAATACACAGGTCGTAACTTCCCCACTATGGAAATCCTAAAAGGGCTTGAAGCTGGTGTGAACAAGGATAATCTTCAGGAAACAGAATCACTTATTGCACCTCATAAGTTTGACGTGATTTTACTCTCCATACACGTCTTTAACAAAATCAATGTGGCGAAACCACTGCCATATCTGGATAGCGTCTCGTTTATAAAAGCATACCTTGAAGAAACACTTTTCTGCGTGACTCACATGGAACAGTATCAAGTCCTAGCACATTTGGACTATCCAGCGCGGTACACAGCTTTTACACTGCAAGACTACGTACAGAATGCCGATTTGGTAGAAAAAGTATTGAGGACACTAATAGAACGAAGAAAAGCCTTAGAACTGAACACAGCTCGTTTAGATAAGTCAGAGAACTTCAAAATCATGCAATGGATTTTACAGCAGTATACAAACTTAGGTGGCTACATGGTTACTGTGGGTAGTGATGCCCATAAGCTGGAAGCCATCGGTAGAAACTTTGATCGTGCTGAGCAATTGCTTAGCTTGGTTGGCTTAGATAAGCTTACCGTTTTTGAGGATACACGTCCCAAGCTGATCTCTTGGACATCATACTCCGTCAAGCTTCAAGACCCTAACTACTAAGCAAGCAGTTTGCACAAGTATTACCAACAAACTTAAGACAAAGCGTTTTTGTTTCGCCATTACGACCTTCGTTCCCAGTCCTCCATAGCACTGCGGTAATAAGCCACGAATTCTTCAACGCTTAGTAAAACACCTTGATAACCCGTTGTTTTGCTCAGCTGCGCCACATAAGGAGGCTCTAAATTTGCACTCCTTAGTACGTCCTCTTTTGAGAAAACTTCACGTGCGGGACCATCCAGCAAAAGCTGCCCCTCACTAAGCACAATAACTCTTTGGAAACACTCGCCCACAAAATCCATATCGTGCGTAATGGTGATAACAAGTTTTCCCCTCTGCACCAACTCGTGAACGATACTCCTGATCTTTGCTTTACCCAAGTAATCTTGTGCAATGGTGGGCTCATCAAGAATGACTATGTCCGTGTCCATGGACAATATGGATGCAATGCTCACCAATTTTCTCTCCGATAGACTGAGGTCGTATGGGTTTTCCTCTTTCTTATCTACCAATGAGACAGTTTCCAAAGCCTTGATGGCATTTTCCCTCGCTTCCTCCATGCTTTGACCAATATTTAGTGGACCAAACATGACTTCGTCCAGAACTTTGTTCTTGAATATTTGGTCATTAGGATTCTGGAACACCAGCCCCACAGTTCTAGCCAATTTAGCAGCTGTAGTCTCCTTCGTATTGATACCATTGATAAAAATGTCGCCACTAATCGGTTTAAGGAGTGCCTTTAGGAGCTTGACCAAAGTGGTCTTGCCAGATCCGTTTTGTCCAATAATAGCCACACTGCCATTATTCAAGGAAAAGGTCACATTCTTTAGAACAGGTATTCCTTCTGTGTAAGCAAAGCTTACATTGTCAACTTCTATGAGGTTCACCAATCATTAGCCTCCGCATTTGTTCCAAAGTGACCGGGTACAAACCGGTGTTATTATCCTTTATGCCCAACTTTTTGGCAATAGACGTGAACACAGGTGGTTCCACACCATAACTTTCAAGGTCCGGACGCGAAAATACCTCTTCTGGTACGCCAAAGTCCACTAAATGGCCCTCGTGCAGGAGAATGATCTTGTCGGCATACTGCGCAATCTTCTCCATTTTCTGTTCAACCATGATTATGGTTATGCCTTCTTTGCTCAAACTTTGCACCGCTTTGAAAACTTCCTCAGAGCCTAAAGGGTCCAGCTGTGATGTGGGCTCGTCCAAAACAATAATACTGGGCTTCATGGCGATGATACTTGCTATGGCCAATCGCTGCATTTGGCCACCTGAAAGTTCAAAAGGATTTCTGTCTTTATACGCGTAAAGACCCAACAGTTTTAGCACATAATCAATTCTCTTAACCATCTCTTCGCGCTGGAAACCCAAGTTCTCCAAACCAAAAGCCACTTCCTCATACACCGTAAGTTTTGCAGCTGTGATCTGAGTGAAAGGGTTTTGAAACACTATACCAATATGGCGTGCCAGCTCGCTCACACTACTGCTGAGTACCTCCACGCCATCCACAACCACGCGACCACCGTAGGCACCTTTATAGAAATGAGGTACTAATCCAACCAAAGCTTCACACAAAGTAGATTTCCCAGCAAGGTTCTTGCCGATTATGCCTATGAACTCACCTTGCTCCACTTCAAAACTCACACCGCTGAGTGCCAGACGCTCCGTGGAAGGATAGCGATACTTAAGATTCTCCACCACAACAGCTTTCATACCAGCATAAACCTCGCTGCAATGGACAAAATGAGCACAACAATTAGAGTCCACTGCAGGACTCTATCTAAAGTGGAAGATTCTCTTTCGTAAAGAAACGTTTTCTTGCCAGAGGCACTAAAGCCCCTAACTTCCAGCGCCATGGCGCGTTCTCTGGTTTCCAGAAGAGAGCTCATTACCACTGGGCCAATTAGAGGCAAGAAAGCTTTTAAGCGGGTCCATAAGTTGCCCTCTGTTTCCAATCCCCTGGATCTTTGTGCATCCATGATACTGCCTACTTGCGACATCATTTGGGGTATAACCTGCAATGCCGAACTCAGCACATAACCAAAACGCGGAGATAAACCCCTCTTCACCAGGGACTGAATTAGATCAGACGGTCTGGTAGTAAGAACCAATAACGCGAAGGCAAGTAAAACATCTAAAACCCTTATGCACAGTGTTAAGGCGTAAAGCAGGCCTTCTTTGTAAAAGGTCAGCCCCAAAATGTTAATAGCGGGCGTCTTATTACCAGGCATGAATAAGCCTTGAATGATAACGATGGAAATAAGTATGAGAAAACTGAAGCCCAGAAGTGGCACTACTCTTGCAAACACTCTGGCATATAGAAGCGCCAAGCAACTTAACACAATAAAAGCAGCACCCACCCACCTAAAGGGCAGGATAACGAAGGATATTAAGACTGCAACGAGAATGTACAGAAGCTTGACCATGGGATCAAGCCTCTGCACAAATGTGTTCGTTTCAACATATAAACTTAAAACACGAGCCATGATACATCAAAAATCAGTCAAGCTTCTCCAAAGCCTCTTCTCCTTCATACATCTGGACCAACCGCTTAGGCAAGCTGGCAAAGATTAGAAAAGCGATGATTACAGTAGCCACCTTATCAGGCAAATCCACCACTAGCTCATCCAAGAAGGAGGAAAGCCAAACAGGGACACCATGTGCGATGAGATAGGCATACAGAGCATCTCCCCACACGTTTCCCGTTTGTCCACCCCAAAATATGACGTTTAGCGGAGTGGAAACCACGGCCGCCACCAGCGCCACCACCAAGCCGACTACTACAGCTCTCCACAAATTATTAATACGTCCCTTGTAAGCCATAATACCCACGGTAAGACCAATAGCAACACTTGTAAGAGCGTAAACGAAAGAAATTGGATCCATGGTTAGTCCATAAATGATGTTGTTGATTGCTCCAGATATGGAACCCACAATCGGACCAGAAAGCATACTAGCAATTACAGTTCCAATAGAGTCAAGCCACAATGGAAGCTTGAGAAGTTGTGCAAACAACTTCCCCACATAGTTAATACCTACGGCAACGGGTATAAGCACCAAAACTGGCGTGGAAAAACTAATTGACCACATGCTTTTCTTGCTCATGATACGTAATCCACCTCCTATTCCTGTACCCATTATAGACGTGAAAGGTCTTTAACAAGCATTAACGAGTGAAGTCCCCCTTGGGCGACAGCACAAAGTGCCTAATTGCCCAAGCCACTCCTCCTTCATTGTTGCTCTTGGTTACTGCCTTAGCAAATTTCTTAACCTCTTCTACGGCGTTTCCCATGGCAACAGGGAAACCCACCAGCGGCATTATATCGATGTCATTATAAGCATCCCCTATAAACATAACCTCCTCAGGACTCACACCAAAGTGCTGACAAAGGTAGTTTAAAGCCTCACCTTTTCCAACCTTCGGTCCGAAAATCTCGTAGAAAGCTTCATCTTCCCTTGTGAGGGATTTAATAACAGTAAAGTTGTCACCGTCGCCTAACTGCCGCAGAACCCGGAGAATTCTATCTTCGTTCCCAAGTAAAGCCACTTCTGCTACCTCGCCCGAGATGAAGCTTGTAACATCTTCTACCCTGTCTAACCTAACAGCATTTCTCTTTAGATACATGCTGAAGGGACCATCATAATCTTGGTCAATGAGCATGTCTTTCTGCATGAGAAAATCTCTGTACAGTATGTAGAAAGTACCTTCTTGGCGGCAAAGATGAATTACACGCTTAGCCACATCACCGGTCAGGCCCACCTTTCTGATAACCTCACCTGAGTAGGGTCTATAAATGAAGGCACCGTTTTGAAGCACCACTGGCACATCCAGCTGTAACTTGTCAATAATCTCCTTAGCAGCACCATAGTTACGGCCGGTGACAAGCGTAACAAGTACACCGCTTTGCAGCGCCTCTTTTATGGCTTCCTCATTCTCAGCTGGAAGCGTTTTATCGTCTCGGACCAATGTTCCATCAATGTCAATGAGTACAAGCTTAATCAAGGACTTTTCACCTCCTTTTGATTGTAACATCACCCCAAAAACGTCTTTTCAAGCAAAGTAAAAACAATGGAAACCAAAACTTTTGAACACGATGGAGTATTTACTTGAGCACTTTGCTGGTGCACAATTATATAGACAAGGGCCAAAAACGCAGACAGGGCTGGACAAATATAGGAGGTGTCTTTTATAACTTGGAACAACATAGCACTAGCGGCTACTATTTAATAACCTTTCCTTCTGTTCACCACGCTATGGCTTTCGAAGACAAAGCAAGAAATGGCCCTTTAGTATTCCAGCTGATTCCCGTGCCCAGAGAGATTAGCTCCAGCTGCGGGGTAGCAGCCAAGGTACAGCACATCACGAAGGAAGAACTTCTACAGCTACTTAGGGAATACAATCTCTCCTTTTCAGGAGTTTACTTTTATGCCGACGACGGCTTTTCTAAGCCACAGCGCGTACTTTAAGCCAAAACCCTGGTATCTCCAGACCTTTTTGTTACCCTAACTGCGTCAAAATACTCAAGTAGGGCTAATGCATCCCGTCGGCTGACGCCAAGCATATCCCTAAAGGCCCCAAGAGTGATCTGCCCGTGCTCTTTTAAGTAATCCACCAAAAGCGCTTTTGCCTCTTCCACTGCAGCTCCCGCGAGATATTCTCCACTGGGCAGTTTGACCACATCTCCTGTCTTGACCAAGAAGTGAAGTACTGGCGCCTCTGATGTAGATTTCAGAATTTCTTCTTCCTTAAGAGGCTTGAAGTGTGACACTGAAAGCTCTTTTAAGATGCGTTCTCTTATCTGCTGGTCCTTTGGAGAAAGCGTGGCAGTAAAGCCTTTCAACCAAACTACTTGTTCCCTAGCTTGGATCAACCCATCTTGTTCCATGAGCCAAAGCATTACATCAAACTGCTTGCTCTTGGCTTCCCTGAGCACCTTTTCTTTAAGCTCCTCTTTGGGCATACCATCCTTTAGAGGAAACCGTTTGTGGTAATCTTCAAGGAGCCTTCTCACTTCCTCTTTAAGCTTCTCATAGCGCTGTTTGTGGTACACATATGCACTAGTCCCGTAGTGTACTTTGACTAAGTTCTCCGACGCAGCCAAGACTTCCTCAACCACACCAAACTTCTTAGCAAGCTCATCTAGTGTCCAAGCCACACCACTCTCGTATATGGCTTTTTCTACCTGGAACGTCTTGCCTTTGTGTTCTATGTTTTGAAGTTCATCGATAATCTGGTCTTTGTAACGCTTATGCTTGCGCGCATTGGGAACTAAGACCACACCGCCTCCTATGGTTTCCATGGGAGAGTAGCTGCGAAGGACAAATCGATCACCATAAAGCACACATACAAACGACTCCAGCTGCATCTGGGCATAGCAGCTTTCACCAGCACTGAGTTCGTCCCTGTCTAGGAGTACAACCCTGCCCATGACCTCAGAGGCACCCACATAGAACCTTATCCGGGACCTATTCTTAAGTGGTTTTACATTGTTCAGCAGGATGAGCTTGACATCCAAAACGCGAGACGGTACCAATGCGCCCTTGGGGGCAATAACATCACCACGGTCCAACTCTTCCACTTTTACGTTGGACAAGTTCACAGCAGTACGTTGACCTGCATAAGCAGCTTCCACGGGCTCTCCGTAAACTTGTATGGACCGTACCCGAGAGCTAAGCATCTTGGGATAAACAACTACCTCGTCGCCCACCTTCAGAGTGCCAGAAATCATGGTACCAGTAACCACAGTTCCGTGACCTTGCACAGTGAACACGCGGTCAATGGGCATCCTGAAAATACCATCATGGCTACGCTCTTCAATGGACTGAGCAAGGTTATCCAGCTCTGCTACAAGTTTGTCTAAACCCTTGCCAGTAGTGGAGGAAACAGGCACGAAAGGTGCATTTTCCAGCACAGTTCCTTTGAGCGCTTCTCTAACTTCTTCCTCAACTAATGTTAGCCACTCGTCATCCACTAAATCGCATTTTGTGAGAACAACAATACCCTTTTTTACATCCAATAAAGAGATGATCTGCAGATGTTCTTCCGTTTGTGGCATGATACCTTCATCAGCCGCTATAACCATCATAACAATGTCGATACCGTGGGCACCCGCCAGCATGTTCTTGATGAATTTCTCATGACCTGGAACATCGATAATTCCAGCCCTTATACCAGAAGGTAGATCCAAATAGGCAAAGCCTAAGTCCGTGGTCATACCACGTAGTTTTTCTTCTTTGAGCCTGTCAGTGTCTTTACCTGTGAGAGCTTTTATGAGTGTGGTTTTTCCGTGGTCGATGTGACCAGCTGTACCAATAATTACATTTTTCATACGCAGGAAACAATGTCTTGAAGGGCATCAAAAATGACCTGAAAATCTTCGTCCAGCAGTGTGCGCACATCCAAGATAACCTTGTTCTCCACTATGCGCGATATGATGGGTATGTCCCGCTGGCGCAGTCTACGTTCCAGCTCCACTTCGCTCATGGAACCGACTTCCACTGACACACCGAAAGAAGGCAGTTGCTGGCCTGGTAACGAACCGCCACCAGGAGCTGAATTTACCTGTACTACGCAGCAGTTAACGTCCTTAATAGTACTCAGCATGTCATTTAAGCGATTTGCTCTTTCTTCAAGCTGTTCCATGGGCATGGCCATCATGTGTAGGGTGGGAATCATTTCCATGGGATTACCATCTCTGTAAATACGTAGCGTACCTTCTAGCATAGTGAGGCACAGTTTATCCACCCTTAACGCACGAGTAAGTGGATTCTTCTTCATGGCATCAATAAAGGCTTTTTTGCCCACGATGATGCCGGCTTGTGGCCCGCCTAGTAGCTTGTCACCACTAAAAGTGACGATGTCCACACCTGCATTGACTACTTCTTGGACGGTGGGCTCATGGTCTATCCCCTGCAGCGCTAAGTCCACCATAACACCACTACCTAAATCCATCATGGTAGGTACATTATGACTTTTACCTATGCGAGCTAACGTTCCCACGTCCACTTCCTGTGTAAAGCCAATGATGCGGTAATTACTGGTATGGGCCTTAAACAGTAGCCCCGTGTTTTCGCCAATGGCACCAGTGTAGTCTTCTACACGGGTGCGGTTAGTTGTGCCCACTTCTTTGAGAATGGCACCACTTTGTGTCATGACATCGGGGATGCGAAAAGACCCACCTATTTCAATGAGTTCACCTCGAGAAACAATAACCTCTTTACCCTTTGCCAGAGTATTGAGCGCCAGCAAAACTGCTGCAGCATTGTTGTTAACAACTAAGGCTCCTTCCACTCCCAGTAATTCCCTAAGTAAACCTTCTACGTGCACATACCGAGAACCGCGTTCGCCTTCCTCAACATCGTACTCCAGCGTATTGTAGTGAAAGGCAACTTCTTTTAGCTGCTGTTCTAGTGAAGAAGGCAAGAGAGATCTGCCGAGATTAGTATGAACGATAATACCAGTGCCGTTCACCACTCGCCTGAGGCTGCGCAAATCAAGCTCGTGCAGAAGCTTACGTAGATCATCAACCAAAGCGTCTGTATCCACAGAATGTATCTTTCCTTCGCTGATGCCCTGACGCCACTTGTCTAGCACTACGCGCACCGCGTTCACCAAGGAACTGTGACTGCGCGTTTCTGCAAACTTGACCACTTGTGGAAGTTTCAAAAACTCATCAACTGAAGGAAGTAACCGAAAGAGGTTTTGGCTGTCAGTGTTCTCTTTTTCTGTCGCCATATACTCTTATTATTACACAGAAGAAGAACACAAAAGCGCTGTTAACGCCCCTTAGTAAGCCCTAAATTACTTTAATATCCACATCTTCACGTGCTATGACATGACCAACGATGTGGGCCTCAATATGAAATTTCTCCTTAAGTTCGGAAACAAAAGTGGCCGCTTTGTCCTCTGCCATGGCGATGAGTAACCCACCAGACGTTTGAGGGTCGAAGAGTAGATCAGTCATGGCATCCTCGGGGCAACTCAATGCCACCTTTCCTTTTAGGTAATCCTTGTTTCTATAAGTACCAGCAGGTATGAGACCCATCTGTGCCAGCTCCACAGCGCCCTCAATGATTGGCACAGCATTCCTGTGAATTACCAGCGTGACTCCGCTGCCTGATGCCATTTCATAGGCATGGCCAAGGAATCCAAAACCTGTTATGTCGGTGCAAGCGCTTGTTTGAAGCTCCACCATAAGCCTAGAGGCTTCTTTGTTCAAGGCTTTCATTACCTGCACTGCTCGAGCAGCCACTTCCGGCGGGCATAGATCACCCTTAATGGCAGTATTGATAACCCCTGTGCCCAATGGTTTGGTTAGAACCAAAACATCGCCCACTCTTGCTGTACTGTTTCTTACGATGGCATGTGGCTTAACGTAACCTATTACGCTAAGACCGTACTTGGGTTCATCGTCATCAATGGAATGCCCGCCTGTAACCACAGCTCCAGCTTCCTTTACTTTGTCCCATCCACCCTTCAGTGTTCGCTCCAAAAGGTCCATGTAGCAACTGGGCCAGCACACCACGTTCAATGCAAACATGGGTTCACCACCCATGGCGTAAATGTCGCTAAGAGCATTAGCAGCAGCTATTTGTCCAAAATCATAAGGATCATCCACCACCGGCGTAAAAAAGTCCAACGTGTGTATGACTGCCATGCCTTCAGGTATTCGGTACACTGCAGCATCCTCATTGGTTCCCAAACCCACTAAAAGATTCTCTTCCCGCTGTTCTTCATTTTCAAACTGGTGCAGTACCTGCGCCAGGGCCTGAGGGCCAATTTTTGCCCCTCAGCCAGAAGCCTTCGTCATCTGGGTTAATCTGATACCTTCTTCCATGTCGCGGTACTGCACCTCCTCCCTATCAAATATGCATCTTTCAAAAAGAGCTTTCTTATTGCATTGCCTCCTGCAAAAGTTTCATGGCTTCTTCCAAATCTTCTTCACTAACCCTGATTACTGGACCGGTGCAGCCCATTCCGCTCTCAGCGTAGATCCCATGAGACCAAAGGAGCTTAACCATGTCCTCCAGCTCCAACACGTCAATACCAGATATCTCCTCTGCTACGGGCTTCGGATCAGGCATTTTTACTTCTTGCAACTCCGCTGCAGGTGCCTTTTCCTTTTTGCTAAGTAGATCCTTCCAACCTATGCGGTTTAGCATTTCAAATTCCGCACGCGCAACCTCCTTAAGGTTACCTTTTACCAGGTCGGCTGCAAACTTTATGGCATTGGCGGCCACAGGCGCACCTGAAGCTCTGGATAAAATCATGATGATGCGATCATATCCTTCACCAATGCCAGGGCCATAACCAAACCCGATGGATTCATAGTCCCCACCTGTAGTAAACGCAGACAATATCTTAACCAGCAGATTGCCCGTAAGCGTGTCTGTAACCATGACGTCACAGGAAGCAGCCAACAAATCGTTCCCACGCATAACCACACCGCCATCTTCCCTGAGTGACTGAGCGAACTTTATGGGATAGCCCCTTTCCTTAAGCTGATTAAGTACTCTTTCCACTTGCCTTGCGCCATCCACATTCAATATGCCAACAGTGGGTTCTTTTATCCCCAAAGCTTTTGCCACAATGTTGCCATAAACAGCGTTCTTCACCATGGCTTCCACACGATCCGCAGCTGCAGTACCCGTAGTGGTCGCCAGCAATATCTCTTTGCCTTTGGCTGGCGTTATGAGCCTTCCCACTGTGGAAACACCCAGTGGGAAATTGTAGTGCATGGTCACGCAAGCATCAATTTCATGCTTGTCCAGAAGCTCTTCCATGAGGCAGTGGCACCCTTCCAACGTCTCGGCTTCATAGCAATGCAGAGAACTGTTACCCTTTGCCCCGATGAGTACCACTTCCACATCGTCATAGAGCTTTTGAGCAAGTTCAGCTCCGCGGATAATTTCCTCAGTGCCGTGCTCACTGCCCAGTGTGGTAATACCCACTCGTACTTTCTTTCTGTATTCGCCTTTTTCCAAGAAATCGGCTACCTGTTCCAAAATGTCGGCCATTAAGTTTCTGTCCATGGTCCTTTTACACCTCTTCGTTCCTGAGACGGTTAGCCACGTCTCGGAGAACATCTGCCAGTAGTTTACGTAGCTGTTCCTCCTCACCTGCTTTCACTTCAGCGAGCTTCTCTTCCTCTTTGCCCTTGTTGTTCTCAATGAGGAAGGAAACACCATCGAACTGGTTTGTCATGCGACTAAGGAACAAGCTCCCCTTCCCAATAACCATGACCCGAGAAAGCTTGCCTTCCAGTATCTTTTCTCGAGCATAGCCCATGATAGGCACACCAGAAGGAATGTGGCCCTGAGTAGGTGCAAACCCGGGCATGCCGTGCTTTCTTATGAAATCATCCATGTTTTCTTTAGTAATTTCGCCGCGTTTCACAGCCAGTGCTGCAATCATTTTGTAGTTGGACTTTGGAACGTCGCCAGCGCCAGCTGGCTCTGTGACCTCCGGGTTCTGCATTTCAGGAGCGTACTTGTCCACATCCTGCAAATTCAGTCCCAGCTTCTCCAATGGTTTCACCGTTAATGCGCCCATGACCTGCTGTGGCGACGAACCCGTACCCACAGTATGGACGCCAATGCTGTCCAGACGTATCTCGGGGCTTACACCATCGTTCTCTGAGATGAGCACAGCAAATCCACCCAAAACATCCTCCAGCAGTGGAACACCCTTCTTTACATGTTCCTTAGCGTTCATACCCAGTTTCGCTGTGGCGCCTCCTGCAACCACTGCCACGTTTTTAAATACCCCTGAGGCCACCATGGATGCTGCATGAAGGATGGCATGAGCTGGGCCTGCACAGAAACCCCGTACATCGGAACCTGTAGCATTCACAGTGCCCACAATTTCACCGATAGCTTTGGCAAAATTGCCTCCACCTCTCTGGTTCATATCGCCGCAAGCTTCTTCAGAGCACTCAATGATGTATTCAATAGCACCCGGATCCATGTTCGTATTCCTTAGCAGATGTTTCAAAGCCAGAATCGCAGATGCCTTAGTTGCCAAGTTCTCAAGCATGACATGCGCTGCCAATGTTTCATCCATTTCGTGAGCCTTTCTTACACACCCTACCACTTTTCCATCCAGCTTTAGCGGAATCCCTTCGTCTTCTATGTGTTTCTCAATCTCAGCTAAGGGCTTTCCTTTGAGCTTACTAAGGTCTTTTTCGTCCAGCAAGGGATGTTTAGAGAGCTTTTCTTTAATCTGCTGCGCAAAGGACTCCTCCAGCCAAACCAAGTCAAAAACGTCAGCTATTTGCATGAGCCCATAGAACTCATCTTCGGGCATGATTTCTCCGAACTTGCCAAATCTTTTTGCCTCTGTCAAATGCTCGTACCACGGTTGAGGAATGTTTTCAAGCTCTTCAGGATTCATGTTTCCAATGAAAACTTGGTTCGGTGGGTAACCTACACACTGTTCGTAGCTTCGTACAAACTCAGGGGCTCTTTGAAGAAACTCGGTGTTCTTGTTCTCCGCTTTCTCCAACGTGAATGTGGTTCCTGCTTCAGTCATAATGTTTGGTGTGTGTACCAGCACAAAACTTGTACCCTTGACTACGGGTTTCATCGCACAAACTCCCTTCCTTGCAGTGTTTTTTCTTTAGAAGTGCTCAAAAAAATAACCTTTCTCCTTTTTTCCTCGTATGCAACCACTCTTCATGTGTATGAAATTATCGCATGCACACATCAATAAGAAGGGGCGGTTCTCCCACAGGTGAGCCGCCCCTTTAATCTTCTTACTGCCACTCAAAAACCGTCTGGGTATCAATATCTGTCTGCAACGCTTCCAAAGCCTTTTCGAGAATCTTCCTTCTTAAGGCTTTTTCGTCTTCTTTGGACAACTCTGGGTTCCCCAGTGGGTGAGGAATGGCCACCGCAGGCACTATTCTGTTAGCTCCTACGGTCTTGGAAATTGGCACAATGGTACAAATATGAACCGTGGGCAATCCTGCCCTCTCAAGTTCTTTTACCATCGTTGCACCGCAACGAGTACAAGTCCCTCAGGTTGAGGTGAGTATGACAGCCTGCACTCCTGCATCTTTGAGTTCCTTTGCAATGGCCTGACCATACTGCTGAGCCTTGGCAACCGGGGTACCGTTGCCTACTGTGGCGTAGTAGTACCTGTGAAGTTTGCCGATCTTCCCTTCCTTTTCCAGCTCTCTCATCACATCCACAGGCAATACCCTGTTGGGATCTTCGTTGGCATACACAGGGTCGTACCCACCGTGAGCTGTCTGGTGAGTTTCCGGACTAAGTGCCTGAATGCCTTCCAAGTCATACTTCCCAAACTTACTTGCACTGGAAGACTCAATGTGGTCAGGATTACCTTTAGGCACAATACCACCAGAAGTTACTAAAGCCACTAGTGCTTTACTCAAGTCCTTCACGGCAGGAGCTGGTGGTACACGATCGAACTCCGGCATAGGCAGTTCCGTTGTGTAAGGTTCTCCCTTAAGCTTCTTAACAAGCATGTCCACTGCACGCTTGGAACCACGTTCCTGAGCAAAATAGTTCTTCCTAATGCCCCTGGGAATGTAGCCCTCTTCCTCGGGAGTCCCAATTTCCTCTTTGTTAACCATTTTTAGAGCCAGCTTTACCATCTTTGTTATGGCATCTTTCATCTGCGCAGCTGAATCACCGGTCTTTACCACGTAAACGTCTTTCTTGCATAAATCCACACCGGGGTTCTCGGGATACATTCCAGTCACCACGGGAATGCCGAACTTCTCCTGCACAGCTTTACACACTGTGGCACATGCGATTCCGTAGCGCCCAGCAAAGAATGCAGGACCAGCCACAAACAGGTCAGGCTGATACTGTTCCACCATACGAAGGACTTCTGCTAAGGCTTCGTCCACGTGCTCGTTGAAATAAGAGTCTCCGCATATGATGGTAGCAACTACCTTTCCCTGATCGCCCAGTGCTTGCTGCAAAGCCAATCCTGGGCCTACTGGTCCTTCTTTAACCAGAGGTGGAGTATCTGCCTTGTCTTCGCCACCTATTTGCCCAAAGAACTGGTTTATGTAATGTACTACTTTTAACATTCCATCACCTCCTCATGAACAGCACAGCATCTGAAATAGTTTCTCCACGTTCACAACGTGTTTCCATTAGAATTTGCTGTACTGCTCCCTTATGGACTTAACCGCATTGGTTATTGCGTCCACATCTAAAACCATTTCTACGATACCTACTTGCTCCTCATAAACCTGTGGATCTATTTCCTGTTTGATCTCCGGTTCAATAATGTGGTAAACGGGGAGTCCCAAAGCAACACCAGCTAGCGGACCAGCAAAGCTGGGGTCACCGTTGGTAACGGTTTCAGCAAAAATGGATGCTCCATCTGGGTCACTGTTGCCCAAGATCACGACAACATTTTCAGGTCCGTACTTCTCGGCTATTTCTTTTATACGACCTTGAACCTCAAGGTCCATTGCGCCTGCGGCTGTTCAAACAGAGCATTCTGTAGTAGAAAATACTACTTCTGCTCCTGCTGTTTTAATGCACTCTTCAATGGCGGGGCCCGGAACGCCGTCCCTTTCGCCTACAATGATGACTTTCTTTCCTTCTAACATGGGCTTACTCCCTCCTTATTTGTGATCTAGTACCCTTTTGCTGCCAATGTGCCAAATCCTACTTCTGAAGTAGAGGCTGTTATGGCTTGAAGCTCCACTGTTATGCTGCCGTCAGGAGCCAGAGCTCCTTCGAAACCGCCCGCGATGACATTGGCAGCCTTAGGATCGCCTATGACTTTCTTCATAGGTGGCAAGTGAACGATTTCGTTTGCGTTACCCACGGATACCACCGCATCAGCGGTTTTGTCCACGTCGGCCAAAGACTGCGACTGCCCGTCTCGGCCTGCGTATTCGTCGGTGACAAGCACCGTCTTTATCCCTTTTTCGGAAATCTTCTTGCAGTTCATGATGAGGTCCGTATCAGGATTTCCAAAACCTTCCTCATTAATGATTACTGCATCCAGACCCAAGTACTCCACTAGTTTTGCTGTGTAGTCAGAAGAACGCTCCTTATCAGCTAACGTGACGTTTTCGTTAGTAATGATGACGCCAACAAAGTTGTAGTCCTTACCGTGGCGCTCATACAAATCTTCAATGATGGGATTGTTCTGGTGCACATACGTTGGATTCTTGTCACAAGCAGAAACACAGTTACCACTAACAATGGCACCATCCATGGGCTCTGTGGGATACATAAACGTGGGAAGAATCCTCTTCGCATCCACACCGTACACGTATGTATCATGGAGCAGGCCTTGGCTCTGCAATTGATATACATACCCTACTCTGGGCAGATCAGGATACTTCTTTACACTTTCAAACAAAGGTAGTGTCTCATAAACCTTAACTTCATCAGGTTCCACATTTCTCCCGGCTTCTCCGATCAGGGCTGCAGCTCTAAGTCCTGCCAGCCTCACTACTTCTTCGTGCTCATGCTTTGGCAGCCCCTCCACGGGTTCGCACACCACAACAATGTTCAACGTCTTGGAAAAAGGAGTGTATTTGGCTCCTTCTCCCGACATATCGATGATGCCTTCCTGGAAGCCCACAATGGTTCCAGTAGTAACCACGGCTGTGTTCTTCAGCACGTGAGTGCGCCCACTGCCAACAGTGCTAACCTTACTGATGAACCCCGGGAACACACCACCCGGTCCACTGACTTTGACACGAGGTTCAATAACGTCTTTTACCGGGATGATCCTGACCTCCTCACCAGGTTTAGCCAAATCAATGTCCACCTTGGCTAAGCGAGGATCCTGCATGAGGGCTTCAATAATGGCTTCCTTGTTAACATGGAGCACACCATCGACCACTTTGGTTTCGTTGGAAAAAATCACATCTTTGATGAAGATGTTACCGAGTTCCAGTTTCACGCTGTCACCCCCTTCTTCGCTTACAAGTACTTGTTAATCATTTCCTCGATTTTATCAACGGTTACATCCTGTGTAATCTCGTCCACCTTTTCGCCATTTTTGTACAGCTGGAATGTGGGCAAGCTCATCACCTTTAAACTCCAGCAGAAGCGCCTGTCTTTAGCAGCATCGACCTTTGCAAACTTCACTTTATCTGCGTATTTCTTCTCCAGTTCCTCTACCTCGGGCATAAGAGCCATGCACTTCTCGCACTTCTCACTCCAAAAGTCCACCAACACCAATTTGTCGGTTTCACTTTTTACTTCCTGTTCGAAATTTTGAGCTGTTACCTCAACCATGTTTGTCACCTCCTTAGTCAGAGAAGTTCTCGTCCACGTATCTTTCTGCTGCCACTGCGGCTTGTGCACCATCAGCAGCAGCTGTTACCACCTGTCTGAGCCATTTAACCCTACAATCACCAGCAGCAAAAACACCTGGTACATTGGTACGCATGTACTCATCAGTCTTTATGTAGCCCTTTTCATCCATGTCCACCAAACCCTTGAAAAGCTCCGTGTCGGGCTTCATGCCAGCAAACACAAACACACCCTGAACCTGTAGCTCCGTTCTTTCGCCGGTCTGCGTATCTTTAAGCACAACCTTTTCTACGAGATCTTCTCCTTCAATGCTTTCCACAGCTGTGTGGGTGAGAATTTTTACCTTAGGGTTGTTCGCAGCTCGTTCTTGAAGTATTTTTGAAGCCCTAAGCTCGGGGAGCATTTCCACAATGGTTACGCTGTTGCAGTACTTTGTTAAATACAAACCCTCCTGCAACCCAGAGTCACCTCCACCGATGACTACAACATCCAAATCGGTGAAGAAATCGGCATCGCAAGTGGCGCAGTAGGAAACACCTTTGCCGGTAAACTTCTCTTCGCCAGGAATGCCCAGCCTGATGTGGGAAGCTCCTGGAGCCAAAATGACTGTTTTCCCTTCATACGTACCCTTGTTGGTAACTACTTTCTTCACTTTCCCGCTCAGATCCACAGACTTCACTTCTTCGTGTTTTATAAGAGCGCCAAAATACTCAGCCTGCTCACGCATTCTGGCGGTAATCTTGGGTCCTGTGGGATCCTCTACGGAACCTGGATAGTTCTCCAAACCCCAAGTAAGTGCAGCTTGACCCCCCACTTGCTTTTTTTCAAAAACTATGGTGCTAAGCCTTGCTCTTCCGGCGTAAATAGCAGCCGACAAACCCGCTGGTCCTGCACCAATGATTAAGCAATCGTACAAATCGGGCATTTTGTCACCTCGCAGATGAGATTTATTGTTATTTTCGTCGCGATTCACTTAAAATTATTTTATCATTTTTTCACGCTGAACGTATGCAATGCTAAAACACTTTTCTTAGGAGTCAACGCATACATTCAATTAAGAAAGGGCTGGCACTCTTAATTTGGCACCAGCCCTTTCCTTTGTAATATGTAACTACTCGCGTTACACGAGCGCCGTAGTGTTACTGAGCAGCTGCTTGTACAGGTCTCACACTGGGTTTAAGCATCACTAAGAGCAGTGCTGACACAACTGTACCAGCCAATATGGAAACGATGTACATGGGCAAATTAGTAATAACACCGGGTATGAAGAACACAAACACCCCTCCGTGAGGTGCCATAAGCTGACAACCAAAAGCCATGGACAGAGCACCTGTAACAGCAGAGCCTACCATTATGGAAGGGATAACCCTCAAAGGATCCGCAGCGGCAAATGGAATAGCGCCTTCGGTTATGAAACTCGCACCCAATATCCAAGCCACCTTACCTGCCTCTACTTCTTCACGCGTGAACTTGTTCTTAGCCAAAACAGTGGCCAGTGCCAACGCTAGAGGCGGCGTCATACCAGCAGCCATCACAGCAGCCATGGGTGAATAGATCTGAGAACCGAGCAGCCCCACGGCAAAGGTGTAAGCTGCCTTATTCACGGGACCTCCCATATCCAAAGCCATCATTAGCCCAAGGATTAAGCCCAAGACCACGGCATTTGCTTCACTCATGCCAGTGAGCCAACTCGTTAGTGCGTTCATGAGGCTGGCAACCGGTGTTCCAATGACGTAAATCATGAGCAACCCCACTGCCGCAGTAGAAAGTAGTGGAAGCACCAACACTGGCATTAACCCTTGCAGTGACTTGGGAAGTTTTATCACACTCTTTAGCCACTGTGTTATATAGCCTGCCAAAAAGCCAGCTACGATTCCGCCCAAGAACCCAGCACCTAGCGATGTAGCAAGCATACCGCCAATCATGCCAGGAGCCAGACCCGGCCTATCAGCTATGGAATAAGAAATGTAACCTGCTAGCACTGGGACCATTAATGCAAAAGCAGTACCGCCACCAATCTTCATAAGCGCCCAAGCCAAACTACCCTCCACATCAGCAGCATGTATGCCAAAAGCGAAGGACAAGGCTATCAGTATGCCACCAGCTACCACAAAGGGAAGCATGTAGGACACACCCGTCATGAGGTGTTTGTAAACACCAGTTCGGGCTTCTGATTTTTCCTCTTTCGTTTTTTGAACTTGCTGGACGTAATCCATTTGCGCTGGCTTTTCCAATTTCATGGCACGTTCAATAACAGCCTTTCCATTTTTTATGGCATCTTGAATGGGCACTTCTAAAATGGGTTTTCCAGCAAATCTGTCTTTAGGTACTTGCGTGGCAGCAGCAATGATGACCACATCAGCGCTGGCGATATCTTCTGGGGTTAAGGCATTTTCCGCACCCACAGAACCCTCTGTTTCAACCTTTATTTCCACACCCAATTCCCTTGCAGCCTTTTCCAAACTTTCTGCAGCCATGTACGTATGGGCAATCCCAGTTGGACAAGCTGTCACAGCTACCATCTTCATAGTTTCTTGCACCTCCCACTAATTTGCCTTTGCTTTACAGCTTTTTTCATTTTTCTTACATTTACTGCCTTTGTTTTCAGTCGTCGTTGATCTGAAACGCATTGACCACCTCCTCTGGCGTGGAAGCTCCCATCAGAGCTTCTCTCACCTCCTCATGCATTAACGCTCTGGACAACATGCTGAGAATGTTCAAATGCTCTTTATCAGACTTCTCAGGTACGGCAATGAGAAAGACAAGGTAGACCGGCTCCCCATCGAAAGAGTCAAACTCGATGCCCTTGCTGGATTTACCAAAAGCCACTACAGGCTGCTTCACCAGAGGGCTTTTGGCGTGAGGTATGCCCACACCCATACCAATACCCGTGGAGTACTCTGCCTCTCTTGCCATGGTGGCATCAACCAAACCCTGCAAATCCTCAACATAACCGTGTTCCCACATCAGCTGAGCAAGTTCCAAAATGGCTTGCCTCTTTTCACGCGCCTCCATGTCGAACTTCATGAGTTCTGGTTTTAGTACCTCTGAAATGTCCACCTTCACACCCACCTCTCCACTCTTATTTGTTTCGAAAACTCCTCCAGTCTGCCAAAGTCATCCACAATTTGACAGGCTGAAACGGCAGCCCCAAAAGCTGCCAACTTCTCCGCCTGCAATCCTTTGCTCATACCATGGATCAAACCAGCTACCATGGCATCTCCTGCACCCACGGTGTTTTTAACCTCCAGATTGAGCGGGTAAACCCTATAAATGCCTTCCTGAGAAGCGTAAATGCTACCTTCACTTCCCATGGACACAACCACCACTGATATACCAGCTAAAAGTAGTTCGCGGCAAACACTTAGCAATTCTTGTTTGCTTCCAGATAATTGCTTACCAGTCAACCCCTCAAGCTCATGGATGTTGGGTTTAATCATGAAAGGCATAGCCTGTAAACCTCTCTTCAGGGCTTCTCCATCTGCATCCAGAACTGTTTTTGCCCCTTGTTTTTTTGCCTCTTGAATAAGAAACTTGTAGCTGTCATGGGGCACACCTGGTGGCAGACTACCTGCAATAACTACGTACTCGCACTTCGCTGCCCACGAAGTAACTTTCTTTACTAGCTTTTCCCAACTAGCAGTGTCAATATATGGTCCCGGCTCGTTTATCTCCGTACAGCCTAAGTTACTCTTATCGATGACTTTTATGTTGGTTCTGGTTCTGCCAGAGACTTGCACAAAATCAGTCTCAATACTTGCTGCTTTTAGTTCCTCTTCGAAATACAGCGCATTCCTACCTAAGAAACCCAAAGCTACGCTGGGTTGCCCCAATGTGGAAAGTACTTTGGAGACATTTATGCCTTTGCCGCCAATGTGGTACTCAACTGCTTCCGCTCTGTTTAGAGTATTGGGTGTAAACGTATTTACATAAATCGTGTGGTCAATAGCAGGGTTCAAGGTTACCGTGGCCACGCCATTGTTCATATGGTTCCCCCTTCTTTTACTCTAATTACCTCCAAACCAGCTTCTCGGTAGCTTTTCACCTCCTCATCAGCCAAATGCCAATCTGTTATTATGCAGTCCACTTCGTCGATGTCCGCAAAACGGACAAAGGATTCCTTTCCAAACTTAGTGCTGTCCGACACCACAAAGACTTTTTCTGCACATTTGACCATGGCTCTTTTAGTGGCAGCCTCCAGCACGTTTGGAGTAGAAAATCCTTCCAAGGTAACACCATTAGTTCCAATAAAGGCTTTATCAACTCTTATGTGCTGCAAGAAGTTTTCTGCTACGGGACCCACAAGTGCTTGTGTGCTGAACCTTAGGTTTCCACCAGTTAACAGAACCTCTATGTCAGGTTTGTACGGGACTTCCAGCGCTGCTTTAAGAAAATTGGTAACTATTTTGGCTTTGTTAACCATCAAACTTCTTACTATGTGTATAGTGGTTGTACCAGCATCAATGACCACTGTGTCCCCTTCCTCTATAAGAGAAGCTGCGTACTTGCCTATGGCCTCTTTTTCTTCCACCATGGAGCTTTCCTTCTCAACCAGTGATGGCTCGTAGCTTGATAACACAGGAGGCATAGCGCCGCCGTGTGTTCTGTAAAGCAGGCCCTTGGACTCCAAGAACCTCAAATCTCTTCTCACAGTAGAAGGGGAAACATCTAAAATCCTGCTTAGTTCCTCCACAGTGACGGCCTTTCCGCTGCTTACAACCTCAAGAATTTTCTGCCTCCGCTCTCCCACTAGCACCATATCACCTGCTCATTTTTGGTCATTCGTGACCATTTATGATTACTTTTGATTATATAGGATCGTTTTTAGAAAGTCAATAGTTCTTCAAAAGAACCGCTAACCGAGCACTTATCAGGGTCATGTGAATTTATTCAGAAAAGCCGTATATAATCAAGTTAGACTAGCCAACACAAAAAGGAGGAACGACTAATGACACCCGAGCAAGTAGCAGAGATGAAACAGGTCATGGTTCATGGACCACTGTTATTGGTTTTCTTGGTTTTAGTCATTCTTTTTATCGTCTATTCCACATCAAAATGGAAACTTCATCCGTTTTTGGCGCTGCTTTTTAGTGCCTATGGTTTTGCTTTCTTAGCCGGTATGCCTTTCAAGTACATTGGCACAGTAATTGCTAGTGGCTTTGGTAATTTAATGACTAACATTGGATTGGTCATTGTCTTTGGTACCATTATCGGAACCATTATTGAAAAATCCGGTGCAGCATTGCGCATGGCAGACTCCATTCTTAGAATTGTGGGAGAAAAACGATCAGCTTTGGCCATGAGCATTATCGGTTACGTCACCAGTATTCCCGTGTTTTGCGATTCAGGATTCGTCATTCTGTCACCACTAAACAAGGCTTTGGCAAAAAGGGCTGGGATACCGTTGGCTACCATGGCTGTTGCTCTGTCCACTGGTCTTTACGCAACCCATACCCTGGTACCTCCCACACCCGGACCTATAGCCGCTGCCGGAAACGTCGGTGCAGATCTTGGTTTGGTCATCATCGTGGGACTTATCGTAGCTATTCCAGCTGCTTTGGTAGGCCTTTGGTGGGCAAACCGCATAGGGAAAAACATTATCATTGAAGGCACGGAAAACCAGATGAGCTACGACGAGCTCAAAAAACAGTACAAAAAACTGCCCAACGTATGGCTTTCCTTTGCTCCCATCGTAGTACCCATAGTTCTTATCGCCTTGTCCTCCGTAGTCAGCTTTACAAAGTACACAGGATTTGGCAGCGCTTTTATTGGGTTCTTAGGTACTCCAGTAAACGCACTCATGGTAGGCGTACTGCTGTCATTCTTTTTACTGCCAAATCTATCTGAAGAAACACTCAATGGATGGGTGGGAAAAGGCCTTCTCGACTCAGCTAACATACTCCTCATAACTGGTGCAGGTGGTTCCTTAGGTGCAGTGCTCTCTAACTCTCCTATTTCCGACTACATAAAAACACTTGCCACGGGAAACGTGGCAGGGATTGGTGCCATCATACTTTTGTTCGTGATCTCTGCCCTGCTAAAGACGGCGCAGGGTTCATCAACGGTGGCTTTGGTTACTACTTCCAGCATGATGGCTCCCATGCTGCCGCAGTTGGGTATTACTACACCTTTGCAGCTGGCATTAGCAGTTATGGCAATAGGTGCAGGTGCTATGACCGTATCTCACGTAAATGACAGCTACTTCTGGGTGGTAAGCCAATTTAGCGGTATGAAGGTGACCGATGCCTACAAAGCACAGACCATGGGCACACTACTGGAAGGATTAGCAACTATCATAACCACCATTATCTTATTTGCATTGTTTGCGTAGAGAATAGGTGACCACCACATGAAAATATTGGTAGCACCAGATTCTTACAAAGGCAGCCTTTCTTCAAAACAAGTTTGTCAAGCTATCGAAGAGGGTTTGCTCAAAGCATGCCAAGGAGTTTTTGAAGTAGTGAAAGTACCCATTGCTGACGGTGGCGAAGGTACGGTTGATGCCTTCCTTAGCGCCCTTGGTGGTCAGCTGATTGAACTAACCGTTACAGGTCCATTGGGCAAGCCCGTGCACAGCTTTTACGGCATTTTACCCGATGGCACAGCTGTAATTGAAATGGCTGCAGCTTCTGGGTTAAGCTTGGTACCAACACACCAGCGTAACCCTTTAGTGACCACCACTTACGGCACTGGTCAGCTCATTATGAACGCACTTGACCGTGGATGCAGCAGGTTCATTGTGGGCATAGGTGGAAGTGCCACCAACGATGCAGGCGTTGGCATGCTACAGGCACTTGGCATCAAGTTTTTAGATGATGCTGGAAAAGAGGTACCTTGTGGCGGAGGCAACCTGGACAAGGTGGCAACTATTGACCTAAAAGGCATGGATTCGAGGCTTAAGAATGCTCAGTTCATTGTTGCATGTGATGTGGATAATCCCCTGTGCGGAGAAAACGGTGCCTCAGCTGTTTACGGTCCACAAAAAGGGGCAACCCCTGACATGGTTAAACTGCTGGACAGAAACCTTTCTCACCTTGCAGATGTTGTAGCTAGTGTTTTGGGCGAAGACCATAGAAATGACCCAGGGGCTGGCGCTGCAGGTGGCTTAGGCTTTGCTTTTAAAACCTTTTTAGATGCTCAAATGCGCCCAGGCATAGACGTTGTCATGGAAGCTACGCACATGGACACGTTAGCTGCTCAATCTGACATCATCATAACAGGCGAAGGCAGAACAGATTATCAAACAGCTCAATTTGGCAAAGCGCCATCGGGTGTAGCAAAGTTGGGTAAACGTATGGGAAAACCAGTACTTCTTATCTCAGGTGCTTTGGGTGAGGGATACCAGGAACTCTTCAATCAAGGAGTAATTGCTGCATTTTCCATAGCCAATGGGCCCGTATCGCTACAAGAGGCAATGGAGAATGCCTACAGCTTGCTTGTGGACATAGCACAGAACATCGGTAGACTGTTAGTTGCTTTGACAAAAGAAGGTTAAATGAAGAAGCCGCTGGCGAACTCTACACACCTAAAGAAGCTCTTCCAGCGGCTCTTTTATAAGCTCCAAATCCAAAAAAGCAAAATCCTCAAGAACAGCATCGGGGTAGCTAATAGGCTGCCCTTCCTTGACCTTCTCAATGCACAACCTAATAAGCTCCAAACTTTTTGGTTGTACATTCTCATTAGACCTTTCGAGTACAACCGATTTAAACGGCGTCTTGCTCACTTGTAGGTTACCGCTTAAAGGGTGCGTGACTAAATCGTACCCCTCCTTTAGCAGCTGCTCACACTGAAGAAACACGTCCAAAACAGAACCCTCAATAAACTGCACTTGATTTGGATAAGTCTCCAAAACCTTCTTGTTATTAGTAACAACCAAGATTTTTGGTCTTATAAGACCACCGCCCGGCTTTTGCTCATCTTTTCTGCAATGGTGTACATATTACCCACACTGCCTACCTGAAGTTTCTCTTTTAGATTGTAGTAATCCAGGCAAGTACCGCAGGAGATGATTTCCACTCCAATCTTCTCCAGTTCTTTTAGATCATTTATGACCTCAGAACCTTCCGTAGTAAGAAATACGCCCCTGTTCAAAAATATGATAGAGCTTGGCTTGTTATCAAGCTCTTTAAGGGCATAAATGTAATTCTTCATGAGAAGCTTGCCAAGCGTTGAATCGCCTTGACCAAACGTATCAGTAGTAACTACTACCACATACGTTTGACTTTCCAGTGTACTCTCACACTTCATTACATCAGGCTGATTTTCCATCGTTACGGGCTGAGCTACTCCACCCGGAGGTGTTAGTGTGAGATAGTACAGACCTTCCCTACTTTCTACAGCCACATCATAACTAATACTGGCAGCAAACTTTGAAACGTTCTCCTTGGCAACTTCGTTATCAACGATGACTGTGACAGTCTTACCTGGAGCTGATTCCACTGCCTTCTTAGTCATTATGACTGGTGTAGGGCACGCTTTACCTCGAGCATCCACTATGATGTTGTTATCGTTTTCCATAGTTTCTTACTCCTCCCTCCTTTTTAGCCATATTCCTTTACAATGTGTTTCATGGCTCGAATAGTCTCTTCGATGTCCTCTAGGGTGTTGAAGAATCCCACTGAAAATCTCACCGTTCCCGTCTCAAAAGTACCAATGCTTTTATGTGCCAGTGGCGCACAGTGCAGCCCCGGTCTTGTAGCGATGCCGTATTCTTGATCCAACAAGGCACTTACTCTGGCTGGATCTACACCCTTTACAACTGCGGAAACTACCCCAACCATGCGTTCAACATCTTTGGGACCGTAAACCGTGACGTTATCCAGTTCACTTAAACCTTCCAAAAGCATCTTTGTCAACTTTTGCTCATGCTGGCGTATGTTGGACAAACCTTTCCCCATGATGAACTCTAAGCCGGCTTTCAATCCAGCAATGCCAACAACATTTAGCGTGCCACTCTCCAACCTGTCAGGCATGAAAGACGGCTGTTCAATGGATTCAGAAAGGCTTCCTGTCCCTCCCTCAATCAGAGGTTCTACCACAATGCCTTCTCTAACAAGCAAGGCGCCCGTCCCTGAAGGTCCCATGAGGCTTTTATGACCAGGAACGCACAGCACATCTATGAAACACTGTTCCATGTCAATAGGCAAAACGCCTGCTGTCTGTGCCGCATCCACCAAGAAAAGTACACCGTGATCATGAGCCACTTTACCAATATCAGCAACGGGCATAATGGTACCAACCACATTTGAAGCGTGGGTTACTGCTATGAGTTTTGTATTGCCCCTGATTGCTTCGGCAATTTGCTTGGGTGTCACATAACCTTCTTTATTTGCCTGCAGTACAGTTACCTCAACGCCGCTCCTTTGTAGTCTACTTAGTGGTCTTAACACAGAGTTGTGCTCCATACTGGTGGTAATAACATGGTCTCCCACTTTAAGCAATCCCTTTAGTGCCACATTCAGAGCTTCAGTGCAGTTCTTCGTGAACACAACCTGTGCTGGGTCCTGCACATTGAAAAATGAAGCCAACAATTTCCTAGTTTGGTATAAAAGCCTGTCAGCCTCCAAAGCAAGTCTGTGACCGCTTCTACTGGCATTACCGCTGTAACGCATGGCGTGATCCACAGCCTCATACACTGCTTCAGGTTTAGGCCAAGAAGTGGCTGCGTTGTCTAAGTAAATGATTTTTCTATCAAACGTTTCTCTCATGGCATGTACCTTTCTCAGTTTATCACCGAAAAAGAGAAACTTCACACAGCACCTGAACAAGGCTTGATCTATAATGAATGTGGGAGCAGAAGGGTGCTGGTGTGCCTGCCGGACTTCAAATCCGGTTCCTCGTCCAAAAAGGCGAGGGGTGGGTTCGATTCCCACATGCTCCCGCCAAAAATGATACTCCTTACACTTACTTCCATGGCCAATAATCTGCTGTACTTTGTGGGTGCAGGTCAGTCATTTAGAGTAAGCCAAGAAATACTATCTGTAAAATTCCTAACAGATTCTCTCAAGGTAGTGAGCTAACCAGCCGACCCTTGTCGTCCAATAGTTCCGCTGGATCTCCATCATTGTTCCATATGGTAGAGGAAGTCCATTTGAGCACACTTGGCGAATCCTCGTATGCCTTAAAGCCTGAAGTTATCGTAACTGTTTTACCTTTCCCAAGGCGGAACCCTTCAGGGAAAGTAAAAACTTGATCGCCCTTCACGCTTACAAGACTCCAACCGCTCATATCTATGTCAACTGCATCGTTGTTCTGGATTACCACTATTTCTTCTTTGAGATCCTTGCTTATGATAACCACTTTGGGAAGAGCTTCTTGGTTAGGTGTAGCTGTGGATGCAGAGTCGGTTTGAGAAGTAGTAGGGCTAGCTTGTGAACTGTCTTCCCAACTGATAGGCTCTACGTTCCAGGTAATAGTTTTACCATCGCTTGTTGCTACCACAGTTCCCTGCTTATCTGTACGGAACACATGAACATTGTAGCTTTGCAGTCTGCTTAAGGTTTCTTCTGATGGATGGCCGTAGCTGTTTTCTCCCACTGAGATTACTGCATATGTGGGCGTCACAGCGCTCAAAAACTCCGTGGAGGTAGAGTATTTAGAGCCGTGATGACCCACCTGAAGAACAGTTTGTGGCTCCACAACTCCGGTGTTTATCATGTCATTTTCTGCTTCCTGCCCAGCATCACCTGTGAGTAAGAAAGAAGTACTGCCGTAAGTAATTGACACCACAGCTGACCAGTTATTCGTGTCGTCAAGGTCGTATTCCTTCACAGGCCCCCACATGGTCACCTTTACCTCTGGGTCCAGAGAAATTGTTACTCCTTTCTTAGCTGTTTTTATGGTAAGCTCCTTGGCCTTGGCTGCACTGAGTACGTCTAAATAACTCTGCGTGCTGTGAGCCACTTTTGGCATGTAGAAAGAACCAATGGTAAAACTCTCTATTACTTCGTCTGCTGCCCCTATGTGGTCGCTATCAGGATGGCTTAAAATAAGCGCATCAATTTTACTTACAGAATGGCTTTTGAGGTAATTTACGATGGTCTCAGCAGACTTATTTGGTCCTGCATCATAGAGCATGGCTGTCCCATTAGGAAACTGCACTAATACAGACAAGCCTTGACCAACGTCGATGTGGCTGACTACAAGGTCAGAGCTGTGTTGAGCGGTAAACGTAAAACTGTAAGCAGTAAGACCGATTAAAAGCAAAAGAAAAAACGATGCTGCAAGCAGTTTAGCGTTTTTACTATTTCCGAGCATCACTCTTCTTTCTCCCAAAGTTCATCCATGAGGTTTTGCACCTCTTCAAGCTTGCTTTTTGTCTCCTCTCTGTCCACCTGCCACATGCCTGATTCTGTTTCATATACCACATCATTTACATGCACTTCACATATGAACTTATCCTTTGGTACTGCAATTGTGGTTTTATCTTCCAATTCAATAACTACCAGTTCCCCATTATCTTCAAAACTGTCCACAACGCCCTTTCTCATAGAGTTTTCACCTCCCCCCAAACGGCATTTTAGCTGCTGTATTTCTTTTCATCGCCTAATTTCGGCCTCTTTCATTCTGCTTAAATACCAGTTGGTAAGATCCTTGACTGTTTGAGTCATTGGCATGGGCTCAAACCCCAACTCTTCACGGATCTTTGAGCTATCTATGTCGCTTTTACTTCGAAGAGTCTTTAGTGCATAGATGCTCATCTGTGGTTCTTTACCTTTGCTGACCTCATACCATTCCATGAAGGGGCTGACTGCCAAAGCTAGACCATAGGGGATTTCTTTCAGATTAAAGGGTTTGCCAGCCGTTTTGAAGCACTGCTCCAAAAAATCCTTCATGGAAATGTAGTCGCCTGCCACAATGTAGTTCTCGCCGCATTTACCCTTTTCTAGTGCCAAGTAAGTGGCTTTTGCCACATCACGTGCATCCACAAAGTCGTAACCCCCTGATACATACCACTTCAGCTTACCGCTAAGAGCATTTATGATTAGCTTTCCTACAATGGACGTGCGAAAATCATAGGGTCCCACAATGCCCGTGGGATGTAAAACCACAGTCCATAGTCCATCCTTCGCTGCCTGAAACGCCAGTAGCGTTGCTTTTACCTTAGTTTTTGCGTAAGCTCCCTGCACTCGATTTACTGAAAGGTCTTTAGTTTCTCTTATGGGACCTTCCTCGTCAGCAGGCAAAGCGTGTATGGAACTTATGTAGATCAGCTTCTTAACACCGTTCGCTTTGCACGCTTCAATGACGTTTTTGGTACCTTCCACGTTGACAGCTTCCAACTTATCCTTACTGGCCTCAGTTATGCTAACTAAACCAGCAGCATGCACCACCGCTTCTGCACCTTTCAGCGCTTCTTTTATCTGCTCAGGGTTCGTTATATCGGCACGCACCACCCTGACACTTAAGCCCTCTAAGGACTGCAAGCCCTCCTCCGGGTGCACCACAGCTAAAATATCGAAACCCAACTTGAGAAAGAACCTAACCACGTTGTTGCCAACCAACCCCGTTGCACCTGTTACTGCTACTAACACAGTGGATTCACCTCACTTTTATTCCAAAAAGTAAAACATTTACCAGGTGTTCCACTGCTTCCTTTAATGCTTCTTCGCTTCCAAAAGAACTAAGCTGAGCTTCTAAACCCTTTAGCCACAAGAGAATAGTATCTGCAAGCACTTCTGAATCAGTCTTATTAAAGTGACCCAGCTCCATACCAACTTCTAAAATGCCTTCTAAGGTGTCACGCTCAAAGTGGTCATAACGCTCATGTATTTCCTTTACCAGAGGAAAAAGCTGATCGTATTCCTCCTGAAACCTTGCGTACTCCGTCGACAAGCGTCTAATTTCAAGGCTTCTAATGAGAGCGTATGCTCTAAGCTTTTCTTCCGGAGTTGAAGCTCTTCCCACAGCATCTTTTATGCTTCGTATAAGCTTTCCAATCTCCTCATCAATGACTGCCCTCAGCAACGACTCCTTGTCAGGAAAATAGTAATAAATTGCTGATTTCACCTTTCCCATAGCTTTTGCAATATCCGATACAGTAGTCTTCTTGTAGCCATATTGCTGGAACAATCTCTTCGCGGAGCCGACTATCTCTGCACGTAATTCATCATTTGACCTTTTTACCATTATGGTCAAATTATACAACACTTGTTAGTAATTCAGCAAAAAACGGTGAAGTCAGCATTGGTTGAAGTTGCAGCTTCACCACTAGTTTCCTTAACCCCTTATCCAGCGAGACTGTAAGCATCTTGTTCACTTGTATGAATAAACCGGTAGCCATTAACACCTAATCTCATTGTTTCGTAGCAACCCAAAACAGCACTTCTGCAAACTTGGTAACATATAAACCATGACACAAGGAACTTCGCAAACAAATCCTATTAGAGCCATTGCTTTGCTTTCGGGTGGCTTAGACAGCATGCTGGCAGCCAAGCTCATTTTGGATCAAGGCATCGAGGTCATAGGCATCTCTTTTGAAAGCCCGTTTTTTAACGCAGATCGAGCCAGAACAGCGGCTAAACAACTAGCCATACCGCTTATAACCTGGGACATCACCGATGAGCTTATAAAGGTTCTGAAGAATCCAAAGCACGGTTTTGGTAGGTTTTTTAATCCCTGCATTGACTGCCATGCCTTGATGGTGAAAAAAGCATTAGAGCTTTTACCTTCACTGCAAGCACAGTTCATCATTACTGGTGAAGTGCTTTACCAAAGGCCAAAGAGTCAAAAAATGGGAGGGCTCATGGCAGTAGCAAAAGACAGTGGTGCTCAGGATCTCATCCTCAGACCTTTGTCAGCAAAACTACTCCCACCAACAAAACCAGAAAGAGAAGGCTGGGTTAACCGCTCCTTACTGCTGGATATTCAAGGAAGATCTCGCCAAAGGCAACTTGAGCTAGCGCAAACACTGGGCATAAACGACTACCCCATGCCCGCTGGCGGATGCCTACTTACTGATATTAGCGTTACACGAAGGCTTCAAAAAATCTTCCAATACTGGAAAGATGATATTGACAGACCTTTCCTTGAACTTGCAAAGGTGGGTAGGCATTTCTGGACAGGTAGCGATCTCATTGTGGTAGCCAGAAACGAGCAGGAAAGTTATAGCTTGCGAGCCCTTATGAAAGTATGGGACTACAAAGTGGAACTTACCGATGTACCAGGCCCTACTACCCTTGTGCGGTCAAGGGGAAAGCTCACAGAAGAAGTCTTGGAGCTTTCAGCCCTTCTTACTGCACGCTACAGCAAAGCCAGGACTTTGCCTTTGGTTAAGGTGAAAGCGGAAAATTATCTGTTCTTGCACACCCAAAAGCTGCAGGTGAAGCCCTCCGCGTTGACTGAAACCATGGAACGCATGAATGCAGAGCAACTTTGAGAGATGAGCAAGAAGGGGCCTAAAGTATAATGCTTCTTAAAAGGGGTGAAAACTATATGCGCCTATTTGTTTCAGTTGATTACGAAGGCATTTGGGGTGTTCCTTCATGGGAATTTATGAAAACGGAAGAAGCAAAGCAACTGCTTCATAAAGAGCTAAACGTGCTCCTAAAGTCCATTGAAGAAGTGGATGCCAATGCCTATGTGCTCATGGTAGATAGTCATTCGCGTGGAGACAACATTTGCCGCAGCATGCTGGAAACCAGTTCTGTGAAACTGGATCTCATATCTGGTTACCCACGGCCCAATTACATGATGACCGGTATCGATAACAGCTTTGATGGGGTCATGTTTGTGGGTTACCACACAAAAGCTGGTGGCTGGGGTGCCATGGATCACTCTTACTCCTCATCCACCATTTACCGCGTTCTCATTAACGGCAAAGAGGTGGGCGAATCCACCATAAACGGCTTTTTGGCTCACTACCACGGAGTGCCTGTCATTTTGGTAAGCGGTTCCGAGGAATTGGAAGAAGAAATAAAGGAGAACTTACCCGAAGCCGTATTCCATGCCACAAACAAAACGTGGTCCCGTTTTAGTGCACAAAGTTATCACGATGCATTAATGACTCTGGCAGAAAAAGTGCACCAAGCGCTGCAAAATGCAAAACAACTTAAGGACTCATCCATCACAAAGATAGGCGAAGCCACATTCACCGTGGAGTTCCTAAATCGCCTGGCCGCTGATGTAACCTCTGAGCTGCCTTTCGTAAAGCGTCTAAGCTCACGTACCATTGAATTCACCATGTCTGACTACGATCAAGCCTTCCATGCTTTCCAAGCCATTGTTTTCATGGCTTCTTCAGCAATGAGGTTGTAAAAATATGAAGGGCATCGTGGAGGGCATTGCCCGAGGTAGAGAGAAAAAGCATGAAGTAATAGGTTTCCCCATACTGTTCACAGCTCGGTGGCTACATGTGATTACCCAAGATAACTTCGACGCTTATATTCCACGTACCTTTAGTGGACGCACATGGCTAGTAAATACGGTAGACGGCCAGCCTACTTTAGGTGTTTTTGTCATGGACAACAAACCCATGTACTGGCTTAAGCAGGTTAAATACGTAGAGAGCATCTATCTTGACAAAGAACCAACTGAGCAAATACCACCGCCAAATATGGAGCCTAAGCAATTTAGCAAGGGAAAACTCACCTTCACAGGTGTTCCTCTTTCTTTATTGGCTCCCTTGGTGGGAAAACAGCTTTGGTGGGTGCAGAGCAGTGATGGCCTGGAGCGGGTAATAACTGAACATCAACTGGAAAATTGGATCTTAACAGAGCAGCGTGAACTAATAAACCTAAACACGAAAGCTGGTAGCTGGATTAAAAATGTATTGCGGTTCTGTGGAGAAAAGGGGTATATCTCACTGTGATTACCTTCTCAGTATTCGGCAGGAAACACAGTGGGAAAACCACGGTGTGCCAAGAGCTCATCGATGTGCTTTCTAAAAAGGGCACCGTGGGTTACGAGAAGCGCACTCATACCACCATTAAACTGGATCAGCACCTGCAAATGGCACACCAAACCCTGTGGTCAGTAGTACGTGACAGTGAAAACCTTCAGCTAATTACAACCAAAGCACCAGTGAATTTACCTCCAGTGGATTTTTTGGTGGTAGAAGGATACATCCCTGATGTACCTAACATCCTCTGCGTGAAAGACCCATACGATTTGGAGGCCATAACACCCTTTACCTTAGCAGCTGTGTCCCTAAGCGGCATTCCCAACACCAAGCGACCGGATGAACTAAAAAACGTCATCAACAGTTATCTGGAAAGACAGAAATCGTAAAGTAAGCTTCTCTTCTGCACAGCGTTTGTGCCTCAGATCTCCATACTGTTAGTTTCAAAAAAACAACGTAGGAATAGGTACAAATACTTCTCTCAATCGAAGCCGGAAGCGATGTCTTTTCTGTAAAACATACCGGGGAACGAGATTTTTTCCATTTCCTTGTAAGCCTTTTGCCGTGCTTCTTCGTAGCTTTTGCCAGTGGCGACCACACTTAGCACGCGACCCCCTGACGTTACCACATTCCCCGTAGCGTCAAAAGTGGTTCCAGCGTGAAACACCAATGCGTCTCGAACGTTGCCCAAGCCATTTATGGGGAATCCAGTTTGGTAATGACCCGGATAACCCTTTGAGGCAGCCACCACGCAAACGCACTTTTCTTGTTTCCACTGCACCTGAACAGCACTTAAGTTCCCAATGCAGGTGCTCATCAGAAGCTGAGCAAGGTCGCTCTCCAAAAGCGGCATCATGGCTTGGGTCTCTGGGTCGCCAAAGCGCACGTTGAACTCAAGCACTTTTGGCCCTTCCTGAGTTAGCATGAGCCCGGCATAGAGCACACCTGTATAGGGAATGCCTTCTTCCATTAGCCCACGCAGAACTGGTTTTATGATGGTTTCCAGAATATCCTCTTCCATGGCACGGTCGATTAAAGGATGAGGACTGATACTGCCCATGCCACCGGTGTTTGGTCCCTGGTCGCCGTCAAAGGCACGCTTGTAGTCCATGGCAGTGCCCAAAATGACAGCATCAGCACCGTTGCAAAGAGCAAATACGGAGGCCTCTGGTCCTTGAAGCAGTTCTTCCACTACCACTTTCTCACCGGCACTGCCGAAAACCCTTTCTTCCATGAGAGACTCCAACGCCTGCACAGCTTCCTCGGTGCTCTGAGCAATGACAACGCCCTTCCCCTGAGCTAAGCCATCGGCTTTCACTACCAAGGGTCGCTGCCTTGTTTTCACATAGTTAACGGCATCATCCAAGCTTGAAAACACCTCAAACTGAGCAGTGGGTACGTGGCAGCGTTTCATGAGGTTCTTTGCAAACACCTTGCTGCCTTCGAGCAGGGCTGCAGCCTTTGAAGGACCAAAAATAGTCAATCCCGCCTCCTTAAAACCATCCACGATGCCTGCCATGAGTGGTATTTCGGGGCCAACCACAGTTAAATCAATGCTCTTTTCCAAGGCAAAGGATCTAAGCTTTTCCACATCCGTGGGGGCAACATTCACCAGCTCTGCTATTTGGGCAATGCCTGCATTGCCGGGTGCGCAGTAAATCTTTTGAACCAACGGGCTTTGCTTTAGTTTGTAAACCAGCACATGTTCACGCCCACCACCACCAATTACCAACACGTTCATGCGAAGTGCACTTCCCTTCTCTTCCCATGCATGTGTCAATGCCTGAAATGCCGGATGTGGGTAAATACCATGGCAATGTTGTAGCTGTTAGCAGCATCGATGCATTCCTGATCCCGTTTAGAGCCGCCCGGTTGAATAATGGCGGTTATGCCAGCTTTGGCAGCCAATTCCACGGAGTCACTGAAGGGAAAGAAACCGTCGGAAGCCAAAACAGCACCACGAGCCTTTTCACCAGCCTGTTTGATGGCAATCTCCACAGCCCCCACACGGTTAACCTGCCCAGCACCCAAGCCAATTGTTCCGCCATTTTTTGCCAATGCGATGGCGTTGGAGCTTAAATGCTTCACCACTTTCCAAGCAAAACGCAGGTCCGCCATCTCCTCAGGTGTGGGCGCCTTGTTTGTAACCACAGTCAGCTCTTTTTCATCCAAATCCTGAAGGTCCTTGTCCTGCAGAAGAACGCCACCTTCCACGCGTTTAATGTCAAAACCACTGGCAGTGGAAAGGTTTACCTTGAGCAGTCGGAGGTTTTTCTTCTTTTGAAGCACATCCAGTGCTTCTGGGGTGAACTCGGGGGCCACAATGACCTCCAAGAACTGCTTAGACATTTCCAAAGCCGTAACTTCGTCCAACGTGTCGTTCACGCCCACAATGCCACCATAAATGGACACGGGGTCGCCTTCATATGCCTTTTGGTAAGCCTCAAACAAGTTCTCACCCACTCCAACTCCGCAGGGATTGGCATGTTTCACTGCCACGGCACAGTGCACACCATAAAACTCTTGGAGTATTTCCAAAACAGCATTCACATCGTGCAGGTTGTTAAAGGAAAGTTCCTTACCCTGAAGCTGAACGTAATTTGCTAAGCCCGTTTTTGACAGTGGGTCTTTGTAGAAAGCCCCCTTTTGGTGAGGATTCTCTCCATAACGCAGTTCTTGTACTTTTTCAAAGGGCAGAACAATTTCATCAGGAAACAAGACCTTCGCTCCTCGGCTAAAATAGCTGCTTATGACAGCATCGTAGTAAGCCGTGTGGCGGAAAGCCTTCGCTGCCAAACGAAAACGTGTGCTGAGACTGGTTGAGCCACTATCCCGAAGCTCATCGAGTACGTCGGCGTAATCCTGTGGATCAACCAAAACGGTGACACTTTCCCAATTCTTTGCGGCTGCTCTTATGAGTGTGGGGCCTCCAATGTCAATGTTCTCAACGGCATCACCCATTGTGGCGTCTTCATCAAGAACAGTTTCCTTAAATGGGTAAAGGTTTACCACTACCAAATCGATGGGTTCGATGTTAAAGAGGGCAAGCTGAGCCATGTGATCTGCATTGTTTCTGTTTGCCAGAATGCCAGCATGAATAGCGGGATGAAGGGTTTTCACCCTGCCATCAAGAATCTCTGGAAAACCGGTAATGTCAGAAACCTTAACAGCGTCAACGCCGCTTTCCTTTAAAAGGCCATAGGTACCGCCTGTGGAGATGATTTCAAAACCAAGTCCTTGCAGTTCCCTGGCAAACTCCACCACACCTTCTTTTCTTGACACGCTTATGAGTGCTTTCCTCTTTTTCATCACTTTCACACCTCGTTTCTTCCTTCTGAGCCTTCACTTGACGCTGGTAGTATGCGAACCCTCCTGCCTTCCAGCACCACTCTGCCTTCAGAAATGAGCTTTATGGCAGTGGGTAAAAGCCTATGCTCCACCTCCAGAACTTTCTCTGCAATGGTTTCGGGCGTGTCGTCATCATCCACCTTAACCACTTCTTGAAGGATGATGGGACCTGCATCTACTCCCGCATCCACAAAATGTACCGTGCATCCGGTGTACTTTACTCCACTTTCGTAAACGGCTTCGTGCACTTTCATACCGTAGAATCCCTTACCACAAAAAGAGGGCAGGAGCGCCGGATGTATGTTGATGATCTTTTGTGGAAAACGTTCCACCACCTGTGGACCTAATATGGTCAGGAAGCCAGCCAGCACCACTAAATCAGGACTGAGCATGGTTAAGAGGTTTAGCAAAGCCTCTTGAAACTCAGATTTCAAAACCTTCTTAGAAAGTACGTAAGTGGGAATACCGTGCTGTTTTGCTCGCTCCAGGGCATAGGCGTCTTCCTTGTCACTGATGACAGCCTGTATGTTCACTTTAAGCCAGCCTTCCTGAGTAGCATCAATGATGGACTGCAAATCCGTGCCCCTGCCCGAAACTAGCACTACGATGTTCACGGCAAGATCACCTGACGTTCTCCAGCCACCACTTCACCAATGATTTGTGCATTGAAATCACCAGAGCTGTTAATCTTGTTTACGCAGTCATTGGCACGCTCCTCGGGAACAATGAGAACCATGCCAATGCCCATGTTGAAAGTGCGATACATTTCCACCAGGTCCACATTGCCCAGTTGTTGAATGAGTTTGAAAATGGGTGGCACAAACCAAGCGTCTCCATGCAGCTTCACGGCGGTGCCTTCTGGCAGAACACGAGGTACGTTCTCAAGCAGCCCACCACCGGTGATGTGAGCAGCCGCCTTTATGGGCAAACCCTGAAGGAGCTCCAACGCGCGCACATAAATGAGCGTGGGAGTGAGAAGCTCCTCGCCCAAAGTTTTACCAAGCTCCGGCAGCTGGTCATTTACACTGAAATGGTGCTGCTCAAAAAATATTTTCCTGACCAAGGAATAACCGTTGCTGTGCAAGCCCGAAGAGGCTAAACCGATAACCGCGTCACCCACCGAAACCGTTTCAGGGTTAAGAAGCTCTTCTTTTTCAGCAACACCAACGCAGAAGCCAGCCAAATCGTACTCACCCTCTGGGTAAAAAGATGGCATCTCAGCAGTTTCACCACCCACTAAGGCACACTTGGCCATGGTGCAGCCCTGCGCAATGCCTTTTATCACATCCACTCCTATGTTTTCATCCAACTTACCGCAGGCAAAGTAATCCAAGAAAAACAGAGGCTTCGCTCCCGTGGTGATGACATCGTTTACACACATGGCAACCAAATCGATGCCCACTGTATCGTGCTTGTTCATCATGAATGCGATTTTCAGCTTGGTACCCACACCATCAGTGCCAGAGACCAAAACAGGATTCTTGTAACCTTTTAGCTCCACCAAGGAAGCGAAGGGGCCAATGCCTTCCAAAACAAAATCGGTGAGTGTGGCTTGTGCCAGCGGTTTTATTTTCTCAATGAAAAAATCCGCTTTGGAAATGTTTACTCCCGCATCCTCGTATTTCATTACTTATTCACCTTCACTTTTTCTCAAAAAGGTACTTGTTGCCCTCTTTGGGTACATCCATGGGGTAGTTACCATTCAAACAACCCGTGCACAGACTGGACATGCCAACACTCTTTATCAAACCTTCCAAACTTAAAAAATGCAAACTGTCAGCATCAACCAGTTTTCTCACTTCTTCAGGCGACATTTGAGCGGAAATGAGTTGCTTACGCGTGGGCATATCGATGCCGAAATAACATGGCATGATTATGGGCGGAGAACTAATCCGCAGGTGCACTTCTTTGGCTCCAGCTTCTTTGAGCAGCCTGACCAAACGCCTCATGGTAGTTCCTCGGACAATGGAGTCATCAACCAAGACAACGCTCTTGCCCTTCACAAGCTCCTTTAGCACATTCAGTTTGACCCTGAGACTGGCCTCTCTCATGCTTTGCTCAGGCGCTATGAAGGTACGTCCCACGTATTTGTTCTTTATGAGACCGTCCACACTGGGTATGCCGGACTCGACTGCGTACCCACGAGCAGCGGAATTTCCGGAATCTGGTACAGGCACGACCCAGTGAGCGTCCACAGGTGCTTCTTTAGCAAGTTGCCTGCCCATCTCCATGCGGGCGAGGTAAACACTTGCGCCATCAATCACACTGTCGGGGCGTGCAAAGTAAATGTATTCAAACACGCAGTGCATGGGATTAACGGCTTCAGACTCAGCCTTAACCGACCTCAGTTGAGAGCTGTCCACACCATCAATGAGGACAATCTCGCCGGGTTCGATGTCCCTGACAAGCTGAGCATTGACCACGTCCAAAGCACAAGATTCCGAGGAAAGGAAATAACCTACTTCGTTCTTGCCCAAACAAAGTGGCCTTATGCCGTTTGGGTCTCTGACCCCGGCAAGCGTGTTGTCAAAAAGCACCAGCAGTGCATAGGAACCCTTTATGGACTTCATCACCTCAAGAAGCGCGTTTTCAAAACCTTTGTGGAGGTTTTTTGCCATGAGGTGCATGATGATTTCTGTATCCGAAGTGGTCTGGAAAATTCGGCCTTCCTTTTCCAGAGAATCTCTGAGCTGCTGTGCATTTATGAGATTCCCGTTATGAGCCACAGCAATGGAATGACCGCGTAAATGAGCCACCAGCGGTTGAGCATTGAATAAACTTGGTGCTCCTGTGGTGGAATAGCGCACATGGCCAATACCCGCGTTGCCTTTGAGTGACTTTACCTTGATTCGGTCAAAAACTTCGCTTACCAGACCCATGCCCTTTTGCACATGGGTTTCGCTACCGTCATAGACGGCAATACCGGCACTTTCTTCACCGCGATGCTGCAGCGACTGAAGACCGTAGTAGATGTACACTGAAGCTTCGGGGTTATCCAAAACAACCCCAAAAACGCCGCAATCTTCTTTCATCAGATGCCCTTCATAGCCCATTCCAATCCCCGCCAGTAATGCTCCGCGCACTGAATCAGGGGCACATCAGCAACTTCTTCTCCATTCACCCTGATAAGCAAACTTTCCCCGCCCACGTTGCCTAAAACCGCAGCGGGTACCTCATAATCTTGGGCAAGCTTTAAGACCGCTTCCAAGTTCTGTGGGCTCAGTGAAACCACTGCCCGGGCTTGGGATTCCGAGAAAAGAGCAGCATCAGGCCTCAAAGAAGTGGTTAGATCCACCTCAACGCCTCTTTCACCGCAAAGTGCACATTCTGCCAATGCAACAGCCAAACCACCCTCAGAAATATCATGAGCAGATTTGAGTAGCCCTTCCCAGATGAGCTTACGCACCAGTTCCTGCAGTGCTTTTTCCTTTTCCAGATCCACAACGGGAGGCTTTCCTTTTACCAGACCGTATTGAACTTGTAGGTATTCACTACCACCAAGCTCCCCTTTATCTTCACCCAGCACGAGAACCACATCACCATCGTCTTTAAGGCCCATGGTGCACACCCTGGAAACGTCCGGGATCAGTCCTGCACAGCCGATCACCGGCGTGGGGAAAATGGGGCCCAGCTCAGTTTCGTTGTACAGGCTCACATTCCCACTAACCACTGGTATGTTCAAGACTTGGCAGGCATCTCTGATGCCTTCTATGCAGCGCTGCATTTGCCAGTAAACTGCAGGATCCTCAGGATTGCCGAAATTCAAACAATCTGTTATGCCGATGGGCTCAGCACCCACCATGCTCAAGTTCCTTGCCGCTTCTACCACAGCAGCCTTAGCACCCTCGTAGGGATCCAAAAAGCAGTAGGTGGCATTGCAGTCAGTGGTAAACGCCAGCGCTTGGTGTTTACCTTTTATGCGAACCACAGCAGCGTCCGAACCTGGTCTGACAACGGTGTCAGTTCTCACCATGTGGTCATACTGCTCAAATACCCATGCTTTGGAAGCAATGTTGGGCGATTTTAAGAGTTCTAATAGCGTGCACTCCAGATCAGCAGGAGGCTGTAAAGCTGTCACGTCAAGGTCCTGAATGTCTTTCAGATGTTCAGAAGGTATCCCTTCGCGGATATACTGGGGAGCGCCCTCTGCCAATAGTTGAGCTGGCAGCTGTGCCACCACTTCACCGTGATAGCATACTCGTAGCCACCCATCATCCGTTACACGGCCCATAATAGCAGCGTGAAGTCCCCATTTTTCCATTATTTGCTTTATTTGATCTTCTTTGCCTTTTTCCACTACCAGCAGCATGCGTTCTTGAGATTCAGAGATGAGAATCTCATGGGCAGCCATGCCCTCAGCTCTAAGTGGGACACAGTCTAGGTTGAGCTCCATGCCCACCTCTCCACGAGCAGCCATCTCAGAAGCCGAGGAGGTTATGCCAGCAGCTCCCATATCCTGAACAGCCACCACAAAGCCTGTCTCGTAAGCTTCCAAGCATGCCTCAATGAGCAATTTCTCCATGAAAGGATCTCCCACTTGAACCGAAGGGAGCTTCTCTTCAGCGTCTTCTCCAAGCTCCTGAGAGGCAAAGCTGGCTCCTCCAATACCGTCTCTACCCGTAGTAGCACCCACAATGAGTACTGGACTGCCGACACCACTGGCTTTCCCTGTCTGCATCTTATCTTGCTCCACTATGCCAGCACAAAGTGCATTCACCAGTGGGCTTTTCTGATAGCAATCTTGAAAATATATTTCTCCACCAACAGTGGGCACTCCTATGCAGTTTCCATAATCGCTTATTCCAGCTACTACTTGTTCAAATAGGTAGTTGGTTCTTCCTTCACCCAAAGAGCCAAATCGCAGGGAATCCATGAGCACCACAGGGCGTGCCCCCATGGCGAAGATGTCTCGGACAATACCACCCACACCTGTGGCGGCACCTTGATATGGCTCCACCGCCGATGGATGATTATGGCTTTCTATTTTCATGACCAACGCTAAACCGTCACCGATGTCCAAAACACCCGCGTTCTCACCAGGTCCCTGCATGACTCTTTGTCCCTTACTGGGCAGCATTTTTAGCAAAGGTTTTGAATTCTTGTAAGCGCAGTGCTCCGACCACATCACACTGAACATGGCGAGTTCGGTGAAATTTGGCTCTCTACCCAAGCCAGAGACTATTTGCTCGTACTCTAAATCGGTTAGTCCCAACGTTCTCCATAAAGGAGTTGTATTGCTGTTTTCCATTGTTTTTCAAAACCCACCTTTCAGCAGGTGATCCAGCATGGACCCCAAGATGTACATGCCATCCGAGGACCCCAAGAGTGGATCACAAGCACGTTCAGGGTGGGGCATCATGCCCACCACGTTGCCCTGTCTGTTTGTGACGGCGGCGATGCGGTCTACTGAACCATTCACATCCTCGCTGTAGCGTAAAACTACTTGCCCATTTTTCTTTAACTGCTGCAAAGTATCCTCGTCAACGTAGTAATTACCATCTTTATGAGCTACTGGTAGTTTGATGGTCTGCCCCATCTTTAACCGGGACGTAAAAGGTGTGTGGGCGTTTTCAACCTGCACATCCACGTATTTGCAAATGAACTTCAAGTTTTTATTGCGCATAAGCGCACCTGGAAGCAAGCCCAGTTCTGTGAGCACCTGAAAACCATTGCAAATACCCACGACCAGCTTTCCCTTCTCAGCTTCCTTAACTAGGGCATCCACAGCTGGTGAAAAACGCGCCAAAGCGCCAGGGCGTAAGTAATCACCGTAGGAAAAACCACCTGGAATCATGAGCACGTCGTATTTGTCCAAGTTTCTTTCCTCATGCCAAACATACTGAGCATCTTGGTTTAAGTAGTCTCTGACTGCGTAAAAACAGTCAGAATCGCAGTTGGAACCAGGAAGGACAATAATGCCAAAGGTTTTCATGGCTATTAGCCCTCAACGATTTCAAAGGAGAAGTCTTCAATAACAGGGTTTGTTAGTACTTTCTTGCAGATCTCCTCGACAGTGTTCTTAAGTGCCTCAGAATCTGAGCTATCCTGTAATGTAAGTACAACATATTTGCCTACTCTGACTTCATCAATATTTCCGTATCCTAACGTATGCAATGCATTCTTAACTGCTTCCCCTTGTGGATCCAAAATACCCTTCTTTAAAGTCACATACACCCTCGCCTGTGCCATGTTAAACACACCCCAATCGACGAGCTATTTCCATGTAGGCTTCTTCTACTCCGCCCATGTCACGTCTGAACCTATCTTTGTCCAGCTTTTCCATGGTGGCGCTGTCCCAAAAACGGCAGGTATCAGGTGAAATCTCATCTGCCAAGACAATGTCTCCTTCGTCTGTTCTGCCAAATTCCAGCTTAAAGTCCACGAGAATGATGTTTTTACCAAGCAAGAACTGCGACAGAATCTGATTAATCCTTAATGCCTGTTGGGTAAGAGCGTTTATTTCTTCTTCATTAGCCAGCTTCATAGCTAAAATGTGGTAATTGTTCACCATGGGGTCACCCAACTCATCGTTCTTGTAGCAGAACTCCACAATGGGCTGATCAAATTTAATGCCTTCTTCCAACCCCAACCTTCTGCTTATGCTGCCTGCTGCGTAATTCCTAACGATGACCTCCAATGGAATAATCTCAACCCTTTTCACCAACATTTCCGTTGGCGAGAGTAACTCAACGAAATGCGTGGGCACACCATTTTCCTCCAAAAGCTGGAAAAACACCGCAGACACCTTGTTGTTCACAGTGCCTTTGCCTTGGATTATGCCTTTCTTCTTACCATCAAATGCTGTGGCTTCATCTTTGTATTCAATGATGTAGTAGCGTGGATCATCTGTTTTGTAAACCCTTTTTGCTTTGCCCTCATAGAGAAGGTCCAATTTTTCCATGAAAGCCTCCTTTCTCCCTACACCTAACCTCGGAGCACATCTTCAGCCATGTTGCGGCGGTACTCCTTTAGGGTTTCCCTTAATGCCTCATACTTCAAAGACAGTATGTGGCAAGCTAAAAGTGCTGCATTTTCTGCCTCGTTTATACCTACCGTTGCAACAGGAACACCCTTAGGCATCTGCACCATAGATAAAAGGGAATCTAAACCTCCAAGTGCTGAAGATTTGATGGGCAGCCCAATTACCGGAAGCAGCGTATAAGAAGCAATGACACCTGGAAGATGCGCTGCTTTACCTGCGGCTGCAATGATTACGTCATAATTCTCATCAGCACTAACAGCAAACTGCTGGGTTTCAAATGGAGTCCTGTGGGCAGAAAGCACTTTTAATTGCCATGATACCCCCAGCTGGTCTAGAACAGTTGTGCACTTTTCAATAATGGGGATGTCGGACTTACTCCCGACCACAATGGCAACTCTACCAATACCGTCAATACTACTATTAGACATGGTAATGACCTCCCAAAGTGGGGAAATGATGAAACATATAACACATTATATAACTAAACTGTGATAAGAAGAGTCCAGCATTAACACCCGCTTTACTCACAAGGTTGCATACAACTACTTATAATGATTACATCATGTCTAGAAAGAGCCAAGACACGCTGGGTTACATATATCTGATTGCTACCACGTTCTTCTGGGGAACCACGTTCGTGTTTTCTAAAGAAGTGCTAAACTACTTGGACCCATTCTCTTACCTATTTTGGCGGTACGTTATTGCCTTTATCCCCTTGATACCGTTCATTAGAATACGGAAGAAGGACATGCTTGATGGGTTCTGGCTCAGCATTACCAATGCAATAGCTCTCATTACTCAATTTGTTGCGTTAACCACAATAAATGCATCCACAGCTGCCTTTATCGTGAGTTTGAGCATACCGCTCACACCACTTTTGGAGATGCTATGGTTAAAGAAAAGACAAAGCAGCACAGTGACCCTAGGGCAAATTGTGTCAGTAGTAGGTTTCTTAGCACTAAGTTACGTACCAGGAGAAAAGTTCTCCGTTTCCATTGGGGCGTTTCTCATGCTCATAAGCGCTTTGGCTTACACCGTGCAGTTCGTACTCATACCCACACTACACATAGAAAACCAACTGAACACGTCCGCATACATGATTGGATTTACTGCTCTTTGGTCTTTGCCCTTTACTAGAAGCTTCTCCATACCCAGGGGCGTCTTGAGTCCCTTGCTTTACTTGGCCTTGGTTGCCACAACCCTAACCATTTGGCTACAGCTCCAAGGACAGAAAAACGTCAGCGCCACCACAGCAGCGTATATATTTGCATTCGAACCCATATTTGCATATTTGTTCGCTCACTTCACTGTGGGAGAAAACCTTACTACATTCGGAAACATAGGGGCACTACTCATCTTTTTAAGTGCTTTGCTGGTCCAGTACGGAGAATACCGAACCAGCAAAGCTAATGGCAGCTAAACAAGAGGATAATTGTACAGCTCATAGTAAGTGTCAGACACGGGGTCATAGAACACTTTAGATTCTTCCTTTTCTACGGGTCTGCTCTTCTTTTCTTTCACCTTAAACACCTCCTGCAAATTTTATCGCTAGTATAGTAATACCAACAGGAGGCATAAGTATTTAAATGAATTGCCTACATTGGTCAAGGCTACGTTAAGCGCTCTGCAGACCAAAAAGGGCCGCTGGAGATTCCTGTGAGTTACTAGCTGCACTCTGCCCCAGCGGCCCTATTTTTGCAAAACTGGTATTGACAAATGCAGGTTACTTTGGTGTCATGGTGATAGCTAAAGACCTATCTTGGCAATACCATAAGAGCATTGCTAATCTTTCTGGTAGGTGTTGCCAAAAACTTACCATTGGCATACAGACTGGTGCTGGCACCACCATCTAAATTCATGGCGTTATAAGCTCCTAAATCCTTCATAATAGTTGCCAGGTCCTGAATTGTGCACTTACTAACAGTGACCATGAGTAACTCGTTGTTCTGTGTGATGCCCAAAGCACTGCGTGTAAGAGGTTGACCTGTGATTTTGGGAATATCCAGAAGTTCAGACGCTGGATCCAACGTTATCTCTCCATTTGTTATAAGGCGTGGGCCAGCACTGAGAGTTCCCCAAATAACACCTTCCTGCCACATCTCAGGATTTGAGCTGTTGCGTACATCATAAATGTCACGGTATGAAAGTCTCGTGCCCACTTCGAAGCGGTCCTTGAAGCGTACTTCAGTTCCTCCTAAGTGAATTACATAACCATCAGGTGGAATGGGCACATTGGTACCCGTAACTTGCTCCACTACTTCTCCATTCCTAACAATGACATTAATCCCATCCACGTTGAGCCTGGTAGTAGCACCTCTTAAAGGTGTGAACACCCGAATGGAATTCTCTCCCCACATAGTACGGTTTATGGTGCCGATATACCAGCCCTGGGTATATAGGCGCTCCAACTCAGGATTGGGAATGTAGGTGTATTCACCCTGCAATTTCATCTTCACGTTTGCAATATCCACCTGATTGTCCTGAGTGAAAGCAAATGTGCTGGCATATTTTTCCGGAGTACCTAAGTGTTCGATTCTACCGTTTATCACTAAGTTTGCTGCTGGTTCCATGGGCAAGCTGGTATCAGCAACCTGGAAAAACGTTCCATTAATCGCAGCCAGAGGATTCTTCCGCTTTACCATGCTTTCAAAAGGCTCCAGAACACCAATCTGATCTTGGGCATTCACAATTTCCAACTTTATGGTCGGATCGTTAAGAAACACTTTAACCACATTAACGGTAGCCGTTCCAGTGCTCACAGCCACAGTAGTGGTGTAGGACTCAACGCCTGTTTCGATGTACACCACTCTGTTTTGGTCATCCCACCTGACTTCTTTGCCCAGTGCTTCACTGATAAATCGCAAAGGCACATAAGTCCTGCCATTGTAGATGAAAGGCGCCACATCTAGTACTTTTACTGCGCCGTTAACGCCAGCAAATTTAAACCCGATCTGCAAACTGACAAAGCTTGATCCATTTCTGACGTTCACGATCTGGTTTTCTGGATCCCATTCCACTTCACCACCAAAGTACTCGGCAATGTAGCGGATAGGAACAAAAATGCGTCCTTCTTTATTCAGTGGTGGAGTGTCGAAAGAGAGCTTTTGACCACCGATGTAGATGGCAATGTCCTGCCCACCAATGCCGTTTCCAATGTAGGCATCCACCGGAGATAAGCATGCGGGCAGTAGCATGATGGCAATAACCAACATGTTAACAAGCTTCAACAGAGGCTTGCTTTTCACCAAATCACCTCCTCCAAACGCGGGCTGCAACTTTGTGTGTTTTACAACCACCGCGAAAATCCTTTAAACACATTGTACAAAGAAAACCAATAAGTGAGAGATTTTATCAGGTTGTGTTTCATTTGAGGAAAAGAACAGAAGAATCAAGCACTCACAATAGCTCCTGTAACAAAGAACCCTTTAATAAAGTGAAAAGTGCCTAACGCCGACGTTAAAGCAAATACTGCTTTAGCAAACTCTTAAAAGCCGGGTCCGTTTCTTTGGCAATGAGCATTCTATTCTCCGCAGCCCAATAGCGTCTGAACTGCCATGAACCCTTCATAGAACCTTTCTCAATCTTCTCCAATGCTTCTTTCAAGTACTCTTGGTTTATTGACCAGACCTGTTCCAAGAGTTTATCAGCTCGAAGTTGCTCCACACTAGTCTCTAAGAGTTTTCTTTGACTCTCAAGACGCAAAGGGTAAGTCTTGTCTTTATTAACGGCGTAATCCTTTAAAGCTGCACGGAAAAGCAGATTATTCCACTTCCACCTATTTACGCCTTGTTGCAGTTGCAGTTCCTCGTTTTCCACCGAGTCTGGTACATTAAAACTCAGGGGTTTGAACAGCTGCAGCTCAGGGTCTGGTCCCTCGGTATACCACAGTATCTTCCTTTGATAGTCGTATACAAGAGACGCCGTAGTCTGAGAGCTAACAAAGCCTCCACCAATCATGTTTATGTTTCTCATGGAACAAACGGCTCCCGTACTGCGGTCTTGTAACACTGCCATGACGTTTACCACGTTTGGTACCAAAGTGTTAAGTAGTTCCCTTCCACGCCGCTCGCGATGTGGCGCCCCTGCAAAATGCGTGACCAGACGGTTAGTAAAGTAGGCTTGGAAGCTCTTCACCTTACCTTCTAGCTCTGGTGAAATACCATCAAAATCGTCAGTTAGTGATAGTTTGTTGCTTATGTTATAGCTACCTTCAAGCTTTTTGAAGGCATAATACTTGCCAACGGTTTCCAGAACGTAAGCCTCTTTTGGATCTACCAGAAGATAGCTATTGTGGTAATAAAGTGGATGCTCGTATCCACCATCACCGCCTTGACCAAAATGCTGAGTGTTTTCGATGATGATGTTCATGGCTTCGAACGCAGTAGAGGCTTGTTCCAAAGCCATGCGTAAGTAATCCATGCCCAAGACTCCGCTCTTTTCAACAGGTAGTTTATTGAAAGTAGCTTCGTTCCCAATGCACACTTCTTTACTATTTACTCCGATTTCCGCTCCCCACATCCAGGATGGTCTAGATAGCCAAACATCATACTTTACCTTGTAAGGAGGAAGCTTCACGTAGGTACCCGGTTCACTTATGGAACCTTTGGGAACAAACACCATGCACTGCGGCTCATTTGGATCTCGATCGCTGTTTTTGGCAAAGAACGCTGTGCTACCAGTGTCTTTATGCGATCTTACATAAAAGGTGTCACACATCTAATTTGCACCCCTATTCTTGCTACTGATTCTATCACGTGTTCCCTAAACTGGTGTGCGGTTTATTTCCCTTGAGTTAAAAGTGCCTTTACATTGACAAAAACTTGTGATATCATTTTGTAACAGAAACGCACATTAAGAAACAGAGGTGGAAACGTGTTAACATATGAAAGAAGGCGCGTAGTCCTGGATTTACTTAAGAAAGAAGGGAAGGTCGAAGTTAACAAACTCGCACAACAACTAAACGTTTCTCCCATGACCATAAGAAGAGATTTAGATGCACTATCCCAGCAAGGACTAGCCCTGCGTACAAGAGGAGGAGCTGTTTCACCAAACATAAACTATGAATTGTCTCTTGAAGAAAAAATGGTTTCTAATGCTGAAGTAAAGAACAGAATAGGTGAACGTGCTGCAACACTAATAGAAGAAAACGAATCTGTACTGCTGGATGCAGGAACCACATGCTTAGCTTTGGCAAGGTACATACAGAACATGCGCCTCACCGTTATAACAAGTGACGTAAGAATAGCTTTTGAACTCTATAGAAGCCCAACAATTAAACTCATAATACTCGGGGGCATTGTCCAAACTAACGTGGGAGCCGTTACTGGCTCTTTTGCTGAAGAAATGATAGAGTCCTTAACGGTAGACAAAGCCTTCATAGGTACTTCTGCCGTGGATAACGGCCTTTTCCTATCCACACCCACCTTGGAAAAGGCGTCCTTGAAGAGAAAATTCATAAAGAATGCCAACACGTCCATTCTCCTTGCAGACTCATCAAAATTCGGTCGCTCCTCACTGTTCAAAATATGCCATTTGGAACAATTTGACCTAGTTATTACAGACGACCATTTAGAAGAATTCTTTGTTCAAGAAATGGACAGCGTGGGCATCAATTACGATTTGGTTGAGGGGTGAAAGGTATGCTGGAAGTAGCTATCATAGCAGATGATTTTACCGGCGCTAATGCCACCGGTATTTTACTAAAGAAAAAGGGCTTGAAAGTAACTACGTTGCTTAAGCCAAATAGCAACATAGATCAGGTTAATGCAGAAGTAATCTCCATAAGCACCAATTCTCGAAGTATTGATCCTAAGGAAGCCTATAAAAGAGTTTATGAAGCGACTAAAACGGTCATTAAGAGCACCCCATATGTAGCTAAAAGAATTGATAGCACGTTGAGGGGTAATTTAGGAGCTGAAATAGACGCAGTGCTTGACGCTGCCGGTGAAGGCTACAGAGCTGCAGTAGTTCCTGTTTACCCAAAGTCGGGAAGAGTATGTGTGGGAGGGTATTTATTGGTAAATGGCACCCCACTTCAGCTCACAGAAGTGGCCAAAGATCCAAAATGCCCCATTAGGTCTTCAAATGTAAAAGAGCTGATTTCTTCTCAAACGAAAAGAAGTATTGCGAACATTACACTGGACATTGTAGCTGGCGGTAGAAAAGCTATTTCAGATGCTTTTTTCCAAGTAAAAGAAGACATCGTTGTTTTCGATGCAGTAACTGACGACGACATAGAGAACATCGCATCAGCTCTGAGTAGCCAAGAGAAAATCATTTGTGTTGATCCAGGTCCTTTCACTGCCGCATTTATCGAACAAAAGATGGGATTCCAGAAACAAGACGGTATTTTTCTTATTCTTGGTAGTGTTTCTGAACTCACCACAGCTCAATTGAACTATTTACTAAAGCGAAAAGAAGCTTACATTTGTAAGATAAGTGTGCCTGAAATTTTAACTAATGAGGAAGCAGCCATCAAAAAGGCTCTGGAAGTTTTAATCCAACACTACAAACCCGGACTAATAATGGGCATCAGCACTAAAGGAGATGCTTCAGATGTTCTGGACCTTCAAAGCTACTCAATTAAAGCACAATGTGACCCAGAAGAAATATCAAACCGCATAAATGAAACATTAAGCCGAATAGCATACACATTCGTAAAGGACAAACCTTTTAGTGGCATCTATATCACAGGAGGAGATACGGCTCTTGCTTTCTTTGACGTACTTGGAATAAACGAGTTCACTGTGGAGTCAGAGGTGCTTCCCTTGGCTGTTCATGGTACTGCCAAAGTGAATGATCGTCTTTATAACGTGGTTACAAAGGGTGGATTAGTAGGAAATGTGGAAGCACTCTATGACATTGTCAACTACTTAGAGTCCTTAATGAAGGGAGAGTAAGCCCATGAGAAAGATTATTGCCATACCTTTAGGAGATGTAGCAGGCATAGGTCCTGAAATTGTGGTGAAGAGTTTGAACGATCGGGAAATTTACGACACATGTAAACCACTGGTCATCGGACATTCGATTCCTCTACAAAAAGCCATGAAAGTATCAGGAGTGGCTTTGGAAATAAACAGAATAGATAACCCAGAAGAAGGATTGTACCGACATGGCACTGTGGATCTAATCGAACTGGATTGCCCGGGTATTGAAAACATCGAATTCGGAAAGATTCAAAAGGAAGCAGGACTTTTTGCTTACTCGTTTATTGAAAGAAGTGTAGAACTGGCCCTTCATAATAAAGTAAGCGCACTAGCCACTACCCCCATAAATAAGGAAGCTTTGAAGGCGGCAGGCATACCCTACATTGGACACACTGAAATGCTAGCTGACTTATGCGGTGTATCGAATCCCCTTACCATGTTCCAAGTGAAGAATTTAAGAGTGTTCTTTTTTACTCGACATCTTTCACTATTGGAAGCAATCAAATCGATTAAAGAGAAAGAGCTCTACGAGCATATAACGATGGATATAAAAGCGCTGCAATCACTTGGCATTGAGAAACCCAAGCTTGCAGTAGCTGCGCTGAATCCTCACGCAGGGGAGCACGGCCTCTTTGGTCGAGAAGAAATGGAAGAAATTGAGCCTGCCGTGAAGAAAGCACAAGAACAAGGGCTAAACGTAGTGGGACCCGTACCAGCCGATTCAGTGTTCTACAAGGCATTACAAGGCGAGTACGATGCTGTTTTATCTCTGTACCATGATCAAGGACACATAGCCACTAAAATGGTCGATTTCGAGAGGACTATTTCTCTAACCTTGGGACTACCTTTTCTTAGAACTTCTGTGGACCACGGAACCGCATTTGACATAGCAGGCAAAGGCATAGCAACAAGCACCAGTATGGAAGAAGCGATAAGGTTGGCAGCAGCATACGCTTCTGTCTACAAATACGATTTGCTTTCGTCAGGGTAACAACCTCCAGTAGTCTCTGGAGGCAAAAATACATTCAGTCTTATTGGGAGGTGTAAGAATGTCAGGTCCTCAAATGATTTTCGGTTTGGTAGTTGGGATCGCCGTACTCATCTTTCTCATTCTACGAACCAAGATCCATCCCTTCTTAGCCCTAATAATCTCAGCTTCGTTGACCGGTATTATCGGTGGTATGAATCCACCTGACGTGATTAAGTCCATCACCAACGGTTTTGGTAGCACATTAGCCAGTATTGGTATCGTCATCGGTTTTGGAGTGATGATGGGGCGAATCTTAGAGATCAGTGGTGCAGCTCAAAGAATGGCCTATACATTCTTGAAGATTTTCGGGAAGGGTCGAGAAGAATTGGCTATGGCACTAACCGGTTATGTGGTTTCCATACCCATTTTTTGTGATTCTGGGTTCGTAATCCTTTCACCCATAGCTAAAGCGCTCTCTCGCACCACCAAGAAATCAGTAATATCCATTGGTGTGGCGCTGGCAGTAGGCTTGGTAGCCACTCACCATGCAGTACCACCGACCCCAGGCCCATTAGGAGTAGCAGGCATCTTTCAAGTAGATGTTGGTTTGATGATTCTGTGGGGCTTAGTGTTCGCTATCCCCATAACCATTGTGGGCGTACTTTACGCCAAATGGCTAGGTAACCGCATATACCAAATACCCACAAGTGACGGTATGGGCTGGACTAGAAACAAGAAAGAAGCTGAACACATCCAAAAGCTAGAAGTAGAAAACAATGATCAAAAGGAACTTCCATCAGTTCTTAGTTCTTTTGCCCCCATAGTGGTACCAATAATACTAATCCTGCTAAACACTGTTCTAACAGCCATGAAACTTACATCTCCAGTAGTAAATTACATTCTTTTCTTTGGTAGTCCAGTTATTGCCGTGGGCATAGGGCTGATCATTGCCATCTATACACTGGTTCCCAAAATGGATCGAACACAAGTTATTAAGCTAATGGAAGAAGGCGTTTCTTCAGCGGGTATTATCATTCTAATCACGGGTGCTGGAGGCTCTCTGGGACAAGTACTAAGAGACAGCGGAGCAGGTGACTATGTAGCGAAGCTCATCGCAGGTACTGGTCTACCGGCCATACTTTTACCGTTCTTCGTTGCTACTTTGGTAAGGCTTGTCCAAGGAAGCGGCACCGTTGCGATGATTACTTCAGCCTCCATCACAGCTCCCATATTGGCTACTATGAATGTTAATCCTGTCTTGGCAGCACAGGCAGCATGTTTAGGAGCAATGGTTTTCTCGTACTTCAACGACAGTTACTTCTGGGTTGTCAACAGGTTATTGGGCGTCGAAGATGTTAAAGAGCAAATAATGACATGGTCTGTACCCACGACCTTGGGATGGGCAACTGCTTTAGTTATGCTACTAATAGCCAATCTCATACTGGCTTAAGCGTTTTACACAGTTGGAACCTTAAAAGGGGCGAGAATAATTCTCGCCCCTTTTTTTGTATTATCTGGTCACCTTGTAAAGCGGTTTCGAAGAATAGTGCGTATGGAGCAGGTGGTGAGACTTCTCACCCAAAGGATGTCCAAGGTACTCCTCGTAAATTTGCTTTATGGCTGGGTTTTCATGGGACTTTCGCAGAGGGAGATTCTTATCAGCTTGATAGATAGCGGCAGCTCTTAGTTTTCTAACTTCAGCCATTTCATTAGGATGGTGTATGGGCTGTCCACCGCCTGTAATACAACCACCAGGGCAACCCATGATTTCAATAAAGTGGTACTCGGCTTCACCGCTTCTGATCTTGTCCAAGAGCTTCTTTGCATTACCAGTTCCGTTTACAATGGCAAGCTTTAGATCCAGACCGTCCACAGTTACGGTAGCTTCTCTTACGCCATCAAGGCCCCTGACCTCTTCAAAGTCAATCTTGTCCAACGGTTTGCCTTCAACAATTTCGCTTACGGTTCTCAAAGCTGCCTCCATGACACCACCAGTGGCACCAAATATTACTGCAGCACCTGTGGACATGCCCAGTGGCTGATCAAATTCCTCGTCAGGCAAGTTAACGAAATCAATACCAGCTTCCTTAATCATGCGTGCTAGTTCGCGTGTGGTAAGGACTGCGTCAACATCCTGCAAGCCATCGTGCATATTTTCAGGCCTTTCAATTTCAACCTTCTTTGCTGTGCAGGGCATGACTGAAACCACATACACATCTTCCGGGTTCCAGCCCATCTTCTCAGCGTAGTACGTCTTGATTAACGCACCCAGCATCATGTGTGGTGATTTGCACGTAGACAAGTTTTCCACGAAATCCGGATAGTACTTTTCACAGAAGTTAATCCAACCCGGGCTGCAGGAAGTAATCATGGGCAACTTCCCACCATATTTAAGCCTTTCAATGAGCTCAGAGCCTTCTTCCATGATGGTAAGGTCAGCACCAAAGTCTGTATCGAAAACCACTTCAAAGCCCAATCGCCTCAGGGCAGCTACCATTTTTCCAGTGACTATGCTGCCCACAGGCATGCCAAATTCCTCACCCAAAGCCACTCTTACTGCAGGTGCTGTTTGAACCACAACATGCTTACGTTTGTCAGCTAAGGCCCTGTAAACCCTCTGGATGTGGTCTTTTTCGTACAGTGCTCCTGTGGGACAAGCGGTTATGCATTGTCCACAACTGATGCAAGGAGAATCATTCAGACTCACATAGAAAGGTGCAGAAACCAATGTATCAAAACCTCTGTTCACAGCACCTATGGCAAAAACATTCTGTACTTCCTGACATTCTGCAATGCACCTGCGGCACAGGACGCACTTGTTTGGATTCCTGACAATGGCAGGCGAAGCATCATCCAAGGGGTAGTTTACGTTTTCGCCTTGGAATTCAATGTCAGTAATGCCAAACCGTTCTGCCAAATCCTGTAGCTCACACTTGGTATTTCTTATGCAGGTGAGGCAACTCCGGTCATGATTGGAAAGAATTAGCTCCAGGTTTACTCTGCGTGCTTCTCTGACCCGGGGCGTATTGGTACGAATGTTCATACCATTCTGTACCGGATAAATGCAAGATGCCGGTAAATTCCTAACGCCATCGACCTCTACCACGCATAGGCGGCAGGAACCAATCTCATTAATCACTTCTGCATAACACAATGTGGGTATGTCAATGCCTGCTTCTCGGCAAGCCTGCAAAACGGTGTAGTTACTTGGAACCTCTAGAGTAATGCCATCTATGGTCACAGTTACCTTGTCCATGCGGCTTCAGACCTCCTTTTACTGTTTCACAATGGCACCAAATGGGCACTTCTCAAAGCATGTACCGCACTTGATGCAAGCTTCTTGATTAATCACATGAGGCTGCTTAAGTTCCCCTGAAATGGCATTCACGGGGCAATTCCTTGCGCACAAACCACAGCCTTTGCATTTGTCAGCAACGATGGTATAGGAAAGCAATGCTTGGCATACACCAGCAGGACACTTCTTCTGGTTGATGTGAGCCTCATATTCATTTCTGAAGTACCTAAGCGTGGAAAGAACAGCGTTAGGCGCCGTCTGTCCCAAACCGCACAGTGCTGTATCTTTAATGGTTGTAGCCAGCTTCTCTAGCCGATCGATATCTTCAGGTTCTCCCTTACCTGACGTAATCTTATCTAGGATTTCCAGCATTCTCTTTGTACCGATTCTGCATGGAGCACACTTTCCACAAGATTCATCTACGATGAATTCCAGGAAGAATTTCGCAACGTTAACCATGCATGTATCTTCGTCCATGACCACCAGTCCGCCCGAGCCCATCATTGCGCCCAAGCTAATAAGTGAGTCGTAGTCAATCACGGTGTCCAGGTGTTCTTCAGGTATGCAACCACCAGATGGACCACCTATTTGAACGGCTTTAAACCTTTTTCCGTCAGGAATTCCGCCACCAATGTCAAAAATGATCTCCCTAAGAGTGGTACCCATGGGAACCTCAATGAGTCCTGTACGGTTCACCTTTCCAGTTAAGGCAAACACTTTAGTCCCTTTGGATTTCTCAGTACCGATGGATGAGAACCACTCTGCACCGTTGCTTATGATGACAGGAACGTTAGCAAAAGTCTCTACGTTATTTATAATGGTGGGTTTATTCCAAAGCCCTTTAACTGCCGGATAAGGAGGTCTGGGCCTGGGTTCACCACGTCTACCCATGACAGAGTTCAATAAGGCAGTTTCTTCTCCGCACACGAAAGCGCCTGCTCCGAACCTTATCTCCACATCGAAGCTGAAGTCGGTTCCAAATATGTTGTCACCCAACAAGCCGTATTCACGTGCCTGCTTTATGGCAATCTGAAGACGTTTTACAGCCAAGGGGTACTCGGCTCTTACATAAATGACGCCGTGGTTAGCACCAATGGCGTAACCCGCAATAGCCATGCCTTCCAGCACACTGTGGGGATCACCTTCCATGATACTTCTGTCCATGAAAGCACCGGGGTCACCTTCGTCAGCATTGCACACCACGTATTTGGGGGTCTCTTTCTGTTTGTAAGCAAATTCCCACTTCAATCCCGTGGGGAATCCACCGCCGCCTCTACCCCTTAAACCTGACTTCTTCATTTCGTCAATGACTTGCTCAGGGGTCATCGTAGTTAAGACCTTGCCTAGTGCCTCATATGCCCCCATGGCAATGGCTTCTTCAATATCTTCTGGATCGATGATGCCGCAGTTCCTCAGAGCGACACGCATTTGTTTTTTGTAGAATGTGGTTTCTTCCAGTGGTTTTATTTCTTTTTCGGTGACTGTTTCACCAAACAGGTACTTAGTTACTGGTCTGCCTTTTAGCAAATGTTCTTCAACGATTTCGGGAACATATTCTGGCTTCATTTTGCTGTAAAACACACCTTCTGGGTAAATAACGACTACCGGCCCCAACTCGCACAAACCAAAACAACCAGTTCTTATTACTGCTACCTCTTTGTCTAAACCTGCTTTCTTTATTTCATTGACAAAAGCAGCAGCTACATTATCGGAACCAGAAGAAGTGCACCCCGTGCCTCCACATACCATTACGTGTGATCTATAAAGCATTCTTCTTCACCTCCAAGAACGACCTTTACTCCAGTTCAGCGCTTTCCAACGTCCATTCCCTAATGGGATGTCCATTTATGACATGTTCTACAACTACTTGCCTAGCTTTATCAGGATCCATCTTTATGTAAGTAACTTTCTCATGGCCAGGTACGTACACTTCTACGATGGGTTCAAACTTGCAGAGTCCAATGCAGCCCGTTTCTACCACGGTAACACCCGTCACATTTCGCTTCTCCAACTCATCCAAAATGGCCATCATCACAGGTCTGGCACCAGCAGCAATGCCGCAAGTTGCCATGCCCACAGTAATTCTTGTTCCTGAACGATCACTTCTGATGTTTACCTTGCGTAAGGCTTCTTCTCTGATTTTTTGCAGATCCTCTAAGGTCTTAATCTGCTTCATAATCCTTTTTTGCCCCCTCTTTCTTGGAAATATTTATGTTGGGAAGAATTTCAATGCTTCCCTCATTTACGTAATCTTTAATCCAATTGAGTACGGAAGGCTCTGTAATGTTTACTCCTTGAAGAACTTCTCTGATTTGTGCAGAGTCGAATGTAAATGAGTAATCATTTAACGTGAAACGATAAACCAGATTAAGTTCTGGGTTGGATACAAGCAACGAAACAATGGTAGAACCCATATCACCCAAGGGAACAAGATCCACACTAGATAATTTCAGCTTTCCTTCGATAATCGTCCCTTCCCCTTCTTTAGATTTGATGGTAAGCGTACCTCCGCACTGCTCAACCAAATCCTTAAAAAATGGAATTCCCAGACCGAAACGGCGTTCCTTCCTACTGGTAAAGAAGGGATCCGTCACTCTTTCCACTAAGTGTGGGCTCATACCCTTCCCGTCATCTACTATTCTGATTAATAAATGGTCCGCTTTAACGTCAGCAGTAATGTCAATGGTGATATGCTTTGCTCCTGCGACAACGCTGTTCTGTGCAAGATCCAGTACGTAAAGAGCCAATTCCTTCATGCTCCTCCCGCTTTACTCAACCTCAGCGGCAGCCTGAGAGAGATCTTGTTTCTTTATCCTTTGTATCACTTTTACAGCTTCGTCGGGCGTAAGACGTCCATAGACCTCTCCGTTGATCATCATGACCGGGGCTAATGCGCAAGCTCCCAAGCACCTTGCGGCTTCTAATGAGAACATACCATCGGAAGTGGTCTCTCCCTCATTGATGCCCAAATTCTCTTTGAGCTTTTCTAGGATTTGTCCACTGCCCCTCACATAGCAAGCGGTCCCCAAGCACAAGCTGATTTTGTACTTCCCAGCGGGAACGATGCTAAAGCGCGAATAGAAGGTCACGATGCCAAAAATCTCCGTTAAGGGAACCCCAGTTTCCTTCGAAATGAGTTCTTGAACCTGAAAAGGAATGTAACCAAACATTTCCTGGGCCTCGTTGAGAATGGAGATCATGGAACCTGGCACCTTTTTAAGTTCCTCCAGCTTTGCTCTGAATTCTTCGACTCTATCGATGCCGAACAGCTCGTAAAGTTGTTCCATTTGCTTCCCTCCTAAAAGAGCTATTTTCGCTGAACCTTTTCTTGGTAAACATTAGCAAAATGCTAAGCGAATCTTCCACCAAAGCATTATAACATATTACGTGAATTCTTTAACGAGTTAAAAAAGACTTTGCTGAAGGCTTTCACGCAAAGCCACTTAAGTGTTTAAGGAGAGCCTCCACAGAAGGACTCGTCAGTTCAACGTAATTCACACGTTCCATGATGTCACCCAAGTAATGGGCATCAGAGGATTGTAAAATGCGGTACTTTCCCAGCGTAGGGTGCTGCATAAGAAACTGCTGAGGGCTCACAGCGCCTGAGATTTCCAAAGTTGCCACACCATCCATATCAGGGATAAAACCCAGATTCGAAAGCACACTGTAGGAAGGTCTGTCCACATGTGCAAAAACTGCAACTCCTCGGTCCCTTATAAGCCTAAAGACGTCTTCTACCCCGAAGTAAGAAGAAGTAAGCAGTAAATAAGGATACTCACCGATCAATTCATCGTCTTCATCGAGGATAAGCTGGTTGCCAAAGTATTCACGGCGGTTTTCTATTTTAGGAAGAGAATCTTCCCACTTAGCTTGAAAGTCGTAACAGTGATCCAAAGTGTAGAAGTAGCATAATACATGAACTTCCTCTTTGGTTTGCACCTCCATACCTGGAACCACTACGAGACCCTTTCTTTGTGCCAGATTAACCACGGCTTCCACGTTTCTGACACTGTTATGGTCAGTAACAGCGATAATGTCCAAACCCTTTAAAAGGCACATGTTCACAATATTATTGGGGGTCATGTCATCAGATGCACAGGGAGAAAGGGCGCTATGTATGTGAAGGTCGTAATAGAGCCTCATTTATCTAGACAGCAGTTGATACAGTTTTATTGCCGCTTCGTAGGACGTTCCAGGAAAACTGAGAATGGGCATAGCTTCTTCATTTGCTCTTTCCACTGCTTCCTTTTCCACTTCCACACCTTCTGAAACGATGATGCAGCTCTGCTCCACCATCAATGCCACTGCCACAATGTTCACATGACTTTGAATGGTTATCCACGCATTCTTGGGTTTGGACTTTGCCATGACCCAGCTTAAAAGATCACATATGTAAACTCCCTCAATAGGATTTTCTAAGCCATCATCACCAGCTACGAGCTGGAACCCATTCTCCAAAAGATCCCTAACCCTTAGTTTTACATTCACCGCTAGCTAACTCTCCTTTCCTTCACCCATCACAGGTGGAATTTTTCCAGCTAGTGTGCTAAGTTCCTGAGCAAGGCTCTTGATCCTGTTCTTCAAAATGAAAACACAATCATATTCGGTTGCTAGTCCTTTAACAATGTCCTCAGCCAGCGTCCTGCAGGTGGGTGCACCGCAGGAACCGCAGTCCAACCCAGGCAAGGTGGCGAGAACTTCATCAATTCTCTGCATCATACTCAGTGCCTCAGCAATGTCGCTGCTCAATTCCATAGCGTCACTTCTTTCCAAAGGCTTTTTCCATCGCGCCCGACCCAATTCCATTTTGTTGTAAATGCCCTGCTCTTCGTCTTTTGCTGGCACTTTATTATTGTTTCTGTCCTTCTGCCATTTTTCGGTAAGTTTCTTAATTCTTTGCTGAGCAACGAAATTGTTTTCCACGGTGAGAGGGCCACCCACACACCCACCAACACAAGCCATTGCTTCAAGAAAATCCAAATCCTCCATTTTTCCAAGTTCCACTTCTTCTAAAACCTTTATGACGTTCTGTATCCCATCCACGTAAATGTAGTTCTCCAGTAATGTTCCTGCAGCTTCCCCACCAGATTTTGCCCATCCTATACCGATCATGGATGCTTTACTTAAAGGCATAGGCTGTACTTTCTTTACCTTATCCGCAATAGCACTGTATACACTTGCCAGCGACAGAACCCCGTCTACATCGGTTTTGTCTGTGCCGATAGGCTTCCTAACACTGGTAACCTTAGCCCCACACGGGGATATAAAGAAGGTGCCTATTTCTTCACGTTTTAACCCGGTCTTTCTTACAGCCTCGTCTTTTGCCAAGGTTGCGGCAACTTCCATGGGCGTGCATAAATCCAGGACATTATCCAAAAGCGAAGGAAATCGGATCTGAACTAGTCGCACCACAGCGGGGCAGGATGAGGAAATCACAGGTCTGCGTAATCTGTTTTCCATGAGTGCTTGACGCGTGAGTTTTGAAACAATGTCGGCTCCTAAGGCTACTTCAAAAACATCATCGAACCCGATTTCCAGAAGTGCTGTGAGAACATTGTCCACGTCCACATTTTTGAATTGCCCATATAAAGATGGAGCAGGCAACGCGATGCGGTACTTAAAATCGTTCATGAGATCCCAGCTATCTGTTACTGCCACCTTAGCATGGTTCGGGCAAGCTCTTATGCATTCGCCGCAGTCAATGCAAAGCTGATCAATGATGCGGGCTTTACCATTTCTGACTCTGATAGCTTCGGCAGGACAACGTTTAATACAATTTGTGCATCCTTTACATTTTTCCTCGTCCAGTGTTACAGAATGGTAGTAAACGCCGGCATTATTGGCCATCTTTTCCAACAAACAAAACCTCCATGATAAGTTTTGTACCTTCCGGACCCGTGGTTATGTCCAGCCTATCCGTATTAGCTTTTATGTTTGGTAAGCCCATACCGGCTCCGAAGCCCATCTCCCTGGCTTCCTCAGGCGCCGTACTGTAACCCTCTTCCATGGCCTTGTTCAAGTCTTCAATACCGGGCCCGCTATCTTCAGCCACCATGACCAACCTGTCAGGGTATATGTCAATCTGCAGGTGCCCACCTAATGAGTGTATGATAATGTTCATCTCGGCTTCATAGCAAGCCACACAGCAACGTCTTACCAGCTCTGGTGGCAAGGAGAGTTGCTTCAGCACAGCCCGCAAAGCACTAGAAACTTCGCCACCTCTTACGTAGTCTTTAGCCTTTACATCATATTCAAGCCTATAGGATGCGGCTAATTTCTCCATATTCATCAGGTACTAAACCCCTCGAGAACAATAGTCCACATGCTACAAACATGGGATATTTGCATCTCATCAGTACAATGCCTGCCTCCTTCGCCAGCTCCACGGTCTCCGTGCTGGGACGTTTTCCACGAACAAATACGATGCATTTCACATCACCTACCACTTCGGCAGTGCGTACAACTTGAGGGTTGGTTAGCCCAGTTAGCAGAACGCCCTTATCACCCTTCCAAGCTAGCACATCACTCATCAAATCGGCACCACAGGCACCAAAAACTTCTTGATCCAATTTGTCTTCACCTGACAGAACTTCAGCATCAAGAATCTCTTTCACTTCGTACAGCTTCATGCAGTTACTCCTTCACTCCAATAACGATTTCTTTAATAAACTCAGCACCAACAACGCCAAAATACCTCCCATAACAGCAGTCGCCAATTGAGGGAAGGTAAACATTTCCACTAAAACAGCCGGAGCTTTCACACCAAAAAGTGGAAGCATGTAATAAACCGAAGCACTGAGCCACAAAAACTTTACTAAAGAACCTAATACCATACCAACAGGTTTGTTCTTCATTCCCGAAAATACCAGTACATACAAAGCGTTCCCAATCATGATGAAAGGTATCATGGGTGGGAACTTCATTATCCCAAAAAGAAAAGCCAAAACAGGGGTAAAGAGTCCGATGATTACACCAGACCACATTCCCACATAGCCAGCAGAAATCAGTAGCATGCCATTTACTAAAGTACCCGTAACAAGCTGCGGGGCACGGAAAGATTGGAATATCATTGTGAGAGCTAAAAGTATTGCGGTTCTGGTGATAAATTGTACCGACATTTTCTACACCCCTTTTTAATATGTGATATTTTTCCTTTTTTATTTTACCACAATAGGCTTTTCCTCAAACAAAAACTGCAAACCTACTGAGTATTCTGTGTCACAGTAAACTGCTGAATTACTTCACCATCCACGTTTTTGAACAAGAGCTCAGCTTCGTTTTGCTTTACTGTGACTTCCAAGTAGCCCCTGGAATCACCGTAAAACCACTTGGAGTAATCTGACTTGATCGGCCTTGGGCCCGTAGTATTTCCACCGGCTACTCCGTCCAGAACGTAGGTTACCCCATCCTTTTCCAGAAGCTCCATGTGATGGTTATGCCCTGATATGACCAAATCCACATTGTATTTCTCAAAAAGTGGCGAGATCAGTCTGGTGGTGTCTTCGTGGTCAGCCCAAACACGTCCGGTTTCTACGTCTCCTGAAGAATAATAGAAGCAGTGTGAAATTGGTATGACCCAGTCTTCCTGAGGTATGGAACTCAGCTGGTCCTCCAGCCATTTTTTCTGCTCTGGAGTAAATTCCTCAGTACCCCAGAGAACTTCCAGCACAAGGAAATGCACGTTTCCCACATCTATTCTGTGATAAAGTTCGTTTCCGCTGTCTATTTTGACTCCGTCAGCACCGTAGAAGTAATTCCTAAAGTGATACAAGCCTCCTATGAGAGTGTCATGGTTTCCCAAGACCAGGGCAACAGGTTTAGTCATGTTCTCACTTACATCAGAGAAAAACTCGCTCCAGTAGCCGTTAACCATGCCCAAGTCCACAATGTCGCCGTTCATAAAAAACAGGTTCACATTTGGGTCTTCGCTGATGTTACGTAGTATCTGCGTTCGCTCATCGCTATTAGCATCAGAACCTCCATAGTGAAAATCAGATGCCACAGCAAACGTCACCAACGTACCCGTTTTTGCCAAAGGTGGCGTACTAAAGGTTAGGCCCATCCTGTTATCAATTACGTAATGATACTCCGTTCCTGGCTGGAGATCCGTAAAGTGAAAGAGATGTTCCTTCACAGGCTTAGAATCGCCAAAACCTTGTAGGTTGTCTCCCGTGCCCCAGGCACCAACCACAACTGTTGGCGTTTCCGTGCGAAAATACACATACAGATTGGGTATGCCATAGATACCTGTGCTGGGCTCCACCAACAGTTTTGGCTCAGTACTACTAAGGAGAGAATACGCGGGCACTACTACGTAAAAAACAATACCAATGCAAACAACGATCACCACAACGGACACAATGTTAAGTATCCATGACCCTACTTTGAACCAAGTACGGCTTACAACGCCCCGTAGGAGCCAGAGAATAAGCGCCACCGCTGGCACCAGAAAACCAAGCCCGATAATGATATTCAGTAAGCGTCTGTAGTCGTGGTTCCAATTGTAAAGCCCCCATGTTCCATGTTGAGAAAAAGCCCATATTGCCAAAACAAGAAAGAACAAGAAACTTGTAAGTGACAATATGAGGGTACCCCTGCCGATCTTATTCTTACGTTGAGACATACTCATCGCACCTCCCTACTTGCTCTTAAGTTTACCATTGTGGAGGTTAATTAGCATGACTATAACCAATTGAGAATTCACCAAAAGAGTTCCGTGGTAAAATACAAATGGTGATGACATATGAGCGATTATTCAAATGAGCAATTGTTAAAAGATGAGATGCTTGTCTGCAATTTGGCTGACTTCTTTGATATTTTCGGTGATACGTCCCGCATCAAGATACTACTTGCTTTGCACGACAAATCCCTGCCTGTGTCCAGCATAGCCGAACTCACAGGACTTTCCGCTTCAGCTGTATCCCATCATCTTTCGCTACTTCGCGGAAGGCGCGTGGTAAAAGTTGAACGCAAAGGCAAGTACAGAGTGTATGAATTAGACGACGATCATGTGAGCTCCGTACTGAAAATGGCCATAAGCCACATCCAGGAGGTGAAATAGAGTGAGGACAACCCTCACTGCAACTCAGCTCAAGTGCCCAAAGTGTGCTGTTCACATTGAAGAAGAAATAAAGAAGAAAAACCTAGCCCGAGATCTGGTTATTGACGTGCCCACCGGCATCATAAGTGTGGAAGCTGATGAGGAACAACTAATCCAAATAAAGAGGCTACTTTCTCAAGCCGGCTTGTACCACGAGGAGCACGAAGAAAGAACAGAGCGTTTTATTACTATTTCTGGTCTTGTTTTGTTTGCAATCGGTTTTGCTGCCATTCGCCTTAGCCCACCTGTGGGTATTACTTTTTTGGTTGTGAGCTCCATAATAAACGGCTATCCACGTGTGCACGAGCTGGTTCACAACTTAAGTGTGGGTGTGCTGGACATTTTCGATGAAAACCTACTTATGCTTTTAGGCGGAACTGGAGGGTTCATAGCCGGTGCTTATGTGGAAGCAGCCATGGTTTTTAACCTGTATGCCTTAGCCGAGATCATAGAAGAGTCTGTGAAAAAGAAAGCACAAGAGGGATTAAGAAGCATATTAACTGACATACCTGACAGCGCCATGCTGATAAAAGAACAGCAACTCGTAGCGGTAGAGGTGGAACAACTTAAAGCTGGAGACCACATTCGCTTCACAGCAGGCGATACGGTACCAGTGGACGTCGTCTTGCTTTCTCCTGCCTTAGTCGATGAAAGCGTCATAACTGGTGAAAGTGCACCTGTAAACCATGAACCAGGTGACATGGTACTGTCAGGATCAAAGCTGCTTACTCCTTGTGATGCAGAAGTATTAAGACCCCTGCAGGAAAGCAACCTAGCACAAGTACAGAAAACCATCGCTCAAACGTTAAGTAGAAAGAGTGCTTTTAGATCTTGGATGGAGCGTTTTACAAACGTGTATTCGCCTTTGGTACTCATAAGCGCTGTGGCGGTTTTCTTGTTCGGCTTATTGTCTGGAAACGCGTTTTCTGTGGCTGTTTATCGTAGTTCAGTTTTACTTCTCATTGCTTGTCCTTGTTCTCTACTGCTGGCTTCACCTTCAGCTGTGTCAGCGGCTGTTTCTACGCTGGCACGCCAGGGCGTACTGGTTAGAAACACTGATGCCTTGGAGAAGCTTCCACAAGTGGGAACGGTGATTTTCGATAAAACCGGAACCATTACCACAGGCCGCATGAAGATCACCGAAGCTCAAATAAGCGATGAACATTTAGCCTTGGTTGCTTCAGTGGAATCCTACTTTAAGCATCCTGTAGCTGACGCTATCGTTGCTTATGCTGCAGAAAAGAACATTGTTTTGAAAGAAGCAAAAGTTAGACAAAATGGAAATGTCATTACCGGAGAGATAGAAAACCATCAAGTGGAGCTAACAATGAAAGACCTGCTGCAGGTGAAAGTTGATGGAATGGATGTTGGGTTTTTTAAGGTTGAAGAAGAACTCCGTGATGAGGCCCCTTGGGTTATACAGCGTCTTAAAGATCAGGGTTACAAAATAATCATACTAAGTGGAGATCAGCACGAGAAAGTGGAAACCCTGGCAAGACAACTGAAAGTCGATGAATACTACGCCAATATGACGCCCGAGGGCAAACAAGCCTTCGTCAAAGAACTTGAAAAGCGAGAACACTGCTTAATGGTAGGAGACGGTCTTAACGATGCCCTAGCGCTCTCTGAGGCTCACGTGTCTGTGGCACTGCCAGATAGACGGATTAAGACCATTGTAGAAACCGCTGATTTCATACTAAGCGGGACATTAACGCCGCTGGTTAATTTGCCCAGTTATGCCCAGTCGTACACAAGTACTGTAAAAACCAATGTGGGGTTGTCCCTGGGAATAAAAGTAGCCATCTTTACTACAAGCCTTTTGGGCTACGTAGCGCTGCCGTTGGCCGTTGTGGCTGACGAAGGCACTGCATTACTCGTACTGCTGAACAGTCTCAGATTAACAAGCAGAGCCTCCCATTAAGAAGGAGGCTCTGTTTGGCTGCACTTATCGTTACTGCTTATTTACAGCGTCCTTTGTGGTTCTCAAAGCTAGGACCCTTTCCTTGGTTCTCAAAACCAGGGCCTTTTCCTTTGTCAAAGTCCTTCTTAAGAGCGTGGGTTAGCCAACCTGGTATGGGTAGTCCCTGTTTCTCCAACTCAGCGCTGATTTTATCCGTTAACGTTTTTAGCGCCGTTTCAAATTTATCTTGTGACACGCCAAAGTTGCTTAGAGCCTGTATCAACGTGTGATCTGCTGTGTAGCTGAGCACCTGATCCAGCGTTACACCTGTAGTAGAAGTTACGATAGCTTGAGCCTTGATTATTTCTACTAATCCAACATCATACTTCTCTCTCAGGTTATCAAGGTTTGTGGTGCTGGTACCGAGCGCTGTGGCAACCACTTGATAGACTTTGTCCAGCTGCGCAGAAGTAAGTGGCGTGGCTGTACCCATGTTGCCAGGACCCCACTTGTTGCCTAAGCCAAGACCATTTGCTAGGCCACGTAGACCCGGAATGTTTATTCCAGCCTTTTCAAGTTCAGCTCTGATTCTGTCTTCTAAAGTCTGAAGAGAAGTTTTGAATTTGTCAAGATCCACGCCAAAGTAGTTAAGTCCTTCAATTAGCTTGTGCTCCGTCATGTAGCTTAGAACCTTGTCTAAAGTTACAGCAGTGGTAGCAGTGACCACAGCTTGAGCTTTGATTATTGCTCCTAACCCAATGTCATATTTCTCTTCCAAGTTTTTGAGATTTGTAGTGGTAGTGCTAAGCGCTGAAGCAACTATCTGGTAAGCCTTCTCAAGCTGCTCAGTACTTAGTGGTGTGGCAGTAAGTGGTGCACTTGCTGTTGTCATGCGATTGTTTAACTTTAAACCAACGCCATTTCCTTGAGCAGCCAATGTTACCGCTGGGAATATGGCAGCGAGAAGCACTATGACTGCTGCTATTGCGAGTAGCTTTTTCATTCTTGTCTCCCTCCTTTCCGCCGAGAGTTTAATCGGCTCTTGGCTAACCTGTATTTATATACGTTCAAAACCAGTAGAAAGTTTCATCAATTCACATTCACTAAGGAAGAGTTGTTTTAAACCCTCCTGCGGCCAGGGCTTCTTCAAGCTCTTGACGAATGGCTTCCAAGTCTTCTGGGTTCTTGGCTTCGTACCTGACAATGATCTCAGGGCCAGTGTTAGAAGCACGAACCAATCCCCATCCGCTCTTTATGTAGACACGTACTCCATCAACATCCACCAGTGGGTATCCTTTACCGGCGAAGTAACTCTTCACAAATTCCACCAGTTGGAACTTTTTCTCATCGCTGAATTCCAAGCGTATCTCAGGGCTGGCATGGTACACGGGTATGGTACTGACAAGATCAGAAAGCTTCTTCCCAGATTCTTTAATAAGCCTAAGGAGTCGCAAAGCGGAATAAAGCGCATCATCGTAACCGTAATACTCATCGGCAAAGAACATGTGGCCGGACATCTCACCAGCAAAAGGACTCCCCAACTCTCTCATTTTTGCTTTTATAAGACTGTGGCCAGTTTTGTACATGACCACTTCGGCACCCATTCTTTTGAGTTCTTCCACCAAGGCCTCGGAACATTTAACTTCCACAATGGCTTTTACAGTTTTGGGATCACGCTTGATTAGGATTTCACGCCAAAACAGAATCATGAGCACGTCTCCAAAAAGTATGTTTCCTTTGTCATCCACCACACCAAGTCTGTCGCCATCGCCATCGAAACCCAAACCTAAGTCCAGCTTCTTATCCAGAACTAACTTCTTAAGATCTTGCATGTTCTCTGCTTTCACTGGGTCTGGCTGGTGATGAGGAAAATTCGGATCGGAGTCGCAGTAAAGTGGTTCCACCTGTGCGCCAGCACGTGCCAATAATTCTGGAGCGAACAAGGAAGCGGTACCGTTACCGCAATCCACACCCACCTGCAAAGGAAGCGTGGTACCAATTCTTTCAAGTAAATCCTTGAAATACTCTTCTTTGTGGTCATAGGACTCAATAGAACCGCGACCACTTACAAAATCATTCTGCTCCACCATGTCTGCGATGACCTGAATTTGGTCACCATACAGCGTGCTTTCCCCTAAAAACAGCTTAAAACCATTGTATTGAGGCGGATTGTGGCTTGCCGTGACCATGATGCCTGCCCCCACACCTTTTGTTACACAAGCATGGTAGAACAAGGGCGTTATGACCGTTCCCAAATCATAGACATGAACGCCTGACTGGGTTAGTGCATCAATAACCGCTTCCCTTAGCTTTGGAGAGCTCTTCCTGTTATCAGCTCCCACGAACATTTCACTGTAGCCACGCTCTTTTGCATATTTGGCGAAAGCTTTGGCAATGCCAAAAGCGGCGTCAATCGTTAAATCCTGATCAGCTACTCCGCGAATATCGTATTCTCTGAACATGTCTCGGTTTATATTCATGACCACCAACCTCCCTCTTTAGTTTAAATACCACCAAACCATAAAAGCGACAACTCACACATACTAGTCAAAGGTGGTCTTACGTACTTGAAAGCTAAACTTTTCCTTAGATTATTTTCCCATAATTGCATTGTATAATGACAAAGGAGGTGATTTGAATGAATCCAAGAAAGGTCACCGATGGTGTATTCTTCGTGGGCGCACCGGATTGGGACAGGCGCCTGTTTGATGCTTTAATCCCACTTCCTGAAGGTACAAGCTATAATGCTTATCTGATAACTGGGCAGGAGAAAACCGCCCTCATCGATACTGTGGATCCCACAAAGTGGGAGGTTTTAAAAGCTTATTTGGAAAAAGTAAACAACATTGACTACGTAGTCATTCAGCACGTTGAACAGGATCACAGTGGTTCACTGCCCATGGTACTTGAAAAGTATCCAAATGCTGTGGTAATTGCTAACAGCAAAGCCAAAGAACTCATACTAACCCACTTGCATGTACCCGAAGAGAAGATCCAAGTCATTGAAGACGGAGACAAGCTGGATCTAGGAGGTCTAACGCTTCAGTTCATCTTTGCCCCGTGGGTTCACTGGCCAGAAACCATGCTTACTTACCTTCCTGAAAGAAAGCTTCTCTTTACTTGCGACTTTTTGGGCTCACATCTTGCCACATCCAGTCTTTTCATAGAAGATGAGCGTTTAGTGTATTTGGGGGCAAAACGTTACTACGCTGAGATCATGTCTCCTTTCAGGAATTTGATAAAGGGGCACCTAGAAAAGATAAAGAAACTAGATATTGACATGATTGCACCAAGCCACGGCCCCATTTACCAAAACCCAGACTTTATCATTGAAGCTTACGAAGAGTGGATTTCTGATCAACCCAAAAACATCGTTTTGCTACCGTGGATCAGTATGCATGGAAGCACTCAGGCCATGGTGGAATACCTCACTAGCAAGCTCGTTGAAAAGGGCGTAGAAGTACAACCTTATGATATTTCCAAAGCGGACCTAGGTGAGCTAACCATGGCAACAGTAGACGCAGCCACCATAATTCTGGCAGCACCAACCATTCTTACGAATATGCACCCCATGGCTGAGCTAGTAGCTTACTGGGTCAGCATACTTAGACCCAAGGCGAAAGCATACGGCTTTATTGGTTCATACGGCTGGGGAGGAAAAACACTTGAAACAGTCAAGTCGCTTTTTAGTGGCATTAAAGCCGACTTCTTTGAGCCAGTTCTGGTAAAAGGCCTTCCCACCCAAACAGACTACGAAGCACTGGATAAATTAGCAGACGCCATTGTGGAAAAGCACAGAGTACTAGGGCTATTGCCCTAGTACTCGTATTTGCGCACCAAGCGCGGATATTTCTTCTCAAAGAAAGGCGAAGAAACCACAAAGTCAGCAGTGGCTTTATCTGAAACCACTACCACGTTCCAGACTACAGCAATTCTAAGCAAAGCTTTGACATCTGGATCGTGAGGCATGGGTTCCAAAGGATCCCAGAAGAAAACTAATATGTCTACACCGTTATTCGCTATGAGAGAGCCTACTTCCTGGTCACCGCCCAATGGCCCTGGCTTGAATTTGATTACTTCCAAACCCAATTTTTCCTCGAGCAGTGTACCCGTACCCCAAGTAGCATAAAGTTTGTGTTTTTTAAGTGTCTCCACATTGTAAGAAGCCCAATCCAACAGGTCTTGCTTCCTGTTGTCATGTGCGATCAGCGCAATACGTTTAACCTCATCCATTTCTACAATTTCTACCTCATTCATTACGAGTTACCTCCTTTCTTGGTGTTATTGTGCTTAAGCTTTAGCCCCCACCTAAATCGGTTGGCGCTTCAAAGAAGCTGACCAGAAAATAGATATTACCATAACAAGTATCAAACTAAGCACTCCACTTATACCGAAGGCCCAATTGACACCAAGGTTTTGAGCAATCCAGCCCGAGAAGTAACTGCCAAAGGGTGCAACCCCCACGAACATGAGTGAGTACAAGCTCATTACCCTGCCACGGAACTCGTCTTCACTGTTTATTTGAATGGCAGTATTTGATAGTGTGTTGAATGCCTGCATGCAAATACCTGATAAAAACAAAGACAATTCTGCAAAGAATGCACTCCTACTAATAGATAAAGCCAAGAGCGATAAGCTTAAGCCGTAAGCTCCAAACCAATAAATGTGATTTATACCTCCACGTGATCCCACTGCAGATAAGTACAACGAAATAAGAAAAGCGCCTAGTCCCATAAAGGTCATTAAAGTGCCGTAGCCAGTCACTCCTATATTCAGCTGTACTTTTGCCAATGTGGGAACTAGTATATTGAAATTCATGGCAAGCAAGCTAAGAGTACCCATCATGATAAGAGGAAACATAATAGACGGTCTGGTACGCACATATTTGAGTCCTGCCATTATGTCTTTCATTGCACTGCGTCCGGATGGCTGCAAATGTATATGTGAGATGTCCATCATGTAAAGTCCTGCTATCACAGCTACAAAGCTGAGTGCATTTAGGTAAAAACAGATGGCAATACCCAAGGCCGCAATGAGAAAAGCAGCCACACTAGGTCCCACAATGCGAGCCAGATTAAATATCATGGAGTTCATGGAAATCGCAGACGTCAAGTCCTTTTTGTCCACTATTTCAGCGTACAAAGCTTGGCGCGCAGGCATGTCAAAAGTGTTAGTGAGACCAAGCAGAGTAGCAAGAACGAGTACGTGCCAGTACTTGACTACACCAAACAAAGTAAGTGTGGCCAAAACGGCTGCCAGAATACCAAAACAACTTTGGGTTACCAGCAAAACGTTGCGTTTAGGAAAACGTTCCACGAAGGCGCCAGCAACCAAGGAAAGAAGCAGTACTGGGAGAGTTTGCAGCATTGTGACTATACCAAGCATGTAAGCAGAATTGTTAGTTAGTTCCAACACCAGCCAGCCTTGTCCCACATTTTGAATCCAAGTGCCAATAAGAGAAACCGCTTGACCAAACCAAAAAAGTCTAAAGTTCCTGTAACTGAGTGCAGGAAATGTCCTGTAAAGACGATCTAACCACTTCTCATTCATGATTCGGCATCACCAGCTTAGCTCTTGAATGTTTCTAATTTTAAATCGAGGTAGAGAATGCTACGTTAACACAGTTAATCCTATAATTAAAAGAACATGCTCATAGCAGCCAGTTCAGACATACACAGTCCCAAATACATCAGGCTTTTCATTGACAGCATAAGAAACTTGCCTGTGCCAGATTTGTTTCTACTTGCGGGTGATTTGGTTCTAAGAGGCGCCGCAGGCGCTTTTGACCTGATCCATGAAGAAGTCCGTCAGAACTGGGAAGATGTTCCCGTGGTCGCCATATTTGGCAACGAAGAATTTGAGAACACGAAAAGAAAACTAAAAAGGGAATACTCTGACATAATCTGGCTTGACGATGAACAAGTACAGGTAAAAGGCGTTGACATTTTCGGTACTACGGGAGTACTTGATGAGCCCACGGCTTGGCAAAGCAAAGCCGTACCGGGTATTACCAAGATTTACGAAAATCGCATGGAAAAGATCGAAACCTTCGCTTCAAAGCACCCTAATTCCATATTGCTGACCCATTATGCTGTGGGCACATACACCATTGACCCAGTACCTAATCCACTGCAACTCACCTCAGAAAAACTTCTCCAAAGCCTTTTAGACCTTCCCATTACTGTGATCCATGGACACTGTCACTATGCACCCCAATGGATGTACAAAGAGGAGAACCTAACCATTTACAATGTGGCACTACCACTACATAGAGGAATAGTTTTACTGAACGTGTGAAATAGATGCGCTGCACTAAGTGGTATACGTTCTGCATATCGGAAGGCGCCAAACATGAAGAATTTCATGTTGCCATAAACGGCGCCAAGGACTAAGTAAAGACAATCGAGCAAGAATAATCCATTTTGTGAATCTTTGTTCTTTGCTAAACTTATAACTGGCATGGCAAAGTTCGAAATTGTTGAGAATCACCCCAAATGGGATCAGTTTGTGGAAAAGCTTGAATGTCCGTCGCCATTCGCCAACAGCTCCTTTTTAAAGTTGGTGGACACTTGTTATGACGGACAAAGTTTCACCTTATCGGTGGTCTCATCTGGGAACATATTTATGGGTGCCGCACTGAGAAAAGTAGGAAGGCACATAAGGCCTGCACCGCCCATGACTTACATGCCCCTAATTTATGATAAACTAAGCCATCGCACCCTTCTGGACGCTCAGATCGCCTTGGGCGAGTACTTGAAGAAAAACTTTTCTGTTATCCACTACATATCGGCTACAAGCTTTTTTCAGGACGTGCGTGGCTTCCAAAGAGAAGGTTTTGGAATGCAGGTGCTGTACACTGCTCTGAGCGACCTAAAAGATTTCGACATCATGAAAGTGGAGCAGAAACAACGTAACATCATCTACAAGGCACAGAGAGAGAACATAGCAGTGGAAGAGACCCGCGACATGGAACCTCTTTGGGATATTTACATAAGCACTTTCGACCGTAAATCCATTGAACCACCTTACTCAAAAGATTTCTTCATGGCACTTCCGGAACTGGGAGAAAAGATTAGGATTTACACAGCAAAAAAAGATGATGGACGACTGGTGGGGTTTGCAGCCATATTATTGCAAGGCAAATGCGCTTACTACTATGTTTCTGGAAACACCCATGAAGGGCTTTCACTGGGCGCTTCACCGCTGCTCATGTTCACCATTTTGGAGAACCTTAAGAAGGAAGGCTACTCGTATTTTGATTGGTGCGCTATTAACTTGCCGCGCCTTGCCAACTTCAAGTTATCTTTTGGAAGCAAAGCCGTGCCGTATTTCGCTCTGTATTACGAGCCAAAGTGGCTCAGGATGCTTAAAGCACGGTGACAACAAGGTAGGACCCGTCCAGAAAAATAGACATGACTTTAATCCCATCTCACTTTCCAGGCACCTAAATAAGCAAGATTACAGGACAACAACTCCTTAGCACAAGAACAAGTCAAAGCACAGTTCTTTTCTGGATCACTGCCTAATAATGTCGGCGAAAACCTCCACAGCTTTTATCGCGTCGTCGCTGGTTACCCCATAGTGAGTCACTAAGCGCAGCGTTTTAGGACTGTTGGCATTCGCAAGTACGCCTCGTGTTTTGAGCTCTTTTTCCACAGTATGAACGTCTTTGCCAGTGGGTGTCACATCCACCACAACCATGTTAGTTTCCACTTCTTCAGGATTGACACCGTAGCCAAGTTCCTGCAGTTTCACTGCCAGCAGTTTTGCGTTATCGTGGTCTTCCTGCAAGCGATCAACCATCTTTGTTAGTGCAATGATGCCAGCAGCAGCCAGTATTCCAGCCTGGCGCATACCACCGCCAAGCATTTTCCTATTTTTTCTAGCTCTGTCGATAAAGTCCTTGCGCCCAACCACCATGGAACCCACAGGTGCACACAAACCCTTGGACAGGCAGAACATGACGGAATCAGCGTATTTCGCATATTCACTAGCTGGTATACCACTGGCAACCTGGGCATTGAAAATGCGTGCTCCATCCATGTGCACGCTAAGGCCGTTGCTATGGGCGATATCAGAAATGGCTTTCACGTTGTCCAAGGGAAGTACTTTGCCACCGCCACGATTATGGGTGTTTTCCAAAACAACCAAGGACGTTCTCGGGAAGTGGATGTTGCCACGTTCCCTGATGGCTCTTCTCACATCATCGGGGTCCATGACACCACGCCTACCGGGCACGGGACGAGCCTGCACTCCACTTAAGACTGCCATGGCACCTACTTCGTAATAATAAACATGACTTTCTGCCTCCATGATGACTTCATCCCCTCGCTGGGTATGGGTCATCACACTCACTTGGTTGCCCATGGTTCCTGAAGGCACAAACAAAGCCGCTTCCTTGCCCATAATTTCAGCTGCTAAACGCTCCAACCGTTGAATGGTGGGATCTTCACCGTAAACATCATCACCCACTTCTGCCTCAGCCATGGCACGCCGCATTTCTTCCGTGGGAAGCGTTACCGTATCCGACCTCAAATCAATAAAACCCAAATTGCTCATCCTCCTTCTGCTTTAACTCATTTTAAACCAAGTGTGTCATCTTAACCATGACACGGCTTGTTTTATGTGCGGTTCAAAAACAACAAAAAAGAAAGGCGGCTCAACCTATGAGCCGCCCTCCAAAGGAGAGAAAGATTCTTCTTGTAACATCACATATGCCTTTGTTTGCGTTAGTGCGTTCTCCTCCGCATTGGCACGCAAATACAACTTCGACTAATAAAGGCTACCTATTATTACACCCAGCCTCTGGCTTTCATAGCTTCGTAAACACGCTTAATGGAGATCATGTAAGCAGCTGTACGCATGTTTACTTTGTACTGCTGAGCCAAATCGTACACAGCCTTGAAAGCTTCAACCATGCCCTCTTCCTGACGCTGTTTGACTTCTTCCTCAGACCAGTACAGGTTTGTCAAGTTCTGTACCCACTCGAAGTAAGAAACCATGACTCCACCAGCGTTAGTCAGAATATCTGGGCATACAAAGATGCCCTTGCTGTCCAGAATCTTATCTGCCTCAGGAGTAACAGGGCCGTTAGCTCCTTCAACAATCATTTTTGCCTTTATGGTGTCGGCATTGTCTGCGGTAATCTGATTTTCCAGAGCGCAGAGTGCCAATATGTCAACGTCCAAGCTAAGTAATTGCTCATTGTTAATAGACGTCGTACCGGGGAAGTTCACCACGGAACCTGTCTTCTTCACATGCTCCATGAGCTTCTCAATGTCGATACCGTCCTTATTGTAAATACCTCCGAATACGTCAGTAACTGCAATTACCTTTCCACCTAAGCGGTGCAGGTAGAGTCCACTGTAGCTACCCACATTACCAAAACCCTGCAATGCCACAGTGCACTTGTTAAAGTCCATGCCCAAACGCTTTGCGCCTTCCCGTGCAGTCAAAGCCACACCATACCCAGTTGCATCGGTACGACCTTTGGAACCACCAAGTATGAGTGGTTTACCAGTTATCACACCGAAACTGTTATAACCTTTAATTTTGCTGTATTCGTCCACCATCCAAGCCATGATCTCAGCATTAGTACCCACATCTGGTGCGGGTATGTCCAGTTCAGGACCCACAATGGTTGCAATGGCTCTGATATAGCCGCGGCTTAACTGTTCTAATTCCCTCTTTGAGAGCTTTGTCGGATCAACGCATACTCCACCCTTACCGCCACCGTAAGGGAGACCCAAGACTCCACACTTGAATGTCATCCACATTGACAAAGCCTTTACTTCATCCAAATTAACATTCTGGTGGAACCTTATACCGCCTTTTGTGGGGCCTAAGGCATCGTTGTGCTGAGATCTCCAGCCTTTGAACACTCTTAAACTACCATCGTCCATCCTAACAGGAATGGAAACCTCTAAAACACGCATAGGTTCTTTTAACATTTCATAAACTGCGGGATCCAAACCCAAGAGGTCGCAAGCAGCCTTGATCTGTTTCTGCGCATTGACCAATGGGTTAAGAGATTCTGTTGACATATGGTCACCTCCAAACAGTTACATTTTACACAATTCGTTCTCTAAAACCAAGTTAATTTTAACATAAAACTGACATAAACAGCTTATGCAAATAACCACTCCAAAAGAACTAAAGACCTGAGTATCCTACAGCTTTGTTGTTTATTTTGTATTTATCGACGTAGCATATAACGCTAAACAGATCAAAGCACCACCCACGACTACGTGCCAAGAGAGGGGCTCACTGAACAAAAAGTAGGAGAACACTGTGGCAATGACCGGCTCACCTAGTAAGGCCACAGAAACCGTAGAAGCTGGCAAACTCCTTAATGCGTAGTTGATGAGTGTATTACCACCCAGCTGAGGTCCCAAGGCTAAAGCCAAGACAAAGGGAAAATCTTGACCTTTTATGACGAAGCCTTGGTCAAGAAGTACTGCAGCAAAGGCAAGCCATATGCAAGTGAAAAAGAATATGCTGTAGGTAAGAACGGAGCTGCTATCTATGTTCCTACTGCTCATGCGTGTCATGGTTATGTAAAGTGCTAACCCGAAGCTGGCTCCCAAAGCCATGAGATCACCAGCATGGATTTGCATGGCCGAAGGTTGCAAAGTCATCACTGCAGCTCCAGATACACCTAAAACAATGCCAAGCCACCCTTTAATGTTCATGGGTTCTCGCAGAAAAACACTGCTCATCATACCCACCCAAAGAGGTGCCATATTTACAATGAAAGTGGCATGCGCCACCGTAGTAAAACGTAGTGAGTAAAACCACAATACAAAGTCCAAGGTTAACCCAAAAGTTGCCACAATTAGGGGAAAAGAAAAATTACGTTTCCACCAACGAAAGAAATCTCCAACCCAAAATGGCGTAACCACCAAGGTGGCGATAAAAACCCTGTAGAAAGCTATCGTCACTGGAGGGCTCGTAGTGGCTTTTACCAGTAGAGAAGAAACAGAATAAAACAAAACCCCACCTAGTAAAGCTTGCCAGGACTTCTCCATTCAGAACACACCTGTACATTACGCATATTCACATACTCACATTCCGCAGTTACATCTGAGTAAGCACATAAAGACCTAAAGCGAGCAGAATAAGGGATGAAGCCCACTCGAGCAATGGCACAAGCTTATCTTTGTATTCTTTCACTTTAGTTACATCCATGAGGAAGTGCGCTGCCAAAGTTATAACTACAAGCGGTAAAACAACAATCGCATTGTAAAGAGCCAACCAAACATAAGCTTTCAAGCGCACAGTAACAATGTCATGACTAAGTAAAGTCAGAATTACGTAGTAAGGTCCGCTACTGCATGGCATGAGAACGAAACCAGCTAATAGGCCGCCTACCAAAGCATACCAAACACTACCTTTACGCAAATATCCGGCCACCAGAGGCCGTAGCGGTGTTGGTGTGAGTTTAAGCTCCTCCCCTCGGAGTGCGTAAATCATGCGTGGTATGGCAAGTAATATGGCTGCTACGCCCACAATGATTCTTATGCTGGCTATGTACCTGAAGACGTGGGCAATGAATATTCCATAGAAAAAGTAGCTAATGGCTACTCCCAGAGAAAACATGAGGCCAATACGAAGTACTTTCTCCTTGCCATAGGCAAAGATTATGTGCAGTAGAGCCATAGTGAGTATGCCAATCTCGCAAGGGTTTACACTATCTGCTAAAGCAGCAGAAACTACCACCCACAGGGATATTTTGTCCACAAACACATTTTACCTTACCACCCTATGCATCCTATAATAGAACTATGAATTTTAGTCTGCTTAACCTTTTTCTTGTCTTCATAAAGGTCGGCACCTTGACCATCGGTGGCGGGTATGTTATGGTACCCATATTCCTAGAAGAGATTGTGAATAGACGCCACTGGATTAGCGAGGAAGAATTCTTTAGAGTACTTTCCATAGCCCAGGTATTCCCAGGCCCCATCGCAGTTAATTTGGCTGTCGCTTCAGGCTATCAGTTAGCTGGCTTTGCTGGTTCCATAATCGCCGCTCTAGGAGCCACACTGCCTTCTCTAGTGATTATTCTGATCATTGCCATTTTTTTCAAGCAAGCCTATGCGCTTTGGTGGGTACAGGGCCTGTTCTTCGGCTTAAGGCCTGCTGTAGCAGCACTCATGGTAGCTGCCGTGTGGCAGTTGTTTACCAAAAGACATTGGAAAGTGCCTTCTTTAATATTAGTGCTGGTAATCACACTCATAATATTTGCTTTGGGAATTAACCCAGCTTGGGTTATATTGGTTTACTTAGGAGGGCTGCTCACATGGATATTTTACTGGAACTGGCAAAAGCGTTCCTACAAATAGGCGTTTTTTCTTTCGGCGGTGGCTATGCCATCGTCGCCCTCATCCGGTACGTGGTGGTGAACCAGTACGCGTGGCTTACGGATTTGGAGTTCCTGGATGTGCTTGCCATATCCCAGATAACACCAGGTCCCATTGCCATAAATACAGCTACGTTCGTGGGCTATCTCATGGGAGGTGTTTGGGGTAGTATTGTAGCAACCTTCTCCTCCATTGCAGTGCCTTTTCTACTTGTTTATTCCATGTCGAGCTTGCTTACCAGAGTAAATCCCGTGTACTTGGACATGTTTTTTGATAACATAACACCCTTGACTTTCGGACTGGTAATAGCAGCCACATTGAGCATACTAAGTTCATCAATAACTGATTACTACGGGGTAGGTATTTTCCTCTTTGCGCTCTTATTGAAACAAAAAACAAAGCTGAATAGTGCCCTTATTTTGCTCCTAAGTGGCCTGTTGGGAGAAGTACTTTACCTGCTTGTTAAATAAGAACTCAAGCCACCATCGTCCTTTCATCTTGTCCCCACTGCAGTGACATACCTCGCTGAGCCACTAAATGTTCTAATTCCTCTTTGCGTGCCATGTCCACCCAGCCACACATGATTACTTGCTCCTGAAAACGAATATCTGGTTCACTGACAAGACGTGCTAAATCTTCATATAGTTTTCCATAAACCTCATAACTCAGCTCCATTGTTACATAACGCTGGCGCACTACTTTGCCTTTGTTTGCAAGTTCTAGTGTCTTTCTTGCCACCGAGTTATAGGCATCAATGAGTCCCTTAATGCCAAGAAGCACACCACCAAAATATCTAACTACAACTACCATGACATAATCTAGTCCACTACTCCTGATGGCATTTAGAACGGGTAACCCTGCACTGCCACTGGGTTCTCCTGCATCACTGGAGAACATAATCTCCTCTATCTTATATGCCCACACCCAGTGCGTAGCTTTCGGATGTTCTAACTTTACCTGCTGTAGGAACTCATGCACTTCCTGCTCAGTAAAAACGGCTTTTGCGTAACCTATGAACTCAGAGCGCTTTATGACTTCTCTGTAAGAAGCCAAACCCTTTACTGATGTAACCTCCAGAAGGCATAACTCCTTTCTTTGTGTTTAGCTAGAGCTAAGGCTAAACACTACGAGTAGTGAAACAAATGGCCGTACACCATACACTGCTTTCTACACACATACACACAAACATTTTACCCATGGTTTATCTCCACTCTTCTAAAAGAATGAGCTTTCTCAGTAGTCCTTCATAGGAAACTGAAAGCCATGAAAAACATACCCATTTCCGTTGAATCCATAGCCTAATCCATGGAACACCATACCTGCTTTTTCCGATGCTTGGCATGATAGACTACTTCTATGAGTGCACAAGAGAAAATGCTTCAAGGTGACCCCAAAAAAGTAATCTGGTCAATGTCACTACCGAACATGTTGGGCTCATTGCTTTCTAACGCACTTCCTGCAATAGAATTAGCGCTCATCGCAGACTTGGGGACAAACGCCATAGCTGCTGTGGGCATTGTGGGCATGCTGGTCAGCCTTATCTACGTTTACAACGAGGTTTGGGGCACGGGTTCCGTAATTGTTATGGCGAACTACTTAGGCAAGAAAGAATACGAAAAAGCCAGACTCGCCTTAAAAGAAACAACTTACGGTAAGTTTTTCGGGGCACTTATTTTGGTACTGCTGTGCCTACCCTTTCTGGAGCCACTTCTTAGAGTGCTCGGAGCGAAACCCCAAATCATGCTACATGCGAAGGGCTATGCTTTGCCTTACTTACTCGGTATTCCCTTTTCCATGGCTGGCTATTCTTCTTATACGTTTTTCAGAGCTACTGGACAAACCATCTGGGCCATGTGGTTTATGTTATTGCAAACTGCACTCAATATCGCATTGGATTTCTTCCTAATCCTGGGTTTTTGGATCTTTCCTAAACTTAATCTTGCAGGAGCTGGGTGGGCTTTTCTAATCAGCTGGGTAGTATCAGACATTGCAGCCTTCATGTTTATTGCTACACCAAGATACGAACTACCCACGAATATTTCTAGGCATGTAAGGTTTACAGAAGTAGGAGCAGAAGTGTTCCGTGTAGGTTTTTATGCTGGACTAAGTAATCTTTCTACGGTGGCAGTCAGCGTAATTACACAGAGAATCATAAATGCGGTGTCCATACCGGTGTTTGCCGCCTATCAGGTATTCAACCGAATCGTGCAGATCCCCAACACCGTTGTTTCTTCCATTTCCCTCATGTCCACACCCATCATGGCTCAAAACGTAGGTGCAAAGCTACATGATCGAGTGAAAGCCTTTGTGGATTACTGCCTTGAGATAGGCGTGTATCTTTTAGGTGTCTTTGCCATCATATGCCTCATTTTCCCTGGCAGCCTGCTGAGTTTGTTCCGGGTAAAAGACCCAACCTTGGTACCACTAGCAGTTTTAGCTTTAAGAATAATGGCTTTTGTTCCACTAATGAGTTATACAACCTCCATTTTCATAAGCTACTTCCAAGCATACAACAACACGAAACTGCCTTTCATTTTGAACAGCCTTGCTCAGTGGCTGTTTTATGCACCCATGCTTTATCTTCTTCTCATGGTTCTTAGCGTATCGCCCTCTACAGCTTTTTGGGTTAGTTCCGCCAACACCTTCTTAGTACTGGTACTCCATTGGTACTACTACAGAGCTCATCGAAAACTAATTAAAACCCATTTCTTCGATTAGCCTCTTTTTGTAAGGTTAGCGTTTTGAATAACTGGGTATAAAAAAAGGGAACTAATGGTTTACTGTTGGCACAAGACACTTAGGAGGTGATACATTGCAAGGTTTCGCTCGTTTTGTTGTTAAGAACCGCAAATGGGTAATCGCAGTGTATTTGATTTTGGCTGTACTCTCATTCTTTGCGATGCAAAACCGCGCGATGAACTACGACATTACTAGTGCACTACCTAAGGATGTACCATCCATTGAAGCTATGCAAATACTAAGCGACCAGATGCAAGTCGGAGAATCCATCACCATATACTGGAAAGATGGAACCTTAAAAGACGTAGCTGCAGCCGTGGAAAAGATAAAACAAATACCAAAAGTGGTTAACGTATCTTGGTTGGGAACCGTAGTTGACCCTGCCACACCAGAAGAACTTTATCCAGAAGAAGCCAGCAATTGGGTAAAAGGAAATAACTTCAATGTAGTAATTCAAACTACAGCTACCACAGGAGAGGTTAGCCAAATCACAAATGAGCTTAAAAGTTTCCTACCCAGTAATGCTCATATTATCTCCAGCGATGTCCAGTTGGAGGAAGTGGAAGAGTACTTCTCTGGTAAGCCAATGCTATATTTCGGACTGGGTTTGCTCTTTGTGTTCCTGTTTTTGCTGTTCTACTTCGATAAGCCCCTCACGCCCATTCTCATTGTAGTTTCCATGGCAGTTGGTGTATTACTCAACTTAGGTATTTCTGGACTCCTTCATCAAAGCACGTTCTATTTGGTTACCATCATAGTGGAAGTGCTTCAACTGGCTGTCTCCTATGACTATGCTCTATTTCTGTATCACCGGTACGAAGAAGAAAGAAAAACTCGTCCTGACAGTGAAAGCATGGAGATAGCATTGGTAGCCACTATAAAAGCTATTTCCTTGTCAGCTCTAACCACAGTGGCAGGATTCTTTGCCCTGACCTTCGCCACCTTGACCATAAGCCAGGATATTGGATGGCTGCTTCTTCGCGGAGTCGCATTGTCTTTCCTTGTCAGCATTACTCTACTTCCCGCATTACTTCTCACCTTTGAAGGAAAACTAACCTGGAAAACGCTTAATCTGGAAAACATCGTGGCAAATATTGCAGCCAGCGTAGAGAAAGCCGTAACACCGCTCTTTGCAGTGTTACTCATCGTACTAATTTTGGGGTTCTGGGGTGGCAGCCGCACAGAAATCACTTACGCCAACGATGTGTTCATACCAAGCCAGCTTACGAGTATGAAGGTGCAGCAGGAATACCAAAAGGAGTTCCAGAACTACGATACATGGATGGTGCTACTTGACAAAAACTCAAATTACACCCAAGCCCTTCAAGCAATCAACAAGCTCAGTTTAGTGCAAAATGTGCTTAATCCTGCTACCATGTTGGACCAAGCCATACCCCAGGAAATGCTACCTTCTTCAGTACTTAGCTCTTTCTCCAATGACCAATACGTTTATGCCGTTGTAAACACGAAGGTGAAACCCGATACGCCTGAAGCTGAAGAGTTGAGAAAAGAGATTGAGAACATCCTTGCTTCTCTTCCCGGAAAAAACTATATAACTGGCTTGTCCATAGCCATCGATGACATAAAACGCATAAGCATGGAAGACAACACAAAGACCAGCTGGCTGACATTACTTTTCATATTCGTTATTCTACTAGTTGGTTTTAGAAACGTGTGGCTATCGTTAGTCCTCATATTAGTAATCGAAGCCGCCGTTCAACTTAACCTGTGGGCAGCTGGGTGGTTCCAAGCAGTCACCTTCATGGTACCCATCACACTGTCCACGGTACAACTAGGTTCCACTATCGACTACGCTGTATTGTCTGCCACACGTTTTGAAGAAGCAGTAAGAAAAGGGGCTGAGAACCCATTGGATGTGACCATCAGAGGTGCTTCTCCATCCATATTTGTGAGTGCCGGAACGTTTTTCCTGATGAGTTTACCTTCTGCCATTCTCAGTGACATTCCAGGCCTAACCCAGATTATGGGTGGGTTAGCCAGAGGAGCCCTCATCTCTGGACTAATAGCGGTGTTCTTACTTCCCACCGTTTTTAAGGTATTCCAGCACATCCTTTTCGGAAGGAGTGTGAAAGCATGAAAAGCAAAAAGCTAATAGCACTTACGGCCATAGTCGCACTGGCCTTTTTGCCGCTAAATGCTAATGCGGCTCCCACAGTGTCTGATTACGAAAACGTGTATGTAATTCAAAACAGCGAGGGCGAAGTTAAGAAAGTCATTGCAGTGGACTGGCTCAGAGTGGAAGGAGAAGGACCTTTCAGCATCCTAGATCCCATCGACGGAGGAGCATCGCCGCAGATTCTCATCGGTGATGCCACTATTACCCACAGCGACATGGGTCTAACCATACAAGGACAATCCAGCGGCGTGGCTGATGTTTTCTATAGAACCGATTTGCAAAAAGAACTTCCATTCTCTTTGAAACTAAACGTGCTAATAAATGGTAAAGCTGCAAAGTTAAGTGACCTGGAGCAGGCCACGGGAAGCGTGGAAATTGGCGTAGAATTCTTTAACTACTACAAACAAGGAGACATTTATCTACCATGGCTGGTGAATATCAGTGTCACCTTAGATGGCCCGTCTGTAAAAGATGTAACAGTGAGCAGCGGAAATGTGAATTATGTAGGGTCAAAAGCCATGGCCACATTGATGATGCAGGCAGTAGGTGAAAAAACCACAGCAACCATAAGCTACGAAGCCATGAAAAAGAGTAGTCCCTCTTTATCCATAAGCGTGGTTCCCACCCTCATGGCAATAGAACTGCCTGACATGTCCAATCTGAAAGATATGTCAAAAGCATTAGAAGGCATTGCAAAAGGCATCGATGGCTACAGTGAAGCATTGACCAAGATGGCTAACTCCGTACAAACTGATTTGGACCTAAGTAGTCTTGAGAATGTAACTCTGCTGCTAGATGCCTACGGGCAAATCCTGAGCCAAATGTATCAGCAGCTTAACCCTCAGCAGATCGCCATGCTTCCCAAGGCGGCCGAAGGATTAATCGCCCTCGAGCAACCCCTTCAGCAAACAGCATCTGCTTTAGATCAATTGGGCACATTAGTCAGTGCTTACACCGAACTAGCATCTCAAAGCCTTGCCATAAACCAGCAAGTGAGTAACGCCTTAACAATGCAACCTGAGCTTCCAGGCAAAGAGCAACTACTTCAACTCATGGGTCAACAGCAACTGCTGCTTCAAGCGATGACCCAAGGCGCAACGTTACCTACCGGATTCATACCACCCCTGTCCACCTTAAAGCAGTCACTTACGCAGCTCAGTCAAGGAAGCCGCCAAATGGCGCAAGCACTGCAGCAAACCGCTAGCCAGATGGGAATGCTAAAAGACTTAAGTAACGGGCTGTTGGCTATGAGGAACACACTGGGAATAATGGTAAACGGCGGCACAGTGCAGGGTAAACAACTGCCACCCATAGCGCAGGTTAGCAGTCAACTAAAAACTGGTATTAGTACCATGCAAAGAGAACTCAGCCAAGGCATGCTTGATCTAAAGACGGCTCTTAATACCCTAGTTAAAGGTGGAACCATAAACGGACAAACCATACCACCCATGAGTGAGCTTTCAAAAGGGCTCAGGGAGATATCAAAGGGTGCAAATCAGGCGTATGAAACCTTCTCCAGTCAGAGTCAAAACTTAGATAAAGCTAAGGAACTGGCAGATAGTTACAACAGTTTTAGCGGCTTACCCACTGGTGCTACTGGGAAGGTCATGTTCATCATAAAAATAGAAGATTAGCTCTCCTTAGCCCAAAAAGAAAAAATAGCTAAACATCTCGAAGAGGCTTCTAATTGACAAGGAGCCTCTTCTTGTTTTTACCAGACATAAAAGCTCTTTTAATGAGGAGACCCCGCTACCGTCGTACAGCATGGTTCTACTGCCTTCACTCTTGTCCACATGCGAGAAGGACACATTAACGCGATGATAACCTTACCATTAGGCAAAAAAGCTTCACCGCAGGTTAACTTGGAAAAGCTGTCTAACTTGCCTTGCATTGTCTTACCATTAGGATAAGGGAGGTGAATATTCCCATGGAACTCACATTTCTGGGTGCTGCCCAAGAAGTCACTGGATCGAGTTATTTACTCGAAAGCGATAATGCAAAGCTTCTCATAGATTTTGGCATGTTCCAAGGTAAAGAAGAGGACTGGAACTACCAGCCACTGGACATAAAAGCAAAAGAAGTTAATGCACTTTTGCTTACTCATGCTCACCTAGACCATTCAGGACGCATACCTGTTCTTGTCAAAAATGGTTTTCGAGGTCCTATTTTTGCAACACCGCCCACAATCGAACTTACGAAACTTCTTTGGGAAGACACCGTAAAGCTCATGAAAGAGGAAAAAGAACGCCTTGACCGTAAAAGACGTAGGCAGGACAAACCACCCGTAGAACTACTTTTTGACGAGGACGACATTAATGAAGCAAGCAAACTTTTTGTACCATTGCCGTGGAATCAAACTGAACGCTTCAAAGAATTCCAATTCACTTTCCGACCCTCAGGGCACATATTAGGTGCTAGTAGCATAGAAGTAAACGCCGAAAACATAAAGCTGGTGTTCTCTGGTGACTTGGGACCACAGGACACTGTTTTAGAGCCACCCCCGTACATTTTTGAATATGCTGATTACGTAGTCATTGAATCCACCTATGGTGACCGTCAGCACAAAGATATAAGAGAAACACGTGCAGAGTTTAAGAATGCACTTTCTGCAGCAATCCGTGATCGGTCGAAAGTACTAATACCAACTTTCGTAGTGGATAGAGCTCAAAGGATCATCTATGAGCTTTACCTGCTATTGACACAAGAAATGCCTGAACTTGCGACTATGCCCATGTTCTTTGATTCACCTTTGGGCAACAAGATCACCGCTGTTTACAGCAGTTATCCTGAGTATCTCTTGCCCCACTTGGCAGAGTTCTTCCAAGGTATGGATCAAGAAAAACTTGGTATACAGTACATTGATACACCAGAGCAGAGTAAGAAACTAAACAATTTAGATCACGCTCTGATCATGGCCGGTTCAGGCATGTGCACAGGAGGACGGATACTACACCATCTTAAACACGGACTGTGGAATCCAAAAAATCATCTCATTTTTGTAGGGTATCAGGCAGCGGGCACACTAGGAAGGTCCATCGTAGATGGAGCGCGAAACGTGAAGATTATGGGAGAAGACATTGCTGTTCGCGCACAAATACACACCATAAACGGCTTTTCTTCCCACGCTGACGCCAAAGACCTACTCAGTTGGGCAAAGAATTTTCAGCCAGACACCACTTTTCTGATAACCCATGGTGAACCTCGGCCTGCTAAATCTTTAGCTGTGTCATTGGGCAATATGGGTTATCATAGCGTTATACCAGCGCGACGCCAATCAGTAACGCTCAGACCACGAAAAGAGCGTATTGCCATTCCACCTCCAGAAGCTTATACCATAGGACAAAAAATTGACAATTTTGTGGCAAAATATCCACATAAAAGAAAACTTGTGGAGAGAGTGCTTACTGCCCTATTGGAAAGCCTCGAAGACAGTGAAGCATGACCTCCTCAGGAGGTGGAACAGATGAGTTCCAAGAAAAAGAAGATCCTTTTCAGACTCATTGTTCTCTCAGTGCTCATGTGTGTTGTTTTGCCACTATCCGTTCATGCAGCACTGGTAATTGGTAATGAGTTTGGTTTCGGTACGTATGTGGGCTATTGGAAAAGCCAAGCTGACACCGTTGCTCCCCCTGGTTATTTAATGGACTTCACCCAGTACGGAGGGCAAACAAGTGTGTTTACAACACTTTCCACAGGTGAAGTGTTCTTTGGGGATTTCACCTTAAAGGGAAAACTTTGGTATCCATTGGTTGCAGCTGGATCAGATGTTTACATTGCACCTGGCAGTGAAGGTGAAATTCCGGTAATACTTATGGGATCACGCGTAGTAAATCAGTCGACCGCTACACTGCAAACCATGGCTCTAGTTGGAAATGATGTGCTCTATTACATTCTTAGGCCTTTCTCCGTCATAGCAAAATACGGTGTTTTGGGCTTTCTGGTCTTGGGATTAATTTGGGGCCTTTTAAGCGATAGCACTCCAGGTTTTTCTATTTCCTGGGGCAGTATTCTCTCTGCAATTTTAGGAGCAGTATTCCTGTTTGCTGTCTATGCCTTCGTTGATCTGGCTTCTTCCCTCTTCTTCAACTCTGCCCTCAACGCACTGGACTCCTACACCGGTCTATTGTTAACTGTCCTATGGGCTGCATTATGGATAGCTTTCTGGATCATCATCATACGCATGGTTGGTTATGGAACTAGCACCTTAAGAAAAACGGTATCAACCCCATGGTTCTGGATCGTTCTCGCTGTGGTTAGCTATTTTTGGTATCCAGCCGCATTGGTAGTTTTGGTGGCGCTCGCAGCTCTGGGAAGCTCTCAGTGGTTCTCAAACTTCTTAGAAAGCCAAGTCTCCTTTGGCAGGTCTAACAGTTGAAGATGTAGAATTATCAGGTGGCGGACATAAACAAAAGTCATATGACTTGTAGGGTATATACGTGGAGCCCATAGTAGCATTGGCCACTCCCTGGGGGGTGGGAGCCCTACACGTGATCAGAATATCTGGTGATGCATCGAAAAACACAGTAGAAGCATTTCTTGACAAGCCATTACAAAAGCCACGACATGCCTCTTTGAGGTACTTCAGCTCCGAAAAGGTAGAAGACCAAGTTGTGGCAATTTGGTATTCTGAGCCACACTCCTACACAGGAGAAGAAATGGTTGAGATAATGTGCCACGGTAACCCAGCCATTGCAGAGCTTATTATAGAGACTCTTTTGGATGCCGGTATGAAACCCGCTCAGCCTGGGGAATTCACCTTCCGAGCTTTCCTTAACGGAAAGATGGACCTTACTCAGGCTGAAGCGGTTAATGATCTTATTCTGGCAAGAAGCACAGAGCTTCTAAAAGCCGGTGAGAATACGTTGAAGGGCAAACTTAGCGACAGAATAGCAAGTTTAAGGAATAAAGTACTTAACGTATTGGCTTTCCTCCAGGCAGCCATGGACTTCCCCGAAGACGTAGAGGAAAGCAGTATTGAAGAGCAGCTGAGAGAAATCCTGGTAGAAACTGAAGACCTGATTGAAAGCGCCAAAACAGCTGAAATACTCAGAAAAGGCATAAGCCTGGTAATAGCAGGTAGGCCAAATGTGGGCAAATCTTCTTTAATGAACGCACTAGTTGGCATGGAACGTTCCATCGTGTCGCAAATCCCAGGAACCACCAGAGATTACATAGAACAGTACACGGTATTAGGAAAAATACCTGTAAATGTGGTAGATACTGCGGGGCTTCGCCACACGGATGATCCCATTGAACAAGAAGGCGTAAAACTGGCACTTCGTAGAATTGAGGAAGCTGATCTGGTAATTTTCCTATATGATGCCTCAACGGGATGGACCGATGAAGATAAGCAGATGTTCAATCTCATTCAAGAAGAAAAGACCATTGTTGTGGGAAACAAAATAGATAAAGGCAAAGGCAATGAGCAGCATCCAAAGGCCTACTTCGTCAGCGCAAAGGAAAAGACAGGCATAGACCGAATAATTGAAGCCATACACCAGCTGATGAATATTACGGAACCGCCAAAACTTCTAGTGAGCCAAAGGCAAATGGGGCTTTTAGAAAAGACCCTTGGCGACGTGCACGATGCTCTGGAACATCTTAGTGTTTACGCTGAGGTGGCAGCCGACGATTTGTTCTCTGCACTTAGGAATTTAACAACCCTAATTGACGGAGACGTAGAAGAAGACCTTCTATCAACAGTTTTCTCTAATTTTTGCATTGGGAAGTAAGTAGTTCAGGGTCTTGTTTCCCCACATAATTCTACGTTCTTTCATCTTCTCCTTTTCGCGTTTTCTTGCTTCTCTTTTGAAGGTACATCCGTGCGTCTGATGTTCTGAGAAGTTCCTCCAAAGTTAAAACTTCCTTGGCTTCCACAATTCCGTAACTGAGGCCGACTGGCATTGGACTGTTAGCAAGCTCCATTTCTATTCTTTCTGCCACTTTTTGTGCCCCTTGTTCGTCACTTTGAAGCAAGATAACAAGGAACTCATCGCCACCCCATCTCACAGCGAAATCGCTTTGTCTAAGATGTTTTTTCAGACCAAAAGCAACCTCACGTAGCACCTGATCGCCCACTGGATGCCCCAACGTGTCATTTATGTTCTTCAGATTATCTACGTCCATGAATATGACCGAAAAAGACCTGCCGCTTCTTTCATAGTCACTCCAAAGTCTGTTAAGCACTTCCAGACCAAAGTTCCTGTTAAATAGACCTGTTAGAGCATCATTGGTACCATAGCGAATTCCCCAAACTCTTTCCACAGATAAGAGGACAGCTTTTAAAACCAAGGCGTCAGCTACGTTCCCATTCTTCACTACGAAAGTGCCCCAGAAGGGCGGTAGGCACATGTCGATGGCAAACCCGCTAACTCGCTCTCTTCCAGTACGATAAATTTCTTCCCCCCAGCTTATGGAAAGAAAGAAATCCTCATAGAAGTGGCTAAGAATGTTACCTAAGTATTTAATGAATCCGCTAATCGTAGCCTGCTCCAAAGGTAAAGAAAGAAGGCTTTTCTCTAACATCTGCAGGTTCATACTATGGACCAACGGAATATTCAACTCATGTATTTGCTTCCTCAAAAGCCTCGCTTTTTCAGAAAAGCCTAAAAGCGTAGCTAAACGCAAGGCTTCTTCTAAAAACGCTGCTTTTTCCTCTCCTTCTACCAGAGAAGCTAACAGTTCGTAGATAAACATGGCATCTGCGAGGTACCAACCGTGCTCAGCTCTCACAGCAAACGCCATGAGGTTCTCTACTGTGTCTCTCTGTCTAAGAGCTCTGAAGAAAAGTACTATGGGGCGGTCACTGCTAAATAGGCTCAAGCCCTTAAGTTTTTCAGGGTTCTCCTTGTACAGCCACATAACTGGGTACAAAGGAAAACTTGAGCTAAGACCGATTGAAGGGAAGGACTCTTCACTCCAAGAGCATAGACCTAGTGCTGCCTGAAAAACAGCATATCTAAAATGCTGTTCGTCATTCTCAGCACTCATCATTGTTAGTACGCTCTTGGCCAAGTTTCCCATCCCACTTAACCAATAAGTACCAACTACAACTTCACCCACATCAAAACGTGTTTTAGTATCGGCCTCCGGCATAAGTGAAATGAGTTCCTCCAATGCTTCTTTTGGCAGTCCCATGAACTGAAAGTAAGTCGCGCAATAGTTTGACAAAGCTACAGCTCTCAATGCAAGGTTACAAGGCGCAGTGCTACGAAAGGCTGCATTTACGTACTTAAAAGAAGCAGAAGGCCCCTCAAGCTCCAAAGCTGTATCAGATAGGTTTATCAGAAGCCTTAGATGCACCTCTGATCCTTCCAGAGATCCCATGACCTCCAGACCCCGCTGCAGGGCATCGTAAGACGCATAAAGACGCCCGTTGTAGGCAAGGAGAACCCCCAAACTATTGTAATATACTCCCAAATGCTCCCTTAGATAGGGTTTACCAACTATGACTTCCAGAAACTGCTCTAGAAGCTCCAAACCCTCCCTGTACCTTCCCTTTAGGACAAACGGTAAAGACAGGTCTCCCGCAATTCGTGGGAAGAACAGCGAATTGCAGATGACTTCCCTGTCTCTCAAAAGTCCTGACGCTAACCTATCCGCTTCAGCTATTTGCCCACTGTAAGACAGGAACCTAATAAGGTTAGCCAAATCCACCAGGTTTGGATTCTTAAGCGCCTTCAGCGTTTCCACTGCACCCTGCAGGTTGTTTGTCCAGTATTGGCAAAGACTTTTTAGCCTTCTGTAACCTGGACCATTGACTCCCAACTGGTCCAATCTGTCTATTGTTTTCATTACTTCCGCTGTACCTTTTTTCTCCCGTAGCTCCATCAGAAGAGCAAAGGCTTCTTTTTTCCTCTTACCCCAGGTACGATAGCGAGTAGCAATTCTTCCCCAGTAGTCGCTGTACCCCACCTTTGCCATAGCATCGGTCACACTTTCCAAAATAGCTTTTTGCTCAGACTGCGGTATTCGCTCGCGCACCAGCTCTCTCACTCGAGGTGAAGGAAACCTGTAAAGAGGTGATTCCCAAAAAACCAAATGAAGTTGCTCCAGCTTTTCCAATGCAGAGTAATCCCTTTGCTCGCCCAAAAGGATATCTTTTATAAATGCACTGTTTCTCTCAGCCATAACAGCGAATCCGTTTAATAAATCACATGCTTGCTCGGGAAGTGCACTCATTGCCCTTTTGAGAGCATCACTTAGATTCGTAGCACGCGTCTGACACAAGAAAAGAAGTTCGTGCCAATTCCCTTCCGTTTCCGAAATCATTTTTTCAATGTCTTGTTCACTGAATCCAAATGTACGGCAGTATTTAGCTAAACAATCATCTCCAAAGAATGCATCAAGAGAACTGTTTTCCAAAACGGTTTCAGCCCATTCTCTGGGGAAAGCATCTCCCACCACCACTACAGTTATGTCGGTGGCGGCCACCAGCTCTGGCAGAACCACAGAAAACAGATAATTGTAATCGTCCTGTAGCCAATCATCTATGAACCAGTACTTTATACCTGAAGCCCTGACTAAATCCACCATGGCACTTAGAAGTAGTGTTTGTTCCTGACTAACAGTCAGAGGCCTATATGGCTTAAATGAGCTGAGAGCCGGGTAAAATCGATGATGCAGATACCGTCTTATAACAGGTCCGTGCTCAGGAAACTCTTCAAGAAAGTCTTCTCGAACACCATTTAACAGATCAAAGAAGAGCTGCCCTACACCTGTTAGGGGAGAATAATACAAACTGTATAAACTCTTTACTTTGCAAACTTTCTTCAGCTGTTTTAGAGTATATGTACGTCCTTTTCCTGTTGGTATATCAATGAAAACAATACCCTTAGTATTCTGCAGAAGCCCCTCCCACTCTTGAAACATAATGAAATTATAATCTAAGAAAGCAAATAAACAGAGCTCAAAAGTGAGGTGACAAAAATGGAACATTGGCAAGAGATCGAACTCGTAGATCTAGATGGCAGATCGGTAAGAATAAGTGATTTCCAAGGCTGGAAAGTCTTGTACTTCTATCCCAAGGCTATGACTTCGGGTTGCACCATGGAAGCTGAAGATTTTTCACGGCTTTATGAGGATTTCAAAACCTTGGGTGTGACCGTCATCGGTGTGTCCACTGATAATGTGGAAAGACTGAAAAAGTTCAAGGAAAAGGTAGGCATCCCCTTTGTACTATTAAGCGACCCGAATCACGCGTTGGCTGAAGCGCTAGGTGTGTGGAAAGAAAAGAATATGTACGGCAAGAAGACCATGGGCATTGAGAGAAGCACCTTTGTCATAAACCCGGACAATCAAATAATTAAGGAGTGGCGAAAAGTAAAAGTAGCTGGCCATGCTCAAGAAGTATTTGATCACATTAAAGAGTTTATGAAAAACTGAGCAAGCTCTTTTACCAGCGATTCAAGTACTCCTCCTGGCTTCGGCTGAGCTGGTCGATTTTTATACCTAAAGAACCGAGTTTGATCCGAGCTACCTCTTCATCAATCTCTGCAGGAACCAGCAGTACCTGAGGCTGCAACGTGCCTTTGCTGTCCATCAAGTATTTGAGCGAGAGAAACTGTGCGGCAAAAGAAAGATCCATAATCTCAGCTGGATGCCCCTGGCCTGCAGCTAAATTCATGAGCCTGCCTTCTGCAATAAGGAACAGCACTTTTCCATTTGGCATTCTGTAGCCCATAATGTTGGGCCGAGCCTCATACGTATCTTGAGCCAATTTCTCCAAAGCCTCCACGTCTACTTCCACATTGAAATGCCCCGCATTGCCTAAAATGGCTCCATCTTTCATCTTGAGGAAATGTTCTTCACGTATAACACCGGTATTACCTGTGGCAGTTATGAATACTTCGCCCACTTGGCAAGCTTCATCCATACTCATCACAGTAAAACCTTCCGCGTGCGCCTCCAATGCTTTTACTGGATCCACCTCAGTGACGATGACCTTCGCACCCAAACCCCTGAGTTTCTCAGCAATGCCTCTGCCCACAAAACCAAAACCAGCCACGACAAAGGTTTTCCCACCTATGAGTAGATTCGTGTTGTGCATGAAACTGTAGACAGAGGATTCTCCAGTACCGTAACGATTGTCAAATAAGTGTTTTACTCGTGCATCATTCACTGCCATGACTGGAAAAGGCAGCTTACCAGCTTTTGCCATGTTTCTGGCTCTGATAAGACCCGTTGTAGTTTCCTCCGTAACCCCAATAACCTTCCCAACCTTTTGTGGAAAACGCTCCACCAACATGGTGGTCAAATCAAAACCATCATCCAAAATCAGATCAGGATTGAAAGAAAGCAAACACTGTAAGTTCCGCTCATATTCTTCTGAAGTCTCACCGCGCCAGGCAAAAACCTCTAAACCCTCGTGCTCAAGGGCAGCAGCCACATCATCCTGTGTTGAGAGTGGATTACTCCCGGTAACGACTACCTTAGCACCAGCATCTCTTAGTAGCAAAGCCAGACGTGCTGTTTTAGCCTCCAAATGGATGCACATAGCAATGGTCAAACCCTGAAACGGTTTCTCCTTAGCATAGGCCTTTTCCAACTCCCCGCAAACAGGCATAAATCGCTTAACCCAGTCAATTTTCACCAGCCCATCACCATACAACGCTGGATTCTTCACTTCACTCACCCTATAACACGCTCCTTTCTTCTTTCTTGCTTACCAGCTTAAGGACAAAGAATAATTTGCCGGTACCACAGACAGTCTCCACAGCTGGGCATATTCCCCCAGCAATCTGCTTTGTCATCCCAGAGAAAACTGCAACCGTCCCTAAGGAAACAGTCCCCGCATGAAGGATAAAGTGCATAGCGCACCTTGAAACGAAAGATGGTGTAGTCAGAACTATTCCATATATTCATGAGAGAATCTTCATTTATGTTACCGAACCCGTGACTGTGAAGCGCCTTTTCTCTACCGAACACCCGTTCTGAGCCATCATGTAAAAAGCGATAACAAGGGCATACACTTCCATCAGCTGCTATGACTAAGGAATTCCTCTCTACAAACCTGCAAAGACGCTCCGTTTTTATACAGAATTCTGGGTACTCCACCCCAACTCTTGCATAAAGTTCAGAAGAAAGCTTGAAACGCAGATCACTAGCTCTGTCTTTTACGTAAAGCACTTCTTTATCCAATTCAGGTGCTGTGGGAAGTAAGTTGTTTATTAGTACATACCTGATGCCATGTCTGCTAAGTTTCTTCATGAGCTCAAGGTCCTCTACTAAGGAACTCTTTGTTAAAACCACTTCTGCAGATAAGATGGGGCGCATCTTGTTTTTTCGTTGTTTCAGCTCAGTTATGAGATCACCAACAGCAAAGGTGTTTTCTACGTTGTTATGCCCCAGCGGAGAAGATTCCACTGATATATACACCTCATCTACCCGCTGATCCACAAGGAACTCGGCAACTTCACGATTTATAAGAGTACCGTTGGTGGTTATCGTAACTCTCTTGTAGGCGTTTTTTAACTCTTTCACAACGTTCTTCCAGAGTGGGTGCATAAGCGGTTCCCCTATGCCCCCAATGATGACCTCTTCAGCTGGAGAATTGACCACTTCTTGGAGCATTTTTTGGACAGTCTTCTCGTCCATGAGTGCTCGAGTATGATCCTCATAAGTGTGTCTGAAACACATCGCGCAGGCAAGATTGCAAGCCCTAGACAGTTCCACATAGATACGCTTTAAGGATTTTGGTTCGATTAGGACTTTGGCATCACCCAGGTAATATTCCACCGACATGTAACTATTTTAGCTGTTATTGAGTAGATTTACCCAAAATCGTAGCGAGCTTGAGAGAAACGTTGCATAATTCTAGACATAAAGTCAAGTATCGTTCCTTTTTTCACTTTTTTCTGCTATAATGATTTTAGCCATTCTGAGGCGGAGGATTTAACAAGATCTGACACCGAGGAAGGAAGGCAAAGGCGCAGCAACATTTTCAAGCCTCTTGAGCCTCCTTTTCCAGGTGCCAACAAAAAGGAGGTCTTTAAATTGGAAAGATTTTACATCGTGAACATCATCATTAACAACCGTGAAAAAGCCTACAAGCAGGTGAATGAATTACTCCATGATTTTGCTGAGGACATTCGCCTTCGTGTGGGATACCCACTACCTGAAGAGAACGCAGCCATCATCCTACTGGTGGTAAAGGCAAACAATGACGTTTTAGGAAGTTTAACCGGTAAGCTGGGTCAGTTAGAAAGTGTCCAAGTAAAAACGTTACCCCTGAAATGATGAGGAGCTGAGGTAGTATGGCAAACGGTATAAAAATAGCCAATACATTAAGCGAAAGCGATACTGAATGTTTCATTCCGCATCAGGAAATCTTCGATCTGCTGGAAAAAACCCGTAACCCAGACCCAGCCGAGGTCAGAGACATTTTGGCAAAGGCAATGAATAAGGAACGTCTGCTTCCACGTGAAACAGCCACTCTTCTTAATACAGAAGATCCCGAATTGGTTGAGGAAATATTCCAAACAGCGAAGAAGCTAAAACAACAGGTTTATGGAAACCGTATCGTGCTATTTGCTCCTCTTTATGTGGGCAACGAGTGCATCAACGGGTGCCTGTACTGCGGTTTCCGTGTGGAGAACAAGGAACTAATTAGAAAAACGCTCACCGACGAAGAGTTGGAGCAGGAACTTTATGCTCTAACCTCCCGTGGGCATAAACGTCTCATTGTGGTATTCGGGGAACATCCCATGTATTCACCCGAATACATTGCAGGTGTAATTCGCAAGATCTATGCTTTTAAAAACGGACCTGGAGAAATCAGGCGCCTAAACGTGAATGCAGCACCGCAAACAGTGGATGGATACAAGATCATAAAGGAGGCAGGCATTGGTACGTTTCAGATTTTTCAAGAAACATACCACCTGCCGACATACAAGAAATTACATCCCCACGGACCAAAATCCTCTTACACGTACAGGCTCTATGGCTTGGACAGAGCCATGGTAGCAGGCATTGACGATGTGGGCATTGGAGCACTGTTTGGACTTTATGACTGGAAGTTCGAAGTAATGGGGTTAATGTACCATACCCAGCACTTGGAAGAACGATTTGGCGTGGGTCCGCACACAATCTCATTCCCTCGCATGGAACCTGCTGTAAATACGCCCATGGCAGAAAACCCTCCTTACAAAGTTAGCGACTATGATTTCAAGCGCCTCATCGCCATAATCAGGCTCTCTGTCCCTTATACCGGCATGATACTCACAGCTCGCGAAAAGCCAGAAATCAGACGCGAAGCTTTGGAGATGGGCGTTTCACAAATAGATGCCGGTTCCAGCATTGGTATTGGTTCTTATTCAGCAAGCGACCCTGAAGAGGTTAAGAAAAGTCAGTTCTTACTGGGTGACACGCGGCCCTTGGACGAAGTCATATATGAACTGGCATCCCACGGCTACATACCTTCTTTTTGCACCTCCTGTTACAGAGCAGGCAGAACCGGTCAGCATTTTATGGAGTTTGCCATACCAGGTTTCGTTAAAAACTTTTGCACGCCAAACGCACTATTGACTTTTGAAGAGTACCTCATGGACTACGCTTCGCCAAAAACAAAAGAGATAGGTGAAGCTTTGATTGAACAGGAACTCATGCAAATGCCTGAAAACAGGCGCAGCATGGTAAAAGGGCTCTTGGAGCGTGTTAAGAACCATGAACACGATGTCCGATTGTGAAATGCTCCTGGAACGATTTTGCCAGCAGTTTCAATGCAAGGCTTGGGTATGCGAAAAAGTTGGGAGAAGGATGTCCTACTTACACCCTTTGAAAGCTGGTGAAGAGCGCTACAGTGAGCCATTCATTCTCTGTGAAAACGAGCGCTTTGCACTCTTTGTGCAGTGCGACCAAATAAGCAAGCAAATGAAGGATTGGGGCTGGAAGGTGCTTGACTGTGTACGAAGATATTTTGACGAGAATTCTCAACCATCCTGACAGCGTCACATTGGAACAGGTAGCTTTCGTCTTGTCAAACGAAGAACTAACACCAAAGCTCTTTGCAAAAGCTGATGAGGTCCGAAGGAAATACCTGGGAACAGAAGTCTTTCTCAGGGGCATTATAGAATTCTCCAACTACTGCTCCAGCAACTGTCTTTACTGTGGCATACGAGCACAGAACAAGCATGTACACAGATACCGGATGACCCCCCAAGAAATCGTTGACAGAGCACAAATCATAAGCGCACAAGGTATAAAAACCGTAGTGCTTCAATCGGGAGAAGACCCTTTCTACACAAAAGAGACGCTCGGTGACATCATAAGTGCCATTCAATCCCTTGGTTTAACCATTACGTTGAGCTTAGGGGAAAGATCTTTCGACGAATACAGCTATTGGAAAGCGTTGGGAGCTGATCGTTATCTGATGCGACATGAGACAGCCGATGAAGAGCTTTATGAAAAACTCCATCCAGGTGACAAATTGGAAAACAGAAAAGCGCACTTACTGGAACTTAAAAGATTAGGTTATGAAGTCGGTGCAGGTTCCATGGTAGGCTTGCCAGGTCAAGACGACTTTGCTCTGGCAAAAGACATCCTGTTCACATACGAGTTGGATGCCGACATGATTGGCATTGGTCCGTTCATTCCACACCCTGATACACCTCTTAGAGATGCGCCGCAAGGGACACTGGAAAAAACATTGAAAATGGTAGCGCTGACAAGACTCTTCCTGCCTGATGCTAACATACCAGCCACCACAGCTTTGGGCAGTATCCACCCACAAGGCAGGCAAATGGCACTAAAGTGTGGAGCGAATGTTATCATGCCTAACTTCACCCCTTCACCTTACCGAGCAGAGTACGTACTTTATCCAAACAAAATATGTGTTATGGAAAACGACGTGGCCTGCGGCGAATGCACAAAAGCCCTCGTAAAATCTGCTGGATACACGGTAAGCTTAAGCCACGGTTACCGCAAAAGGAGGATTAAAGAACAGCAATGACCAGCCTAAACGAAGGACTCATACCCCACACGGCTTTTAGAAAACACATTGCCATTGTGGGCAGACGTAACGTTGGGAAATCTTCGCTCATCAATGCCATTGCAGGGCAAGATATTGCTCTCGTGAGTGATGTTCCTGGTACCACCACCGACCCAGTTTACAAGACCCTTGAGGTCAAACCACTGGGTCCAGTAACACTCATTGACACGCCTGGTTTAGACGACGAAGGGCTGCTGGGGCAAAAACGCGTAGAACGGGCAAAAAGAGCTTTATATAAAGCTGACGCAGCCATACTGGTGGTAGATGACAAGCCTGGGGCTTTCGAAGATTTCATAGTGAGTCTGCTAAGGAACCTGAGCATTCCTTTTGTCATAGCCGTAAATAAAAGCGATGTAACAGAAGACACAAAGACCCTTGTAAAGGACTATGAACCTTTTAACGTGCCTGTGGTGAAGGTGGCTGCCGCACAAGGGAAAAACATATCAGAGCTCATTCAAGTACTCAGCTCCCTTTTACCTGATGAAGAAGAAAAGCCTCTTGTAGCACATTTACTAGGTCAAAATAAAACTGCCGTTCTCGTAATTCCAGTAGATAAAGCTGCACCCAAAGGAAGACTCATCATGCCGCAGGTAGAAGCCATCCGAGACATTATTGACCACGGTGGGATTGCCGTGGTAACGCGTCCGCCTGAGCTCAAAGAAACTCTGGAAAAACTGCAGTACAACGTGGACCTAGTGGTCACCGACTCTCAAGTTATCATAGACGTGGACAAGGTGGTTCCACCGCAGATTCCATTGACTACCTTTTCCATTCTGGAAGCAGCAAACAAAAGTGATTTAACATTGTTCTTGGAAGGCATAAACGCTTTACAAAAGCTGCATGATGGTGACTGCGTGGCTGTTGTAGAAGCTTGCTCGCACGTTCCCACATGCGACGACATAGGCAGAGTAAAAATACCTAGGTGGATTGAAGAAAAGTTGCATATAAAGCTGCAATACAAATTTTTCGCTGGTAAGGAGTTTCCTGAAGCAAGTAGCTTACAAGGTTGCAAGCTCATCATTCATTGTGGTGGATGCGTGCTCACCAGGAATATGTTCATGAGACGCATGCAACTAGCTAAACGTTTAGACCTGCCAGTAGTGAATTACGGTATGCTCATTTCCTATCTGCATGGGTCATTGGAGAAAGCCATAAAACCGCTTTTAGCCTTTAGTTACCCGCCCGCGACAGGCGGAAACACAGCTACTTTACCAGGCTCTAGTGGCGTATGAATGCCATTCAAATGAAGAATGTTCTTACCGTTCAAAAGCAGAACTGTTCCGGGGATAACTTCGTCTCCCCGGAACAGTTCTTCACTTACAGGTTGACCCGTTATTCTATCCAATTCTCGCATTAAGTCTTTAACAGTGGACCCCTCTGGCATGTCCACTTCGTATGTAGGCTTCGGTAGTTTTAGCCTGAGCGTTGCAAAAAACTCTACTTCGAGCTTCATCCTACTCCAGACCAAGCTCGCTTAGTTTCTCCGGCGTGGGAACGCCATCTTCATTCCAGCCACGCGCTTGGTAATAAAGTGGTAGCAGTTCAGACAGGTGATGCACAGCTCCTTTATTGGGTCCTTCTGCCACAGGCTGCTCAAGAAGCCGTTTCGGTAGTGTATCGTCAGCTTTGGTAAATCCGGCCTTCAAGTTAAACAAACGCTCTAAGTTCCAAACCCGTTCGCCAACTTTCATTAGTTCTTCTGTGGTGTAGTTAAAACCCGTATCAGCATTTACAAGGTCCCTGTAATCATCAGCTGTAAGTGCAAACGAGGTAAACAGACACAATCCCGCAGAATCAATGACCGCAGTCAAATCTTGGAAGGTCTTTACCCATTCTGGCTTGCCGTTGAGCTCCTGAGGATCCAACTTTTCAGGAATACCCAAGACTTCGGGAGAGATCATGTAACCTCTGACGTGGCATCCACCACGGTTACTTGTAGCGTACTGAAGACCGTGTCCTTGAACACCTCTTGGATCGTAAGCAGGTAGTTCCTGTCCCTTTACGTGCATAGCAAATTCAGGATGTCCGTACATTTCTGAAAGTCGTTTGCTACCCTCAGCCAGCTTGTCCCCTAGCCCTTCCCTAAAAGCTATGGCTTTTGTATAGTACACAATGGCTTCAGAGCTACCGAATATGGGCTCAGGCCCTTTGTTAAGGTCTTCTTTGGGCAGATAACCTTTCTCATAAAGCTCCATGGCACAGGCAATGGTAGAACCAGCAGATATGGGATCAATGCCGTACTTATTGCAAAGATGATTTGCCTCACAGATGGCGATCAGATCATCAACACCGCAATCTGCACCATAGGCCCAGCCTGCTTCATATTCAGGTCCTTCAGAGTCAATACCGTTTGGCAGAGTTATGACACGACCGCAACCGATGGGGCAGGCGAAGCATGCCGTATTCTTTTTCAGGTACTTCTTTTCCACCAAAGCTTCTCCAGACACTTCATGAGTTCTCTCAAAAACCGATTCCTGGAAATTTCTTGTGGGGTATGCACCTGATTGGTTGATAATGTTGTCAAGTACTTTAGTACCCAGTGCTGGTAAACCTTCTCCAGTTACGGGATTTTGTTTTATGATATTGATTTTTTGTCTTACTACCTCCATAAAATCAGGGCTACTTGGTTTTGGCCTTCCACTGCCTCTTACCACAATGGCTTTTAGGTTCTTGCTTCCCATGACAGCCCCAACGCCTGTTCTACCAGCAGCACGGTGCTTATCGTTCATAACACCCGCAAATTTAACCAAGTTTTCACCGGCAGGGCCAATGCATGAAACGCGAGCTTTACCATCACCAAACTCATTTGCCAGTATGTCTGTGGTCTCAAATACATCCTTGCCCCACAACTGTGTTGCATCCTTAAGTTGAACCTCTTCATCATGTATGGAAAGGTAAACTGGCTTATCAGATTTACCTTCAAATATGACCATGTCGTAGCCTGCAAACTTCAACTCAGCTCCGAAGAAACCCCCAGAGTTGCTGCTAGCTATGGTACCAGTAAGTGGCCCCTTAGTAATAACCATATAACGTCCGCCTGTGGGAGCATTTGTCCCAGTGAGTGGACCTGCAGCAAAAATGATCTTATTTTCTGGAGAAAGTGGATCTACCTTGGGGTCAATTTCATCGTAAAGTATCTTGCTTGCCAAACCTCTGCCCCCAAGAAACATGCGCGATAAAGCGAAGTCCAGTTGCTCGGTTTTTATTTCCCCTGTGCTCAGGTTAACCCTGAGTAGCTTCCCAGCATAACCCATTTAGCTTCACCTCCGCCAAAGTCTGGCGCCCCTTTGCGAAGGTGGCAGGCGGAGCCGTTTCCAGCTTCACCCATCGGTCTGACGCCCTTGCCTTCCAATCCTACGAACGGCTTTAGGCACACAGACTCGGAACGCCTTTGCATCATTTTACCATAAAAGTTACATAAATATGACTAGTCCGAGCCACTGTTATTTTGAATGCTATACTTTTAATATGTCTATGCTTTCAAATGCTGAGCTTTATAGCGTGGAGAAACCTTCACGATATCTTGGTGGAGAATTTAACAGCATTGTTAAAGATTGGGAAAAGACACTTTACAAGGTGGCTTTACTTTATCCTGATCTTTATGAAGTAGGCATGTCATATCATGGGATGCAGCTCTTTTATTTCCTCATAAACCAAGAAGAGGATTTGTTGGCTGAGCGCGTGTTTACACCAGCAATAGACACCATAAAACTACTAAGAGAAAAGAACTTACCTTTGTGGTCCTTGGAGAACAAAAGACCACTATATGAGTTTGACGTAATTGCTGTGCATTTTCTCACAGAACTGGGAGCTACAAACGTATTGGAAACCCTTTCTTTGGGACAAGTTCCCCTTATGTCATCGGAACGTACAAATAATGATCCCTATGTCATAGCTGGTGGACCTGCCATAAGCAACCCGTCTTTCTTTGAACCATTCTTGGATGCAGTTTTCATAGGCGAAGCCGATGATGTCATTGATGAATTAGTAAGATTCTTAGCAAAGGCTAAGCAGCAATGTGCCGATAGAAGAGAAACGTTGTCTGAGCTCGCCAAAGTTTTTCCTGGCATCTATGTACCAGCGCTTAGAAACACCGCTAAGGAGCATCACGTAATTAGAGAGAGCATTTTCTACCCAACAAAGTTCATAGTTCCTAATGTGGAAGCTGTGCAGGAACGTGCAGTAGTGGAGTTAGCCCGTGGGTGTACTCGCGGTTGCCATTTCTGTCATGCCAGCTCCTACTACAGACCCGTAAGGGAGACTCCACCCCATGAAGTAGTGGAGCTTGTTAAAAGCATAAAACAAACAACGGGCTTTACTGAGGTAGGCCTACTGTCACTGTCCACCTTTGATTACTCCAAACTAAGCGAAGTGGTAGACCTTTTATCTGGTGAACATTTGAGCATGAGCCTACCTTCGTTAAGGCTTGATTCTTTGGATACAGACCTTCTTAAAAAAGTGGATCCAACTAGACATCTGACCCTGACTTTCGCACCAGAAGCCGGCTCTGACCAGCTTAGGAAAAAACTAAACAAACCATTTAGCAATGAAGAAATCCTTCAAGCCGTGGATCTTCTTTCTAAAAGCGGGTGGAGCAAGTTCAAGTTTTATTTCATGGTCGGTCTACCTGAAGAAACCGAAAAAGATGTGCTCGACATTGTGTCACTGCTTAATGAAGCTGACACCATTGCCTTCAAGAACAATAGGAGAAGCCGCATACATGCCACAGTGGCTTCCTTTGTTCCTAAACCCTTTACACCGTTCCAGTGGGAACGTCAAATATCACCTGAAGAAACGCTCGAGAAATATACCCTTATTCAGAAACACTTGAAGAAACAGATTGATGTTTCGTTCAGGAACCCGTGGTTTTCACTCCTTGAAGGAGTGCTCTCCAGAAGCGACTCAAAAGTGGCTGATTTGGTGCTTTTAGCATGGAAAGAAGGAGCCATATTCGATACTTCTGAGCAGTACGGTCAACATTTCCTTTGGCAGTCAGCATGGGAAAAGCTGGGCATGGATCCCATGGAGTACTTAAGAGCCAGAGATATAGAAGAACCTCTGCCTTGGGATCACATAAAGGTTGGACCATCTAAGGATTTTCTTTTGCTCCAAAGAGAAAAAAGTAGAAAGGGACTCCTAACTCCTGACTGCCGCATGAGTTGTTTGGGATGCGGAGTTTGTGGTGGTGATTTATGGCCCACGCTGGCTTGACCATATTCTTTAGAAAGGTGGACGCTAGTGCTTGGCTTTCTTACAAGGACTATGTTCGCCATATCTCCTATGGATTAATACGTGCAAACTTGCCACTCCTTTATACAGAAGGTTTCCAAGAACGCATCCTTCTGCAAACACCTTCTGCATTACCTTTGGGTGTAAGTTCACTGGGAGAACCCTTTTTCATTCCAACGAAGGAGCCATTAAAAATCAGAGCAGAGGAGCTGCAGCCATTCTTTTCTTCACACGAGATGCCCGTTCTAGTGCTCAGTTACAAATTGGAACCCTATCTATCAGTTTTTCAAACGCCTAAGGGCGTACTTAAGCTTCAACTGGAGAAACAGGGGCTGAAGAAAGTCCTAGATGAACAACAGCTTAAGCCATGGGAAGCAACGAAAGTTGGTATTGAAATCATAAGCAGTGGACAAACAATAAATCTGAAGGCCTTAACAGACTAAAATACTTTCTTAAAGATTGATGATATATATAGCAGAATTAGAACCAAAAGAGGTAAGAAAAGGACGGTAATCCCCATATGACGCGGGAAGAAGCGAAGAAGAGAATAGAACGGTTAAGAGAACTTATTGAGTACCACAACTACCGTTATTACGTACTGGATAGCCCTGAAATCAGCGATGAAGAATACGACAAACTTTACCGTGAACTGGTGACACTAGAAAAACAATTTCCAGAGTTTATTACACCCGATAGCCCCACTCAGCGCGTAGGTGCTCCTCCGGCCAAGGAATTCGCCACTGTAACCCATGAAGTCCCCATGCTTTCCTTGGACAATGCCTTCACAGAAGATGAAATAAAGGCTTTTGATCAGCGTGTTCGGAGCGCACTGAACCAGCAACATGTAGAGTATTTTTGTGAGCACAAATTAGACGGCTTGGCTGTGAGCCTTTTGTATGAAAATGGCCTCTTTGTCAGAGGTAGTACCCGTGGCAACGGTTATGTGGGTGAGGACGTTACGGCGAACTTGAAAACCATAAAAACCATTCCATTAAGGTTAAAAGGTGAAAACATTCCACCCGTAGTAGAAATTCGCGGCGAGGCTTTCATGATGCTAAGGGATTTTGAAGCGCTTAACGAACAAAGGCAAGCTTTAGGACAACCTTTGTTTGCCAACCCAAGGAATGCAGCAGCTGGTTCAATCAGACAGCTCGATTCATCCATAACTGCCCAGCGCAAACTGTACTTCATGCCTTATGGTTTTGGTCTGGTCCAGGGCATGGATTTTGAAACCCAAGAGCGCTTCCTCAAGCAGTGCCAGGAATGGGGATTCAGAATAAATGAACACAACAGGAAAGCATCTTCTATTGAAGAGGCATTAGAGTTTATCCGCTATTGGACTGAACACAGGGTTGAACTTCCGTTTCCTGCTGATGGGGTTGTCATAAAAGTGAATAACCTAAGGTACTGGGATATTTTGGGCACCACAGCTCATGCTCCGCGTTACGCCATTGCCTACAAGTTTCCAGCCGAGGAAAAGGAAACTAAGCTAAAGGACGTCGTTTTCCAGGTAGGTAGAACTGGCATCATAACACCTGTGGCTATGCTTGAACCAGTGGTTTTGGACGGAGCTACTGTAAGCAGAGCCACACTTCACAACTTCGACATAGTAAGACAGTTGGACGTAAGAAAAGGTGACGTAGTGAAACTCAAACGTGCTGGCATGGTCATACCAGAAATCATAGGCGTCGCCGCAGAAAAGAGAACGGGTAAGGAAGAGCAAATTGAGCCTCCTACTACTTGCCCCGTCTGTGGAGGCCCCACAGAATGGGACGGAGCATATCTAAAATGTGTAAACATTACGTGTCCTGCTCAGCTAAAAGGACACCTGCTTCACTGGGCTTCCCGTGATGCCATGGACATCGATGGATTGGGAGAAAGCATTATTGAGAACCTCGTTGACATGGGGCTAGTCAAAAACATTGCTGATTTGTACAAGCTGAGCGTACAGGATTTACTCACGCTGCCTCGATTGGCTCAGCGCTCTGCCACAAAGCTTTATGAGAATATACAGCGATCCAAAGACAGACCGTTTTTTAGAGTGCTTTATGGTTTGGGCATACCGCGTGTTGGACTAAAGACAGCACAAATGCTTGCGGAACATTTTGGTTCCATAAATGCCCTACTAAATGCAACCATGGATGAGCTTACAAGCATTGAAGGGATCGGCACAGATACCGCAGAAACCATCTTAAAAGCACTGCAGAGCCCTCAGGTTCATGAGCTCATCGACCAGCTCAAAACTTTGGGACTAAAAATGGAGCAAGAATCAATAGAAGGGCCTCTTAAGGGACTCACCTTCGTGTTTACCGGAACATTAACAAGCATGAGCCGAGGGGACGCAGCTAAATTGGTTCAGTCATTGGGCGGCAAAGTAGCTTCCAGCGTATCGAAAAACGTGGATTACGTGGTCGTAGGTGAAGACCCGGGTTCAAAACTGGATAAGGCACAGAAATTGGGTTTGACTATAATCGATGAAGAGGCATTTTTGAAAATGGTGAAAAGAGAACATAATGGTTAAAGGTGGATCACTCTCTAAAAAGGTATTATCTTCTTTGCTCATTATTGCGCTACTGACATTGTGCTGCCCATGGTTTGTTTCTGAGAATTCAAAAGCTGCCGCTGCAACCTACTTGTATCCTAAAACGTTAGCTACTGACGGTGAAAAGCTCTATGTGGCAACAGACCAAGGTTTATTGGTTTGGAATGGCAAGGTCTTTTCCGAAGTTAAGCCACCTCATTTACCCTCAGTGAAAATTACAACAGTGAATGCAGATCCCTCCACGTCACTGATTGTGGGTACTGATAACGGTGCTGCATACCCATTCAGGCAAAGTTACTGGCGCGTGGTAACTACCGGCGATGGTTTACCAGCCTCTTCGGTTACAGCCGCAGCAAACTGCAAAAACCAAATTTTCATTGGCACTCCAAACGGTTTAGCTGTTTACACCAAAAACTCCACCAATCGTCCAATCATCTATCAATACCCCGAACTTCCCCATAACAATGTAACCTCCTTAGTATGCTCTGGCGATCAGGCATTTGTTGGAACGATGTCTGGCATTATGCGAATCACTGGAAATAATGCCTATTACATTTCTCCAGTCAGCACCACAAAAATGCTCGTAAGTGGCGGAAAGTTGTGGGTAGCTTCTTCTCAAGGCTTGTTCCAGTTTGACCTCCAAGGCAGGCTGCTAAAACGATGGGATGTAAATAGTGGCCTCTATTCCAGTAACATTAAAGCGCTGGCAGCCAGCGAAGACAGCGTCTATGTTTACGATGGGAAGAACATCGTACGTATAGGGGACATGAAAAAGTTTCCTGTTTCTGTCACTATCTACGACATGGTCTATATGAAAGGACAGTTTTTCTTGGCCACTCCAAATGGCCTTTTTTCCACCTACGACTTTTTGGATTACGTTAATGTTTTCAAAGCTCAATCTTACCTGCAAGATGCCTTTTACAGCGGTACGCACTTAGTTGAACTCAGAAACAACATCGTTCTCATAGATGGCAGGCCTGCGAACATTTCTGGCGTGGTAAAAGCATACCAAGGGGATTGGGTTACCGTGGTAACGTCAAACCAAGTTTATTTGGTGAATCCAAGCAGCTTGTCCCGTTACACTGTAAAATCAGATGCCTTCTTTGAAATAGCCCCTCACTCTATACAAAGTGCTTACTACTGCGCTTCCTCTGGAATGCTGTATTTGGCAAGTTATGGTCAACTTTACGCCATACACCGCACCAGTGGCACTTTTCAGAAAACAGCTATCCCTTTGTATGGTATCAAGTCGCTTTGGTCTGACGGGAAATTTGTGTACTTACTTGCAGACCGAGGTTGGATTATTGCAGATAGCTGGGGAAAAGTTATCCGGTCGGGGACATGGAACTTCTATGTCCGAGATGTAACCTTCTCAGACAAACTCATATTCATTGCTACAGACCAAGGGGTCAAGTATGGCTCCTCACTGTGGAGTGGTTTTCGCAATTATGCTTCTTTAGATGCATTAAGGCTCTTCTCACCTGCAAATAGTAAAAACTTGTGGGCTTCCACAACAAAGGGCTTGGTTAAGATGGGAACAGAACCAATTTATTACAACTGGGGCAATGGTCTTCTTGCTCTTCCAGACAACATGCTATCGGACACTAGTAGTTTAAAGCTCTTCATTGGAGGCAAAATCTACCAATGGCAACCCTCCCACATGGTGGACTGGCTTGGTAGCATAGGAAAAGAAGAGGCATCAAAGTTACAGGCAGCTGGCATTCTGGCAGGATTCCATGGAAAAACCTATCCCACAAAAACGCTTACTTATCAAGAACTGGCCGTGTTCTATGCACGATTAAAGGACATTAGGCCTTCTAACGTTTCTACAAACGCACGAGCAGATACCTGGGCAAAACCCTACATTGCAGCTTTGGAGCAGAAAGGCTTTCGATTGGACCTGGACTACAGGTTAAATGCGCAAAGAAATATTGTTCAAAACTGGATTCCTGAACTTTCCTATCTTTTTCGCGATAGTGGTGCGTTAACCAGACAAAAAGCCGTTAGTAGCCTATATTCCTTACTGCCGTATTAAAAGAATACCTCGTCGTTATTCGCATGTTATTATAAGTATGCATTCTCTTAAATATTATTGGAATATTAAATAGCATTGCAGTGCTTATGGTGTATAATGCTTCATAAGGAATCGGCATATGCGGAGGTGTGAAGCATGAAGAAGATTGCAGTGGGGCTGCTGGTAGTTATGCTAGTAGCTTCATCCTTTGTGGGGTTCTCCCCGGTAAATGCAGCTAACTTCTCCGACGTGCCTGCCAGCCATCAGTATCATAAGTACATCACCAAATTGGCTGACGCCGGCATCGTAAAAGGAAGGTCTGCCACACAGTACGCACCAGACGCCACTTTAACTCGCGCAGAATTGGCCACATTGTTGGTCAACCTCAAGAAATTGCCATTAGAGACTTCCAAACAGTACTTCAAAGACGTACCAAAAGGCACATGGTATTACGGTTACGTTAACGCAGCTGCAAAAGCTGGCTTAGTAGCTGGTTACGGAGATGGTACTTACAGACCCAACAACCCAGTAACCCGTGCAGAGCTGGCAGTAGTCGGCTTAAGGGGACTAGGCGTAACACAAGCCACCATTGATCAGTATGCAAAGAACCCAATTTATCTTTCCAGTGATGAAAGCAAGTACACCAACTACTGGGCGAAGGGATGGCTAACAGCAGCCATTATGCCCAGGTATCAAGTACTCTCTTGGAGGCAGCCTGGCAGGTTAATTGCTGCAGACAAGGCAGCCACCAGAGGAGAAGCAGCTTACACCATTTACAAGATGAAGTGGCCTGTAAAGAAAGGCGGACAGCTGTACATTATCCAGAGCGAAGAACCTGCCACGTTGTTCAACGCCTTAGACTCCATGGCAGCCATGAACCAGATACTGGCATTGGTTCAGGACGCTGAGCAAGGTTCTGACTGGAGAGGCAACTGGTGGCCACAGTTAGGACGCTGGGTACCTACCACTGAGAACGGCAAACAGGTCATTTACGAAAAACCACAGACCATTACGCTACAGGACGGAACCAAAGTACCCATTTACATGCGGTATGATTTTAGTTTAAGACCGGGTCTTAAGTGGAGCGATGGACAACCTATTACCGCTGATGACTTTATCTTTGGTACATTGCTGTATTTGGCTAAAGATATGCCCGTACCAGGACTTGACCCCTATGACAGTGTAGCCAGAATTGAGAAGCTGGATAATTACACCATCAGAGTTTATTTCACAGCTGTAGACAAAAACAACCCCTACAACGTTTATGCCAAGTACGGCTTACCACTGTACCCGAAACACTGGTTCGAAAAGAATGTTTTGAAGACCACGGTAACCTACCCAAAGACTGTTGATTTTGTACTTAAACACGACGCTAAGATGCAGTATCAGTCCGATGTTTCCTACACCCTACCTAGGAACTTAAAAGAGGTCATAGACAAAAACGTTGAAGCCATTGTAAACAGCTCCTACAACACAAAGCCCATGCACACTGGACCTTACAAGATTACCAACTGGGTGCAGAAGGGCTACATGGAATTTGCACCTGATCCAAACTACTTCTTAGGCCCTGGACTCTTCGACAAAGTGATCATTGCATTCAGAAGTGTGGAATCCGGCTTAGCAGAACTACTCAGAGGACAGCCTGACTTAGCCATCATGGGTGTTATCAATACACAAAACGCAAAGACACTGGCCGCAAACTCCAGCTTCCTAAAGCAATACAAACTCAACAGCGTAACCTCAGTATTCTGGCAGCACTTCACCGTCAACTTCGACGATCCAAAGAACCTACCAAAGGACCCCAAACCAGGCGTAGCATACACTCACCCATTCCTAAGCGACAACAGAGTACGTCAAGCACTGTCCTATGCTATGAACCGTCAAGATATCTCTAACCGTATCTATTATGGAATGAGGCCTCTTTGCTACAACTTCGTTCTCCCAGGAACGCCTTATGACGAACCTTCTGTGAAGAACGTCTTTACGTATGACCCAGCTAAAGCAAACACCCTTTTACAACAAGCAGGCTTTAAGAAAGGCAGTGACGGCATTTACGCTAAGGGTAACAACAAACTCAGTTTACTTGCAAACATGGGTAACTCCACAGACCCCATCCGTGTTGTTCAGCTTGTGCAGCAGCAGTACAAGCAAGTGGGTATTAACCTAAACATGCAAGCATTAGACGCCGGTCCACTCTTCAACACAGTCCTACCTCACAGACAGTTTGAGATCGCACTCTTCTCTTGGGGCCAGAGCAGCATTCTTGAACCAGGCGGAAATACCCTTTACCAATCCTCTTACATTCCTTCTGAAGCAAATGGCTATCAGGGTCAGAACTACAGCGGTTTCCGTAACGCCCAGGCAGACGCTTTGATCGCGAAATGGAATAGTTTCAATACTTCTGAGAGAACAAAAGCTTACAAGGATTTCACCAAGAATTATTGGTCTGTCTATATGCCAGAAATACCCATACTGTGGACAGATCAGCACGACGCAGTTAAGCAGAACATTGAAGGATACGATCTTGGATTGGACGTAGCAGCTCACACTTGGAACATCGCTTGGTGGTACAGAGAGTAGTCGTTCATACTAACTTCTAAGCAACCTTTTCAGAGGGGAGCCCAAGTTGGCTCCCCTCTATTCATTTAAGTATTCTACGGTGTGGTATAATAAATTACAACTTTCTCACATAGGAGGTGTGGGGTGTGAAGAAAATTGCAGTGGGGCTGCTGGTAGTTATGCTAGTAGCTTCATCCTTTGTGGGGTTCTCCCCTGTCAATGCAGCTAACTTCTCCGACGTACCTAAGACGCATCAGTATTACAAGTACATCACTAAATTAGCTGATGCAGGTATCGTAAAAGGAAGGTCTGCTACACAGTACGCACCAGACGCCACTTTAAATCGTGCAGAATTGGCCACCTTGTTGGTCAACCTCAAGAAACTGCCGCTGGAGACTTCCAAACAGTACTTCAAAGACGTACCAAAAGGCACATGGTATTACGGTTACGTTAACGCAGCTGCAAAAGCTGGCTTAGTAACTGGTTACGAAGATGGCACTTACAGACCCAACAACCCAGTAACCCGTGCAGAGCTGGCAGTAGTCGGCTTAAGGGGACTAGGCGTAACACAAGCCACCATTGATCAGTATGCAAAGAACCCAATTTATCTTTCCAGTGATGAAAGCAAGTACACCAACTACTGGGCGAAGGGATGGCTAACAGCAGCCATTATGCCCAGGTATCAAGTACTCTCTTGGAGGCAGCCTGGCAGGTTAATTGCTGCAGACAAGGCAGCCACCAGAGGAGAAGCAGCTTACACCATTTACAAGATGAAGTGGCCTGTAAAGAAAGGTGGACAGCTGTACATCGTTGAGGAACAGGAGCCAGCCACGTTGTTCAGCGCCCTAGACTCCATGGCAGCCATGACTCAAGTCCTAGCGCTAATTATGGACGGTGAGCAAGGTTCTGACTGGAGAGGCAACTGGTGGCCACAGATGGGACGCTGGGTACCCACCACTGAGAACGGCAAGCAGGTCATCTATGAGAAACCACAGAAAATAACCCTGCAAGACGGAACACAGGTTGACATCTACATGAGGTACGATTTTGGCCTAAGACCGGGTCTTAAGTGGAGCGATGGACAACCTATTACCGCTGATGACTTTATCTTTGGTACATTGCTGTATTTGGCTAAAGATATGCCCGTACCAGGACTTGACCCCTATGACAGTGTAGCCAGAATTGAGAAGCTGGATGATTACACCATCAGAGTGTACTTTACTGCTGTGGATAAGGAAAACCCCTACAACGTTTATGCCAAGTACGGCTTACCACTGTACCCGAAACACTGGTTCGAGCAAAACGTTTTGAAGACCACGGTAACCTATCCAAAGACCATCGATTTTGTGCTTAAGCACGACGAAGAAATGACTTATCTATCCGATGTTTCCTACACCCTACCTAGGAACTTAAAAGAGGTCATGGACAAGAACGTTGAAGCCATTGTAAACAGCTCCTACAACACGAAACCCATGCACACTGGGCCTTACAAGATTACCAACTGGGTGCAGAAGGGCTACATGGAATTTGTACCTGATCCAAACTACTTCTTAGGCCCTGGACTCTTCGATAAAGTCGTATTCGCCTTCAGAAGCGCTGAATCTGGTTTAGCAGAACTGCTCAGAGGTCAGCCCGATGTAGCTGTAATGGGTGTTATCAACACACAAAACGCCAAGACGCTTTCTGCAAACAGTAACTTCCTAAAGCAGTACAAGCTCAACAGCATACCATCGGTGTTCTGGGAGCACTTCACCGTTAACTTTGACGATCCTAACAATCTACCTGATGCTCCAAAGCCAGGCGTAGCATACACCCACCCATTCCTAAGCGACAACAGAGTACGTCAAGCATTGTCCTATGCTATCAACCGCCAAGACATCTCCAACCGTGTTTACTACGGCATGAGACCACTGGCTTACTACCACGTGCTACCCGGCAGTGCCTTTGATGAACCATCCCTCAAGAATGTGTTCATATATGACCCAGGAAAGGCTGATACGTTGCTGAAACAGGCAGGTTTAACTAAGGGTACTGACGGAGTATACGCCAAAGGTGGAAAGAAACTCAGCTTGCTTGCTCAGACCACCAACAGAACTGACCGTATCAACACGTTGCAGATTATCCAGCAACAGTACAAGCAGGTTGGTATCAACTTAAGTATGCAGCCTTTGAACTCCTCTGACTTCTTTAACACAGTACTACCTCACAGAACATTCGAAATCGGCTTGTTTGCTTGGGGCCAGAGCAGTATTCTTGAACCAGGTGGAACCACCCTGTACATGTCCAGATACATCCCATCTAAGTCCAACGGTTATCAGGGACAGAACTACAGTGGTTTCCGTAACGCTGAAGCAGACGCCCTCATGAATAAATGGACCAGTTTTGACATGACTGAAAGAACAAAAGCTTACAAGGATTTCGGAAGACTCTACTTTGGTGTTTACATGCCAGAAATGCCAATCGTATGGCATGATCAGCATGACGCCGTTAAGCTGAACATTGAAGGATACGATCTTGGATTGGACGTAGCAGCTCACACTTGGAACATCGCTTGGTGGTACAGAGAGTAGTCATTCATACTAATTTCTAAGCAACCTTTTCAAAGGGGAGCCCAAGTTGGGCTCCCCTCTTCTTTTTATCAAACGAAAGCCATGAAGAACATCAGTCTTGTGCTTTATAATGAAAAAGGTTATATGTCGCTGGTGAAACGCACATGTTCACGAAAACAAGTGTGATTTACAGGAGGTGCTTGTTGTGTTTAACATATCCCCCGAAACGCTGAAGCATTTGGAAGAGCTCGCCCAACTGGAGCTACCTCTGGGCTTGGAGGAAAAAATGCTTCAGGACTTGAACCACATACTGAGTACCTTTGAAGTGATAAGCGTGGTTGAGAAACCGCCCGAAAGCGGCGTGGAACAATCAGCTTTCTTAAGAGCTGACCAGCCACTGCCTTATACTGATGCATCCAGGTTGTTTGACCCAAGCAGGCTCAAGAACGGCTTTCTCAGAGTAAAACCTGTGCTCGAAGATAAAGAAGAAGAGGGTTAAGGTTTATGAACATAAAAGAAGTTTTCACCAAAAGACAAAACGGCGAGATTACTTTTAAAGGCTTAATGCAGAAAACCATCGAAAAACTGGAACAAGACAAAGAACTACATGCTTTCCTTTATTTGAAGCACCCTTCCGAGCTTATACGAGAGGCTGAGGAGGCAGACAAGGCTTGGGAAAAAGGGGTTAGAAGACCCCTGCAGGGTATACCGGTAGCAGTAAAGGATAATATTTGCGTAAGCAGCATGCCATGCACGTGTGCGAGCAAAGTTCTTCAAGATTTTGTAGCCCCCTATGATGCGACGGTGGTCAAGAAATTAAAAGAATCTGGAGCCATCATTGTAGGTAAAACTAACCTAGATGAGTTTGCCATGGGCAGCTCAAGCGAAAACTCGGCTTTTGGACCTACCAAAAACCCCTTAGATCTTTCAAGGTCGCCTGGCGGTTCTTCTGGCGGTTCTGCAGCAGCAGTAGCAGCGGACATGTGCATGGTGGCTTTGGGGTCTGACACTGGCGGCTCAGTAAGACAGCCTGCTGCTTTCACCGGTATTATTGGATTCAAGCCCAGTTACGGTGCCATCTCCAGGTACGGTTTAGTTGCCTTTGCATCATCATTGGATCAAATAGGTATACTGGCAAAAACCCCTGAAGATGTCCTTCTTACCTCTTTTGTCCTCTTTGGGAAAGACCACTTGGACAGCACAACCACAGATGTTTTCATGGACTTTTCTCCCAAGGCAAGCGAGGTAAGGCGGATCGGCTTAGTAAAGGAAATTGATATTAGTGCAGTGGACCCACAGGTCAAAGAAGGTTATGAATTATTCGTGAAACAACTCTCTAAGGACTTTGACGTGGTGGAGGTCTCTATTCCGCATTGGGAAGAAGCTCTTGCTGCTTATTACTTCATTGCACCTGCTGAAGCTTCCTCCAATCTTGCCCGCTATGACGGTGTAAGGTATGGAACCATGGTGGAAGAAGAAACTTACTGGGACACAGTAAGGGAAACACGTAATCTACTAGGAGAAGAAGTAAAACGCCGCATACTACTGGGTTCTTTTGCCTTGTCAGCAGGTTTTAAGGACGCACTTTATGAAAAGGCAAATTACCTACGGCGCTGGCTTGTATTGGAATTCGCGCAAGCATTCAAAGACGTGGACTTTCTACTTACTCCAACCACCCCCACTCTGCCTTTCAAGTTGGGTGAAGTAAAAGATCCATTACAACTATACAAAGCAGACCTCTTTACCACGCCAGCAAACTTGGCTTACTTACCTGCAGTTAGTGTACCATTTAAAGCTACAGGCGAACCCTTACCAGTGGGCTTGCAGTTTATTGCGCCCTTCGGACAAGACTACAAACTTCTTAGTTTTATAAGAGAGCTGGGGGTGAAAAGCATATGAATTTCAAGTTCGTAGCAGGGTTGGAAATACACGTTCAGCTTAATACAAAAACAAAAATGTTCTGCAGTTGCCCTACCGAGGGACCAGACATTCCTAATACCCGTGTATGTCCCGTATGCCTTGGATATCCAGGAACCCTACCTGTGCTAAACCGTGAAGCCGTTGTCATGGCAATTGCCTTGGGCAAAGCCCTCCACGGCCACATTAATAATATTTCTCGCTTTCACAGAAAAAACTATTTTTACCCCGATTTACCCAAGGGGTATCAAATAACACAAGGTGACGTACCCATCATAGAAAACGCCTATCTTGAGCTCTCCACAGGTAAAAAAATCCCCATAAAACGCATTCACCTTGAGGAAGATGCCGCTAAGAGTGTGCATGTGAGCAGCACCGGTAGGCTTTCAGGTGCAGAGGAGACTTTGCTTGACTTCAATCGCTCTGGCATACCGCTTATTGAAATAGTCACAGACCCGGTTTTCGAATCCCCTGAAGAAGCAGCCCTTTTTGTGGAAGAACTGCAAGCCACCTTGAGGTATCTGGGCATAAGCAACGCCCAGATGGAGCTGGGTCAACTACGGTGCGACGTGAATGTGTCTGTGGAACTGGACGGAAAGGAAGGCACTCGGGTAGAAATTAAGAACCTTAACAGCATCAGAGCCATCAGGCAGGCACTAAGCTATGAGTACAATCGGCATGTGGATGCCTACAAAAGAGGAGAGATCATACCACAGGAAACCCTGGCTTTCGACGAAAAGACAAATCAAACTCCTCCTATGCGTACCAAACAAACCTCAGAAGACTACAGGTATTTCCCTGAACCAGACTTGCCACCACTGGTGCTCACCAGTGATCTTTTTGAAGAAGCAGACAAGTACTCGGGTAGCTTCTTAGAAGCTTACAAGAATGCTTTGCAGTGGATAGGAAAAGAAAGTGAAGCGCGCACGTTGGCATTAAACAAAGACCAGTACCTAATGTATGCGACATTTGCAAAAGAGGGCTTTGATACAAAACTACTAACGCGGATAATCACCATTGACTTGCCCAACATATTGAGTGAAGTTGGCAAAGGCTGGAATGAAATAAACCAGAGTTACATAAGTGCCATTCTAAATCTGCAGCAAAGAGGAGAAATCACAGCAGCCGTAGCCAAGGACCTTCTCTGGCAAGCTGCCCGCGACATCGACCCGATAAAGTACGCTCAGGAGCATCAGCTCTTGGGCAAGAAAGACCTAGACTTAGAACAAGTAATTTCCGAAGTGCTAGAGCAAAATCCTGACGCCGTAGAAAAGTACAAGAAAGGAAATGTGAACGTGGTCAGTTTTCTCCTAGGGCAGGTTATGAAGAAAACTAAAGGCACAGCCGATCCTGGTGAAACAAGGAAACTCCTTGAAGAACGCTTAACAAAGCTTAGTGAATAATTCTTACCAGTAAAGGAGGGCTTCCTTCGTTCTGCAAGGCCCTCCTTAGTATGCTACTGCCTTTAGCCCGTACCACTTTAGCAGATATCTGGCCACTAAACTGAGAGTCGCTAAGTTCCACTTCCTCGCCGCTCAGTGTTACGTTGTCTAAGTTGCTCCCATTTACAGTTATGTATTTTTCGCTTTGCACGTTTAAACGGTTAATCTGACTGTCCTTCACTGCAACGTTCTTTGCACCTAAAAGCAGTTCACCATAATAACCACTGCCAACCTCAACGTTACACTCTTGGAAGAAAGAGTTTAAAAATGGCACAGTGGCTGTTTGAGTGCCACTGATTACCTTTAGATCCTGCTCATAAACTAAAGTTAACGTTGACGTTTGCAAAGTCAAAGCCTTTCCATCACCAACAACAATCGCACTACCCGTGCAGTTATATATCTTTTGAAACTGCTCCACTGGCTTCGCCTCCGGTATTCTTTTCCAAAGCACAACACTTGGTAGCAACTGTTTCATCCCATCATCAAATTGCGTGATTTTAATGCCCTTTCCCTCAACGCAGTGGTCATAACTGGTGTAGTAACAATGTGAACTAGTCTGAAACATCAAATTACTGTATTCGTAACCAGGGGCTCCAGTTTTTGTCCCTTCGCCAGCATAATAAAAAGAATCTTTTTCGTAGGTGGTTTTCATGCCCCTCCAGCCCACAAACACTATAGTTCTGCGCGTAGAGGAAACATACATGTTCCCCTCATCAATAGCTGGTTGCCACAACGATTCAGTCCAACAAGGCCTGCCGCAGGACAGAAGTTTTGACGAGCCATAGAAGTAAAATTTTTCAGCTGCCACATCCCCCAACAAGCGACTACCATAATCCATAGAGAAAGTGGAGCTGGCATTTACTACAAAAGATGGTACCCATTCCACTGGGAAAGTCCGTTCCATGTCCTCATACTGGACTGCTACTGCTTCTTCAGACCACAGAAAGCTGCAGCCATTGAAAAAGCTAAGTTTCTCACCATTTTTAGTGTTGTACATATGTTCAGCTACGTCCAAGCATTCCTCTATACGCAGCCGCGCCAAGGCTTTTTCCTCAAGCATCCTTTCGTGAACTACGCTAAATGCTGAAGCGCTTAAGGTGACAAGCACCATGCTGCATACGAGCATCACAGAAAACAAAACAGCACTACCGGGTAAGTATTTCCCATTCATAGTCCACCCTTTGATTTGGCGTTGCATCATAAACAAATCTTTGAGGACCAAAGATTTGCCTTTCTAGTGGTGTACGTTGCTCAGTAAGCAAAGTATGCAATGGTGTAGGATTATTTATGGTTTTTCCTGCCTTGTTTAACTGCAGGGAAGCGACGTTTATGTAACTAAAGAGTAGCAACAACAGAAAGCTGGAGGCTGATAAAGCCAAAAGCAGCTCAATTAAGGTAAAAGCCGGGAAACCCTTGTTCCTGTTATGGAATAATCTTTCCAATGCACCGTTACCGTAGTTTCTTTGAAGTTACTTTCACAATTAGGAATTTGCTGTGCTGAAGCACCAAAACTGGAACAGCCCAACGACACGCTTCTAGTAACGCCGTAGTCCACGTTACCACTGTGAACCACGAAACTTGTAGCTGTCTCAGAGTACCAAGGTGCATTGTAAAGTTGCTCGTACATTATGCTGGAAGCCACATTCCTTTCCTTCACATAAGTATGTATGGTTTGGGCATCCCCGCTGGCGCCAAGCAGAAGTAGACCCGCTAACAGAGTCAGAACTAATGCTATTAGCACCTCTGCATAGGAAATACCCATGTTCTATACTATAATACCACTATGAAGGTGTTTCTTTTTAAGGGGGATTTAACTACCCTGGACGTAGATGCCGTGGTGAACGCAGCAAACGGTATAGGGCCCATGGGAGGTGGCGTTGCATACGCCATTAAAAAGGTAGGCGGGCATGAAATTGAACAAGAAGCCATAAAGCGCTGTCAAGAAGAAGGTCCGTTTAAGCCTGGGCAGGTTTACGTAACCACTGGCGGGAGTAGGTGGAAATACGTCATTCACGCTGTAACCATGATGTACCCTGCTGAACCTGCCGATTATGATTCCGCAGGTGAAGCATTAGCAAAAGCCATTAAGAAAGCCGTCGATCTAGGTGTAACAAGCGTGGCAGTGCCTGCATTAGGTATGGGCGTAGGGGGACTTGAGCCAAGGGCACTGGCACAGGTTTATGCAAATGTATTCAAGCGCTTGAAAGATGAGCCCCTAAACATCGTGGTCTCAGCTTTCGACAAAACCTTTCTGATGGAGCTTATCAGTGCGCTGGATTAGCTTGGTACTAATAGTTGTTCTGCTATTGGGTGGTGGTTATTTTTACTGGCAGCGTGTAGAAAGCAGTAAAGTTGTTTATGTATTTTTGCCAGAAGTGCCCAGTGCCACCATTGTCCCTTGGACTGCAATAACCCCAGCAGATAGAACTGTGCTATATAACACAAGAAGAACACTGTTTAAATACGGCAAACCTAGCGCAAATGACGCGAGCTGGGAAGAACAAGCAGTCCCCGATTTAGCCCTCAGTGCAACTTCCACCGACAACATACACTGGACCATCAGTCTTAAATCAGACATCATTACTGCAACCCAAATCATAAGCGTTTGGAGTGAAACACTTAAAAATGGTGATCCTACCGTAGTTGGTAAGCTCTTTTACTACATTGAAGGTGGGCAAAGTTACAAAAACAACACGGGCCCTTTTAGGGGACTCGTAGCAGAAACACCGAGCACCTTACGTGTGGTCACAGCATTTCCACTGAATCTTCCGCTTTTACTAGTTGACCCAGTTTTCTCCATGTCCGTGACAACAAATACAACGTATGAAGGCGGTGTTCTCTTTAGGGGGCAAACGCAGATCATCTTTACTAACGAACCCGAAAAAGCAGACATAGCATGGCTCGAGAGCGGTACTGGAAATTTCACTGGAACTTTTGATTACGCTGTTTCCTCCACTGTTTTGCCCACTGTTTCCAGTACCTTAGGATGCCTTCACCTTCCCCTGGTGGACCTTAGCGGTGTGCAAATACTTACACCAACGGTGTTTTATGTACCGCCTCAAAGGCCACCTGAGGGCAAAGTTAGCTTGTATCCATGGCAGCTGGATTATCCAAGCGAAGAAGCATTCAAGCTGGGGTTAGCTGTGCTCCTTAACGATCCAACAGTGGCATCAGCAACTCAAAGCTTAAGCGAACTCATGGATAAAAACCACATTTACGTGGCTAATCCGCAGTGCTTCAATCTGAAAATGAGCTCACGCATAAAGAATTTAGAAACACACTTGGACATATTGGATTTTACGGAAATGACAAAGAAGGTGTGGTGAACCATTCATGTCAAAGTACGAAGGGCGCAGAGCCAGTGAAGACGATGTGGTTGATCTCGCCCAATGGGCTCCTTATCCGCCCAACAGAAGAACATCTTTTATTCAAAGCCTGCTTAACTATGTCAGGGTGCCTTACACCCGAGTAGTCGTTGTTGAAAAAGAAGGTGCACTGGTTGCATTTGCCCTACTTTGGCTAAAGCACTCCGCAGTCACACAAACCATTACTGCAGAAATAAAAGATCTCGTACTAAAAGAACCTTCGGACAGAGAAGCCTTGCAAGTGCTCCTTGATACATGTGAACAAACGGTGAAAAACATGGGGGCATCAGAAATAGAACTTTATTGCGAAAGTTTGGATTTACATGAATTTGGTTATAATACCTTTAGTAGTTTTTGGAGGAAAGGGGTGTAAGTTAGCATGGAAAACAAAGAAATGACTGCGAAGGAAGCTCTTAGTTATGCCATCCACGCCGAAATTGAGGCTAACGAGTTTTACTTAGAATGGTCAATTAATACTAACGATCCGGCAGCCAAGAAAGAACTGCAAGAGCTTGCAGACTGGGAGGCACAGCACCGCGACCAACTAACAAACATTTATGAAAGCCGATTCAGTGAAAAATTCCAGAGAAACCCCAACGTCACTGTGGAACCCGCGTTAAAAGTTAAGGCTGACGAGTTCAAAGATGTGTACAATGTACTGCGCATCGCCTCCACTGCTTATCTTACTGAGCTCACCTCTGCCGAGTTTTACAGCGACATGGCAAAAAAGTTCGCCGACGATGAGGAGCTTAGTAAAACCTTCAGTGACCTTGCGGACATGGAAAAAAGCCATATGCAGCTCATGCTAAAGCGTTACCTAAGACTTAAAGAGGACTTATCTGGTCCGCTAATGTTGTAACCTCTCATCGCAGTGCACAGGGCGAACTTCAACATAGCAGATGAGCTATGATTCTGAGAAAAACCCGTTCTGGAACATGTACGTTATAAACACGTCAAAAAGATGAGAAATAGGCCGTTCTGAGCAAAAATGGGTCTGATAAATCCACGTTTCTTAGGGACATGTTTTTGAGCCATAAAGAATGTTCAACCAAATGAAACATTACTGCAAAAGCTAACAAGGAACCACTCTGTAGGAAGCCGCTGTATGGTTAACAACGCTCTAGGCAAGCATATAAGCGTTTAGGGAGCCTACTAAAGCGTGCGTGGAGTGTTTTACTTTAGTCTGCCCTAAGAACCATTACACGAGCTCACCGCGATTTTGCTTTCACAGGAGCTTCGTTACCCATGAAGAGCACGTCACGTTCGAGGGAGAAAAAACTTGCTTCCCACAAGAGCCTGGTTTGATTTATCGCAAATTAGCTTTTTTATACATCTTATTAGTAAAAAAGCAGCGGCGCTTTCTGCACCGCTGCTCCCTTTTCTACGTTGTCATAACGTGTCCTATTCCCATTCAATGGTTCCAGGTGGCTTTGAAGTGATGTCATAAACTACCCTGGAAATCTCTGGAATTTCGCTAATAAGCGAACTGGCGATCTTGTCTAAAAGCTCGGGTGGAGCTTTGTACCAGTCAGCCGTCATGGCATCCACACTTTGCACCATTCTAACAGCAAGTACCCATCCGTAATGGCGCGCATCACCTTTTACACCCACACTTTTCACACCCGTGAACACCGGAAATGCCTGCCAAAGTTCATTGTAGACGCCTTCCTCTTTAAGCACACGCTCTAAAACGCTGTGAGCTCTACGCAAAATGTCTAAGTACTCTTCCTTCACAGGGCCTATAGTACGTACAGCCAGCCCTGGACCAGGAAATGGGTGGCGCATCAGAAAGTCCTCAGGAATGCCAAGCCACCTTCCCATGTTCCTAACCTCATCCTTATAAAGCCACCTTAAAGGCTCTAGCAGCTTCAGTCCCAAACTCTGGGGCAAACCGCCAACATTATGATGGGATTTTATGACACTGGCACTGCCTTCTCCGCTCTCTATCACATCGGGATAAAGGGTCCCCTGGAGCAGGAAATCGAAATGCCCCAAGTTTCGAGCTTCTTCTTCAAACACTTGAATGAACAGATTTCCTATGATTTTTCTCTTTTGCTCAGGGTCGATAACGCCTTCTAAGGCTTTTAAGAATCGCTCCTTTGCATCCACCACTTTTATCTTTAAGCCCAGGTGTTTACTCAAATTTCTAACGTGTGCTTCATCTTCAGCACGCTGCAGCCCAGTATCAATGTAGAGGCACTGTAGTCTACCGCAGCCCAGTGCCCTGTGGGTGAGCACTGCCGCAACAGCGGAGTCCACACCGCCACTGAGCGCGCCAAGTACCATGCCGTTTTCTCCCACAGTTTCCCTAATCTCCCTTATGGCTTCACTGACATAGTCTGTTATGTTCCAGTTCACTTCAGCCTTGGCCACACCAAAGACAAAGTTCTTTAATAGGGCATTCCCAAACTGCGTATGAGCCACCTCAGGGTGAAACTGCACAGCAAAAAACAAAGGCTCCTTTTGAAATGCTGCTAAACGGCAATGCTCCGTGCTTGCACTTACTTCAAACCCGCTGGGCAGCTCCACTACTTGGTCTCCGTGGCTCATCCACACATCCTGCGCAGTTGGAGTGCCAGTGAAAAGTGGCTCAGAGTTTTTTACAACAAGTTTGGTTCTACCGTATTCACCACCAGGGGCAGGGCCTACCTTGCCACCGAGCAAATGTGCCATGAGCTGGGCACCGTAGCAGATGCCTAGCACTGGCTTGGTAACGTTGCTGAAAAACTCAACTGGCAACTGAGGTGCGTTTTCGTCATAAACTGAGGCAGGACCTCCAGAAAGCACAACGGCTTTCACCAAGGGGTCGTCAAGTACTTCCTGCCACCGCCAATAAGGAACAATCTCTGCGTAAACACCTAAATCCCTGATGCGCCGACTTATCAGGTGCGCATACTGCCCTCCAAAATCAATAACAGCTACTCCTTCTCGTTTCATGGCAACGTTATTCCTCCAGTGTGTAGTTAGGAGATTCTCTGGTGATTTGCACGTCGTGAGGGTGGCTTTCTCTTAAGCCTGCGTTAGTAATCTTCACGAATTTTGCCTTCTTCTGAAGGTCTTCAATACTGACTGCTCCCACATAGCCCATACCTGAACGAATGCCACCGCAGAGCTGAAAAACCACATCGTGAACGGAACCCTTGTAGGGCACACGCCCTTCCACCCCTTCAGGAACGAACTTGGAAGCATCTTCTTGGCTGTAACGGTCAGCAGAGCCTTGTTTCATGGCAGCCAAAGAACCCATGCCACGATATGTTTTGTAAATACGGCCTTGATAAATCTCTTTTTCACCGGGGCTTTCTTCAGTACCGGCAAACAAACTGCCTATCATGACCGTGTATGCTCCAGCAGCCAACGCCTTTACAATGTCACCAGAGAACCTAATACCACCGTCGGCAATGACGGGTACACCCAGCTTTGCGCCTTCCTCAGCACATTTCAAAACAGCACTGAGCTGAGGCACACCAATACCCGCAATCACACGCGTGGTGCATATGGACCCAGGTCCGATGCCAATTTTTACGCAGTCGGCACCAGCTTCCACCAAATTCCTCACACCATCAGGCGTAGCTACATTACCAGCCACCACGGCCACATGGGGGAACTTGTTCTTTACCTTCTTTACTGCTTCCACAACGTTCTTGCTGTTTCCGTGCGCAGAATCTACTACAAGCACGTCCACATCCGCATCCGCCAAGGCCTTAGCACGGTCCATCATCTCTTTACCCACGCCCAAAGCAGCACCTACGAGCAATCTGCCTTTACTGTCTTTGGCTGCATTTGGATACTGGCTTCTCTTTTCCAAGTCCTTAATGGTAATAAGTCCCTTTAAATAGCCCTCTTCGTCCACCAATGGAAGTTTCTCAATTTTGTGTGCCTTTAGTATTTGGCGAGCCTCTTCCAAAGACGTCCCAACGGGAGCGGTCACCAAATTCTTCTTGGTCATCACATCTTCAATGAGCTGAGTAAAATCATCTTCAAACCGTATGTCACGGTTCGTAATAATACCTACCAATTTGCCTTCCACCGTTATGGGGATGCCAGAAATGTGGTAATGCTCCATGAGCGCAAGAGCATCCGCCAAAGTTGCTTTGGGACCCAAAACCACAGGTTTGTAGATGATGCCAAACTCAGACCGTTTTACCTTGTCCACCTCTTCGGCTTGACGGTCAATGCTCATGTTCTTGTGGATAATACCAATACCGCCCTCACGTGCTAAAGCGATGGCCAAGCGAGCTTCAGTAACTGTGTCCATGGCAGCACTAATAAGTGGAATGTTTAGTGTTACGTCCTTAGTAAGCTTTGTGCTGATGTCCACATCTTTAGGCAAAACCTCAGAATACTGGGGCACCAGCAGCACATCGTCGAATGTTAACGACTCTTCGTAATATGATGAAGGCATAAATTCACCTCCAAGGGGTTTCCATATATTATACAGTAGCAGAGCTTGAACAAACAAGAGAACTGTTGAGCGCAAAACAAACTCAATGAGTTAGAATTAAACACATCAGTAGAAGTGTTGAAGAAAGGAAGAAAATTGCATAAACCTACGCAGAAGAAGTAAAAAGAGAAGTAATGCCATCCCTCATGTCTTTGCTATAATTGCTGTCATTCTCATTTTCACTGGGGCGTTTTGGGCCGGTTTGAACTGGGGTTCCATGCCGTACGCTTGGGAAAACACTAACACCTCCACAAGTTCAAACGCTGAGCAAAACGATAATCAAAGCACATCTATAGGTGTGTTGACGCCAACTCAATCTGGTACGGACGTTACTCCAACAACGGCGGTAAACCAAAACACTCAGAACGATGTTATTGATTCCATCATTGCGAATATGGATTTGCAGGAGAAAATTGGCCAAATGTTCATTGTCAGTTTCACGGGCACGAACGTATCTGCTGACCTCATCACGCTTGTACATGACTACCACGTAGGTGGCGTTATTCTTTTTTCGGAAAACATACAAGACGACAAACAACTTCTCGCACTACTGAACGGCATAAAAGCTCTAAATGAAGGCAATAAGTTACCTATTCTCATATCTACAGATCAAGAGGGAGGCCGCATTTCTCGTTTACCCTCCAGAGCAACAAAGTTCCCTTCCAATCTAATCATAGGTAAAAGGAACTCGGCTACACTGAGCTACCAAATAGGAAGCATTCTAGGTACAGAAATGAAGGCTTACGGTTTCAACATGGATTTTGCGCCGGTTCTTGATGTGGTTACTAACCCACAAAACAAAGTGATTGGCGACCGCTCTTTCGGAAGTAACCCCGACTTGGTTTCCACTTTAGGAGTTGCCACCATGAAGGGCATCTCTTCCTCAGGCGTCATACCAGTGGTAAAACATTTTCCGGGGCACGGTGATACATCGGTGGATTCACATCAGGAACTACCAGTTTCCAACGCAACACTGCCTCACCTTCGCTCCTTTGAACTTTTGCCTTTCGAGAAGGCAATACAGAACGGTGCAAGTGTGGTCATGGTAGCTCACATAAAGTTTGCGAATGTAGATCCATCAGGCCTCCCGGCATCACTCTCGGAAGTGTTTATCTCTGATATTCTAAGAAACGAGCTTGGGTTTTCAGGCGTAGTCATTACCGACGATTTGCACATGGAAGCCATAACCAAACACTACAGTGTTGGTGATGCTGCGATAAAGGCTGTGCAAGCCGGTGCTGACATGGTGCTTATTTGCCACAGTCTTGACGAGCAAAAACAAGCAATAAATGCTTTGGTACATGCAGTTAAAACTGGTCAAATCAGTGAAGAGCGCATCAATGAATCAATAAAGCGTATAGCCATGTTAAAACGGCATTACGATCTAACAGACGAACCGTCCTCCATCGCGGCAGTTCTTAGTGAAGTGGGAACAGAGGAACATGCGGACGTCGCAAAAGAGGCAAGCGTGGCTCCGTAGAGAACGAAGATGGGTGAACTCCATTTATTTTTATCACAAAAATGGAGCTAATATATTCAAGAGGGGCATAATAAAAAGGACGGTATCGTTAAATGTGGTACGATGAAAAGCTTAGTCAGGTTTTAGGAAGCATCATAAGAAATCGCTTAGGCGTCTGGGGACAACATGGCAGTGGGAAAACGTTTCTGTTAAAGGGTTTGCGACGACGGTTGGAGCGCAGTTTCTACATTCACATACACTCGTTTCGAATGCCCCTTGGAGAGCTCTATTGGAGCATACTTTCTTCAAACTGGGATCAAGCAACTCGCCTAGATGAAAAGTCGTGGTCAACATTTTTAAGATACATCTCCGCAGATGAAGTACCAGTTTCACTAGCGGTAAAACCAAATTACTTGGTGGACACTCAAGCCATAAACAGAGACATACTGCTTAGCACACTCACACTTTTGGAGGAGTTCCGCATAAAGGCTCTGCTTTTAGACCAGCTGGATCCTACCGAGCTGGACGACTCAGTAAAATATGTGTTGCGTGAACTACCAAAGGAAGGTATAATAATTGTTGCCACATCTACCTCCACAGATGTTTTCAAAGAGCTGGGCTACCCTGTGGTTCCTATGCGTGACCCAGAGCATGAACGTGAAGATGCTCTACAGCAGTTCATAGAAGTCTGGAATGATTTGAGCTACTCAGATGCCCAGAAACTCGTGGAAATGTCTAGGGGAAATCTGTTCAATGCACAGCTGCTCAAAGAACAACACGCTGAGAGCTTGCAGCAAATTGTGGCCATGGAAAAGGAGAAAAATCCAAAGCTGTTTAGCGCCTTAGCCCATCTATGCGCAGGTGACCTTTGGTTCAGCCCATTAAGTAAAAGAATAGTTGAAGAAATCATCCTTGAGAGTGAGTATTCGTTACTAGATTCTCCGCTCATCATTGAAGAAGAGCCGCAGTACCGCTTTCTTTCGCCTGAAGTAAAAGATACGGTTTGGCAGATGAGCGGGCTTGACAAAAATCATGTCCATGTTTGGTGGGCAAAAGAATTAAGCAAACTGAACATGCCCACATACTGGACACGCATTGCACATCTATTTGCTAATGGAAAGGAAAAGCGTAGTGAAGCTTTTGCGCTTCTCATGGCATCAAGAAAGGAATACAGCTATCCTCAAGCAGCTTTCATTCTGGAGAAAGCACTGGAGCTATTTCCAGAATTGAATGGTGCAAAACGCAAACTAGCAAACATTTATTACTCGCAGGGAAAATACAAGGAAGCTCTTTCCATACTTGAGCAGATTAAGTCTCCAACGCTGTTTGATCAGGCGTACAAGGTGCGGCTATATGTACTTTTGGGTATGGACGAAGAAGCCCGCAAGCTTGGAGATTTTCTCTTAAACCACATTGAAAACGTGAGTTCGTTTTACTGGCCTGGCATGCTATCAGACTTAGCCCCTTACATCATAGACACAATAAACGAACCTCGAAAAATGTACGACTACTACGTGAGATTAGCCTCGAGCCACGTAAGAGTCCCCATACTGCACTGGGGCGCTTTTCTTAATGCTGTAGGCGTTTCCTTGGAATACTCCTTGAAATATGAAGATGCCGTTGAGCTCTATCAGGAGTCTATTAAGGTGCTTCAAGGAACCCCACGCTTGGAGATTTTTGCAAGACCAGTTATTAATGAGGTTGCCATAAAAACCATCCTTAGTGGCACAAAAACCATTTTGGAAAGCAAGGAAAGCTTGGAAAATTTGATACCCACCCTATCCAGTGTAGGACAACAAGGCTTTTGGCAAACGCTACTTACCAGTCTGCAAGAATTCATGTCCAGAGGAACACTGCAGAAATACATCAGGGAACTCGAAGAAACTACCAGAGTTCTACTGTCCTCCACATACAGGCACAGCGGTTACATGACACTGGCAGAGCACTATATCAGCGTACTGGATTTCAATTTGGCTGAGTGGTTTCTCATTCTGGCGTCAAAGAATGCAACTTTAGAAGTGGAAGAGCTGAACACAAAGATCTTGTGGACTTACCTAAGACTGCTTGAAGGACGAGAAGTAGAAAAGGGAGACATTGCTTCCTTACTTAGCCGTTGTATGGAGCATGTGGACGAAGGAATAGATACTGCCGCATTGGTTTCTGTTCTGCTAATGGTGCATTGGAATCCCATACCCACGCAGTTGCTTGGACAACTTCCTTCAACCCCACTAGGCGAATCCTTGAAGATGCTTGCCATTAGTCCTGATAACTGCTCAAACGCCTTTCGCTACATGCTCAGATTGTGGCGGCGCTGGGAACGTCTTTCCATGTCCAACTTGGGCATAGTCATCTTTAAAAGTGTGTGTGAAAATACTGATAAAACCATGCTTAAAACCATGGCAGATTGGATACTCCAGGAGGTTCGTGCACTGGACTACCCTCAGCTTACTTCATTTTGGCAGAAAACCTACCAAAGCATTGCCGCTGTGTCCCAATGGAGCAGCTTGCTAAGTTGGCACCTAAACTTGCAGGAGATTACTAACGTGCAGCAGCTCGCAGGGGCACTGAGTTACATCTTCCAATCTTATTTTGGCCATGACTATTTTGCAAAAATTGAAAGTGGAACACTGAACCTGGAAGTTGGCGACCACCGCATTGCGAAAAGAAGTCAGAATTTCATAGAAAAGGGCTCTGTAATTCACATCAGGGTGTGGTACAGCACACTAAACGATCCTCTGGCACCGCAGGTTCTTGATTTACTTAGTTACAGTCTTGAGGAGCTTAATACAAAACTCTTTGGAATGCAGGATTCTCTTACTGGTTTGTTCAACAGAACCTATGGAAACCAGCGTCTAACAGAAGAATGGGAACTATACCTGCGCGGTGGTCCACAGTTTAGTATTCTCTTTTTAGATTTGGACGGCTTCAAACAGGTGAATGATTCCTTTGGACACGAAATGGGTGACAAAGTCCTCATGGAATTCTCAAAGCTGTTACGTTCGTCGCTCAGAGCAACCGATGTTGCCATAAGATGGGGAGGCGATGAGTTCCTTGTTATTTTGCCTGACACGGACGAGGAAGAAGCTGCCACCATATCTCGGCGGCTAAGCAATCAGATATCATCATGCATCACATCTTTAGGAAAACCAGTCACAGCCAGTATTGGCGCCTCATCAGTCTCTGAAGTAAACTCCGTAGAACAATTAGTTGACTTAGCAGACCAGCGCACCTACTTGGCAAAAACAAGAAAGAAAAACCACATTATGGAGCAGTAACCTCAGATAACTCCTGTTCAGTGAGCACTTTTTTAAGGTCAAGCACGAGCACAATGTCTCCACCATGAAAGAAGCTACCCACTAAAAAACGCTTCACGTTGTCAGGTAGCTCCAGTGGAAGTGGCTTTAGCTCTCCCACATCTTCAATGTTCCTCACATCGTCCACCAAGAAGCCCACAGGCCGCTCGCTATCCAAAACCAGTACCTTGTCACCCTGGCTCGGCCTACCTTGAAGCCTAAAACCCAGATCAATTACGGGTAAAAGTTGCCCCCTTAAGGCCATCACACCCAGCAGCCAAGGCTGAGCACCTGGTATGGATCTAAGTTCCTCCTTTAGCACGATCTCTTTCACACTAAGCAGTTCACTGGCATAAACCCTTTCGCCCAAATCGTAAGTTATGTAACGCACTTAAAAGCACCTCCCCAAAAGCCAAGTACGGCTGGCAAGCATTTATCGATATGCCAGATGCCACACGTACTTAAATTCTAAAACATCGCTTCAGTCTTCGCTACCTCATGGCCTCATGGGCTTGTTGCAGCGGTCCAATAGGAAACCTGAACATTGTTTACGGTTGCGGGCTTTGTATTGTCGATAGGGGCTATATAGAAAGTAATGCTCAAATCTTCAGGGGGCAAGTTGTACTGCCTAAGGCTGATTTTAATTTGGCTCGCAGGGCCAGTGGCGTGGAACACGTAAGCCTCGCTGTCACTCATGGAATCAGTCTTGACTTTAACCGTCACTGAAGCGTTTTCGGACAAATCAAAGGTTATGGAATCCCAAGCGAGTAACCCACTTGGAGCGTCATAAGATACAGGAATTTTCGCACGCCCATAGGTGGTAGTGGTGGCTGTTTCCTCTCCGATAACGGCAGGAATTTCAGTTGTGACTTCTCCTGAACTATTAGGTATGTAAATGCGAACCCATTGGTTTTGGAGAGGTGTACCGTCCATGAACTTTATAACAAAGTGCATACTCCAGTATAGTTTCTTTTCTATTTTAGCTACAAACTTGTACTTGTAAATTATGCTTGCGGTTGATGCAGTCCCGTTAGGGAAGTAATAGCTGCCTCCATTCCCTTGCCCACTTTCAGTTGCAGTCAATTCAGTCTCTTGGATTGAAGTACTAGTACTAAGAAGCTTAGCGATTCCGTTCTCATTACTCTTGGGCTTGCAAACTTTATTTTCAATGGAAGATGTTGTCGTCTTATTAAGAAAAGCAACAAAGCTCCAGTCTACATGCTTGCAATCTTTATCGCAGCTTTTTTGCAGTTTAGTGTTCCCGGGTATGGCAACTATTACATAGTTGTCATCCGATGCACTAGATTGCACTGGGAAAGTAAGGCCATAGTCAATAAAACCGTCACCATTAGAATTAACTTGCACGTAACCAGGGCCATAGGTATGCTCATCCTCATTTTGGTTATCCTTGTCAGAACATACTTCCCAGTCAAGAAGATTCGCACTTCCGAGCGTAGGCTCAGTATGTGTCGTCGTTGGTGTGATAATTACCGGCGTAGTACTAGTGTCCTCGTGGGAGGCGGTGTCGCCTTCTTTAAATGGTGAACCAGCACCCAGACTTCCCAGTCCCACTCCCACGTCGGCATAGAGCGTGTCAATGGCATAGGTGTAACCCTTACTGCTGACTGTGGCACTGTGTTTGACAAGCTCGTTAGTAAGCAAAGAAACACTTCTTGTGGTAGTATCAGTCAAATCAGCATAAAGGCTTGTGGCTGAACTCTGGCCATTCAGAGCAGCTTGGCCAACTGAGGGCAAGTTAAGGTCTATCTCTGTTTGGAATGATTGCTTATTGATGTTTGACAAAGCAGGTAATGTACCCGCAGCTAAAATGGCGACTATGACAAGAGCAATGACCACTTCCAAGAGGGTGAAACCTTTCATTTTTCTACGCATGCCGCTCACTCCCTTTTCTCCTTAAAATCCAGTAAATACACATAATCCTTGTCAGGCTGGAACATCACGTACTGCACTGCTGTTCCGGTAAGCACGTAGTTATCCTTAAAGTGCACTGTGACATCCCAGTAGTTAACAGCACTACACATTCTCATTTTCACAACAGGACTTGCTGTGCCTTCGCAATCTATCTCATCTTGAAGCGATAAATCACTGTCAAAAGATCTTGCTAAACTAGCAGTCACTACGATTGGGCCTTGTGCAAGCTCAATAGTAGTACTGGTTTCCATATCTTGAGCATTTACGATGAGCACACGGACCACATTGAGTCCAGCAGCAAAAGCCTCGTGTTTAGCAGGCAAGACCTGAATACTGCGCAGTGTGGAGGTCATCCCCAAAACAGACACATACAGAGGCACCATGAGTAAACTAAGTATGAGAACAAAAGCTAAAACTGTTATCAGTGCAATGCCTTTTTTCATGGGCTTGCCACCACCTTTACAGTAACGTCTTCACAAGGTGTGCCATCGACCCCAATAAGTGGTGGCAACGTGATAAACTCAGGTTGCGTCGCAGTTGACTCTATGAACAACGCTTGATAAACGTTGGGTCCCAGTTTGGTAGTTGTGCCTGTGAGCATTGCCGTGGCGGTTGAACGAACTCCGCTGCTGTCAATAACCGTTGTAATAGTACTGGTGTCAGTCACCAGCTGCAAATCAGAAGAACCCGTAGGCCTAACACCAAACCCCAAGGCAGGATAATAAAGGTCGACTATGACGTTATTGCCGTTCCGCGTAAAACTCTCTGGCACTGGCGCGGCATTCACCAGTTTTTTGATGACCACGGTATTATCGAACCTTCTGCCGTCAGAAGAAGGTATGCTGAGGTAAAGTAACAGCAAGAATTTATTGTCAGCTGGCTGCTGAATGGACACCGAAGCTGTTTGAACTTCCAAAGTTACCGTGGCACTTGTAGCCGTGGACAACGCCTCGGCACGTATCAATTCTTTGAAATTCACAGTATTGGACACCAGGTCTGAACCGCTCTTCTTGTACAGCGTCACAGACGGAAGGTTCTTGTCAACGCTGTAGGTGGCGCTCAGCTGGATGTCCTGCGCGTTAAGGTAAACGGCACTATAAGCTCTTGACAAGCCAATGACATAATTAGGCAGGGCTATAAGCCGATTTTTTACAAAGGTGAACAACCAAGTACTTGTGAAAAGCACTACAACCATCAACACCGATAGAAGTGCTAAACTAATAAGCACTTCTATGAGGGTCATACCCTTGAAACTTTTATCCCCTTTCATGCGCACATTATACCACTAATTTTTCACAATTATTCGATAGCATCCGTACAACTTTGTTAAGTAGTCTTCTTTCAGAAAAAACTACAGTACTCATGTAAAGATGCACTATAATTAATACTGGAAATTACCGAAGGGGGCTTGATATGCACGGCTGGACTGTGAAGAAGGTTTATTTTTATGCCCTGTCATTCATACTTCTTGCCTTCATCATCTACAACGTTGGCCAAATTGTGTGGAGGCTTTCCGAGATAATTGTTCCACCTCCGATCTTGGATCTCGAAAGCAGAAAAGTCAACACTTATTCTAACTGGAGAATGATGGGAGAAAACATAGTCTATCTGGCAGTGTGCTTCCCCGTATTCTGGTACCACTGGAAAGTGGCACGCTCACTTGAATAGACCACACTGCACAGTGTTGAAGAAGGGGGCCTGATCCATGCAAAACTGGACAGCTAAAAAGGTTTATTTTTACGCCGTTTCTCTGGTGCTACTTCTGCTAATTCTCTTTAATGTGGGCAGTCTCTTGTGGCAGTTAGTTCAGATAACCATTTTACCTCCCCTGACCGCTGGCACGTGGAACTACGAGGATGCAAAGCGTCAGCTACTTTGGGAAAAATACGGCACCACTGAAAACGTGACCGTCACGCCCGAGGAAGTACAAACCTTCATAGATCAAAAAGAAAAGGAAAGCCAAAGGCTAACGCTTTATTACAACTGGCAGGTCGTAGCAAAAAATGCACTTTATTTGGCAGTAATCGTCCCTCTTTACTGGTATCACTGGAAAATTGCTCGCACTTTGGAATGACCATGTGCAGAAGAGGACTTGTTTGACATGGAACAGATTACTGTAAAACAGGCTTACTTCTACACGGTGTCATTCATTTTACTCATGATGATGCTCTACAGCCTAAACGGCCTTGTGTGGCAAGTCATTGGCATAGTGGCACCTCCACCTCTTATTCTGGGGCAGTGGGACTATGAAGATGCTAAAGGGCAACTACTTTGGGAAAAATACGGGGTAACAGAGAACACAACAGTAGCACCACAAGAGGTTCAAGCTTTCGTAAAGGAGCAGAGGGAGAAAAACCGACAATTCCAGATATATTCTTGGTATCAGGGGGCTGCAAGAAATGTGATTTCTTTGGTAGTGTGCTTCCCCGTATTTTGGTACCACTGGAAAGTAGCCCGTAGACTGGAGTAGCTCGACAAGGAGAAGCTGTGCAATGACGGAAAAACAAAAAGCAGGAATGAAGGTCTATTACTATGTGGCATCGTTTGTGCTGCTCATGTTCGTACTCTTTTATGCCAGCAACTTGGTTTCACAACTGTCTGGAATCTTAGTACAACCTCCACTGAGCCCTATCCGCATAAACTACGAGGATGCCAAGGCTCAGCTCCTTTGGGAAAAGTACGGACCGGCTGGAGGGGGTAGTGTCACACCGGAAGAGGTGAAAGAATTTGTAATACAAAGGGAACTTCAGTACAGAAAAGTGGCTCTTCGCCACAACTATTCCATAGCGGGTCGGAATGCAATCTATCTATTAATCATGATTCCAGTGTATTGGCATCACTGGAAGGTGGCACTTTCACTGGAGTAGCAACAACTTCTCGCTTTTTACCGTCAATTACCAAATTAAGAGAAAAAGGTTTTTCACCCTTTTCGATGTGGGACAGTACCCTTTCAACATCTGAAAGTGCAATCTGCAGCACAAAACCGCCTGTCAACGTGTATGTAATCTGTTCTTTGCCGCTACTTTTTGCCAGCACGTAGGACAGGTAAAACAAATTAACTGGAACGTGAAAAACTAAGTAACCTAACTTTAGCTCCAGCCACACTCCAGTAAGTTTCTTAAACTCTTCACTTTCTTTAATGCGCTCAAAATCCACTTCCCACCATTTCATCTTATGCAACCTCCCCAGTGTCCATTTTTACATTGTGCAACCTAAAGGTGTCTTTCCAAGTATATTAAGTAGTAAACAAAGAATAGAAAGAGAGGTGTTCATAGTTGAAAAAACTTTACCGCAGCAGGACAGATAAAGTTCTGGGCGGCGTTATAGGTGGCTTTAGAGCTTACTTCAATTGGGATGTTGATACGAACCTACTAAGGCTAATTACAGCAGCGCTCACCCTGATTTTGCCTTTATTAGTAGCGCTTTACATCATTGCTTGGATCATCATACCTTTAGAACCAGAAGGAGAAAGCTATGGGCAATAACAGCGGCGGCAGTAAAAAGCTCTACAGGAGTAGGAAAAACCGCATCATAGGTGGCGTACTTGGTGGCCTTGCTGAGTACCTCCAAGTGGATGTAGTGCTTCTACGCATTATTTACTTACTGCTCATGTTCTTTGGAAATTTCACGTTTTTTACCATTCTTTACATAATTGGCTGGGTCATCATTCCCGAGCAGCCAAAGGTTTCAGCTACTTTAGACGGCACGTCCGTAGAAGGCTATGTGGAGGACGTTTACAGCCAGTATGCTAGCAGCACCGCAGAAGAACCTGGAGCTGAGCAGCATGTCAGTGGTAAGGTAGTTTTCGGTGCCATATTACTTGTGGTGGGAGCTGTCATTCTGTTCAAGAACTTGTCTTCCTATGCCATCATTACTATTCCCCGTTGGATGATGCCATACTTCGAGCTTGCCCGCGCTTTGGCACTTCCTGTTCTACTCATTGTTATTGGCCTTGTCCTCCTAATAAGCCACAACCAAACACAGCGCCAGAGCAAAGGAGCGGATAAATAGTGAGCTGGACAGTAAACCAGTTTTTTGCAGTGATTTTTCTTGTTTGGTTACTGGTGCTTTTTGTACAATCACTGCTGGGTCTGTTTAGGGTTAGACTGTCCACTGCACAACTATTTGGGTTAATCTTGGTGATTGGAGGAGTTCTTTGGATACTGTATGTTTTACCTTATAGCCCCCTGCAAGAGTATGTAGCACACTCTGCCCTCCCCGATCCTTGGTATCTACTGGGTGGGCTACTCATTACCTATGGTGTAAGGTACTTAATGCCTGCACCGACCAAAGACATCGTAGCCGCACTGCTGTGTGTGGCTGTGGTGATTGGTGGATTTTACATTTTTAAGACGCTCACACCTCCCCAACCTCAGTGGCAGGGACAACAACAGCAACAGCAGCAACAACAAGGGTCTGGTTACAATGACACCCCCGCAAGAAAAGGTAACCGCCCCTTCCCTGCCCCCCTGAAAATATACGGCCTCCGCTCAACCCCATTGGAGGCACTGACATGGGCGGAAGAAGAAACCTCTTCTGCCCTGTCATTTCACTTGGATTTTGGCTCACTTTATGTGGGACAGCAGCCCTCAAAAGAGTATGGCTTTGGCACATACCAGTACGTGTTTAGAAAAACTGCTAGCGGCGTTTACGAGCTAACGCCCCAAAGCGGACGCGAAGGCAATGGCGCTTTGTTTTTGGGCTCACAGGTTGCATCCGTGGACATTGCAGCCAGCTATGGTTCTCTGTATGTGGAAATAACCCAGCCCATGAACTCCATCCTAGTAGATTCACGGATGGGCGATATAACCATTGACAGTGCCGCGCAGATTGAAAGTATCATTTTAAGAAGTTACGCAGGAAACATAAACCTAGCACTCAATGAGCATGTTAAAGACATCACTGTGGACAGCAGGGCGGGAAACATCAATGTGAGCACCTCCACAGTGGTGGATTTGATCACCGTTAGAGCCTCTGCAGGCAATCTGAACTTAACAGTGCCCCAAGGTGTAAAGGTAGAAGTAGAAAATGTCGGTGGTGCTGGTAGATTTAACAATGATTCTGACCCACAAGGATATAATGGAACCATGAAACTGCATTTGGATATGAAAATGGGTAACGTGGACATAAGGCAACTGCCATGATGAACGAGGTAGAAAGAGCATTCGAGCTTTACGGTAAAAGGCTTTACGCTTACATGCGCCGTTTGGGGCTTTCTGAAGTGGAAGCCGAAGACGGTGTACAAGAAGTGTTTATTAGAGCCATGCGCTCCAGCATCGATTGGTCTTCGCCCAAAGGTTATTTGTTCAAGATCGCCCACAACTGGGCCATGGACGTACTTAGAAGTAGAATGCCCTTGATTGACGAGGAAGAAGGATATGAGCTTTCGGCTGGAAAGGATCACTTTGAAGATGTGCATCTGCTTTTGCAGAGCCTGAAAGAAGAGGAACGCAGCGTACTTTTGCTGCTGTACCAGGAAGGCCTTTCTTACCACGAAGTGGCTGAGCTAATTGGGAAACCGGAAAATACCATAAAGAGCATTGTCCATAGAGCCAAAGCGAAGCTAAGGAAGGAGGTGTAAAAAGACCGTGGACGACCTAGATTTTATCGACTTAATAAGCGTGGCAGATTACAGCGAAGAATGGGAGAAGAAAAAGAAACCCATTCAAAAGAAGATAAGGAGGTACTACTTACTTCATGAAGTGGGTATGAAAGGGTTATTCCTGTCCGCGGCAGGCGCTGTTTTGCTGCTGCAGTACACTCCCTACAGCTACCTACTCACCTTCCCGCAGTGGCTGGCAAGGTTTATCACCTCCATGCTTTTACCCGCTTTAGGCTTGTAAAAGCCTGTAACTTAGAAGGACGAAACCTGCTTTTGTGTTATACTTTCTAACGTATGAATGTTTGTGTAACCAAAGCTTTCACCTTTGATGCCGCCCACAATTTGACAAACTACAAGGGCAAGTGCGAAGCACTGCACGGCCATACTTACCGCTTGGAAGTAACCGTTTGCGGCACACCTAATGAGCTTGAGAACGGCTTGCTGATGGATTTTGGTGACCTAAAGGACTTAGTTAACAAGGAAGTGCTTTCCAAACTTGACCATTCTTACCTAAACGACCATTTTGAACAACCCAGCACAGAGCTTGTTGCCATGTGGGTGTTTGAAACCCTTAAGCCGCATGTAGAGAAGCTCGGTTTGGTGCTAACCTCAGTGAAGCTTTTTGAAACGGCTACTTCATGGGTGGAGATAAAAGCAGATGCATCGAGAGGCGATTAGCTGGTATGCGTGATGTGCAAAGCGAACGTGACCCGCGTAACGTACCCCTGGATTATGTAGGCATTGAGAATGTGCGACTGCCCATAACAGTGCGCACCAAGGAAGGCGGTAAGCAGCCCACAGTGGGGACATTCTCCATTGGTGTGGACTTTCCCCATTCTTTTCGTGGAACGCACATGTCGCGGTTCATGGAAGTGCTGTACCAACATTTGGAAGAGATTTCTCAAACACGCCTTAGAGTTACTCTGGAGGACATAAAAGAACGCTTGAAAGCAACGAAAGCCATGATTGAAGTGGCATTTCCCTTCGCCATAAAGAAAAGTACCCCAGTAACAAAATTGGAAACCGTCATGTATGTGGACGCTTCTTTCAAAGCAGAACTAAACTCCACCAGAGGCTACGTGGTAACCTCCACCGTGACTGTGCCAGTTCACTCACTTTGCCCCTGCTCTCGAGACATAAGCGAGTTTGGTGCCCATAATCAACGTGTGGACGTAACGGTTAGCTGGCAAGGTGATCTGTGGATTGAAGATGTCATAGCACTGGTGGAAAGCAGTGCTTCACAACCTCTTTATCCACTGCTAAAGAGACCTGATGAAAAATACGTCACAGAAAAAGCCTATTTGAATCCAAAGTTTGTGGAAGACATTGCCAAAGATCTGTTCTTAAAACTGGATCCTTTATCCCCTTGCTTTCGTATAAAGGTGGTCAGCTACGAGTCCATACACCCGCACAATGCCGTTGCCATTAAAGAGAAAAGAGCGGAAGTATCGGAGTCATCAGTAAGGTCAAATGATCAAGAACATAGGGATTGTACTTAACCCCACAGCCGGCAGGGGTAAAGCAGGCCGGATCTTCCCACAAGTTCTTTCCATGCTCCACGAAGCGGGCATCAAAACCTTAGTTGAGATTACGGAGTTTCCTGGTCAGGCAACCGAGCTTGCTGTGAGGCTGGCAAAGAACGGCGTTGATGCTGTGGTGAGCGCTGGTGGCGACGGCACCGTAAATGAGGTACTTAATGGTTTGGTACAGCTGGATTTCCCAGTTCCCATGGGTGCTTTGGGTATTGGCACAGGCAATGATTTTCTAAAAAGCGCTGGGACTGCAAAGGACTTAACTAAGCAAGTTGACGTCATAAAACTGGGCCAAACCAGACTGATTGACTTAATGCGCATCACCTACTGCGACTTTGAAGGAAAAACCGCCGTCAGGTACTCTGTAAATGATTTCGGTGTGGGCTTTCCGGCTAAAGTCTCTTTCAGGGTAAACAACATGAAGGGCGCATTGAAAGGTGCTTGGAGCTATGCCGCTGCAGTCGTCACCGAAATAAGGCTGAACAAACCGGTTCACCTTAAACTGGAAACGCCAGAAGGCTCATTCAAGGGCTTTTACAACATGCTCTTTGCCATGATTGGTCAGTACGTGGGAGGAGGCATAAAAATAGCGCCCATGGCAGTTGTTGACGACGGCTACATGGATGTGCTGTTTGTGGAACAACTAACACGCTGGGAAACCTTGAAGCTGCTGCCAAAAGCCTTTAAAGGTACACACTTACCGCACCCGAAAGTTACGCACATTAAAACGCGTGAGCTAAGTGTGAACGACACCCAGGAGCTGGTTTACGTACAGGGTGAAGTTATAGGGTTCACACCTGCACACATTGAACTGTTACACCAAAAGGTGCCCTTTCTTTGGCCGTCGTAGATTATATGTGTGTATGTGTATTTGCAGTACCCTTACTTCTCAACAGGAGTAATAGTAAGCTGAGTTACGCGGCCGTATACCGCCCAGTTTGGTCCTTCCAGCGTGAGTGAGCGTCCCACAACTATGCGCTGCTTCGCCATCACAGGCACGTCATCGTAAAAAGGTGCAATGGTCTTTACCGTAACAAACATGGTATAACGCTGTGGGTCAGGACTGTAAACCACATTACCGTGTTCATTCTGTGTTCTATACATGAAGGGCATGTAGGTGGCAGTAACAACTTCAAAATAGGGCTTGTTGTAACGGTCCAGCAGAAGGTCGCCAGGTTTCGGAGCTGAAGCCACTTCATAAGCCACATCGTCGGCTCTCACCACTGCCACAGCGGTTTTTGCAGTGAGCCCACGGTTGGTGCCTGAATGCAAATACCAAGCAGCCAGCACCAGTACTGCTACAAGTACTAAAGCAATGAACCACATATAAGACTTGCGCACGTTCGCCATCACTCCTTACTTGTTGTTGTGTTAGTTATTTATCGTTGTTGCTCCAAAATCTCCAAAGCGTGGTCATAAAATCAGAGCTGGTGGGTAACAGATCCACGAGCAGGGCAATGAACAAATTCCCTTCTTCGTCCACAAAAAACTTCACCGCTTTACCAAAGAAACGGTCCATGAGCCGAGCCACTTGGTCAAAAGGTAAGTCTTCGGGTGAAACTGGTTCACCAATCAGATTTTCCATTTTTTCGATGAGATCACCCAAGGAATACACTTCAATGTGGGTACCTTCACCGTATTCGCGCTCCAGCTCATTCAATATGAAACTCTTAATGAGCATGATATCCACGTCATCGTACGCGGACTCGTCCCATCCCACAGAAATGTTCTCTAAGTTTTCAAAGTCAATCTCTTTGATAACGTATTCAGCCATTATTTTCATATTATAAACCTTTAAGCGCCTCAGTATCGCACAAAGTAAAGCTGTTCAATGTTAATGGGATTAACGTTATATCCTTTTAGCCGCTCATCGAGTGCTTTAAAAGAGATGGGAATTGGCAAAAAAGCAGCAGGTGTATCTTCCAGCAGTATGTCGCAAATTTCTCTGTAAAGCTTTTCTCTCTTGTTTTCATCTAACTCCGTCTGAGCTTCCTCCAAATACTTGTCCACCAATGGATTCTCATATTTAAAAAAGTTCAAAGGGCTCTTGCTGTGAAAAAGTGGTGTTAACATGTTATCCGCACGTCCATTGTCACTGCTCCAACCCAGCACAAATGCTTCTGTAGCTTTGCCTTCCATGAGATCACTTAGCAAACTTTCGAAGGGTTTGTAAACAAAGGTGACCTTCACCAGTCCAGTGCTTTCATAGACCTCCTTCAAGCCCTCACCTAATTTCACACCACCGCTGGGCATGTAATCACGTGGCTCAAGCGGCACTTCCACAGTCAAGTTGAGAGGGCGCTCTTTGCTGTAACCAGCTTCTCTGAGCAATCTTACACCTACCTCATAGTTAGGCGATAGGTAGCGGCATCCGATTTCCTTTTCCAATGCAGGTGGCAGAGGACCTTGGCTCCTCAAAGCAAAACCGCTGTAAACGTGTTTGATTAGATAATCTTGATCGAGCAGGAATAACAACGACTGTCTAACCCTTGCATCAGCTAACACGGCCGATTTGGTATTAAAACCAAGAAAAGACGTTGCCAGCAGTTGAGTCTCCACCAGCCTAACATTTGCCTCAGCATTAAGCGATTCAACTAGCTCGGGAGGAACATAGCTCAGAATGTGAACCTTCCCCTGGCGGAGTAGATTTACTGCTTCTTCGGGGTCGTCCACAACCAAGTAGCGCACGCTCTTGAAGCCCACTCCATCAGTCAGCTTGCCCTGCCACCAATTGCGGTTGTACTCCAGTGTTATTGCTTTATTTCTAACCCAATTTGCCAACCTATAAGGCCCAGTGCCTATAGGATTGTTTTTTAGATCGGTGGCGTTAGGTGAGACCATACTGCCGCCAAAAGGCAGTGCTAAATTGGTGAGGAAATCTGCCCTGGACTCTTTCAAAGTAAAACGCACAACGTGGCTGCCAAGCTTTTGTACGTCTTTAACGCTTCCCCACACTAAGCTGGCATAGTAGGAAGTATCAGCTTTTTCCATGCCTCGTCTTGCATTCCAAATCACCGCATCAGCATCAAAAGGTGCACCATCTTGGAACTGAACGTTTTTCTGGAGATAAAAGGTGAAAACCAGACCATCATCGCTCACCTCGTAGTAACTCGCTAAACAGGGCTCAACTTCCAATGAAGAAGGCCGAAACTTCATCAGTCCTTCATAAATCTGACTCATCACATTCCACGAGTTTATATCCGTTGCTTCCAAAGGGTCCATGTTAACTGCATCGTCGGACAGTGCGTAGGCTAAAGTACTAGAGCGAGCGTTAACAAGAAGATATGCCGATAAGAACAATAGAATGGCAACAACGGCACCCAACCACAAGTAACTTCTTCTATTCTTCATTACTTATTTATATACCCAAATGTCGCAATATGATGCACTTCTGAAGCCGTTTTTGATAATCATTGACTTTTATGCGATGGTCTGTAGTTCTTAAGAATGTCCAAGACCTGTTCATCACTGATTGAGCTTACACCCAAGCCACCCATAATAACATTACCAGCAACTACCATCTTTGCCGCTTCTTCTAGTATTTCTATCTTTGCATAAGCCTCCATAATAGTCGGTCCCCAAGCAAACACGCCGTGGTTTTTTACAACGACAGCCTGGCATGTACCTGCTAAGGCAGACATGCGCTCCGCCAGCTCTTCCCCCATACAAAAGTTGATAACCATGGGCTTGCCTACCAAAAGGGCTTGCTCAGGTGTGTAAACACCAAAATCGTAACCGGCAGTGCATACACCAACCAAAGTAGTAGGGTGCGCATGCACCACAGCTTTTGCCTCCTTGTTGGCGCCGTAAATGGCAAGGTGAGTCCTAAGTTCGCTGGAGGGCTTACCTTCTCCCAGCACTTTACCCGATGCAAAGTCCACCTTTACCAAGTCTTCTTCTTTGAGGCTTTCTTTGTTAAAACCAGACGGTGTTATCAAGAGCGCATTATCATCACTCAGCACCATACTGGCATTACCACCATAAACAGAAATAAGCCCACGGCTGTAGAGCTTTTTCATAACATCAGCCAATGTTTGTCTTGCCAACTGTTCTCTGTGGTTCATAAAAGCATGTCACCTCCTGTGGGTAACTCCTACAATTTTAAGCGCTATTTTAAATGAGCTGGGAAGTTTTTTCTTAGCATCTAAAACAGTTAAAAATCGGTTCTTTTTATCATGTAACCGCCTGCAAGGTAACATGCTATGCCGACAAGAAATAAATAAATTAAAGATGTGGATAGATTAATAACTCGGCTTGAGAAAGAAGAAAAATAAGACCCGTAAAATAGCCGTGGAATTAAATCGATGGAGAAAATGAAGTTATTTGTCTGCCAAAACATTGACAAGAATATCCACACGAATGGAATAAGCAATGCCACATACCCTTGACGGACAACTATGGATATGGTCACAGGGATCATGATAAAGATAGCCTAGCTAAAAGCAGAATAAAAACAATATACATCTAACGTGCAAAAGAAACGACAATTTACCAAACACAAAAGCCATGTGCCACATTGACGAGCAAGAAGGAGGCACTTCACCTCCTTGCCTCCTTCTTGCTCTCACATGCCCTTCTGTACAAGCAGAGTTTCTTTTATATCTTGAATTTATCCACTTCTTCTTTGAGCTGTTCAGCTAACTGCTCTAACGAAGAAATCTCCTGCGCAATTTGGTATACACCCTGGGACTGCTGCTTTAGGGCATCACTGAACTGACGCACCTGCTCGGCAATACTTCTAACAGGTTCTACGGCATTATCCACCGCAGCATTCAATTCCTCAGTGGAGGCGCTGAGTTCCTCAGCACTTGCAGCAAAACCTTCTGCAGTACTGGCAATTTTACCCACGCTGTCCAGAATAGCGCTGAATTTTTGCTGGGCTTGCTTTGTCCTTTCGTAGGCAGACTTTACCACGTTCAATGTGTTCTTCATAGAACCGCTGGCTTCAGCTGTTCTGTTTTGAATGCCACCAAGTATGTCAGCAATACTCTGAGTAGCCTCTTGACTCTTTTCCGCCAACTTCCTTATCTCGTCAGCTACTACGGCAAAACCGCGTCCTGCTTCACCGGCACGAGCAGCCTCGATGGCAGCATTCAAAGCCAACAGGTTGGTTTGCTCAGCAATTTGCTCAATTGTTTCCACAATGTTACTGATGCTGCTGGCATCCTTCGCCAACTGTTCCATGATAACGCTGGTCTTATCAGTATTCTTGTTAGCAATATCCACCACTTCTGCAACCTGCTCTAAACTCTGAGCACCTTCCTGTGCGTTGTCCTTCACATTGCTTACCTCCGCAGCCAACAGCTGAGCATCGGCAGCAATGCTTTGAGCGGTGCCGGAAACCTGTTCCACACCGCCTGCAAAATCCTCAATGGCGTGGTAAGCCATTTCAGCATTGGTAGCGACTTCATTACTCTGCGCCGTTAACTCTTCCACAGAAGCGCTGGTCTCCTGAGAAGTAGCTGCTAAGCTGCCTGCAGACTCATTCACCCGATCTGCCGTTTGAGCAGCTGCCGCAATGAGTGCATTCAGGCTTTCAACCATGTTGTTCACACCCTGCGCCATGCGGCCCAGCTCGTCTTTACCCCTAACAGGTGCTCGCACCGTTAAATCACCGCTCGCGATGGCTTCAATGGCACCGCGAAGCTCCATCAAGGGCTTCAAGAACACATTCTGTACAGCAAAGTAGCCCAAAATGACAGTTAGTAGAAGTACACCCAAACCCACCAAAATAGTAGTATTTATGACACTCCTCACGGGTGCACTTATAACAGAAGCTGGCATGGCAGTTAAGAAATACCAGCCATTGGGTAGTTGTTTCACAAAACCAATACGCTTTGCACCCTTGAGGGTGTAATTTACCATATTTCCTTTGGTGGCGGCACTTTTCATGTCTTTCCAAAAGACTTCCTTGGAAAGATCCGTACCAGAGCTTACGAATGCACCGCTACCAGAAAGTATGATTACACCATCGCGGTTAAGCAGGTATTTGGAAATGTTATTTGTGAATGCCAGCATTTGACTGGCAATCTTACTTGCTTCAATGTCAATACCCACCACACCCACATAATCGCCCATACTGTAAATGGCTTTTGCTACTGTGATTACTTGTGTTTGGTTTACTGGCTCGTTGTAAGGTTCTACCACCACAAAATCCGTGGGGTTTGCCATGGCTCTTTGGTACCACACTGTGCTGGTAGCATCGTACTCAGGAGGCAGGGACGTCATGGGCTCCATGATGACTAGACCAGTATTAGAAGCTGCATACACGTTAAGAATGTCTGGGTACTGCTTCCTAATGGCATCAAAAAGCATCCTCACATCGGACTGGACCATCACGTCATCGGTGGAAGCTGCCATGATAACCTGATTAGTATTAGCTAAATAAGACGCCAAGTTGCCGTAGTTCTTCAAAAAATCCCAAATGGCTCTAGAATCTGATTCCGTTTGTGTTTTTAGCTGTTGACCAACCAAGTTTTCAAAGTCGCCGCTAATGCGGTAAGCTTCAATACCCCCCAAACCCAGTGCCGTTATGAATACAAGTACAACCATAACTACTGTAATCTTCACTCTTAAGGATTGATTACTCACGTCCCGTATTCCTCCCTCCACTTTACTGTCATTGAGCGTGCCTGCCTACTTATTGAGCTCAAGCCAGGAACGCTCCCCAAAACCTTGATCATGCACAATGCTTTGAAGTGCATCACACACCACCACCAAAGCCTTATGCATGACTATTAAAGCCTTATTCATTAGTAATATTCTAAAGTACCATCGCAAGTGGGAACACCCAGCTGAGCACGTAAAAGTAATCAAAGACGTTGTCCGTGAGGCCGTGGAATGCCCAAGCAGAAACGGCGCCAAGCACGCAAGCGAGCAGTAGTTTAACCCTTTTATCCTCCGTATTAAGTACTTTCTTCAAGCCTTCCAGTAGCGTGCTCACCACAAAATAAACGAAACTCACCACACCCAAAAGCCCATATTCGGCCATAATGGCGTAGTAGGCACTGTCAATGCGCAGGGCCCCATGAAGCCCCAAGTTGATTGAAGACTGGGTACCAAAGGTACCAGGGCCCGTACCAATTAGCAGCTGCCTAATACCTTTGAAACCGCCTAATATGCCCACATTTTCCAATGCCCTTCCCCACTGGTAAATTCTGCCTCCAGGTTGTGAGCTTTCCTGAACATAAGCCCACGTAAATGCAGTGAGCAGTCTATCACGCAGCTGAGGAATGGTTAAAGCACCTATGACCGCCGCTGCAGCGGCCACGCAAGCCCATACAAGGCTTTCCACTGCAAGCGCCACAAAAAGCCCAAAAGCGGAAGCCAACAAACCGCCCCGAGCATAGGTAAGCAGCTGAGCTAACAAAAAGCCCAAAAAGCTTAACCCCCAAACAAAACGTTCAAACCAACCACTCGAGGTGAGCAAAAGCCCCAATGCCACCAAAATGGAAATGTCCACAAATATGCTGTAGTAAGTGGGAATGGAGAAAATGGACCACACCCTGATAATGGTGCGATCGGTATCAAGCTCCGTATCCAGCCACTCGGACTGAGGAGCTTGTTTAGTTAACACTTGGTAACCAGCCACACCACCCATGAGCAAACCACTAATAGTTATGTAAATCAGCAACCTCCTAAGTTTTGCGTAGTCCCAGTCCACAGCTGAGGCAAAAAGCATGATGCCAAATGGACCAACCACACGTCGCAGTGTCTCCTTGAAAATGAGCAGAGGCACACCGTTAATGGCACTACTCCAAAAGTAAACCAGCATGAACGGTGCGAAGCGCATAACCTTTTCCCAGCGAATGTGTCGGTAATCGATTACAGCAAACACGCAAACAAAATACAGAATGTCAAACCAGTAGGATTTACTGGGTGTAATGGTGTCAGCCAACCTACCGTACCATGGGTAAAAAGCAAAGGTAAGAAGAGTGAACTCCTCTAAATACCGCCTAATTGGAGTCTGTTGTGTTTCCAGAGCCGGATTCGTTGTCTTCTGGTTGCTCAATCATATTCACCAACCTTAATACCAAAGCTCCTGCTTCTTGAATGTTCTTATCACTTATGCACTCGATAGTATCTGTGAGCATGAGCTGGCTTTCCTCTTTACCTCTGAGCTGACCCACCACGGAAAGTGAAGCGCATCCACGGAAGTTCAGAAAAGCTCCCAAACTGCGCCTGTAACTAAAATCCGTGAAATTGTTTATGCCAGCTTCCTTTGTAAGAAATGCCACCACCTGCTTGGGCATGCCAACAGCAGACCATAAACCGTGGCGCCTTGCTACTGCTACTGTGCCAGCGCCAGGCCTTTCCAAGGTGATAAAGAGCACATTCCTTGGTAGCTTGTAGCGGCGCTTGAAGGCATCAATGCCTGCACCACTAACGTTGCCACCGTCCACAAAAAGCATCCAGTGTGGAACATTGTCAAGTAGGTCACTGATTTGCTTTAATACCAACATGCCAGAGCCGTTGTCCAGTGCACCGGGGTAAAAACGGCGGAACAAGCCCTGGTAAATGAAATCCACCATCTCCAGCAGAAGCACCACCGATAGAGCCAGGCCCAGGTAGAGCCAAAAGCGTATGGGAAAGTAAAAACTGAGCACAGAAGTGAACGAAGCCAGCATGAGAGAGAGGTTAAGCCAAGCTGTACGGCCCACACCCTCTGGGTCGAACCTGTCCCACAAACCCTCCACGCGGCTGTCCACGTTCACCACAAAAATCACATGGGGCACTGAATAGTCCTGCTCAGCTGTATTTTCCTTTTCTTCAGCCTCTTTTTGCTCGGGCATCTTTTTCAACACCAAGTTCTGGCACCGAGTAAAGCTAAACAAACGCGACCAGTTTACGTAGCCGTTTTCTTCCCATAAAAGAAGTAATGCGGGAATGACCACCAGAATCACAGACAGAAGAGGCCTGCGCTGAAGTAGGAAAAGCCCTGCCACCTCCAGTAAAAGCAGCGAGCCCCATGACCAACCTTTGTGCTGAGGGCATTTAAAATCCACAGTCTCCTGCTCATAGCCAGGAAACTCCTGTTTTAAATGCTCCAGCAGTTTGCGAGTTTGCTCCGAACCCGGGGCCCTCACAGAGAATTCAGTCAGCCTCTTTTTCAAATCGCGAAAATCCACGTTTCTAAATCACCAATGCCTCCCCAAAAAACAACAAAACATGTTTAATGCTTACTGTCTCTCTTGGTTTCAGCTTACTTTCCTCAGCCTCTTATTATGTGATTATGCCATTATTTATTGAGCTCGGCGTACCCTGATGTTACCTTCGCCGAACACCTTTTTTCCAACCTCTTCAGCCCTTTGCCTGCCTTCCTCGTAGGAATCAGCTTCCACGGTCACCATGATAAGCCTGCCTTCTTTTGCTTCCACCACATAAGGCAGTTTCAAAGCCTCTTCCACCACGTTGCTGCTTTCAGCGTTGTATGGGAAGTACTCCACCACAAACGTGTGTTGCATTGTCAAAGACCTCCTTCTGCGAAGAGCGATTACCCTTAGTATAGCACAAGGCTAATTTGGAGCCGCCCCGTGGGTGTCCTCTTTTTGGGTGCGGCTCCAAACGAAAAGGAGGAGGTTGAATCGGTTCGCGGGCGGGAGTGCGTCGCAGCTCATGTCACTTCCCGCCCTCTGCCACAAACTTTTTGCGTAACTGCTCGTATGTCAAGTAAGCAGAGGTGACAGCGTTTTAATAGACCAAGTAAACCACAAAGACCAGTGCCAGCACTGCCAACACAGGATGAATCTCTTTTATTTTTCCTGTGAACAGCTTCATGATGACGTAGCTGAGAATACCAAAAATGAGCCCGTTAGCAATAGAGTAAGTGAACGGCATGGCGATCATGGTTATGAAAGCTGGTATGGCTTCGGTCAGCTCCGAGAAATCAATCTTCAAAATGGGCTCCATCATGAGGAAGCCCACAACGATAAGGGCTGGTGCTGTGGCTGCAGAAGGCACCACTTCTGCCAAAGGCCAAAGAAACAACGAAAGCAAGAACAGTATGCCTGTTACAAGGGCAGTGGCTCCCGTTTTGCCACCTTCAGCGATACCCGCTGCCGATTCCACGTAGGTGGTCACCGTGGATGTGCCAGCCACGGCACCTACCATGGTGCCCACAGCGTCAGTTACAAGCGCCCGGTCAGCTCCCTCGAAACTGCCGTCCTCTTTAAGTATGTTCAGCTTAGCAGCTAAGCCGGCAATGGTGCCCAGCGTGTCAAACATGTCCACAAAGGTGAAGGTGAATACGATGGACACAAAGCCCCACTTTAGAGCTCCCACAACGTCCATGGCACCAAAGGTTTGAGAAAGCTCGCCCCAGTTTGGCAATGCCACCACCGAGCCGGTGAAGTTTGTAATAGGCACACCGCTGCTGCCCTTCACAAAAACGCCGATGAATGTGGTAATCAAAATGCCCAGCAGAATGTTGCCTTTAACCCGAAGGGCCATGAGCACCACGATGATGATCAAACCCACCAAAGCCAGCAGTGTTTCAGGCCTGGTCACACTGCCCAAGCCCACCAGCGTGGCATCGTTTTTCACCACGATGCCCGAGTTGATCATACCGATGAAGGCAATGAACAAACCGATGCCCACAGAAGCTGCCAGTTTGATGCTCAGTGGAATGGCTTGCACAATCCAGCGCCTAACTGGGGTAACTGACAGCAATAAGAAAATCACGCCGTCAATGAACACTGCACCCAGTGCCACCTGCCATGGCAATCCCATACCCTGGCACACCGAGTACGCAAAATAAGCATTCAGACCCATGCCAGGCGCCAAAGCGAAGGGCAGTTTAGCATAGAGTCCCATCATCACCGTGGAGATCCCAGCTCCAATGGCTGTTGCCATGAGGACTGCCCCCTTGGGCATGCCAGCTGCACCCAAAATGTTCGGGTTAACAAAAAGAATGTAAGCCATGGTAATAAACGTAGTCAAGCCCGCAATGATTTCATCTGTCCAATTAGCACCGTGGGATTCAAAATCGAAATGTTTTTCCAGCCACTTAATCAATGTAAAATCGACCTCCTTCCAAAATCAAACGAAGAAAGCGAAAAACACAAGTGCGGGATGAAATGAGGCCTAACTAAGAAAGTAACAGTCAAAGCTATTCGCCCTCCACACCCGCACAGCGGTAGTGCTGCTTCCGACAACATTAGAGGCAGCTTCCTTTAGCTTGGACCACCGGGGGTGAAGAACAAACGCCATTAAACCCAAAAATGGTTTCTTCCTCACCCCTGTGGTCTGCAGATTTACGGTCTGCAGGTAGAAACTCCCCCACCCTATTTGGGGGATTACACAGGAGCACATCATGATTGACTAAATTATATTCTAACCCAACTTTGAGTCAGTTTTGTATCATGTTTCTTTCCCGAGCTTACCTACTCCTCACCGCAGGATACCCAAACCGTTATGGCAGCCACGGCGATGAACATATCGTCGCTTTTGTCTCCCAGCTCCTCCATGGCAACGCCCTTTGCTTTCAAGCCACCTTCCTGCACCACGATGTCAGCATCCATGCTCAGCGGCAGAGCTTCACGTACTTGGCTTATGTCCACCGTGCCAGCCCCTGGAACTGCCAGGTCCACAGTAAGCTTCACCTTGCAACCACTCAGCAGTCCCCCTTCAACCAAGCTGGGCATGCACACGCGGTGTACAGCATCCTTCACAGCCTTTTGGCAAGCCCGCGTAGGATTTTGCCCGTGCTGATCAACACCCATACCCATTTCAATGAAAAGTTTGTGCCACGCCATAGATTAAACTTACCCCCTTTCGTCTCTTCATAGGAACATTTAACCACAACAAATAGAAAAGGGGCACCCCTTTTAGTGGGGCACCCCTCTTCTTTGGATCTACTACTTACTGTGATGGAGCTGCGTTATTTCATTAGACGAATGGTGCCGCCCAGCCACTCCACCTTGTAGCCCAGAGTCTCTACCACGAATCTCAGCGGTACCATGGTTCTGCCGTTGAGAATCTCAGGAGCGACGTCCAAAGCTACGAGGTTGCCACTTACCATGGCGGTGGGCTGACCAATGATGAGCAGTATGAATGGATGTTCTTTGTCCTTCTCTGGATCCTGCTCTGCCGTGTAGATAAATACCATCTTGTTGGCGGGATCTGAGAAGTCCCAATCAGCCTTGAAGCCAATGGCTTCCGCCAAGTGCCTAATTGGTACCAAGGTTCTGCCGTCCTTTATGTAAGGTGTGGCGTCCCAGAACTTGGTTTCACCGTTGACAGTGTAGATGTCCATGCCAGGAGCAAGCTCAATAACTGTCTTGAACTCAGGCTCTGCTTCAGCAACTACTAAGCTGAACGTGGCATCCTGATATCCGGCTACCTTCACAAGCACACTGTAGGTGCCCATGGGCAGCTCAGGAATCAATATGCTCACGGAGCCATCGGCAGCAACGGAGCCATTGTATTCGTTGCCAAGCAGATTGATCTTTACGTCAGTACCAGCAGCCAATGTAGCCCCTGCCGCATCCACAGGCTTGAAGGTGAGTACCTTCGTGCCAAAAGCGACGGTGGCATTCTCAACTGTGAGCTTGCCGTAGACAGAGCTGAGTTTCACTTCATGCTCGTAGCCACTGTTGAACTTGAAGGTTACCTTAACGGTACCCTTTTCAGCAGTGGTCACAATGGTAGCAGTGATTGCATCCTCTGCAATCTTAGCAGTTATGCTCTTCACAGCACCAGTGGCAGTTACCTGCGTAATAGATCTAAGGTCGTCCACATTTTCAGAAGTGAAGGTTACCACATTGGAGCTGTTTGCCAGTATCTCAGCAGGCGTAGCTGTAATCACGGGCTCTATAAAGGTCAACGTTGCACTGCCCACGTAGTTGACACTTTCAACAACCACCTGGTACACGCCTGCCTCTTCGGGCATGGTGTTAACAGGTAGCGTTACCTTCTGCACTGTGGCAGCACCAGTAAAGGTGTAAGCAAGAACGCCCGTGTTTTCACCATCAGCGTCAACGAGCTTCACTTTTGCATTGTTAAGAGCTTCTGGAGATGCCACTGTCACAGTCAACGTGGTCTTAGGTCCAAGCACTATTTCGCTCTTGTCTAGAGTGATGTTGATACCAGTAGAGCGTGCTATTTCCACAAATACCTTAGCTTGTAGTTTTGTACCACTAAATACTTCCACATAGGAGTTTGCATCGGCTTTTGCAATCTTGCTTCCAACGATCTCCAGCTTGTAAGTCCCATTGTTCACTGATTCGGTCCTACCGTTCACCTTAGCGATAGGATCCCCGCTGTTTACAGGGCTGATAAACTGCACTAGTGCATTGTTCACTGGATTGCCGTAAGCATCCTTTACCACTACGGTCAACGTCTGAGTAGCGCCTCTGACAAGCTCCTCAGGATCCACACTAGCTACGTAGCCAGGTATGGTGGTAGAGAAGGTCTTGCTTATAACCTGCGTGGGAGTTCCTACCAAAACTGCCTCAACCTGCAGTGTTAGTTCACCATAGCCCAGGGGTGTCACATCTATGCTGTTGCCACCTGTTAGTGCCTCGCCATTTTCTTTTACTGGGCCGCTTACTTTAACCTTTACAGAATGAACAGTGTAACCAGCATACGGCGTGCTGAATTCTACTGTGTTAACTTCACCGATTTTCCATGTTGTAGGCCATTTAACTGCAAGGCCATACTCTTCGCTGGTGGAAACGTTCAGTTTCGCAGTGCCTGTTCCGTAGTAGTCAGGTCCACTTACCTTCACCGTAACGTCAGCAACACCCACGCTGCTGAAATTCACACCAGTTGCCTTTATTCTGCCTCTTGCACCAGTTATCCCGGCAAAAGTAGCCGTCTCACTGCCCAGCGCAATGGTCCCTGTAACAACATGGTTGCCTAGCTCAACATCACCTACAAAGAGCTGTAAGGTAACATCATTATCCACACCAGCAACAATGGTGTCAGGGGTAAGTGCAACAGTTACATCAGCCAGTTTCTTTACGGTAATGGTGTAATATGGAGCCTCATTGTAGTTCCCACCCGTTTGAACGGTCAGGTAATAGTCAGTACCTACATTACCGTAAGCGTTGAAGGTTAGCTCGAACGTGCCGGTAGGGCTAATCTCAGTGTATTTCGCCGGCTCATCTACTATTCCTTCTCTCCAAACGGCTACGTAGTAGTCGTGTACAGTCAGACCCAAAGATTCGTCAAGCGGTGTAACCGTGCCACTAATTGTTACTTTATCACCGCTGGTTACTTCGGCTGGTACAGCAGCTTTAGTAGTTACCTTGAAGAGCCTTATTGGAATATCCGCAGAAACGTCTGCAGTGAGATCGCCATCGACGTCATATGTGAGAGCGTACACCCCATCATCCAACACCGTAATATCGTTGTAGAAAACATACATAGTAAAATTATTGTACGATGGCTCAATGTAGAAAACACTTGCTGCAGAGAAGTCAAAATTATTAACATCCAACCCAGTAACACCGCCTATGGTACCATCCACCTTCAGTAATGGGTCCTCGCTTAGACCACCGCCGTCAAGGTCTATGCCCAAAGCTTTTTCGGTAGTCCATACAGGCTCTTTCACAGTCATGCTGTAAACGGGAACTGCAGCATTTGCTGTAAGCACTGGCGTCAAGGTCAGAGCTAAGGCAAGCACAGCGAAGAGCGCAAATAATTTTTTCATGCCTTTCATTGTTTTCCCTCCTTTTTCTTAAGGTGTTTTGAACATACTCTTAGATGTTCCAAACCCTTAGCAGGTGATCATGAATGTTCCCATTCGGCCTTAGGTCATCAACCAACGTGCCTAATATTGTCAAGCTTTCCCTTAATTGGTCGTCTTTACAGGTCTTCCCAGGCTTCGTTGATCTTTATTCTCTTAGGTGGTCTACCCCGCTGGAGGTGATCAAGGTCATAAACATATATACCCCACCTCGGGGTCTTCTAATACGTAATATATGCAACAAACGTGCCACAGTGTGATATCCGCTGAACTGGAAGTCTCATTGAAAACTGTACTTGTTCACAACAACAAAGAAGGGGGGCAAATGCCCCCCTTGGCCCAAAGTCAATTCTTAAGGTGAGTGAATTCTGCGGTTAACGTGGCATGAGTGATGGCAGGTTAATTGTTACATCTTTACTTACCACCACAACATACGCCTTACCTGGTAACATAACTCCATCAGTCACTTTTACCATGGTTCCACCAGTGGTGATAACACTTATCGACGTCAATGCACCACCAAAAAGATCATTGGCGTTAACAGGACTCATCTGCGGTATGCTTATGTAATTGCTAGTGTTGCGTTTCAATGTAAAGCTGGAAGGTTCGAATGGCTCACCTACAAGCTCGACAGTTTTTGCTTCAGTCAAACTGACACGGTAAACTGCATAGGCCATTGGTTTTTCACTAGTAGCGAGTACCCAGCTAGTTCCACTCCGACGATACACTTTCGCACCAGGTAATATTTCACCCAAGGTCTTATCTACATAAATGGGGAGACCGAAATAGTTCAAACCAGCTTCCAGTTTTAGCTCAAAGCTAGTACTGATAATCTCCTCAACCACGTTCAAAGTGAATTCAAAGGTGCTAGTTTGACCTGCACTATCGACCGCTACTATCTGAACCACATATGTACCAGCAGCAGTAAAGTTAAGTGTAACAGGACTGCTATTACCTACTTCGGTGCCATTTAGCTTCACACTGGTAGAAGCGACATCCACATCATCGGATACATCGAATGTGAGCAATCCCTCAGCAGGCAGTGGCAAGGTAATTTCGTATTCTCCACCGTTGACAGGTTCGATAGTTTCATCATCTATTACAAGCATCACATTTTCAATTATTGCTGGAACGTCCTCTATCACTCGTAACGTAGAAGTAAACGTTGTTATCTGACCAGCACTGTCCACCGCTGTTATTTCAATTGCGTATTCCCCAGCTTCCTCAAAGGTCAGAGTTGCCGGGCTCTCTGTAGCTACCTCTTCGCCATTTAGCTTCACACTGATAGAAGCTACCTCATCATCGTCCGATGCCTCAAATGTGAGCACGCCTTCTACAGGCAGCGGCAAGGTAATTTCGTATTCTCCACCGTCGGCAAGTTCAAGAACCCTACCCGCCGACTCAAGCGTTACGTTCTGTATCTCAGGTGGTCTGTCCTCGATCACTTCTAATGTAAATTCGAAAGTTTCCTTTTCGCCGAGATTGTCTTCTGCTCTGATCTGAATAGTGTACTCCCCGGCTTGCGTGAATGTTAACGTTGCTGGGCTTTCCGTGGCTACTTCCGTCTCGTTAACCATGACACTTACTGACTCAATTTCATAGTCCTCAGAAAGTCCAAAAGTCAAAGTGCCACTTACAGGTGGTGCTGAGATGACCGTGTATGTTCCTCCATGCTCGGGATAGATTTCCTGTCCTTCTACTTCGAGTTTAACGTCAGTGATCATCTTGCTCATCACACGAAGGTTTATGGTATAAGTAGATTCATTGCCAGCTTCGTCAAGAAGTCGTAATTCATAGGTATCTTCTAAACCAATATCTAAGTTCACAGGTACGAAGAATGTTCCTTCTCCGCCAACCCCAGTGTCGCCCCAGCCACCAATGTGGTCGTCGTCAAGATAAACATCAAAATATGTGTAATCGTCCGATATCTTTAGAATGAGTTGCCCAGTGGTATCTTCATCCGTTCTCACGGACACATCGACGGTGTTATCGCTAAATTCTGATTTATAAGTTATGGAACCCACGTCGCTTACTACTTTGACATCGTCCAGCGCCGGCGCGTGGCCATCAATCACTACACGCCTGGAATTGGCGAAAACCTGGCCAAACATTGACTCAACTTCAACATTCACTTGATACCTACCAGCATCCAAAGTGCTATCGATGAACTCAGTATCATTGAAAGTCCTCCCGTCAAAAGCTACAGCCTTCACGACGGTAGTCTTCACTTCACCGTCTTCCACAGTTATCCTGTTCAAGCTGACAGTCCCCGTACTTGCAGTTCCCTCAACAGACACAGCAATTCCTGTGGAAGTGCCTTGCTTAACCACCATAAACGTCACATCGGGAAGTATGGAAATTATGGGGCTAAGGAAAGAAACCGTCCCATCCTCACTAGCACTGTTGCCGTATATGTCCGTGACCGTTAGCTCAACTGTGTATTGGCCACCCTTAGTAATCTCGTATTTAACCTCCTGGTGACTTACTGTATCGAGACCCGTAACAACTCCAGTCGCTGTGTGCACCACAGAACCATTGCCATCTTTGATCGTCATTTGGTAAGTAGCACCTGGAGCATTAAGGACATCAAAACCAACCTTTAGGTACTTCCCATCAGCGATAGCCTCAAAATTTTCGAGCTCTAATGCAGTATGTGGGTTGTCATATGCAAAATTCACTGTAATAGTGTTGTCTGGGTACGTAATGTTGCCAGCACCGTCATCTGCATCTATTTCGAAAGCCAAAATGGTCCCATCATCAACGTCCGTAGTCCCAGATATTTGTCGGACTGTCTCAAGAACAGGAAGCTCAATAATTGCAGTATTAAGTGGGTCGCTTCCGGCAGGAATCCATTCCTCTCCGAAATAATAGGTGAGTATACTGCTTTCGTCGGTTCCTGTGACTACCAAGCTAAATACACTTGCAGTAGGAACAATTACACTACCATCTCTATCCTGACTGGATGTTACTGCATTTTCCAAGCGAGACACTTCAATAGTTGGAGGCGTTTTATCGACTTTCACAGGTATATCCATAACCTGAGTAGGAAGCAAGTTCGCTTCATCACTGATAAGTGGGTCAGGCATGGCAACTATTCTAATGGTGTACTGCCCTTCTGGAACAAAATTACCGTTACGGTCGGTGCCATCCCACTCCCAAAGCTTTGACCAACCCGTCCTTAAGCCCGCAGTAGTACTGTCACTAGAGTTCACGGCAGCACGGACAAAATTCTCTGAAACTATGGTCTTAACAACCTTGCCTGCACTGTCAAGAACATAAATAGTCAGAGCACGAGCATTTCTGAGCATGCCAAGACCAACTACCAGAGAATCATTCCATGTACTGTAATCAGATCCAGCACTTATCGCAAGGGCTTTAGGCTCAAACTGTCCACCTTTTCTGCCAATGTAGTAAAGTCTGCCGCCGTATGGATAATACACGCCTGTTAACCCTTCCCATGTATCAGCATTCCACCAAGGCAAATCAATTATGTTGTTATTGTCAGGCCACTTGCTGTCGCCGTTGATTGTGTCCTTGTCACTATAAAGAGACCAATTGCCGAAATATCCAAGGAACGGGAATACCCTGGTCCCATCACTTGAGGTAAACAGCAATCTTCCTTCAATGAACACATTCGACCAACTTGTCGAAGGCTGTATGGTCACATGAATCGTCTTGGTAGCCCCTGGATTAACAGTAACCGAAGCAGGCGTAGAAATGCTTCCAACGGTATATGTTGCTCCCTGATTTCCATAGACGATTTGTTCCAAACTGGTGGTTACATAACCAGTGATGTTAGCCGTGTATGTTGTAGAGCCTTTGTTAGTAATGGTAAGCGTAATGGTCTTGTTACCCGTAAGTGCACCTAATTCTCCGTAAGGCTGATTGTTGTATGTTATGAACACGTTATTCTTGACGGCCTTGGCGACATTAATTCTGCCTTCTCCTTGGACACGTGGGCTGTACTTTGATATGGGCTCTGCCGTGTTCACCAAAGCTTGTTTTATCTGCTCTGGTGTCCAATCAGGATGCGCTTGTTTAATCACAGCTATGGCACCAGCTACGTGAGGAGCTGCCATGGATGTTCCTTGCATGGTAGCGTATTGGTTACCTGGAGTTGAAGAGAATATGGCAACACCTGGAGCTGCCACAGTGGGTTTGAACGCCATATTAGGCGCAGGACCCCAGGAAGTAAAGCTCGCCATACCATTAGGGTTAGTAGCAGCATAACCTGTGGCAATTTCATCACTAAAAACACCTTGCAGAGAGCCACCAGCAGCGCTTATAGCACTGCGCAGTTTTAGCTTATCAGGTCCACCAATGAATACTGCAGGAATGGTTCCGGCAGCACTTCCAAGAGCCATGCTAACCAGAGAAGCATCAGCGTCGTTATTACCGATTATCACGCCACTGGCACCGGCAGCCCGTGCATTGTTCACCTTCACTTCAAATGTGCAGGTTCCTCTATCACCAAGCAAGACTTTCCCTTTGAAATCTCCTTGAGGCACTTCACATAGCAAACTGTTGGTATCAACTATTGTAATCGGCTGCTTCTTAAACACCGCAACAGGATCTGGAGATTCACTACTTGTTAAATACATAACGTAGTCATTATTAAAAGAGAGCTTCTGCCCTTGTAGCACCGTACCCTGGTTGTTCACAGCTGCCACTGTGATAGCATAACGGCTTGCACCAGGAGCACCTACTCGCGCGGGGTCTTTAATATAGGAAGTGTACTTGCCTTCAGCGTTTGCCCCGATGTAATTGGGTCCTAATGCATACTCAAAGTAGGCCTCGTTTCCAGCAGAAATGGCAAAAGTGATTCCAGCTAGGTATCCGTTCTTTATGGCTTTTTGCTCCGGATCAGTGGGGTCGTCAAACCCTTTATCAGACCCAAGGGACATATTTGCCGCCACCACATTTACACCGTTTTGCTTCAGCTGAATCAGGTACTCAATAGCTGCTACTATGTCAGCGCTGTAGGCATAAGGGCCGTAATCACTGAAAACCTTGCAGATGATTATCTTCGCATCAGGTGCAACACCTTTAAGAGGAACCAAGTTACCATCCTTATCCTTGAATTTCGCCTTACCAATACCACCGATGGTCCCAGATACGTGGGTTCCGTGTCCATTGTGATCCATTGGATCGTTGTCGCCATCAGCAAAATCATAGCCATAAGGTATCTTTGCGTTCGGGAAACTGCTGTAACCACCAAAGTTTTCATGAGTGTAATCAATGCCTGTGTCAATAACCGCTACATACGTACCCGCACCAGTATAGCCGAGGTTCCAAGCCTCAGGTGCTCCGATTAGTGGAGCAGAGTTAACCATGTCTGGAGTCACACCGATTTCTTGCATACTTTCGTAGGAAATCGGTTCTCCCACAGTATCAACATGGTAAGGTTTGGAAATGTAAACCTGAGCGATTCTGCCTTTTCCTGCCAGCGATAGGATGTCTTTTAGCTGGTCCAGTGTGACAACGCCAGTAAATCCGTTCAACGTAGCATAAAGATCATATTGCTTAACAAAGTTAGGGACAGCTGATTTTACCTGATTTAGAGCTTCTGCATGAACTTTGTCAGCCTCGTTCTTGAATGCGTTCAAGTTAGTATCCCAGCTATCAAAGAAGGATGCTTGGTTAACTTCCACTATGACTTTTGCTTTTCCTCCAAGAGCTTTTATGCCCTCGTAGACGTCTTTGCTTATTACAAAACCGCCTCCAATGTCCACAGTATCAACTGGCACATTGGCTTTTTCAGCATTGTTCTTAATTGTCTCGATAACTTGGTCTTTAACCTGATCTAAATCACCAAAGTTAACAGCATTTGAAGCTGATGGTGTTTCAGCAAACACATTTAGCGGCAAAACCGTGACAATCAAGACTAAAGCCAGAATCAATGAGATGGTTTTCTTTACATTACTCACCACACATTTCACCCTCCCTCATAATAAACCTGTGATCACACCTTAGGTAGTCTGGTGCAAATCACTAGCACCCCAACTTAGTTGTAAATTATTATACACGACACTTTGGAAAAGAGATACAACTTACATCAGTATGATGTGAGCTAGGGAACGTTTTGCTAAAGATTGAATTCAGGACGATTTATGACCGCGGAAGTGTGACAAGAGCAAACTGTTTGCTTTTTGCTAAAAAGTGCTTATCAACTTCACTACGGGGTCTTTCCATTCCACGTAGAAGCCTAAAGTTTGAGCGACAAAACGCAGAGGAACCATGGTGGTTCCCCTTACAAGCTCAGGAGCACTGTCCACGTCAACTGAGATGCCGCCGATGATGACGGTAGTCTGGTCGATGAACAAGGTAATAAAGGGCGTAGCCTTTTTTGCCTGCTGGTTTTCACGAACAGCCGTGTTTGGCAAACTGTCGGGTGTGTAAATCATCACTTTCTTCATGGCGGGGTCGGAAAAATCATAGTCCACAGTGTACCCGAGCACTTCAGTAAAGAACCTCACTGGCACCATGGTTCTACCTTCCTTTATGTAGGGAGCCACGGGAAGCCTAACAGCCCTATCGTTCACGCGGCACAGAAAGCTGCCAATTCGAAGTTCCACCACTAACCTACCTTCTTCGTCCCTTGGTAGAACAGCCTCTGATTTAGATGGGCGCACAACAAGAGAAAAAACCATTCTTTGGTAGCCAGGAACGATGACCACAGCCACCAACCGGCCTCCAGTAACTACTTCAGGTGGTAAAGTTATTCGCGCTACACCACCATCACCCACCGTGGCAGTGGTAATGTAACTGCCTACAATGACTGTTACTTGGGAATCAGGTGCGATCACAGCGGGGGTGCTGGCAGTGGTAACATCACGAAGGGTCAGATTTATCTGAGATTCTTTATTTTCTGTAACCGCAAGTGGAAATGCGGTAACCTCAAGCTTTTTCAGTGCTAAGGGTGCGAAAAAGAATTCACTTTGGGCATAAACCAGGTTGTTATTTATGATGTTCAGATTAAATGGAAAAAAACATCCTATGAACAGAACTAGAACTAAGAGGAGAATCTTAGGAACAAAAAACTTATTTCGCACTGCTTGCTTTACACCACCCGTACACACTTATTTAGAAACAGTTTCTACTTTCTTTAAGCGCAACAAACGTGCCACGACACAGCCCCGTAGACTCACTTCAAGGTTTCCAACAGGCGGTTGTAAGCTTTGTCGGCATCCAGCAGTTCTGCGTTGTTGTTTAGGAATAACATGGTGGGTACTTTCAGACGTAACAATGTGTCCCACTGGTGAGTTACCAAGAATACCACTGCCTGTTTACTGTATTCTTTCAATATGTTCTCCACCATTATGGTGCTTGGCTGGTCCAAGTGGGCAGTGATCTCATCCACAAGAAAGGTCTTAGGCTCTAATGCCATGGCCTGAGTCAAACCCAATACAGCTTTTTCCCCCCCACTGAGCTTCATAGCGCTGAGACGCCTTTTGCCTTCCAGGGGGCTACCAGGAGGCAACGTTCTCACGCCGAAAAGTCTTAAATTGTCTTCCACGGAGGCACTGAGCGGTTGGTAATGCTGGGGCACGTACCCCACAGGCTTATCCATGTTGACCCGTCCCTCATAGGGGTGCAAGCCAAGGAGCACTCTCAAAAATGTGGTTTTACCTGAACCATTTGGGCCCATCACAAGGTAAAGCCCATTGTCCAGTTCAAGCTGTATATGATAACGTTTGCCTGCTATTTCGAAATGCACATTAGCGCTGAGCACGACTGGTTACCTCCAAAATAACAGATGGAATTAAGCTTATGAGTAGCAAAACGATGCCCAAAGCGATGGCATTGCCAAACTGACCTAAGTTCGTTCGGTACATAATCTCAGTTGATAACGTTGAAGTATAGCCCACAATGGCTCCTCCACTTAAGGTAGCTGCACCCACTTCCCCCATGATTCGCCCCCACGTAAGAAACCCTATGTTCACCAAACCACCCCGAAGATGAAGAAGCATGGCATTAAGGCGCTTTTTTGGCAAGTTCACGTCGATGAATTCTTCCATGTCACGAGGCAAGCTTACACGGTGCTGCAGGCACAAACTTATGGCCATGGGCAAAGCAAGCAGAAACTGCGCTACAACCAGCGCCTTTGGGGTGAAAAGCCACCTCAAGAAACCTAAAGGACCCTGCCTGGAAAAAAGCAAGTAGACAAGCAAACCTATCAATACTGGCGGGACACTGCTCATAGCACGCCAAAAACTGAGGTGCGACCATGGAGAGCGAACCAAAGAGGCATAAATTGTTCCAACTAACAGTGCCATGACACATGCAAGTGCTGTTGTCGCAACCGTGAAAACCAGAGTTCGCCAGATAAGTTCTGCCGTAATTTGCAACATTAGATTACCTCATCTCCTCCCAAAATGCCGAATGACCTACTATTCCACAGTGTCAAAGTAGTATTGCTTGATGAACCCTCGTGCCTCAGGTGTCTTCAAGTAATCTGCCAGTACTTTGTACTGCGGCTCTCTAAAGAAAAAGCTGTAAATATTCTCTCCTTCTTCTAAAGCAGTTATCAAATCTAGATTAGTCAGCTTGTCCTTGTTATTCATCCAAGTGGATTGGTCTGTGAGAATGTAAGCATGCTTTTCGTTCGCAAGAAGCAAGGAGGTTAGCATTCCTGCTTGCGTTTTTACGTACCAATCGCCGAAGGTGTTAGGATCCAAACCCAGGCTTCCCCAGATTCTTCTTTCCTTCATATCTGTACCGCTGTTGTCGTTGCGGTTAACAAATGGCAGTTGTCTGTCGTGGATGATTTGGAAAGCTTCAAGTAGTGACTTGTCCTTCACACCGGCAGGGTCGTCCTTGGGACCCACCAAGCAGAAGTAGTTTTTCATGAACGGCATACGGGTCCAACCTGCATCAACCAAAGCTTGTTCTAAATCAGGCGCGTGTGTTATGCCTATTTGTGCATCTCCACGTAGAAGCATCTGGATCGCTGTTCCAGAACCCTTTGAAGCCAAATCGATCTTGTAACCGCTGATCTTTTCCATCTCCTTTACCAAGACATCTGCCAGTCCAGAGTCTCTAAAAGAAGTGGTAGCGACCAAGACAATACGGCCCCTGGTTTCTCCTTTCCATGATGATGCCTCATTACCGGATTCACTGTGGGAAAACGCTTTCACCGTGCGCGCAGCAGCAACACTTACCAAACCAATCAGGGCAATTCTAATCCAGTCCTTACGCATATTGGCACAACACCTCCTTGGAGCCCACTAGGGCACATCTGTTAACACTAATATACCATCTAAGATCAAGGTCAATACTGCACTTGCGTAGGGGCCACAAAACGAGAAGGGCACCCGTGAGAATTGGTGCCCTTCTTTCCTCTTACTTATGTGGGGCTTCTACCGACTTACGGGTAAGTTATGGTAACAGTCTTTGTTTTATCGTTCCACCTAACCGTAAATCCAAGTGACTCACTCACAAAGCGTGCTGGCACAAACGTACGGCTATTTATGATTTCTGGCGCCACATCCATGGTCACACGTGCACCATCTACGGTAGCCACGTTACTACCAATGGTCATTTTGACAGTATGGCCCTGGAAACTTATTATCACAGTTCTAGTAGCTCCGTCCCAATCCACTTTGGCACCAAAGGGCTCTGTGACAGCTCTAATGGGAACCATCGTCCTGCCATTCTTTATGTATGGTGGTGCGTCCAGCTGGTAGGGCTTGCCAGTTGCTCCGAGGCCATTTATGGGCATTACCTTAAAACCAATAGCTAACTGTACTGTACTAGCAGTTAAGGCTGGTGTTGTTATTGGAGTGTTCTCCGTTATGGGGTCGAAATAGTATTGTCTCATGAAAGCCTGTGCTTCTGGCGTCTTCAAATAATCTGCCAGCACCTTGTACTGCGGATCTTTGAAGAAGAAGCTGTAAATGTTCAAGCCTTCACCTGAAGTGGTAATGAAGTCCAAGTTTGTGAGCTGGCCTTTGTTTTTTATCCAAGTGCTCTGGTCCGTCAGAATATAAGCGCCCTTTTCGTTTGCGATCTGCAAGGAATTCAGCATACCTGCCTGGGTCTTTATGTACCAACTTCCGAACGTGTTGGCATCAAGTCCCAAACTCTTCCAAATGTTCTTCTCCTTTACGTCCGTGCCGCTGTTATCGTTGCGAGTCACAAATGGGTACTGTTTGTCATAAATCACCTTGAACGCCTGGGTTAGTGTTTTTCCCTTCACACCAGCTGGATCGTTTTTAGGTCCTACCAGATAGAAATAGTTTGTCATGATGGGCATACGAATCCAACCAGCTTCCAGAAGCTGGACTTCTGAGTCAGGCGCATGCGTTATACCAATCTGTGCATCGCCACGTAGAAGCATTTGAATCGCAGCTCCGGAACCTTGTGCAACCAGATTGATCTTATAACCGCTCACTTTCTCCATTTCCTTGATCAAAACATCTGCCAGTCCGGAGTCTCTAAAAGAAGTAGTAGTAGCCATAATAATGGTGCCTTTTGTTTGCTCTTGAGCGTTGGCCACCATTGGACTTGACGTTAACAGGACTGCCATGACAGTCATACAAAGCACAACAATCTTTACCCAGTTTTTACGCATTTTATTGTGGACCCCCTTTCATCATAAGCTTGTTAATTAATATACCATTTGTAGTGAAGGTCCATACAAAACTTGTAAAGAGAGGAGAAAGAACAATGTCAGAAAATAAAGGGAATATGCCTTTGGGAGCCGACAATAGCCTAACTCCAAGTGAGGACAGTGAGATGAGTCATGTCATTGCCGTGGTAAGTGGCAAGGGAGGCGTGGGAAAGTCCACAGTTACCGCACTGCTGGCAGTTGAACTTGCCAAAAGAGGGTACAAGGTGGGCATACTGGACGCAGACCTCACAGGCGCATCCATTCCTTATCTGTTTGGCTTGCAGGGACTTTTGAAAGTAACAGAGAAAGGCTTACTTGAGCCCATGAAGACGGCACAGTTTGGCATTAAAGTAGTGTCCATAGCACTGGTAATGGAGAACCCTGAGATGGCAGTCATATGGCGTGGACCTTTATTGTCAAAAGCTATTCAGCAGTTCTGGACTGACGTGGACTGGGGAGAGCTGGACTACTTGCTGGTGGATATGCCCCCGGGTACCAGCGATGTGCCTCTGACAGTGATGCAGATGCTTCCTTTGGACGGGGTGGTAGTGGTAACTTCACCTCAAGACATGGCACGTTCAGTGGTGAAGAAAGCCTACCACATGGCAAATCAGCTTCAAGTGCCTGTGCTGGGCTTGGTGGAAAACATGAGTTATGTCACATGCCCTCACTGTGGGGAGCGATTTTCCATATTCGGCCAGAAGCCCCTCACAGAAGCAGCACAGGAGTTCAACGTTCAGGTGTGCGTTGAACTGCCTGTGGACCCTCAGTTGGCTGAGTTAACTGACCAAGGTAATATTGAGCAAATTACTGTAGCCACCAGTTCATCGTTGAAGGAGTTGGTGGACGCATTGGAAACACTGAACTGACGCTGATATAAGCATTTTCATCAAACTAAGTTCAAACTCAAAAAAAGGGGCACCCCTTTAAGGGCGCCCCTTTTGGCTTCGTCAAATGCCACTTCCTATGCAAGCATTTTACGGGTACGTTATGGTCACTGTCCTTGCTGCACCGTCCCACTTTACAGTAAAGCCGAAAGCTTCACTGATGAAGCGCACTGGTACCATGGTGCGGCTGTTTACAATCTCTGCTGGTAGTGGCATGGTTACTGTTTCATCGTCTACCACAGCTTCAGCACTACCTATGACCACCTTTATGTGGTGGCCTGCAAAGTCTATGTCAACTGTCTTCGTCCCATCATCCCAGCCCACTTCTGCTCCAAATGCCTCTGCCACAAAACGCAGAGGAACCATGGTGTAACCATTCTTTATGTATGGTGCTACGTCCAGTTCATAGGTGTCCACGTTCACATCCATCTGCTTTGAGCCAATCGTCAGTATTGCGGTATGAGGCCTGTCGTAGGCAAATAGCCTGTAAGCCACGGCGCTGTTTCCAGCACTATCAGTAACTGTGACCTTCATTATGTTCAGTCCAACAAAAGCCCTGAAAGCCGCGTCAACTTTCACGTTGCCTTCTGCATCGGCATTGGTGACCACTGGGTCAGCTGCCAAATTACCAGGAGCAAGAAGCTCCAGCTGAACCTTTACTCGTGGTTCCGTCTTTGCTGTCACAGCAACCAAGCGCTCTGTTAGTAAGTCCTTTTCCTCTGGGCTGAGTATTTCAATCTGCGGCGGAACGGTGTCTCTGATCACCTTGACCGATGCCAGAACCCTGCCTGTGGTGTCATTGATTTCAATGACGTTTTCACCTTCATTGGGCAGAGCCACGCCAGTGAGTGTGTTTTCACCTTCGACCACATCAAAGGTCTTCTCACCGATGGTTACCTGCTTCAGGTTAGCATCCAGTGCCTTCACCGTGATGTCCACTTGCATGGTGTTAAACACAGCGCCGTCCTGAGGTGTGAGTATGGTCAGGCGCTCCTCACCCTCACTCACAAAGAAAGGCTTCAGAGACACACCGGGTATGGTCACTGCTTTTGTCTTGTAGTCCAGTATCTCTTCTTGCTTCATACCTTCTGGCACGATCATGTCGATCACTGCTGGCGCTGTGCCTGCTTCGTTGCCTCCTCCAAACCTCCACTGCTGTGCCTCCGGTGCCACTTGCCGTATCCTGTTTACTCCATAACCATCTTGACCCGCTACCATGACCATGATCTTGCTGTCTGCTGTTAGCTCTCCTACTACTTCCTTCGGTATGTCCACTACTACTTGCCCTGGCGCTCCCTCTATGCCCTTTATCTCTACACTAAGGTCTGCTGCGTTAGCTGCACTTATCTCTCCACTGCTTACCTGGTATACCTTGCTCTCCCAACCCTCTATCTGGAATGCAATGTCCCACTTGAAGTTCTCTGCAAAGCTGATGTTCAACCCTTCTATGCCCTGCGTTGTACCTTCGTCTGCTTTGTTGTCTATGAACAGGAAGTATGTAGCTTTGCTTAGCCCGTTTCCACTTGCCCATACGTTGTCCAAGTTGCCTACGGTGTATGTGGCTGTATAACTGCCTTCGTAAAGCCCAAACTCAAACTTCAGCAGGTCAAAATCCCCTTCTTTGAACACTGGGTCTGTTGGATAGGTGTAGTAACCAGGCCCATAGTCGTCACCTTCTGGATCCTCTATGACTACTGGTGTGAGCACTGCTACACTGGGTACCTGTATCCAAGGCTTCAAAGACACGCCAGGTATGGCTACTGCTTTGGTCTTGTAGTCCAGTATCTCTTCTTGCTTCATCCCCTCAGGTACGATCATATCTATGACTGCTGGTGCTGTACCTTCTTCATTACCTCCTCCAAACCTCCACTGCTGCGCTTCCGGTGTCACTTGCCTTATCCTGTTTACTCCGTATCCGTCTTGCCCCGCTACCATGACCATTATCTTGCTTTCTGCTGTTAGCTCCCCTACTACGTCTTTCGGTATATACACTACTACTTGCCCTGGCGCCCCTTCTGTGCCCTTTATCTCCACACCAAGATCCGCTGCATTAGCTGCGTTTATCTCTCCACTGCTTACCTTGTATACCTTGCTCTCCCAGCCTTCTATCTGCAATGCTACGTCCCACTTGAAGTTCTCTGCAAAACTGATGTTCAACCCCTCTATACCTTGTGTTGTGCCTTCATCTGCTTTGTTGTCTATGAACAAGAAGTATGTGGCTTTGCTTAGTCCAATTGTAGAACCCCATGCATCATCTAAGTTACCTACGGTGTACGTGGCTGTGTAACTGCCTTCGTATAACCCAAGCTCAAACTTCAACAGGTCAAAGTCTCCGTCTTTGAACACGGGGTCTGTTGGGTAGGTGTAGTAGCCAGGTCCGTAATCGTCACCTTCTGGGTCCTCTATGACTACTGGCGTTAGTACTGCCGATGGAACTTCGGGTTCTTCTTCCTCTTCTGCCACTATGGGTGGCTCAACCTCTTCTTGTCCTGCAATTTCAGCAGTGTAGGTCCCTTCTGCTACCTTAAGGCCATCTTCTAACACGGACACAGTGTAAATGTACTTGTGCCCAGCACGAGCCACATCTTCAAGACCGTCTTTTGCTTCCAGTGTGGTTACTTCACCAGTGGTTAAGTCGCGCTTTTCCACTACGGTATTGCCACTAAAGGTAAGGGTAACCTTCTGACCATCAACAGCGCCCTTAAGGTCTATCTGATCAGCTTTGCTAACGCTGTCAGTGGTTACTGCAAGCCGGGTTTCAAAAGGCTTCAACGTAAGGGTGAGTATGCCACCCTCAAGCTTCATGTCCTCACCTATGACACCCTTTAATGCGGCATCTTCTTTGAAGTAGTAGCCCACATCAACAGACACTGTGGCGGTTTCATCAGAACCGTTAAACAGTGCCAAAGCTGTTCCGTTCTCGTCATAGCGCAGATAAGCGATTACTCGGTCGCTGCCTTCCACCGCAAGTGGCTGTATTTCTCCAGTTCTTAGGAAGGAGTACTCATTTCTCACTGCACCTAGGTTCTTGTACCACTCCTGAAGGTTAGTATCTTCCTTACCCCATGGGAAGGGCACCCTCATGAATGGATCATCGGTTATGGGTCTGTCCTTATTGCAACCAAACTCCCCTTCGTTGGTGGCTCCAGCCTCGTCACCGTAGAAGGTGGTAGGTGCTCCGGGTATGGTATAGAGGAAGAATGATAGTGCCTTCATTGCATCTTTTGCCTTGTCATCCCAGGTGTTTGTTAAGTAGTACAGCGGTCTGGCTGCATCGTGGCTGTCCACCAGGTTCATCATGGCGTAGAAAGCTTCTCTGGGATAATCATTCTTCATCTGCAGGTAGTTTTGCCAGAAATCCTCTTGAGTCATTTCCTTTTTCAGGAAAAATCCCTGGAACTTCGGATTTGTTCCAGCATGGTCGTTATCCCAGTCGCCTATGAGTAAAGACCTGACCCTGTAGTTCATGGCACTGTCAAAGGAATCGCCAAGCACCATGGGAATTACTTGGTCGTAATGATCCCAAACCTCGGCAATCATGACGTTATCGGGGTCCAATGCTTTCAAGGCCTTACGCATCTGTCTGGTAAAGCCCATAGGCACTTGCATGGCTACGTCCACACGCCATCCAGAGCTACCCAGTTCATGCCAATACTTCATGACATTCTTTTCACCAGTTAGGAAGAACTCCTGCACCTTGGGATTGAGCACGTTGATGATGGGCATGGCACTGAATCCTGCCCAACCCTGCCACTTATCGGGCCACTCAGTGAACGTGTACCAATCAAAGAAAGGAGATTCCTGACTTTCATGTGCACCAACAGTGCTGTAGGCACCTTTCACATCAAAGTACAGGGAATCGTCTCCGCTGTGATCAGGTGTGATGTCGTTTATGATTTTTATGCCACGCTTAGCTGCTTCTTCAGTAAGCTTCTTAAAGGTCTCTGCGTCGCCTAAGCGTGGATCCACTCCAAAGTAGCTGGCTGGATCGTACCTGTGAGTGGTTTCTGACGGGAAAATGGGGTTCAGATAAATAGCTGTAACCCCTAAGCTCTTTAGGTAATCCAGCTCTTCAATAATGCCCTCTAAATCGCCACCGTAAAACCGGTAAGAGTCAACGTAACCGCATTTCTTGCTTCCATCAGTCATGGTCACTGTTGCCCAAGAGGTCACAGGATCCGCCCAATTTGCACCTTGTATGAGCTGTCCCATGTAATCTCCTGGCAAAGTAAAATCCTCATCAAAATAGTCATCATGGAAGGTAAACTTCTGCCCTTCTTCAGTTACGTCATTTTCCGGATTACCGTTTTTGAACCTATCGGGGAATATTTGGTAAATGACGGCATTCTTAAGCCAATCCGGTGTTGTAAAGTCAGGATCGTAAACGGTCAGCCTGCCTTCACCCACTTGACGCTTCTTAGAACCGTCGTAAGCATATGCCACGTACTGGTACCAAGTTACTTCCTCAGGCGTGAACTTATAGCTCCAAACGTCGTAAAATCCATCATTGCTTTCTGCTACTTTTGTAAGCTCAATGTCCTTTACAGCTTTTGGCTTTCCACTGGTAGGTGCTTGGTCGTCACTGAGCCCTCTATCAGTCAAGGTAAGGACCACTTTGCTTACATCCCTGCGTGGAGTGTAAACATAGAAAGTAACTTCGGTTCCTGCTGGTACGGCGCCTTCAGGATAACGTATTAGTTTCACATCTTCCAGGACCACACCATCACTCTTAAGCGGCAATAGCTTGTAGTTAAATGCACCATCGTGATAATTCACAACTAACAGCCTCTCTCCTACAACAGAAATCTCCTGCTCGTGGGCGGGTAGAGTTCCCCCACTAGCTGTGAACTTCTTAACCTCAGGTGTTACCGTGGCGCTGGCCACATAGTAGCCGTCACGGTAAAGAAACGGCACGCTGTGGTCACCTACAGTCAAAACTGGCTCTTCCTGTGCTCTAACTAGCCCTACTGGCATCAGCGCCAGGCACAGTACCACAGCCACCAATAAACTTACAAACTTCTTCGCTGTCACTGCGTTCCACCTCCTCGCAATATTTCACGTTTCACGTGTACATTGATAGCTCTTGTTTTTATTTTTTTACCCATTTCTTTCTGATATTTACTCAACTACTTAATAGCACCTCTGAGTAATCCACTGAGCAGGTACCGCTGCAAGAACAAGAACAAAAGTGTTACAGGCACAGCAATAACTAAAGATGCTGCGGCAAATTTAGCCCACGGTATACCAAAAGGATTAGTAATGGATAAGTTGATCCACAGAGGCAAAGTGTAAAGCTTCGGATTACTCAGGAATGTCATGGCGGTAACGAACTCCAGCCAAGCTCCCATGAAAATAAACAACGCCGTTATAGCGATGCCAGGAGTGGCCAGCGGTAAGATGATTCTCCAAAAAATCGTGAAGGAGCCAGCCCCATCAATCATGGCAGCTTCATCCAACTCTTTGGGTATGGCGTCAAAAAACCCTTTCATATTCCAAACCGAGAAAGCTAAGCCTCCAGCTCCATAGATTATTATGAGTGCCCAGTGCACCTTAGGGATACCCAAAAACGGTTCTTCACTGAGCAAGCCAATCCTAAGAAAGATAACAAAGAGTGGTATTAAGCCCACCACACTGGGAAACATTTGCGAAATGATGTAGTAGTAGTAGAAAGGTCCTTTGCCCGGAAACTCAAAGCGACTAAAAGCGTAAGCAGCCAACGTTGCCAGAATCACCCCAAGTAGCGTAGCAACGACTGATATTTTTATGGAATTTATGAAAGCTGTGTAAAAATTCTGGTCTTTAAAAATGTTTATGTAGTTCGAAAGGGTAGCACCCTCCGGCCAGAGCTCTAGTTTTGGCGTAGCAAGAATGTCAAAGGGCCTTAGTGAAGTAGTGAAGATCCAGTAAATGGGAAACAGCACGGCAATGCATGCAACGATGATAAGTGCGTATGTGTAAAATACTTCAAACCGTGATGGTTTCTGCTTCAAAGCCACAGCGCATCACTCCTTCACCAGGTTCTGTATTTGCAGATTCAGCAAGGACAATAGCAGGAGCACCAAAAAGACCAAATAACCCATAGCGGCAGCCATACCCCAGGAGTTTGGATACTGGAACGCTGTCTTGTAAATCTTGGTTATAAGCAGGTCAGTAGCTCCCATAACCTTTTGCTGACCAGCCAAGTTGACCACAGTTTGAGGACCTCCCTGGGTTATAAGGTAAATCACATCAAACTTATTGAAAGTCCAGATTATTCCTAGGACAATAGCTGGCACCATGGTACGAAGAAGCAAAGGTAAAGTTATATAGCGTGTGGTCTGCCAAGGAGACGCTCCATCAACGTAAGCCGCTTCTTGAATCTCTTCTGGGATGGAGTTTAGACCACCTAAAGCAATAAGCATCATGAAGGGCACACCCAACCACACGTTGGTGAGCACTACCGCCACGAAAGCCCAAGTAGGGTTGCTGAGCCACGGAATAGGGTTTAAGCCTACCATTTGAAGTAGCTGATTCAGAGCTCCAAACTGCTCGTTGAACATGGCGTGCCACACCTGTATGGATATAAAAGAAGGAATTGCCCAAGGAAGTATGAGTATGAGACGGAAAATTGGTTTTAGCTTCAGCCAGGGTTTAGATAGGAGCATAGCAAAAACAATACCCAATGAAACGTGCAGAAACACGTTAATGACGGTCCAAATAATAGTCCTGTAGGTGAGAATCCATATCTCCGGGTCATGAAGCATGTTTGAAAAGTTAGAAAAACCGATGAACTTATACTCTTGTGACAAGTAGTTGAACACGGACATGTCGGTGAAAGCAATGGAAACACCAAACAGCAGCGGATAAACAGATACGAGCATAATCGCTATCATGGCGGGTGCTATAAAGCCATATGCGGTGAGCCATTCTCTGACTTTACTCATGTCCAGTCTTCCTCTCTCTTATATTCTTATCTCATCAGCAAAATGGTCCATTTCACTCTTGACGTGTGTGCAGGGCGACCACTACAACTTGCAATGTGATTCTTGTCGCCCTGCACACCTTTTGTCATTGACAATACTACTTACCTATTTGTTCCGTTATCTGCTGGTAAGCTTGGTTAGCAGCTTCTTGTGGACTGAGTTTGCCCTGATACACTGTGGGCAGTATTTGGTTCATAGCAGACCAAACAGACGCCATCTCAGGTGCATTGGGTATGGGTACACCTTTCGCAGCCTGCGCTGAGAATACCTTTATGATGGGGTCATTGGCAATTGAAGTGTCGCTGTAAGCATTTACTGCTGCTGGCACATGGCCTATCTGCTTACCCAGGTAAGCTGCAGCATCAAAGTTAGATTGTCCCAGAGTGGCTCCCGTGAAGAACTTCATAAACTCTAGTGCCGCCGGTTTATTCTTAGCGTACTTGGAAAGCATTGTAGACTCAATGGTTACGAATGGCTTACCACCCGGTATGACCATAACGCCCATTTTGTCACCTAGTGCCTTCTTCAGGTTAGCGTACTCCCACGGTCCTGTAATAAAGAAAGCTGCCTTGTTGTTGGTGAATAAGCTCATGGATGTGCCGTAATCAGGTAACGACGACGGCATGACACTCTTGTTTTTCATATCCACCAATGCCTGGAATGCTTTAACTGCACCGGCATTCTTTATCGGAGAAACATCCTTGTAATTAGTGCCGTTGAACACTCCTCCGCCCATGCCAAAGTGCAGCCAACTTTCATGGTAGAAATCGCCAGCATTAAAGACTAATGGGCTTCCTCCTGGTACGGGGTACTTTTGATGTGCATTAAGTAGATCGTTTATGGATGTAGGCAATGTTTTAACAAAGTCTTTGTTGTAGAACAATGCGTCAGACTTTACTGACTCAGGTAAACCGTAAACCTTGCCAGCATAGGAAACACCATTCACGGCCGTGGTAAGGTAGTTAGCTCTGAGCACCAGTTCTGAAATGCTGATCGGATCGATAAGTCCAGCCTTGGCAAACTGCCCTAACCAGTCGTGAGGTCCGATGACAATATCGGGGCCTTGTCCCTGAGGAGCAGCAGTAAGGAACTTGTTCTGTAGGTTGTTGAAGTCCACTGGAACTTGGTTCACTATTACATTTGGATAAGCTTTCTGGAACTCAGCAATGATTTTGTCCAATGCATCAGCCTCTGCAGTTCCCAAGCCCCAGCCATGCCACACGGTAATTGTGCCTTTTACATTCTTGTTCACCGGCATGGCAGTGTCGAAGTTGGAAACAAGTACACGGTAGCTAACAGGATCCCACTTCACCTTGTAACCCAACTGCTCTGATACAAATCTTACAGGAACCATGGTTCGGCTATTGATGATCTTCGCTGGCACATCAATGGTTACTGTTTTGCCGTTAACAAGGACCTTATTGGAATTGATAGTTAAAATGATGGTCTTGGTTCCCTGTGCAATGGTTACTTGACGTTTTACATCGTTCCAAGTGACCTTTGCTCCCATCTGTTCACTGATGAACCTTACAGGAACCAAGGTTCTAGAATTCTGTATGACTGGTGGTGAATCCAACTTCACTGAAGCAGCGTTTACATAAGCAGTGGTATCTCCTATGTACAATTCTAGAAGTTTGTTGGTTTGAGCAGTGGTTGGCAACACCGTAGCGAAGCCCAGAAGTAGCGCAACCATTACTAACATGCTTAAAGTTTTTTTCATAACAATTCAACCTCCCTCCAAGCGTTTTCTAAGAAATTTATACCACACTTTAAGGGAAGTATATGTTATGTTAATAACATTAAGTTAATGTACATCCTCTCGGCTTGACTTTATCTAACTAATTCTTCATACTTTTGAGTGCTTCCAAGCACCCGATTTGTATCTAGTGTAAATGAACACGGCTCGAAAAGCTTGGTCACAGAGCTGTGCAACCCAAGCACCCATGAGCCCCATGCCCATGGCAATGAACACGTGCACCAGTACAACCCTGATACCCCAAATGCCTATTGCAGTAGAATAAAGCGGCCAACGTGTATCTCCAGCACCACGAAGGGCTCCAGCTAAAATAAACTGTGTTGACTGCATAGGCTGCATAATGGCAAGGATCTTTAAGGCATTGGCAGCTGCACGAGCTACCTCAGGGTCATCAACGTAAAGCAGAGCAACATCGTATCCAAAGAAGAACAGGACAATGGCAATGGCCAAAGCAATTATGAGCCCCATCCTTCTAGCGACAAGGCCTGCTTTTTCTGCCACATCTGGGTGTTTAGCACCCAAGCTCTGCCCCACCATGGTGGTAGCTGCCATACCAAAAGCCTGGCCTGGCGTAAAAGTCAAAGAAGAGATATTGATTGCTGTTTGGTGTGCCGCATAAACAGCCGTTCCCAACCCTGCTACGGCACGGGAGAAAAACACCTGCCCCAGCCTTAGCAGGAACTGCTCCATGGCTGAGGGTAAGCCAATACTGATTAAACGCTCTAAGAGATTCTTGTCAATGCGGTAGTCGTCTTTTAACGACACACCAATGTTGCGGTTCTTGTTGAATATGGCACGAAGGGCAAGAAAAGCAGCAACCCCACGGCACAGTGTAGTGGATAACGCTGCCCCTGCCACGCCCATAGCAGGAAATCCAAATTTCCCGAAAATTAATACGTAGTTGCCGACCACGTTAAGCAAGTTTGACAAAAGGTTATACCGCATGGGCGTCATGGTGTCGCCGCTACCTCTAAGGATTGCCCCCACATTCAAAGAAATTGTCGTGAATAACCACCCCAAAGAGACAATTTGCAAATAGGTCACGCTCATGGGGTACACGTCTGGTTCAGCTCTCATAAACGTTATAATGGCTGGGGAAAGCAAATAACCGGCAATTGAAACTACTATCCCCAGTATGGTTACCAGCACCATCGATTGGCGTACTGTGGCTTTGGCATTCTTAATATCTCCAGAACCTATAAAACGAGCCACTAAAGCGGTGCTACCCACGTTTAATGCTTGGAAAACAGCTAAAGCAAGCATGGTAGGATGGTTTGTAAGCCCTACCGCAGTGAGAGCTTGGTAGCTTATACGCCCCACCATGATCATGTCCACCATACTAAACAACGTACTAAGTAAAAGTTCCACCATGGCAGGCCAAGCAAGCTGCCAAACACGCTTGTTTATGAGTTTTGGGTCTTTGATAAGCTCCTCAATGGAAATACCGTCTGACGTGGTCTTAGTTGGCACCTCTGCATCAGTTGTGATTGTGTTGTTGCAGTCCCCTGAATTTTCTTGAGGCACAACGTATTCCGGTTTATCCAATCGTCGAGCACCTCCTTGATAGTCACAAATAATCTTTTATGATCTTTTGCAAGGTCATATTAGAAACGGTTTATATGTAAAATATTTTGCTTTGCAAAACGATATTATATATGATACACTGTTTCGGTTTGATTGGTAAACAACCAAGCAATTAGGTGGTAAGCTTTAAGTTTTTGCACTTGTTAATAGGCGATAAAAACGTAGGGTTCACCCAAAGATGAGTGAACCCTACGCTCTGCCATGGATTCTAAACGCTTTCTACTGTCCTTTTATGAAATCAGACACCTTGAATTTTTCACCAGCTACCTCTTCCAAATTTACTTCCACTACATCTTCCTGAGCGAGCTTCCGTGAACGGCGAGTTTCTACGACGCCATTTACGCAAACCAAGCCATCTTGGATAATGTGCTTTGCTTCGCCTCCAGTTACATTTAGAACAATTTTTAGAAACTGCTGCAGCTCAATCATGATGACGATAGCTTCCCTACTCAATCACAGTTTCATAGGCATAACCAACCCCACATAGTTTTCAGACTCCACCGGCCTGATTACTATGGGATGCAGTGGGCTGGTTAGTCCAAATACAACATTGTCTTCGTCGATGCCAGAAAGCACATCCTGTAAATAAGCATAATTGCAAGCTATTTTTAAATCAGGTCCCTCTTTATCTACAGGAATACTCTCCACGAAGGAACCGAGCTCGGGGACCTCAGCCGATATGGTTAAACTTCCATCTTCTAGTGTTAGACGCACAGCATCGTCATAGGTTTTCGCAAGCATACCTGCACGATCCAGTACATCTCCCATGGTCTTCTTGGAGAGTCTCACTGTGGTTTCGACGGTTTTTGGAATAACACTTCTCCAGGGCGGAAATTGGCCTTCTAAAGTACGTATTACCGCATAAATGACATCGTTTTCGAAAGCAACTTCGCCGTCACCAAAGGTTATATAGGCTGTGCTACCCGTATTTACCAACGTATCACAAACATCGCTAAGCACATCAGCAGGCAAACAAGCTGTTTCGGTGACCTGTAAGTCTGTTTTACAGGCAGCCAACCTGTGGCCATCTGTTCCCACTGCAATGAGCATACCCTCTGATCCATCCAGGAGAATGCCCTCCAACACTGGATTCCTTAGCTCGCCTTTGGAGACGTTCTTTTTCACGGCATCAACAGCCTTTTTAAGAGTAGCAGCATCCACGGTAAAAGTGTTTCCCTGCAAAACTTCGAGCTCTGGATACTCCTCTGGCGGCAGGGTAGAAAGCTTTAGGGAAGCGCTACCAGAGGAAATGGATAGATAATTCTCACCCACTTCCAACTGTACTTCAGATCCTGGGGCTTTCTTTACAAAGTCAGAGAAAAACTTTGCAGGTACCGTAGTACGAAGTTCTTCCGCTGCTTCCAATGCTATTTTGTAGGACAATGCACTTTTCATGTCGGTACCAGTTATCTTTAGAGCGGTATCAGTGGCTTCCAGCAGAATATTGTACAAAACCGGTTGAGTGGTTTTCTTTGGAACATGCCTGAGGACCGCTTCTAAGGATTGAATAAGCTCTTCTTTACGTAGTATTATTGGCATAACGTGTGTACCTCCCCGCTAATTTATTCTTCCAGAGCGCCTTCAATATATCTTAATTCCTGTGGTTTTATCTATACCTCTTTATATATATTACAATTTTATCACAAACACTAAAAGCTGCCATCCTACTTCACAGTGGGAACTATGCAGTTAGCTTACTCTGATTTTGCTTTAACCAGATGCAAAGTAGTTCTGCTTTTTGCTCATGGCTGGAGAACCATTAAGCGTTGCTTATAATCATTAATAACTAGTGGAAGGAGGCTGATGCATTCTGTCAATCCCTTGGACTATAGCTTTGGGCATATTGATCCCTTTTATTGGGACCTCAGCTGGCGCCCTTTCGGTGCTACTAATGAAAAAAGAACCCAAACCATCTCTTCAGAACTTTCTCTTAGGGTTTTCTGCTGGTGTGATGATTGCCGCATCAGTTTGGTCTTTGCTCCTACCCTCTATTGAAATGTCTGAACAATTTGGTAGATTTGCTTGGCTACCAGCAGCTGTGGGCTTTTTGTTTGGCATCTTTTTTCTGCTTTTTCTTGACAATGTGATCCCTCACCTCCACCTTGATCAGCAGTCTCCGGAGGGGCCTCGGTCTAATTTACAGCGGGTTACCATGCTTGTACTTGCTGTTACTTTGCACAACATTCCTGAAGGTATGGCTGTAGGTGTTCTTTTCGCCAGTGCTTTGCAAGGTTCCGCACAGACCAGCTTCGCTGCGGCGTATGTTCTTTCACTGGGCATTGCTCTTCAGAACATACCAGAAGGGGCAATCATATCTCTCCCTTTGAGAGCAGAAGGGCTACCCTTAAGCAAATCTGTCATTTATGGGATTCTCTCAGGTATAGTAGAACCTGTTGCCGCTGTTATTACTTTGCTTTTAACCAATGTGGTGGTAAGCATACTCCCTTATCTTCTTGCCTTTGCCGCTGGTGCAATGATCTATGTGGTAGTAGAAGAGCTTATTCCTGAATCACAGACTGGGCCACATTCAAATGTGAGCACTATTGGAGTAGCCATTGGTTTTGTAATTATGATGATTCTGGACGTGGCTCTGGGCTAATATTTTTCTTGTACTTTTCCGATGTTCTATGACGGCTACTATGTGTTTTAATTATGGAAAAATAATCCCGTCGTCGTAGTATTACTGTGTACATTGTGGAAAACTCTAACGAAACGTGCGTATAAAGGGTGTGCATACTGTGGAAAACCTGTGGACTATTTTCCACAGTATGCACCTGAAAATGGAATCATAAAAACTTATCCACAGCATCCCCAGTTTTTCTTTTGTTGATCCACAAGGTGAATAGTCTTATTCACAAGATACTTTTTCGAAGCAGAGTTACAACAAGTTAAGTCTTTTCTTTATATCGTTAACGTAATGCCTGATGGAAACATTGTTAAGCTGTGCATCTTTTATTTTGGTTATGGCATACATGACAGTAGTGTGGTCCTTCTTGTTGAAAAAAGCTGCAATTTCTGGATATGACATATCGGTGTATTGGCGAATAAGATACATGGCAATTTGTCTTGGCATAACTAAATCCTGGTTTCTTTTACTGGACTTAAGGTCTTCTAAGGTCATGCCAAAATAGGACGCTACCTGCTCAGCTATGGTTTGTGCATTTAAAACAGCGCTTTGGTTGGTATTCACATCGCCCAAGGCTTGCTTTGCTAGTCCCAAGGTCATCGGTACATTCTGCAAAGTGGCTAATGCAGTTACCTTAGTTAAAGCACCTTCTAGTTCTCTTATGTTTGTGGCCACGGCGTGAGCTATGAATTCTATAACTTCACTGGGTACGTCAAGTCCTTCTTTCTGTGCTTTCCGCTCCAGTATGGCAACGCGGGTTTCAAAGTCTGGTCTTTGTATGTCCACGGTAAGTCCTTGTTGGAAGCGGCTCCTGAGCCTGTCTTCTAGCAGCGTTAGCTCTTGCGGTGGATGATCGCTGGTTATGACAATTTGTTTTCCAGCCTGATACAAGGTGTTGAACGTGTGGAAGAATTCAGTCTGAGTAGCTTCCTTGCCTGCAATGAACTGTATATCGTCTATGAGCAAGACGTCCACTGTCCTGTAGTGGGCGCGAAAATCTTCTGGGCTATTCTTTTTAATACTTTCCACCATCTCGTTGGTGAACTCTTCAGCGGTGATGTACAGTACTTGCATGTCCGGTTCCTGCTGTTGAAGGAGGTAGTTACCTATGGCATGCAAAAGGTGTGTTTTGCCCAGCCCAACGCCTCCCCATATGAACAATGGGTTGAATCTCTTTCCGGGGTTTTCTGCCACTGCTCTGGCTCCAGCATAGGCAAGTCTGTTGGAATCTCCTACCACGAACTCGTCAAAGGTATATCGTGGATTCAGCCTAATGAGGGATTTTGGCTTACCTTTTTTTACCGGGTTATCTGAGAAAACATCAGGGGTATTCTTTTTCTGAACAATTACTTCTACTTCTAAAGCCATGCCCGTAATGCGCCTCAATGCTTCTTTTACTATGGGCATGTAGTTCTCTTCGATGTAGTCCTTTGCAGTATCAGACGATACAGAAATGGTAACTTTGTCTTCGCTTAGACTGTCTATGGCACTGTCTTTAAACCACATCTCGAAAGCCGGTTTGCTTACGTACTTCTGGATTTCCAGCAAAAACCTTTTCCAAAGCTCTTTCGGGTCCATGTTCTCCACACCTCCTGTGGAAAATTCTATCACATATCCACAGCTTACTAAAAAGTTATCCACATTTTCCACAGGGCTCTGTGGAAAACCCACAAAAAAGTTCCAACACCCTTTTCCATGTTCCACGTGGAACATTTCGAGAAAGAATTGTTGTAAACAAAGGTGAAACATGTTTTTTGGGTTTCTTAGAAAAACGTTTTTTCGAAGGTAAACCGTGTATATAATAGCTGTGTATATAAGGAGGTGGGTTTCAATTGAAAGATTTCCTAGAAGGTTTAGTGCAGAAAGCTTTAGACCAAGGAGCAAGTTACGCTGATGCCAGAAGGGTACGCAGAAGAACTGAAAACATTTTCGTCCGCGACGGAAAGTTGGAGCAAGTAGGGTTGGAAGAAACAGAAGGTTACAACCTTAGGGTGCTGGTAGACGGTTCCTTTGGTTTTGCAGCCAGTTATGATTTTGACAAGCCTGAGAAGGTTGTTTCTGATGCAGTGGGCATTGCACGGGCTTCTGCCAACGTAAACAAGAAAAAAATTGAGTGGCTACATCAGCCCCCAGTAAGTGGACATTACGAAGGCCCCATGGAGATTGACCCTTTTACGGTTCCACTAGATAAAAAAGTCAGCTTGCTGTTAGAGGCTGACAAGGTTATGGCTACAAAGCCGCAATTGAAGCACCGCGAGCATTTTTTGCAGTTTTGGGAAGAGGAAAAGGAGTTTTTCAGCTCTGAAGGCTCTTATGTGACTCAACATTATGTAGAGTCAGGCGGGCAAATTCAGTGTACTGCCATGGAAGGCACACAAATGCAAGTAAAGAGTTATCCCAATTCTTTTGGCGATTTTCGTAAAGCTGGCTGGGAGTTCATTGAAGAGATGGATTTTGTACATCACGCTGAAGAAGTGGCTGACCTGGCCGTGGCACTTTTAACAGCACCAAATTTACCCCAGGGCGTAGCAAACATCATCATATTGGGCCCACAACTCTCACTCCAAGTACATGAATCTGTGGGTCATGCCACGGAATTGGACCGCGTGTTGGGTTATGAGGCATCTTACGCAGGCACATCCTTTGCAACTCTGGATAACCTGGGCAAGCTTCAATATGGCAGTCCAGCCATGAACATAACCAGCGATCCAACACTTCCTTATGGCCTAGGCAGTTTTGGTTGGGATGATGAAGGAACGCCGGCCCATCAGGTTTACCTTATCAAGGAAGGCCTACTGGTGGATTACTTGAGCGACAGGGAGACCTCTGCTCAGATTGGGCATAGTTCTTCTGGTGCCAGTAGGGGTGACGGCTGGTGGTCCTTGCCCATTGTTCGTATGACCAATGTGAACCTATTGCCCGGAGATAAAACGTTAGAAGAACTCATGGACATGGCTGGCGAAGGTTTCGTGTTTGACATAAATAAAAACTGGTCCATCGATGACAAGCGCTTGAATTTCCACTTTGGGTCTGAAGCAGCATGGGAAATCAAGAATGGTAAGAAGGGCAGGCTTTACAAAAACCCATCTTACTGGGGTATAACGCCGGAGTTCTGGAACAGCCTGGTGGCAGTAGCTGGTCCTCAGGAGTGGCGTGTTTGGGGCTTACCGAACTGCGGCAAGGGAGAACCTGGACAGGTCATGCGTGTGGCACACGGCACAGCTCCTGCGCTGTTTAAGAACATAAAGGTAGGTGGCAACGAATGATGATGGATGACGCTTTAAGCCATATGGTAGAAAAACTTGTTAACAACGGCAAAGCCGATAAGACGCTTGTTGTGGCGCAAGCAGAAGAGAATCTGCTTACGCGCTTTGCAGTAAATCGCATACACCAGCACGTTCGACAAGAAACATTGAACGTGACAGTGGTGGTGGAAAAGGACAAAAAGGTAGGTATTGCTGGAACCAGCTCGCTGAAACCTGAGGAAGCCGATGCTCTTCTGAATAAAGCTCTACAAAATGCTGAGCTTTCTTCCGGAGAAAGTACACTGGAGCTTGCTGAGACAGGTGAGCAGCAGTTTGATATGAAATCGCGGTTTGTGGAGGATTTGATAGAAGCTCACGACGAAAGGGCACGCATAGTAGCAAACATGATAGAAAGAGGCGAGAAAGCACAGGCTGACGCTTTTGGTGTGCTGAATGCCACAAGAGAAAAAGTCATCATAAGAAACAGCGCTGGAACACACCTGCAGTGGGAAGGCAGTGTGGGGTTAGTAAAAGCCATGTACATGAAGGGGCAGGGGAGCGGTTATCAAATTGGTCAGTTCAACAATCCAGGTAACTTTATCTGGGAGCAGCTTGCTGAAAAAGCCTTGCAGAAATGTTTAGATAGCCAGCATCCCGAGCCATTGGAACCTGGCAAATACACGGTCATCTTAGAGCCTCTCGCTGTTGGGACGCTGCTTGGTGAGATGGCCAGCTTCAGCTTTAATGCCAGGGCAGCTTATCAGGGCCACAGTTACATCTGGCAGCATCGTGGTGAACAGTTATTCCCCAAGTTTATGACCATTTATGACTGGGGCTTAGATGATCTCACAGCACTCCGCTTGCCTATGGACTTTGAGGGATACCTTAAGAAGCCTGTCCAGTTCATAGAAGGCGGAGAAGCCAAAGATGTGGTCTTTGACAGCCGCTTTGCGAAAATACTGAACCATCCAAATACTGGACATGCTCTGCCACCTGAAGCTATGAGTTACTCACCCATACCACTCAACGTGATTATGCTCCCAGGACAAAAGTCCATGGACCAACTCATAGCGGAAACAGAACATGGCATAATCGTCACCATGCTCAACTACGTGAGAAGTTATTTGGATCCTTTGACTGTTCTTGCTACGGGTATAACGAGAAATGGCACCTTCCTCATCGAGGATGGGAAGGTCACCAAAGCACTTAACAATACAAGATTCCTGCAAAGCTTTGTGGAGGCACTTCAAAATACCACAGATATTGGCTCCGAGCTCATGATGGTTGGAGAAGAGTTTGGATCTTTCACAGCACCAGCCCTAAAAATTGAAAAGTTTAACTTTATGTAACAAGTAAATGTAACATTATTCACGACAAGGGAGAGCTAATAAGGTCTCCCTTGTCTGCAATTAAGTATGTTAAAAGCACTTCAGCATTTCCCGCACTGCATAATTGTTCGTCATAATGTTTCAATTATGATACAATTCTAAAATACACTATATATTTGGGAGGCGATGTCTGATGCAGGGAGGTTATATGAACCGCATCCTGCGTGTGGACCTGTCCAACAGAACGTGGACGACTGAGGAGTTGGATGAAAAACTTGTCCGTGATTACATTGGAGGAAGGGGTTTTGGAGCCAAGTTTCTTTATGACGACCTAAAGCCTGGTATTGACCCTCTGGGCGAAGAAAATGAAATCATCTTCATTGCAGGGCCTTTAGCTGCTACTGGAGCTCAATCATGCGCTCGTTTCGAGATTTACTTCAAGTCACCACAAACAGGCGGCTATTTTCAGTCATCAGGTGGTGGTTTCTTTGCTCCTGAAATGAAATTTGCTGGTTACGACGCTATCATCATAAAAGGGAAATCAGAAAAACCTGTGTATCTGTGGATTCATGATGACAAAGTTGAGTTCAAAGATGCTTCTTACTTGTGGGGTTTGGGGCTAGCCGACACCGAGCAATTGATCCGTGAAGAACTCAATGATCCTTATGTGCGTGTAGCTGCCATTGGACCCGCAGGTGAGAATCTGGTCAAGTATGCGGGGGTTTTCAGCGACCGACGTGCGGCAGCACGTGGAGGCGGCGGAGCTGTGATGGGCTCCAAAAACCTGAAAGGCGTGGCTGTGAGGGGCCATCAAAAAGTTCCCATAGCTAATAACGAAGCGTTCCAGCAAGCTTTGAAGGCTCAAGTCGGCGCTTATAAAGGTAATCCCATGTACGAGATGATGCACACCACGGGTACGCAGGCATCTGAACTTACGGCAGTGCTGGGCATGTATCCTTGGAAAAACTTTAGGGAAGCACCAGGACCTGAATGGGAGAAACTACAGGCTTCAGAGTTCAACAAGCTCCGTGTGCGTAAGATGGGCTGTCAGAACTGCATGATACGCTGCAGCCAAATAACCAAAGTTTGGGACGGGCCTTACAAAGGTGTGTGGAGTGAGGGCCCCGAGTATGAAACACTTTGGTCTTTTTCTGGCCCCATTGGAAAGGCAGAAATAGGTCTCACTGTCTTGGCAGACAGACTTTGTGATGATCTCGGGATGGATACGATTTCTGCAGGACAGAGCATCGGTTTTGCGTATGAGCTCTACGAAAAAGGCATAATAACAAAAGAGGATACTGACGGTTTAGAACTTGTCTATGGGAACATCGAACCTGTTCCGAGACTTATCGAAATGATCGCTCGTAGAGAAGGTTTCGGCAACGTGTTGGCTGAAGGGACAAAACGTATGGCAGAGAAGTATAATCAAGGCTCAGAGTATTATGCCATTCAAGTCAAAGGGCTGGAGTTACCGGCCTATGACCCCAGAGGGGCCAAAGCACACGGCTTGAACTTGGCTACGTCGCCGTTGGGTGCTGACCATAACTATGGCTACGGTTCTCAGGAGCTATTTGGCGTTCCCATACCACATCCTGTGGATCGCTTTGCTGTGGAAGGAAAGGGAGAAATAACTAAGTTTAACCAGGACTGGGCAGCATTTACTGAGACGGGTATCCTTTGCACATTCGCATCTTTGATGACGGGTCCTGACATCTTCAGCCAACTTTTGTATGGCGCTACGGGAGTGGAAGAATTTGCTGATCCAAACTACATGTGGGTAGTAGGGGAGCGCATAGTAAACTTGGAGCGCATGTTTAATGCTCGTGAAGGCTTTACCAGGGAAGACGATAGAATGCCAGAGCGTATTGTGAAAGATCCTCTGCCCTATGGTCCTTCCGCTGGTCAGGTGTTTGAGCAAGATGAGCTACTTGACCAATACTACGAGGCACGCGGTTGGGACAAGGTGACCGGGATTCCGAAGGCAGAAAAGCTTCGTGAGCTTGGACTAGACTTTACTCTGGATTATGCAGCTCAGTGAGGCTACCATGCTGGTAAATGTGCTGTATTTTGGCCATCTGAGGGAAGCTACATTAAAGGAGAAAGAAACTTTGGAAGTACCCTCAGAGGCTACGTTGGCGACTTTGATAGAGCTTTTGGAACAAAAATACGGCCCAGAATATAGAAACGCCATGGATGCCATAAAAGGTCTTCGAATACTTATAGATGGCAGAGACAGTAGCATTTTGGGTGGCACAGACGCGCCTTTGAAGGAAGGCTGCACAGTGGTGTTTCTACCGCCCATTGCAGGCGGGTAATCAGTTACTAAAGAGTCCTCAAGGAATTAAGCTTACTCGGTTAGGGGGAAGGAGATAGCGTAGACGCTCCTTCCTCTTTTTTTTGTATGAACTTGCTAGTTGGTCATTAGTAGGAAAGAAGTAATGATGAAGCTGGACTTCAAAGAAATGTTCCACGTGGAACATTTACAAGAAGATTAGGAATAATAAGGTTTATTCCGACCACTTTTGCTGAGGTGAATAGGGAGCGTATAGCGATTCTATTTCGTTAGGTTTTCCATCCCAAAGTTCTTTTGGAATGGAGCGCAGGAAAGGTGAGGGTCTTGCCATTTGTTCAAAACCATTCCCCCAAGGTTGCTTATATGGAACGTAAAAAATTAAATGCTCTTTGGCTCGCGTCATGGCTACATAAAGAAGACGACGTTCTTCTTCTTTTTCGGCTGTGGTCACAGACAAGCTGTGGGGGAAGAACCCATCAGTAACGTAATACAAGATGACAGCTTGGAACTCCAACCCTTTTACACCGTGAACCGTGGAAATAGCAACACCTTCTACTCCACCGTTGTTTTCGCGTGTTCCCAAAGCGGATCGCTGTAAAAAATCATCCATGTCAGCGCTCTCTTCGGCAATGGAGATTAATTGCTTTACGTTTTCTGTTCGCTCGATGTATTCTTCCTCAGACTTACTGATGCTTCTAAAGTGGTCCAAGAGATTTTCCTGTTCCATCACAAGGTAAATGGCTTGAGAAGGCTCAGCAATTTCCTGAATTGTTTGAATGAGGGTATATAGGCTCTCTAAGTAATCGTTCATGGATAACTTCTTAAACAGGAGCGACTCTACTGCGGCTTTCATGGCTTCCAACAGTGTTAGCTTGTTCTCTTCGGCAAAGTTGAACAGTTTCTCCAGGCTCGCTGTTCCAAATCCTCTCTTTTTCATAGTCAATATGCGTTTCAAACTTACTCGATCCATGGCGTTTCTACTCAGCCTCAAATAAGCAAGAATGTCTTTTATTTCACGGCGAGCAAAGAAAGGTACACCCCCAATGATGTGGTATTGTATATTCCTGGTAGCAAATTCCCGTTCCACACGCGCGGTTAAAGCACGTGTGCGCATCAGAACGGCAATTTCTTCGTATGGTATGCCCATCTTGTGCAATCTTTGTACTTCGAACGCTGCTGTTATGGCGGCATCAGCATCGTCAAAAGGTCTCCTCAGGATGAGCTTGTTGCCTGCTCCCTTGATACTCTCTAATTTTCTTTCAAAGAGCGCCGATGGGCTGTCGTTAATTAAAGCGGAAGCAGAATCCACAATGGTTCTATTGCTTCTGTAATTCAAATCCAAGAACACAACTTCTGGATTGTAATCATCGATGAAACGCTTTATATTGTAGTACTCGGCAGCCCTGAAACCGTAAATGGATTGGTCAGGGTCGCCTACAATAGTGACGTTGTTCATGCCGGAATAGTGTGGGTTTGTCATATAAAGGAGCATCTGGTACTGCGCAAAGTTTGTGTCCTGGAACTCATCCACCATGACTAAGTCGAATAGACCGGCAATCATCTCCCTCAGTTCAGGCCTATCTTCCATACGCTGCGCCAAGACCATGATGAGATCATCAAAATCCAGGGCTTGACTCTGTTCTTTTAATCTTTCGTATGTCATGAACACTTGGTGCACAGTATCGAAGTAATACCCCCATGAACCGTAACGCTGCCTGATGAATTCAGGAAACGTGTTGCAGTCAAACATCCTTGCCTTCGCAGCGGAAATGTGATTGAGTACGTCATTGGGCCTAAATCTCTTTGTATCCATGTTCATCTGCTTTAGGATGTCTTCAATGAGGCCCTTACTGTCATCGTCATCGTAAATAACAAAGTTCTGGCTAATTCCAGCATAGGGGGCAAAGTACCTGAGCATCCGTGCCGCGAAGCTGTGCATGGTTGCTGCAAAAATGCGGTCGCCCTCAGGAATAAGTCTTCCTAGGCGTTCCTTTAGCTCATCAGCAGCCTTATTGGTAAAGGTTATTGCCAAAATGCGTTCTGGAGGCAGATGCCACTCCTTGACAGCAAAAAGAGCTCTATAAGTTAGCACCCTTGTTTTGCCCGAACCAGGCCCTGCTATGATGGCAAGGGGTTTTGGAGGGGCAGTTACTGCTTGCTTTTGAGCCTCATTTAGTTTACTTAAATCCACAGAATCCACATCTTCATTATAAATGAAAAAGCCTCCGATGTGGGATCGGAGGCTTAAAGTTAAGTGATTATGGGATGGGGAAGGGGGAATCAAATTTTCTTGTGGCAGAGCCACCAATCGTAACAGTTGGGCTGATTCATACGCTCCTCTGCACCTTTAATGTCTGGCGGTAGAGGGATGATAACTTCATCACCCATGAGTTCGTTGTTAGGCCAGTTTGCTGGAATAGCCACGTGATTGGCATCAGCTGTCTGGAAAGCTTTGATCATCCTGATGATTTCATCGATGTTTCTACCAATTTCCTGTGGGTAATAAAGAATGGCTCTGATAATGCCCTTGGGGTCCACGATGTAAACAGCTCTGACTGTGTTCGTGCCTTTAGCAGGGTGTATAAGCCCAAGAGCCTTTGCTATGCGACCTAATTCATCTGCAATGATGGGGAATTGAATTTCTACGCCCAGATTGTCTTTTATCCACTGAACCCATTTGATGTGTGATGGTACCTGGTCCACTGATAGTCCAATGAGCTCTGTGTTCAAAGCCTTGAACTCATCGAATCTCTTCTGAAATGCTACGAATTCTGTAGTACAGACCGGAGTGAAATCTCCCGGGTGACTGAAGAATACTACCCATTTTCCGTTGAAATCGTCGGGTAGTTTCATGGGACCAAATGTGGTTTTTACCTCCAATTCAGGGAACTTATCACCGATTAACGGCATTCGCGTTTGCTCCTCAAACATGTACTATCACTCCTTTTCTGACGCTACTAGTTCTAGTATACCCAATTTTTGACTTATTCAAAACATGGAACACCAAAATGGTACTTATTCTCAAAAAGCAGCTTCTTCGAATGCGGATTAAAAAGAAAAGAGCCTCCGACGGGGGGAATCGGAGGCCGGGAGTTAAGTAACTATGAGATGGGGAAGGGGGCTGTGGTCGGGATGGAGCGGGAGGTGCATTGCCCATACCTACCACAAAGGTTATATTTCAACCTTCCACTGCTTTTATTATACCCTTATTCCCATACTTAAAACACACCTTCCTAAACAATCATTTAATAAGCAATGGTGCTCAGGTACTTTAAGCCGTCGTCAGGGAATACTGTTACCACATGTGCTAAATTGTATTTTTCTTTTATTCTTAAAGCGGCTATGAAGTTTGCCCCGGAGGATATGCCTACTGAATATCCCTTGGCGCTGAGCATTTTTACACCTTCCAGTGCTTCGTTTCCTCTCACGGTAATAATCTCATCCACTAGATCTTTATCAAATATGGTGGGTATGAAGCCTGCTCCTATGCCCTGTATGATGTGGCTTCCACCTTTTCCCCCGGAAAGCACAGGGGATTCTGCAGGCTCCACAGCAATGATTTTCACTCTATTCCCCAGAACTCTTCGCAGCGCTCTGCCTACACCTGATATGGTTCCGCCACTGCCTACGCCTGCCACAAAAGCATCCACTTCCCAGTTTGTTTGTTTAAGTATTTCGGGGCCGGTGGTGAGTTCATGAGCCAATACGTTGAAAGGGTTATTGAACTGGTCGGGAATGTAGGCGTGGTGCTTCTCCTGAAGCTGTTTGGCTTTTTCTATGGCTCCAGGAATGCCCTTTTCAGCGGGTGTTAGGATAACTTCAGCTCCGTAACTTTGGGCTAGTTTTACCCGCTCAGGGGTAACAGAAGCTGGCATGGTGAGTATGACTTTTATGCCAACCTGTGAACCCAAGGCAGCCAGCGAGATCCCTGTATTGCCTGAAGTTGGTTCTACCAGGGTACCTCCTGGTTGTATCAAGTTTTCTTTGAGAGCATGCACGAGCATGAAATAAGCTGGCCGGTCTTTTATACTGCCTGTGGGGTTAAAGCGTTCCAGCTTTGCGTATATACCATATGGCTCAATACATACCAAAGGAGTTTCCATAATGCCTATCATGCTACTACCTCCTTTACGCAGTCCTGCTTAACTACTTTAGCAGGTACACCTACCACAGTACTGTAAGGGGGCACATCTTCCACTACAACGCTTCCTGCACCGATGCGTGCGCCATCTCCCACATTGATGGCACCAAGCAATGTGGCTCCAGCGCCAATAAAAACATTCTTCCCCACCTGTGGATGCCTTTTGCCTGTGGTGATATTCTTGGCTCCCAAAGTTACACCGTGGTATATCACCGTGCCCGATCCAACCTTGGCTGTGCTTCCGATAACAACCCCCATACCGTGATCAACTACTACGCCTGGTTCAATTTCTGCTGCGGGGTGAATGTCCACAGCATAGAGCACGCGGCTTATGAAGTGAATAAACGCTGATACATTCCTAAAACCTGCTACGTAGAAAGCGTGAGCATACCTGTAAAGACGTAAACTTCTATAGCCTGCATGGAATCTAATATCTGCGGGGGTTTCAATGGAAGGATCGCTCTTTAGAAGAGCTTGACGATCTTCCTTAAGAGCGTTTCTCGCCTTTTTAAGTTCTGTTCCCAATATGTACAACCGCATCCCATTTCACGTCGCCTCCTAATGCTTTATGCTAGCGCACTAAGTCGCTCTGGTTTTGTTACGTAATAGTGTATACCCAAGACAGACCTCCTGTATGAAAAACCAATGCTAAGTGAACAAAAAAGTGCACAATGTTTTTCTTAACATTTCAAAAAAGCGTGCAGCCTACCATTTAGGTAGGCTGCACTAGGTAAGTGTGAGGATGGTTTTTGTTTCTCTATTCCACTGTGTCCTTCAAGCTGTTAAGGTACTCCATATCCTCAGGTGAGATTTCAAAATCCACGTCAGCATTTTCTTTTATGCGGCTTGGAGTAGTAGATTTTGGCAGCGGAAGAGCGTTTCTCTGGATGACATACCTGATGCAAATCTGCGCCACTGTTTTGTTGTATTTGTCAGCAATCTTCTTTATGGTGTCGTTTTCAATGAGCCTGCCTGTGGCTAAAGGTGAATACGCCTCAACCAGAATGCCGTTTTGCTGGCAGAACTGGGTAATTTCTTCTTGCGTGTTTCCTATGAAAAACCTTATTTGGTTTACCATGGGTTTTACGCTGCAGTTGTCCATGAGCACTTGAAGATATTCCACATCAAAGTTGGAGACACCTATGGCACGTATGCGTCCACTCTTGTACAGTTCTTCCATGGCGTGCCACACTTCTATGTTTTCTTTTTTGTAGTCTTTACCTTTTTCGTTCCAAGGCCATGGCCAGTGAATTAGGTACAAATCTAAATAATCCATGTTCAGGTTTCTAAGGGTCCTTTCAAAATAATCCAAAGTTCCATCATAGGTCTTTACATCAGCAGGCAGCTTGGAAGTAACAAAAATCTGGTCCCGCGGGATGCCAGATTCTCTTATGGCCTTTCCTACGCTTTCTTCATTACCATAGACATAAGCTGTATCCACGTGCCTGTAGCCAACTTCCAAAGCGTATGAAACTGAGTTGTAAGCCACTTCTCCATTAGGTATCTGCCACGTCCCAAAACCGATTTTTGGGATTTTTACCCCATTATGTAGCACATACGTTTCTGTAAGTACACTCATAATGTCAACCTCCCTACAAACTTTAGCTACTCTAATAGTAACACTTAAAAATATTCTTTGAACAAAGACAAAGAAACTTTTTGTTTTTCATAAAAAGAAGGCTACAGACTTCTTCCTTTTTGCATTAGAAGAGCTTAATCCACGGCCTTCTTTAGTGGCTTACTTGAAGGGACAGCCACTTACTTAATCACTGCGGCCGTATGAGAAATCTATGCTTTCCCCTTATTAAGCAAGAACTCTATGACTCTTTTGTCAACGAAGTTGCCTTCGCACAAACGTTCCTCAAAGTTTTCAAATTCGCAGAAGTTTTTATATGCGTTCTTCGTCTTTTCATCGAAAGCGCCGCTAACAGGTCCATCATAATAACCCAGGTTCCTCAGAGCTTCCTGCATACTCGAAACTATTTCTGGCGTCACCTTCACTTTCTCTCCCTCGGTAGTCTTGCTGAAATACATGTTGTAGAGATCAAGTAGCCTGATGAGTTCCTTTATGGGGTCAGGATGATCGTCCACCCTAAGGTCTATGTATCGATCGTTGTACCCTCCATAACTACCTTTTTCTTTGACTACGAGAAGCGCCGCTGATTGTCGACCCCTCCTGTCTCCCCCAGCATCCTGAGCAGCGTCCAATGCAGTTACCAGTCTTTTTGCCAAGGGCCCTTCTGTACTCAAAAACGTTTCCTTAAGAGCATTCACAGTGGCCTCACTCACCAGAATGTTACCTTGGCATGCAAAATCCTGTCCAGCTATGCCCCCTGCCCAAGGGAAGCAATTTTCACCTGTGTAAGTAACAGAATTACCATTTGCATCGACAATGCCTACTTGGCGGTCTTCTCTGCCATCATCCAGCGCCAGCAGTGCATCTAAAACAGCTTGAGGAGAGTAACCCTTCTTAAGTAGCTTTAGTCCAAGTTCACCGTAATCGAGATTTGCAGCAGCCTGTGTAGCTATGGCTCCAACGCCAGCTTTAGCCCATGGGACTACTGCTCCAACAGCTAAAAACTTTGACTGCACTGCAATGCCCAGTTCACCTGTTTTGGGATCTCTCGCCACAATGGAAAAGGTAGAAATATTCCTCATTTGACTCACAACACTCTTCATTAATACCCGACCTTCTTTCTGTTTTTATGGTTTCTCTCTTTTGAGCGAATTGGTGTAGAGTGTGTAGATTATGCCTGCCATTAATACAAGAGCAACGACGCTACCTGCTGCTCCGAGCCAGCCCTCGGCGAACTTCCGCAGGAGGTACTCATAGGCCCGGCCCAGGATATCCGGCTCTACGTCCTTCAGTCCCAGACGGTACTTGCTAAGTACTTGGATTAGCTCAGCCAGCGGAGGGTCGTCAATTATACGCTGCCCTGCTGCGGTAGCATTGAAGTCTACTACGTCTATAACCCCATGAAGTTTCGGGTTCTCGCGGGCCACGGCGCGCATCACATCGGTAAGATACTCTCCGAGGCCGGTAGTCTTTTGCCGAATTACATCCCACCTAGCCTCCGGCGGGAGGTAAAACCGCACTAAAGGCTGTCCGTGTTGATGTGCCTCCTCCACCAACTTCCAGGCCACATCGGTGCTTCCGAATTCTTCGGCAAGGTGGTTTACTTCATCCTCGAAGACGTCCGAGAGTCGTTTGAGAAATATTAACGGCAGAATGTAATCTTTGAACTTAGGTGCATCTACTGGCCCACGGATCTTACAAGCGGCCTCCCACAGCCAATTTTCAAGAGTTGGTAAGTCCAGCGTGTTTGTAGCCATAGCTCAACCTCCTCACATAAATAGCTCTTAAAATACAGTGGAAACATGCCTCAATCATTAGGCTTTTCTATAGGTAGAACTTCATCATAGATCAGAGGCAACATTACCCTCTCCTTATCCTGCTGCTCTTATCACTAGTTTCTAATTCTAAAGTAAACAGCTTGCTCAATCTGTCGGAAAAGATAGCTAATTAAGGACAAGAGATCCAAGGCGTCCTCTCGGGTAATAGTCCAATCTAAAGCAGGCTCGTGACTGGCTGGATTGCGGATGGCTCGCATTAAGCCGATGCACAGATGCATTACTCCTTCCTGCTCGTTGCGTTCGCTCTCAGTTCGCTGGCTGTTCAACTTAAGCGGGCCATTGTTAAGGTTCAGGGCCGCACTCATTAATTCTGCCCCGTGTTTATTTATACCAGACTTTTCACGTACAAACTTTTCCAAAGCCTTACAACATTCCAGAACGGCATGGAAGTAATATCCTTCGAGAAAAAGCTGACGAGCGTGTTTTCGAATCTCAGGGTGAAACCCGCGCTCATCGAAACGGCGACCTTCGAGTAGTCGGGTGGTTAGCGCAGTTTCTGTTTCACTGGTCCTTCGGACTTTGCCATCTTCTCCAACGAATAGGTCATAGAACCTCAAAATTTCATTCACCTTTTCCAAAACCTGCTGTTGTACCTGAGGTTTACCAATGAACTCTTCTGGATTACACAGTGCCTCAATTACCTTTAACACATTATAAGGGCCGTAGTGTTGCTGATGAACCTGCTGCAGGGCTTGGTAGACAAACCACCGCTTCGTCGATCCATCGTGCCGGATCTCTGGAAAACCTGCTTTGCGAAAGAGTTCTGTAATTCCTGAACCGGTATGATAATCAGCAACAATATCAGCTAGTTTCTCCAGTGCGGAAAGCGAAAATAGTTTGAGGGTTTTATTTTCGTCGCTTGTTCCCATTTCTCTTCTCCTCTCTTCTATTTCAGCTACCTAACTCGCTTCCTCTACATTCTCTGTTTATGAAAATTTCTACTCCGTCCATTCAAATTCCTATTTAGTTCTGTGTTAATAATTAAGAATGCAGGGTTACGGCTTACACACCTTACACGGCTCATACCCCGCCTTTATTGCTTCGTCACGCGACTTGAAGTATACTCTGTTCCCCGGCGCTATCTTTTCTGTCCACTGGCAGTCAGGGAGATGAAACTTCTTGCTGTTCTTATTGCCGATGTAAGAAGCTGACACTGCTTGAGAAAACGCAGGCTTTTCTTCTTTTACCTCCAACCCCCAGAGGCCTGCACTCTTCTCCATTGCCTCCTGCTGGTATTTCCTGAAATACTCAGCATACTTCACATTCGGCGGTACTGTCATGACCTGAGCATAGCCTTCCAGCAGGAGCACGGCGTTGAACATCTTTGTCCTTATCTCTTCGTCGCTTTCCTTTGTTGGCGGTGAAAGCCACACGTACGCTAAGAGTCTACCGTATTTGTCCCTCTCCTGCACGTCAAGCTCAAGCCACACGTCTTTGTTAAGAAGCTTCGACTTCGTGTAGGCCGTGGCCTCTTTCCCATAAGGCTCAACCTTTGTCGTGCTTTCAGGCGTGTCTACACCTATGAACCGGACTTTTTCTTCTTTGTCGCTTTCAAGTTTAACATATACGGTGTCGCCGTCAACCGCTTTGGTCACTTTGGCTTTTATAAGTTCTATCCCTTCTTCGGCTTTTTCGTTTTCCGTTGATGTCACCTGCTCAATCTTATCGCCCGCAGCGGGTTTCTCTACCGTCGGCTGTTGTTCCTGCTTAGGTTGTTTGGAGCCCGAGGAAGATACGGCTTCGACGTGTTGCGCGTTACTTGCTGCTTCTGCTGTTTTGCCCGCTGCAGGAGGAGTTGGAGCTGCCTCATTCCCGCAGGCAGCTAGCAGCCCTGCAATCAGTATTAGCATCACGGAAACGGCAATAAGCTTCTTCATATCAAAAACACCTCGCACGCAGGAGGATAATAACTTTTAATATCCAAAAAACATGGATTAGCAAAACGGCCGTATATGCCAAAAGGGCTGCTTTTATGAGTTTCCTTATCATCCTTCCCGGCAAATACTTGCTAGAGTTTATCAAAACAATTATAACGGCCAAAATAAAAGTTGGTATTGCAATCTTCGCCAATACCAGCAAGGGAAAATCGGATACTACGCCCCGCATTAGCGGGTTCCACTCCTCTATATATCCAGCTGAAACCGTATGTTCATTGCGCCCATTTTCTTGGCGTTTTCGAGTTCCACTCCTCTATATATCCAGCTGAAACCCCTATGTGCGTTACTATGCCATCAAAGGCGTTCAGCAAAATCAGCAGCTTTAAATGCTTAATTATCTCCTTTTTCATGGCTAAAAAGCATCATCGTCGGGCGACGAAGGAGAAAGAGCAAGAAGTTCTGCAGTTTCTTCGGGAGATATTTCTTCCACGTTCCGGAGTTTTCTGTCGATGGTACGAGTCTTCCTAGATGCGTCTTCTATAACGTTCTGAGCTTCCTGGAGCTTCTTGTTCACCTTCTCCAGCAGGTCGCCGAATTTGCCTACTTCAGTCTTGACCGCCCCAAGCAGCTTCCACACTTCTTCCGCTTTCTTCTCTATGGCGAAAATCTTGAACCCCTGACGCAGGCTGTTCAATACTGCCGAAAGCGTAGTCGGCCCCGTTATCAGCACCCTGCACTCCCTTTGCAGTACTTCGATAAATCCGGGCTTCCTTAATGCCTCGGCAAAAAGGCTTTCGGCAGGAAGAAACATTATGGCAAAATCCGTTGTGTTTGGTGGGTCTATGTATTTGTCCCTTATATCCTTCGCACATTGTTTGAGGCGGTTCTCCAGTTCCTTCCTCAACCTCTCGCACTCCGCAGTGTCGCACCTTTCTTCCGCATCTATTAACCTTTCGAAGTCTTCCATCGGGAATTTGGCATCGATGGGAAGCCACATATAGCTCCCGTTACCGCCGTTTTCCACGGGAATCTTCACAGCGAACTCAACAACTTCCCTGCTGCCGGGCCTTACTATTACGTTCTTCTCATACTGGCCTGGCACCAGTATGTCTTCTATTATCGCCTCCAGCTGGTCTTCACCAAGGATCCCCCTGGTCTTTATGTTGGAAAGCACCTTCTTCAGGTCACCAACGTCGTTCACCAGGCTCTGGACTTCGCCAAGGCCGCTGTGGACCTGCTCCAGCCTCTCGCTCACTAACTTGAAGGATTCGGATATCCTGGCGTTGAGCGTTGACTGGAGCTTTTCGTCGACTGTCTGCCTCATCTGTTCGAGCTTGCTGCTGTTCTCGTCCTGGATTTCCTTCAGCTTTGCCTCTATCGTATCCCTCATCCTGTTTAGCCTTTCTTCGGTCTTGTCGGCAAGCGATGATACGGTGTCCGAAAAATTCTTTATTAGATTCTGCTGGGATATTCCCATCTCGCTTATATTTTTGGTTATCGTGCTGTTCATCTCGCTTATGTTCGTTGTAATCATATTGGCTAAGTTCGCCACAAGATTCGTCATCTCTTCCTTGCTCGATTTCATCCCATCCTTTATAAGACTTTCCAGCTGCTTCTGATTGTCCTCAAGCCCCGTTAGGAATTTTATTAGTTCCGGATCTTCTCTGCGCTTCGTTACCGCCACATATATAGCAATTTGCAAAAGTGCAATAATCACAAGAAAAATATATGGCAATAAAGACGTACCCTGCAATTTCAGTCCCCCCTATCGTTATTTCGTACTTTCTTAATTCTATGGCGAACAAAGTTTTCCTGCTTAGAAAGTTTATATGTTCAGAGAAAAAATAACCACTTTCATAGCAGAGAGGAGTTTCTATATAAATCCAAACAATAGCAAGGATGGCATGTTTCCCCTTTGTGAGTTTTTCTTTCCTAATTGTAAATTTGCCCCAGATTACTGAAAAGTTCTTCTTCATTACTCCTTATAGGAACGATAAAAACTAAACTATGATGTTTATTGCACTCTGCAAATATCAGAAGCTGTTTTCCTTCCTTATAGGAACGATAAAAACGATGAACGAATTGCAGGTTTTCCAAAATTGTAATGTGCCATAGTTTCGTTCAATAGCTTTTTTCTTGGCAGGTTATCCCAGGGCAACGAAGAAATGTCAAAAAGTAAAGAAACGTAATTAGAAAGCTGATCCAAAACGACCAAAGGCATGGAACCATTGCAGGATGATAAAGGCAGCGATAAAACTTTAAAAGCTTCCTAATTCATTTCCATACTCTCTCCAATTTAAAAATTTCTTGAATATAACCCATAACGGATATAGGTGAATGAATAATCTGATAAAAAAGCAAATAAAATGTATACCCAATTCTATTTCGGCGAACTCGCAATCCTAGTGCATCAAATATATTTTTTTGAAAAGAATACATAATTACAGTCACTAATACATTCAAAGGTAAAACTAACAGTGTATAGGGACCTACAATGTAATATTTCCCAAAGAACGCCAATACAAGTCCTGGTATCCAAAATATAGTGAATGCTAGATCTATTAATGGTATCAAAATATCTATTCCCAGCAAAAAGATGGCCAAAAACCTCTCCTGTTTCCACGGCCCCGCTTTTTTTAAACCTTCAAGCATCCCTCTAGTCCATCGACTCCTCTGCCTCGTAAAGTGTTTAAATCTATTTGGAACTTCTGTAAAAGCTATAGCTAAGGGTTCAAAGAAGACCCTATATCCTTTTTCGAAAAATTTCCATGTCAACACAATGTCCTCACCTATCACATCATCCCAACCGCCTACTTCTCTTACCACATCTGTCTTGTATAGACTAAAGGCCCCTTGTGCAACAAGAGTTCCCTGATATAGTCCTTGCATTCTTTTCAGAGAAGCTATGCCCAAAAAGTAGTCCCATTCCTGCATCCTAGTCAGTATGTTGTCTCTGCTATTTCTCGCAAGTACGTGTCCCGCTACAGCACAGACATCTGAAGGCGAACTTAATATTCTTGCCACTATATTATTCACAGCTTTTTTATGTAGTAGTGTATCAGCATCCAAAGTCATAAAATATTCAGTTTTTATAGCTTTTAGGCCAGTGTTCAGAGCATAGCTTTTCCCAGCTTTAGGCTCGAACAGGAATGTACAGTTTAATCCGTACTCATTTGCTGCTTTTTGGGCAGCCTCTAACGTCCCGTCAGTAGAATTATTATCTACGATAATTACGTCTATTTTCCCATTGTAATCCTGATTTGCTATATATTTCAGAGTATTTCTAATTTTCGCTGCTTCATTCCTTGCCGCTATTAGAATTGTTACATGCAAATCAGGGTTCTTCTCTTTGAATGGAGGCTGTCTATCCAAAAGCAGGCTGACTGCAACAAAAGCTACAAGATATCCAGGAATATATGCTATAAAAGCTATTATAAATACAGCCAAAGGTAGCCCAACAACACTGCTTAAATCTTTCAGCCAGGGTATAGATATTCTAATTGAAAATATCATCCAGGTAAATGCAATTGACTGTGCGATAAAAAATTTGTAAATAACGGGGATATATACAGTTTTATAGCTGGGAGGTAATTTTGTTTCGGTATTTAGTCTTGTTTCCATGGACTTGCCTCCCTCAGGAGTAGATTCGCCAGTTTATCGGATATCCCATAAAATCCTGAGATATTCCTTGCGCCGCCGCTTGCCTCAACACTGGTCAGAAGAATATCCTCTAGCTGTTCCACCAGGCAATCATCCTTAACCGAAACCGATACATATCGCATCCCTCCGGGCACTTGCTTTCCCGCCAAAAGCGCCGCTCTGAAATTGCTGACGCTGATCACCCAGTACACGTCCGCATATTCTGGCAGTTCGTCAAATACTACGTAGTGTGCCGTAGGGATGCTGCATGGTTTTTCGCTGAGCAGGTTATCGTCAACTTCCACGCCGCACATCGAGCAAATCGCCCTGCCTTCTTGGAGAATAACCCCCCCCGTGATAGTAAAGCTTTTTCATTGGTCATTCCTCCTTTTCCGTTAGTAATTTGTAAACTTCTCTCACGATTCCTTCTACACCACTTGCCCGCGAAAAGGCGATAGGCTTTCCGGTGTCCGCAACATATTCCTTGGCCGCCCACATAACCTCATGCGAGCAAAGTCGTGTAAGCACAACAAGTATATCGCTTTCCCTGGCAAGCCTTTGAGCATCTACATCCCATTTATCTCCCTCATAGAATGCTATAACCGGCCCTTTGTCATAATTTTACCCTACACGCCCGTATACAGCAACATTCTTATTTCTTATTCGTCCTAATACATCTTCTTCAATGTCTTGAGTTTTCCCTACCGCTTCAACCGCTTCATCATTTCTTTCTTCATACTCGCCTTCGATATCTTGCACTTCTTTAATGCCCAGCTCTTCGAGCTGCCGCCTTAACTTTGTGTTCTCTTCCCTTAGCTCGCTGATTAGCGTCTTTAGCCTTTTTATTCTTAAAACATCGTCGATGTTCCTGGTAGCGGATTGACTGTTATTTTTGAGTTGCTCGATTTCTTTTCTAAGAACGTGCAGTTCTTCACTCAACCTTGCTTTTTCTGCGTGCTCTTCAAAAAGTTGTTTTGCGAGATTTTCGGCCCTGCGGCGTTGCCTTGTCAGTTCGTCCCCCAATTGTTTTATCCTCTCCCATAGTACTGCCTGCGGTCCCGACGATTTCTTTGGTATGACCGCTGCCAGTTTTTCGGTCCTGTATCGCTCCAATTCTTCCGGCAGGGGAAGATTCAACAAAAGCCAGGTAATCCTTTCCCTGCCGTACACCCTTACGTATTCTTCTATCGGCCATGTGTCGATGGGCACCTAGAGCAGCTCGAAATAGACAAGATGTGAATTAGCCGTGCGCCAGAACCTTTCTTTCTCTTCCTGCGTTATGAATCTTTTTTCCGCATCTTTGCGGTATGCTGCAGGACCGGAGTTTGCTCCTATACCTATGCCTAGCTCCTTATAAGCCTTTCTCCACTCGATGTCTGCCAGCCATTTTAGCGCTTCATTCCACCTCTCGACTGCCCACCGGCAGTATTCATCCCAGAATTTTCCTTCCCTTTCCGAAAAGAAATCCTTGAGTTTTGCAAGTCCGCGTTCCAGCTCGGCCTGTTCTTCAGGGGAGCGGACGTGTGCATAGGGGACACTTCCGCCTACTATGGGCAAGTCTTCGGTGCCGATGGCAATTCGTTGGAATGTGACGTTTCTTGTGGCGTCATGCGCCAGAGCGTATTCGGGCCAGTCTTCTCCCCCGCATTGTGGACACCTGATCGGCATCACCGGTATATTTAGATTACCCAGCTTTTGATCCGCCTCGTCTATTGAGTTAATGGTACCGTAATCATGGACAAGCACGGCTATTCGTTTTTTGCACTTTCGGCAAAACCGTTCGAAATAAAGCTGAAGGTGCAGCACTGAGTAATCCCCCTCACAAGTGAAGTTTGCTTATCTTTTCGACAGCCTCTTCCTGTTCCGCATAGTCCGGCTTAAGATACACTGCCGTGGTATTGAGGTTAGCGTGTCCGAGGATCTGTTGGACTGTTACGATGTCGGCACCGGACTGCAACAGTCGCCTCGCAAAGGTATGCCTTAGCTGGTGTGGCGACACCTCTACCCCTGCATCCCTCGCATATCTCTTTATTATTCTGAATACCCCCGAAGGCGTCAGCGGCCCTCTTTCGCCGAGGAATAAACGCTCGTTATTTTCATCCGCTCTGGATTTGAGGTATTCATTGAGGGCTTTTCTTGCGTCGCTGTTCAAGGGCACCTCTCGATATTTTTGGCCCTTGCCGTACCTCACGATGAGCTTGCCCTTCCGCTCGGAAATCTGGACGTCCGAAAGCTTCAGCGAACACAGTTCCGATACCCTTATACCCGTATTTGCGAGCACTTCAAATATCGCTATATCCCTTTCATTCCCTTCTTTATAAAAACTTCTACGCAAACGGAGAAATTCCTTTTCTGACAAACTTCTCGGTGGCAGCGTAACGGATGCTGGAGCTTCTACCTCTTTAGCCGGGTTCTTCGATATGATATCCTGCTTAACGGTCCAGTCGAGGAATTTTCGGATTGCCTCTAGCTTTCTTTTTATCGAAGATGGTTTTAACTGCCTTATGTTAATCAGGTAACTCCTGTAGCTTCTGACATCTATTTCGGTTATTTTGCCGGGGGAAAATTGTTCCCCTGTAGACTCCTCGAACCACTTTTGGAACTGCATCAGGTCTGATATGTAATTTTTTATAGTATGCGGGCTTTTCCCCTTCTTTACCAAGTATTCATGGTACAATTCTAGCATAAAAAGCACCCCAAAAAAGTTATATTGCGAATTTCGCAGGGGATAATTGGGGTTGTTTTGGCATTTATTATACCAAAAATGAATAAAACTTGCAGTATAACTGCACTTATATTGCGAGATTATATTGCAAATAAACAGCCCAGACCTATCATTCCCTGGGCAATTGCTTTCTTACGGGTTACATACCTTGCACGGCTCATAACCCGCTTTTTGAGCTTCTTCTTCGGAATCAAACCATATCCTGTTCTCCGGTTTAATTTGCTCAACCCGGCAGGTTGGCAGGTGATATTTATTGCTTTCTATGCTCCCCACATATTTTTTGGGCTGTAATGGTTTTTGTATTACCATCCCAAGAAATTATAGCACCCAGCGCTTCAAAAATGCCTCTTAAAGGAACCAAAGTCCTTCCATCGACGACAACGGGATTTGCGTCAATTTTGAGTTCAGTTCCATCAATGATAATTTTGGGGGCAGCAGCCAATACTGGCAGTTGAAGAGATAAGAGAAAGAAAAAAATTACTATTGCCGTAATCGCATATTTTGATGCTCTATCTCTCATTTATAACGCATCCCTATTATAAATTTGTTTCAGAAATATCCCAATCGACATGTTAATAATTTTTGACTTGGAAATTCCGTATTTCGTACTTAACTCGGTAATTTTTTTTGCTTGTAATTCATTTAAATTTACCGTTCGCCAACATGCTAATTTATCATTTTCCTCCTTTTTTTCTCTTAGTTGCTTAATTTGCTTTTCATCAAAAATCACATAATTCAGTGCCATCCTTATTACTTCCGACATGGTTGTCCTCATATCTTTCGATGCTTTTAAAAGCAACTCATAAAGCCTCTCTGTCAACCCAAATCCGGTATTATATGGTAGAGGTTCTCCCGGACTAGCCGGTATCAGATTTTGCTTTATCACTAACATATTTTTCATGTGGCAATTTGACCAACTATCTCCATGGCTGGAAGGCCGCCAAAAGAGGAGGAGGTGGTAAATGCGGTAAAGCAAGGGAAAGTTGCTTTTGGATTCACAAACGACCACATTGATCGAGCAGTACCAATGATTGTGAACGCAATACTAAAGGAAAAGGGGGAAGTATAGATGAACATAGTCATAATAGCAGCTATAGGTGCTTTGGCTGCTCTATTAGCACAAAGAGGCATAGCTGTTTTCAACGATGGGCTTAGACCTATCATGCCGGAGTACCTAGAAGGAAGGATGACGAAAGCTGAGCTTGCTGCTACCAGTTTTGCTTTGAGTTTTGGTCTTGTTATTGGCTTCGGCATACCGGTTTCGATAGGGGCAGCCATACTGCTTGTACATAGCATATTGCTTGGGACTGATATTATCGGTACTTGGTCACCTAAGGGGAATACGGGTAGCCTTATAGCGGCTATCATAGGCGCACTGTACGGCGTCGGACTGCTACTTGGACTTCAATGGATAGTAAATGTGTTCAAATCTTTGCCAGTAAACGTCTTCGATGCCATGGGCGCTGTGGGAACACCAGTCACCCTTGCCTTTGCTGCTTTCCCTGCCTTAGCCGTGGCTTTGCAGCATGGCGTGAGCAAGGGAATCATCACCCTTTCCATATCGGCCCTTGTTAGAGTACTCATCGTTAGATTTAGCCCCTTTGTCATAGGTGGCGTTAGTATTTCTCTTAACCCTGATGGCATGGCCATGCTTGCTGGTATGATCGTTCTGCTCATCTACGCCGCACAGGAAAAGGCTACCGAAGGGACAGGCTTGGCAGCATTGTTTTCGGACAGAGTGGCAAGAATAAAGAGTAATGTGTGGGTATTGGGGTTGATGGGTGCTTTAGTTGCTGCAGCAACGGCCATGCACCTGCTAGCCGGGGATCCAATCTCTTTAAACCTGGTTAAAGCTGGAAACTACACTGATGCCGCTTTAGCTGCTTTAGCAAGAGCTATCGGTTTTGTTCCTCTGGTTGGAACTACTGCCATTGCAACAGGAGTATATGGTCCAGTGGGTATGACGTTCATTTTTGCTGCTGCTTTGTTTGTGAACAACCCAATTATTGCTGCTGTGTTAGGCTTCGTGATTATCTTTGCGGAGGTTTACCTTCTGGGTGCCATTGCTGGCTTCTTAGATAAATTTCCTGGTATAAGAAAGTCTGCAGACAACATAAGGTCGTCGATGAGCCAACTATTGGAAATAGCGTTGCTTGTTGGCGGGATTAATGCAGGTAATGCGATGCTACCAGGTTTGGGCATGCTCTTGGTAATAGGTATTTACTTGCTTAATGAAGCTGCTGGGCGGCCCATAGTGCACATGGCAGTGGGTCCAGTAGGAGCTATCATAGTAGGAATTCTTGTAAATATATTAGCTGTCATTGGTCTCTATATTCCACCCACAATATAAGGTGAGCACTAATGGAATCAGTCTTAGGTAACATTACCGCTCTTGGCAAGACTCTGGCACACGAGCACTTAACGATAAATCTTTCGTTTAATAAGAGTGATGATTCAAATCTGAATGATGACTTAGCCATGTTAGAGGATCTGAAAGATCTTAAAGCTGCGGGTGTTGATACCATCATAGATGTTACTAACATAGGTATGGGTAGAAACATTGAAAGAATGCGAAAACTGTCAATACAATCTGGTATGAATGTTATAGCCTCAACTGGTTATTACAAATCTCCTTATCTGCCTTCAGAAGTAGAACAGCTCTCAGTAGAACAGCTTTGTTCCATTATGGAGCTGGAAATAACCAAAGGTATAGACGGTACTGAGATAAAAGCCGCTCTTATAGGCGAAATAGGGACCAGCGACCAAATGACAGATTCTGAAAAGAAAGTGTTCGAAGCAGCAGCTCTTGCTCATCTCCGAACTGGAGTACCTATTTACACCCATACGACATTAGGAAAGCTTGGTATTGAACAAATTGAGTTTCTAATAAATAATGGTGTCAATCCGGCAAAGGTGGTTATAGGACACCTGGATTTGAATCCAGATATGGAATACTACAAGCGCGTGGCTGATTATGGTTGCTATATGGGTTTCGACACGGTTGGTAAGATAAGTTACCAACCAGATGAAATCAGAGCAAAGAATATTGCCGCCCTAGTTAAATTGGGTTTTGGAAATAGCATACTTCTATCACTGGATATTACGAGAAAATCACATTTAAAGTCCTACGGTGGTTACGGCCACGTGTACTTGTTTGAAAAGTTCATTCCAATGCTCTATGAGCAAGGTTTGACGTCGCAAGACGTTGATCGTTTACTTATTGACAACCCAAGTGCTTGGTTTCTGCAATAGCATACGATCTTGGTTGTTGCAACGATTCATGTTCGGAAACACTTTTTTAGCCGGCGCGAACAATATGCTTGCGTTTGCGTCGGCTCCATTTCTCAGCCTTACTGGCGAACTTTCACGTACCAGCGCTTCAAGCTGTCGTAAGGTACTGCACCTGTGAGCATGCCATCATTTGCTACTAAGGTGGGGGTTGCTTCCACACCAAGCTCCAAGGCTCGGTCTATGTCAAGACGCAGCAAGTATTTAACCTGTTCGCCTCTTAAGTCAGCACTAAACTTTTCCACATCCAAGCTGAGTTCTCTGGCAATGTCGGTAAGAACATCAAAATCAGCAATGTTTCTGCACAGTGTGAGATGTGCTTCTTGAACTTTGTCGAAGTAGTTCCAGTGCATTGCTTGACCACCTTGAAGCTCAGCTGCTTTGCACGCCAATAGAGCTGGAGTGGAGTAGGGGTAATCAAAGTCCCTTTGCTCCATGAGTTCTGCGTTTATGCGGTGTTCATCATCATTCATATTGGCAGCTTTCCAATGCTGAAGTATGTCTCTTTTGCCTTTTTCTTTGCTGCCAAACATTTGGACAATATCGTTTGGCTCTGGGGCTAAGGGAAAGCCACGATGTATCACTTTAATGTCAGGAAATTCCTCTGTTAAGCGCCTTAAACGTGGAGAGAGGGCATAGCACCAGGCACAAAGTACATCATGGAAAAACTCTATCTCCATTCAGTTCATGCCTCCTTTAAAAGGCTTAGCAGCTTCATACTTTACCGCCTTTTATGTAAGTTTATACCAAGCCAGCTGCCTGATGCCACTGCCCTCTGATTTTGTCTTATCTTCTTAGTACGAGGGAGGTGCTGAAATCCTCAACAATTCGTGCAAGTTCATCCGTTAAATGACAAAACTCATTAGTTTCACATGCGTGTCGCACAGTTTCCATGAGCACATCACCAACTAAGATGCTGTCGATGTTGTCTGCGTCTTTGGTAAGCTTCTTAGCAAGTATGGGGTCTCTCAGTTCAATGCCCAGGCAAAGAGGTAAGTTTGTGATTTGTTTTACTTGCTTTGCAAAGTCATTAAGCTGATTAACGAATGCCGTTTCATTTTCTGCTGGCCCCATCATTAAGTAGACGAATCCACCGCCGCTGGCCACAATAGCCTTTATTCTCTCTTGGGGTGCAGGAACCACTATGGGCACCAGCGGTACGCCTATGGCATCCAGTTTTGATTTCAAGATACCACTTTCTTCAAGTGGCAGGTCGGGGACCACAACCGCATCTACGCTTGCTTCTTTGCATGCCTGCACAAACCTGTCTTCTCCATAGCCAAATATGGTAGTGTAGTAGGCTCTGAGTATGAGTGGTAGAGTAGTTTCTTCTCTGAGCTTGCTGAGAGCTCGAAAAAACTTCTCCATAGTAAAACCGTTTTCTATGGCTTTTTTTGAGAGTATTTGAACTACTGGAGCATCACCCACGGGATCTAAGAAAGGAATACCTATTTGCACCATGTTTGCCCCACCATCCTCTAAAGCTTTAACGATGGGGCCCAAGCTTTGTAAACTAGGATATCCTGCCGTGATATAGGCGATGAGCACTTTTCTTCTTTCCCGGTTTATTTCCTCGAAAGCCTTTTGTATTCTGGTGTTTTTGTTTTCCATTACATGGCCCTCCTTCGTTTTCCACCTAAATTTCTTCAATGCCTTTCATTTTTGCCACTTGCTGCACGTCTTTGTCTCCTCTGCCTGATAGGTTCACAATGATGATCTGATCTTTGCTCAGCTTTGGCGCCAGTTTTATAGCGTATGCCAAGGCATGCGAGCTTTCTAAGGCAGGAATGATGCCTTCTACACGTGATAGAAGTTCAAAGGCTGCCAATGCTTCTTCGTCGGTGGCACTTTCATACTTGGCTCTGCCGATGTCTTTTAAGTAGCTGTGTTCAGGTCCCACACCCGGATAATCCAGGCCTGCTGCCACTGAGTAAGGCTCTGTGATTTCACCATCAGGGCTTTGCAATAGATAGGTTTTCATGCCATGAATGATACCCACGGTTCCTCTGTTGAATGTGGCTGCGTGCTTGTTAGTGTCAAGACCTTTGCCTGCTGCCTCCACACCAATCAGCCTAACTTGGGTGTCCTGCACGAACGGATAGAAAATGCCAATAGCATTGCTACCTCCGCCCACGCAAGCCAGCACGTAGTCTGGAAGGCGCCCTTCTTTTTGAAGTATTTGTTCCCGAGCTTCTTCTCCAATAACCTTTTGAAATTCCCTGACCATGAGTGGGTAGGGGTGTGGTCCTACTGCTGAACCGATAAGGTAGAATGTGCTATCGATGTGTTCTACCCAATCCTTTATGGCCTCGTTCACAGCGTCTTTAAGGGTGGAACTCCCAGAGGTTACGCTTCTCACCTTTGCGCCAAGAAGTTCCATGCGAAAAACGTTCAACCGCTGTCTCTGCACGTCTTCTGCTCCCATGAAGATTTCACATTCCATGCCGAACAATGCTGCCACAGTAGCTGTGGCGACGCCGTGTTGCCCAGCACCAGTTTCCGCAATGATGCGTTTCTTTCCCATGCGTTTTGCTAAAAGAACTTGTCCCAATGCGTTGTTGATTTTGTGAGCGCCCGTGTGGTTCAGGTCTTCCCTCTTTAGGTAAATCTTGGCTCCACCTAACGTTCTGGTTAGATTTTCTGCATAGTAAAGTGGAGTGGGACGTCCATCATATTCACGTAAGTAATAGTGGTATTCTTCCAAGAACTGCTCATCATTTTTTGCTCTGTTGAATTCATTTTCCAGCTCAATGAGTGCCTGCATTACGGCCTCGGGCACGTATTGCCCTCCAAACTCACCGAATTTTGCCTTTTTATTTGTAATCATGGGTAAAAGACCTCCCTTTTATTGAAAGAATTAAGCCTAATTGGCTATGTGGTGTTCCACCGTGAGCATTTGCCATGCGCAGACATAGCTTCGTGTTAGTGGAACTGAAGGTTCTTGAAAAGCCGCTGTTATGGACCAAAGAACTAGCTTGTATGCGTAACTCGTTGAAAAGAACAGCGCTGAGGCATTTACCTGTTCTTGAGAATGCAAAGGTTTCTAAGTACGTTTCAAGCTTTCTATGAAAAGAGAAAATGCTTTGCTTTTTTAATGGGAAAAAAGTATTATGCGCTGCGCCAGCGCCAAAGGAGGTGAGAAGGGGATTGCCACTTTAGCGTGGCCTCTGAGGAAACAATGGGTTTCCGTGGGGTGAAAGTGCTTCTTGCAGCCGAGCAACGTTCTCTGACTGCTAGTACTGTAGACCGCATTAAGGTCACCTCCTAAAGGTTTATTAGAGCTAACTATAAAACAAAAAACCTTGAAGCATATTAAATGACATTTAAGCACGTGCACATTGACGTGTATGCCGGAATGAAAAGGCACGTATCTAAACCCGCCATGTTCGGAAGGTTTATGCAGTTCTAAAGGATATTAAGACTACAGACAACTGTTAAAATCGAATTTTCCTTCTCTGATAATTTGCAGCAAGATGTCAGCCACGGTTGCATCGTACTTTTCTCCTTTACCACTTTCCAGCTCATCTATAGTTTCTTGAATACTTTTTGCAGGCCTGTAGGGACGATAAGCAATCATTGCTTCAGCAGCATCGCAGGCACTAAGGATTCTCACTTCAAGGCTTAGCTCGTCACCGCTTAGACCGTCTGGATAACCTGATCCGTCGAGGCGTTCATGGTGATGAAGTGCCATTTCCGCTACTGGCCAAGGGAAATTTGCATCTTTTAGTATTTCATATCCTCTCTTTGCATGAGTACGAACCAGATTCCACTCTTCCTCCGTAAGTTGTCCAGGCTTGTTAAGAAGGCTTTCGGGGATTGATATCTTTCCGATATCATGGAGCAGTCCACCAATATACAGTCCTTTTAACCTGTTTTCATCCAACCCCATTTTTTTACCCACGAGTCGTGAGAGTTCAGCCACATTTCGCTGGTGAGTTGCAGTATAGGGGTCTCTGGAAACCATTGCACGTGAGACTGTTTCTGCTAAATCTACGAAAGAGCGTTCTAGTTGTTCTTCTGTTTTTTTCTTTTCGGTTATGTCCATCGCAATGATTTGCACAGTCATTTCTCCTACTTCTGGGGCTTCAATGGGAACGAAGATATTCTGGAACCATCTTCCTTGGCGCTGGTCTTCAAAGACTTGTATTCGAGCTTCATTGCAAGCTTTCCTGACCATTTTTAGGCGATAATTTGCAACATCTTGGGGCATCAGATCGTGCAAGGTTTTACCGATAACTTCCTTCTCAGAGGAAAAACCTAAGCTTCTGATCATGGCCATGTTGGCTATCAAAAATCTTCCTTCTGAATCAACTTGAGCGATTACGTTTGGCGAACTCTGAAAAAGGAGGCGGTACCCTTCTTCCGATTCTTTTAGTCTTTCTTGTGCTTGTCTTCGTTCGCGGCGCGTATCGGCATCTCTAAGTTCTCTTTGAACAACAGGTCCAAGCTTTGCTAAGCTATCCTTCATGACGAAATCGTGCGCACCTGCTTTCATAAGTTCCACGGCGGTCTGTTCGCCGATTGCACCTGACACAATGATAAAAGGTATGTCGAGTCCAGTTTCTTTAAGAATGTTCAACGCTTCAGCTGTAGTAAAATGTGGCATGACGTAGTCCGAAAGAATAATATCCCATTCCTCGTTGGATAAAGCATTTCTCATCTCTTCGGGGGTATCAACCTTTCTGAAAGAAACATCATATCCAGCACGCCTGAGCTCACGTACTATTAGCAGTACATCATCTTCCCAGTCTTCCACAAACAATACGCGAAGTCGTATAGACATTTATTCATTCTCCTTCATGGGTGACTCATTTAAGAATAGCCAGTATGAACCTAACTGGCGTATGGCGTTAGAAAATTCTGTGAAATCCACTGTTTTACAAACGTAACTATTTGCCCCAAGTTCATAACTGCGGATCAAGTCTTTTTCCTCGTTAGAGGAAGTCAGAATAACCACAGGAAGTAGCTTTGTGCGTTCATCTGAGCGTATACGCTCAAGCACTTCAAAACCATTTATCCTTGGCAACTTTAGGTCAAGGAAAACAACTGTGGGCATGACATTTATATTGCGTCCAGCGTAAGCACCAGTTCCAAATAAGAAATTCAACGCTTCAACGCCATCATGAGCCACTACTACTTCAACTGTGGTGTCGCTCCTGGAAAGTGCTCTTAGAATTAGCTCAACGTCATCAGGGCTGTCCTCTACGAGCAGAACAAATTTTCTATGCATAAACGCCTCCCTCATTCTCGAAGGGTGAAGTAAAAGGTTGCACCTTTTTCAACTTCACCCTCCGCCCAGACTGTGCCACCATGACGATGCACGATTCTTTGCACTGTTGCAAGGCCGATACCAGTTCCTTCGAATTCATCTTGCTCATGTAAGCGCTGGAAGGGGACAAATAGCTTGTCAACGTAAGCCATATCGAAGCCTGCACCATTGTCTCTAACAAAATAAACTGTCTTGCCGTCATGTTCTTTTACACCAAACTCTATAATGGCACTCTTGTGTTTCGAAGTAAATTTCCATGCGTTCCTCAAGAGATTCTCCAAAACTATCCTTAGTAGATGAGAATCTCCATATGCCTTGACGTTTGGTTCAATAATGAACTCTACATCCCTTTCGGGTTGGCTTTGCTTAAGTTCAGCTGCAATGTCTTCAGCCATAGCTGTTAAGTTAAGCTCTTCGAAGTGCATATCAGCTCTACTTATGCGGGACAAGGTCAAAAGGTCATTAATCAGCTGAGACATGCGCTGAGTTGCGGCGCGAATACGTTTCAAATAATCTCTGCCCTGATCGTCTAACTTATCTGCATAGTCTTCCAGTAGCATTTGACTGAAGCCATCTATGCTTCTCAGAGGTGCACGAAGATCATGGGATACTGAGTAACTAAAAGCTTCTAGCTCCCTGTTGGCTTCTTCTAATTCTTTGCGTGCTTTTGTATCTGTTATGTCTGAAATTGTAAAGAGCGTAGCCACTCTGTCGTTGTATGTAATCAAACTGTTGCTTACGAGTGCATAAAAGAAGCTGCCGTCTTTCTTTAGCAATCTTGTTTCGTAGGTATTCGACTCAGGAGGCTGCGGGTCTGTGCCGTTTACGCGTGCAAGAACTAAACTGCGTTCTTCAGGGTGCAGCAAGTCAGCAATAGGTAAACCTATCAATTCTTCCAGAGTGTAACCAAACATTGTAGCCATTCTTTGGTTAGCAAAGACGATTCTGTTATCCTGGTGTATGCCAATACCTACCAGTGCATGATCAACAAGAGTTCTGTATTTTTCTTCGGAGGCTCTCAATTCTTGCTCCATTTGTTTTCGCTTACTTATGTCCAAAGCTGTTAACACAATTCCCGCCACTTCTTCTTCTCGATCCCTTACTACTGAGGCCGAGACAAGTACCGGAACTTGTTTTCCGCTCTTCGTTAGAAACGTGGTTTCGTTGCTGTAAACTCCACCTGATTCCACTATGGCAGTGATTTCTATATCACTTACTATGCTTACGATATCTTTTCCTTTTAGCTCTTCTCCTTTGTATCCTAATAGGTCATGAACTTTCCTATTGGCAAGGACAATTCTGCTGTCCAGCCCGACTAGCATTAGTGAGTCGGCTACCGTAGACAATATGTCTTCAGCAGCTGTGGCTAAAGTCAAACCCATAAAACCATACCTTTTTATGGCATAAACCAACCCAACTGCCCAAAGAAGAATGAAAACATCTGCTAAGGGAGGTATAGCACCAATTCCTAACATAGGAAGTGCGACGTCTGTCATCGTGCCCAAAACAAGTGAAGCAAGTGCTGAAACATAGAATATTCTTGCCTGTTTCTTTTCACGCGCACTCTTAGTTTTGCGTTCAAAATCCAAAGCAAAATACATACAGCCAACGACAAATAGGATGTAATACATGGAAAAGCCAATAGATACAGGTGAAATTGCCCAAACATTGGACCACCCATATGGCTGTCTTACAAGATCAACGATTAGATTGCCTTTCCATTGCTGGTATGTGAAAAATGCAGCCAAGAACAAGCACATAGCAATAAAGCTCCGGCTCTTGAGCAGTTTATCATGGTTTGAAAAAGCTGCGTAAAACCAGAAAGCGAATACAGGAAAACTGCACCAACCTATTGAAGATACGTTTGTCCATAATTTGGCTGTATGTAGCGAAGTAGCACTATGTAGAAAGGTAGACGAAAAGCTCCAAACAGCAAATGATGCTATAGTCAAGGCACATAGCTTGTTTAGTAGTTCCTTCTGGTTCAAATTCAATACAAACCACATCAGGAAAACATAAACCAAAAAAGCTGAAAAACTCGCCAGCGCAGTTATCAGTTGTAGGGTATTCATTTGGTATTTCTAGCCTTTCTATTTATCTCATTTCTTCTTACCTTATGGGCTAGAGTCCTGATATTATTCCTTTTGGAAAGTTGGCATCTCTTTGCACTATTCATAAATAAATATTACACCATATTTGAGATCCATGTAGTGTTTTTAGTTATTATAGAAAAAGTCCTTCTTCCTTTTCTCAACAATTGTAAGAGTTTAGATCTTCCTTGGTCGATAAACCGTTTTTGGTATGTTTTAACGTATCCTGTCCGCATTTGACTACTGTACGCGTCATCGTGAGTGTTAGGAGCTAGCACATGAAAGCTTAATAGCCTAAGAGAACTTAACCTAAACAGTGGAAAGCTGCAGCTGAAAAACAAACCATACCTCTCCATATGCATTGCTTCTTTCACGCATCCGCATCAAAGTAAAGAAGGCGGAGCAAGGATTATTCGGAGAAACATCCAGACCCCGCCTTCTTGTTTTTTTGTTGCCTTACTACTCTTCTATTACTCCCAAGATTTTTAGTGCTTCTTGAAGTTTCTCCTTTAATTTTTCTTTGTTAAAGAAATCATCTACTCCTACTACAGTTTTTCCGTAGTTTTTCACTTGATCTGCGTAGAAGGTTTGCACCACCACAATATCGTAGTTTGACCCAACTAAGCTTCCAATGTCAGAGTGCTCAACTGTGGCTGGTACGTTAAGCTCCTTGAGCACATCTTCAACGTTCATTTTCAGGATCAAGCTGCTTCCCATACCAACGCCGCATGCTGCCACCACTTTTAGCTTATTTGCCATTCATTGCACCTCCGCTATTTGTTTACATCAGTGACTTTATCAGACTGCTTATGCCAACAATGATCCATGTGATTATATACCAGTCGGGATCTGCCAGTACTGCAAGTTCAGGAGCCGTATTGCTAAGCATGGGCCAAGTGATAGCTTGCCCGAAAGCCAAGAACAAACCGTTAACAGCACCACCAAGTACAGCTCCTTTCCAGCCACCAGTAGCGTTGCCAAATATGGCAGCACCTGCACCTGGGAAAAACAGCATGATCATGGATGGCACAATTGTGGCGTAGCCCGTTACACCAAAGATAACCATGAGAATGAGGAACACAATTGTGGAACTTATGAATCCGACGAGTACTGCTGTAGGCGCATAGGGGAATACTACGGGAACATCCAAAGCAGGTCTTGCACCTGGAATGAGTTTTTGAGAAATACCTCTGAATGCAGGAACGATTTCACCCAAGAAGAGCCTTACGCCATAGAGTAGAATGGTTATTCCCGCTGCGAACCGTAAGCCCTGCAGGATTGCCCATACCACAAAGTTTAGGTTACCTGCAAGTTCAACTACAACGGCTCTATCTGCAAAGAACACCGCTATTAGTAGAATAATGCCGATTATGAATGCAGTTCCAACTGTGATATCGTTCATGAAAGACAAACGCTGTGGTATTTTGATGTTTTCAGTACTCTCTTCGGGTTTGCCTATGTATCCACCTAATGATGCTGCCAAATAAGCAACACTGGAGGAGGTGTGGCCATATCCGACGTCATCAGATTTGGTCACCTTTTTCATGTATTTATGAATTATGCGAGGCTGCAAAGTCCAGTAAAGAGCAATCAATATGGCACCAACAACAATGAGCCAACCCTGATTCATCGTTGGGAACACTTCTAAGAAACTTGCTGTGATTACTAAGGAAATCCACCACATCAAGTGACCGGTCAAATACACAAAACCCGTGTTAAACAACCTTACTAGGATTAGATGTATGAGAAAGCCCAAAGCCATTATGGATACTGCTATGCTGCCAAAATTCGCGGTAAAGTTGTCTAAAGTATTGGCCGCAACAGGCGCTGTTATGCCGAAAGCGGAAGAAACAATGGTCTGGAAAGAAGACAAGCCAGCGGTGAAGAGGTCGGTACCTGCGAGCATGATCAAAATGCCAACGACGGCCTTTATAGTACCTGATATGACCTCTTCTACAGGTTTTATTTGGAGAATAAGACCGATCATGGCTACAATGCCGATTAAAATGGGCACCTGGTTAAAAATGTTGTTCACCAGAAAATTGATAAACGCCGCCATAACTTTTCACCCCTTTTTATGAGAATTGGAAAACCTTTATCAGCTGGGTTACTTCGCTCACCTCCTTTGCGTTTCTTATCGTAGTTACAGCTTCATCGCTGCCAAGTAGCTGAGCAAGCTCTGCAAGCATCTGTATGTGAGAGGTGTTATCGGTGGCACAGAATGAAACTACAATGTCCACCGGATCGTTCTCTTTGTTACCGAACTCCACTGGGGTTGCCAAGGTTACCAAACTTAAACCAGGCTTGATAACTCCGGCCTCGGGCCTTGCATGTGGCATGGCAATGCCAGGTGCTATGACGCTGTAAGGTCCAAGTTGTTTTACTGTTTCTACCATAGCCTCTATATAACTTGGTTTGGCAAAGCCTGCATTTACCAACAGCTCTCCGCCCATGCGCACTGCTTCTTGCCAATCCTTAGCCTGAGCTTTAAGACGAATCGCTTTTTCAGTTAGAATGTTTTCCAGCATTGTATACCTCCCAATGAAAGTTTGCCTATTTGAATTTTAGCAGTGAAACTATTAATACACTCGTACAAACAAAGTAGGCCTGCAAAGATGGGCAAGCCCCTTAAGAGTTTTTGTTATGTACATCTACTAACTACTTTGAGAAGACAAAGCGCGTTTTGCTCTTATCTCGGAACCATCGGCAAACGTAAGCAAGAATAGTGCTACGCTTAACAAAATGAAAGCGATAACATTGGCAGCTAAGGCTTTAATGGTGGAATCAAAATACAAGGAAACACTTAACATTGTATAAGGCCTCAAGAGCTTCAAGAGGTTTACATCCCACAGTATTCTTACAAGTGGTTTTAGATATAGCGCCAGTTCTACCCCATAAATTAGTATGCCTGTTGCTAAAGGCACAATCACATCATCGCTTCTTGAAGAAATAAGCACTACTGCGGATGCAACGGCAATTAAGCCAAGTACAACCATGGCAAAGCAAAATAGGTAAAACATCCCATTGCTCATGCTTATATCTAAGTTTGCTGTTTCAAAAGCTTTGCTGCCTAGGTCGAGAGGTGTTTTACTTGCCAAAGATATAGCGGCAGTTACCAAAAAACCTGCTGCTGTAATGAGAATTGTGTAAAATGTGGTGGCTTCGATTTTTGCTTTTTTCCTAAACGTTTTGCCATAAAAGCAGGTATCTGCGAGTTCTTCCATACCGTTCTTCTTGTCACCAGCAAAAATCGGCGCTGCATTGAGAAGAACAGCTATAAAGAGAAATGTAGGCAAGTAAAGATTTATCATTGTAGTAAACAGGTTTCCATCAAGTACTTGTAGCCACGTTTGTCTAAAGTTTAACGAAAAATAGACGCCGCAGGTAAAAAGCACGTAAACAGTAAGCACAATCAATGTCCAATGGCTGTTTAGTAGTATTTTTAGTTCAGCCATCATAAGGTGTTGGTAGGTTCCGCCTTTAGCGCTCATGCAATTATCTCCTTCCTGTTGTAGAAAACATAAGTGAGCAAAATAGCTACAGCGAATATAACTGCTTGAGTAATCAACGTAAGTCTTATAGTGGGAATGGCACTGTTCCCAACAATAAATACTTTTCCGTTTCCCAAAACGTCTGTAAGTGACATAAGAGAGAATGTGCTAACGTCAGCGAATATGGTCCTCATGGAACTAATATATTGACCTTCAACATTTAGAGAATAAAGGGCACCAATGGCAAAATAGATGCTTGAAAGGAAAAAGCTAACCAAATTACTTCTGCAGAAGGAGGATATGCACAATGTTACCGCCGTCAAGACGATGGCTCCCAGTAGAGATCCTGCAAGCTGGCAAAAATAGAACTGCAAAGCCCACATGGTATTAGGCATCCTGTAAAAGGATGTAAGGCTGTTTATGGGGGTGTTTTTGAAGGGAAGGCCGTAAACGTGCATATAAAGAAGCGCTGCTAGAGCTTGGAATATGATTACAACTATTGCGGCAAATAAGCAACTTGCCAGTAGCTTGCTCCAAAATAATTCGCTTCTGCCATTTTTGGTCGTAAGTAATATGCCATGCATTTTACTGGTGTATTCGCCCGTGTAAACACCAGCTACGCCAAGTATCACCACAAAGGCTATCAGTAATGGAAGCATAGAGTTGTTAATATCTATCCAGTCATCCCAGCGTGTAAGATTCGGCTCCATCTTAGGCATGTTTGTGTACTGCTGAAGCAAATACCTGTTGAGCGGTGTATCTGGTTCGTTCTTTAGTTCTTGTATCCTTTTATTCAAGGTAACGTTTCGCTCAACTAAGCTTTCAATGCGCAGTGCTGCTTCATCCTTCAACTGTTTTTCCACATCATAACCTTTGTAGATTTTCCCTTGGTATTGTTCAATAGTTTGTGCTATTCTGGGCGAAATAAGCGGCTGTAGCTCGTCAAAAGTAACGTTAAATTCATTTTTTATAACATACGCTTGTACTTGCGGATCATAAGCTGCATCCATTATTTCCTGAAACACCGGCTGCAACGCTCTTTTGCTGTACACTACAGAGAAATTGTCGGCAATGTTTAAAATAAGGTACGCATAGAAAAGAGCGAGGAGTAGAGTCAGTACCCACACATACCTTTTTGAAATAATTTTCTTGAATTCCACACCAACAAGGCTCATTCTTGCTGGCCTCCAAACACGTATATAAACACATCTTCCAAGGAAGGTTCTACTGCAGTTGCATTTTGAAGAGGTTTCGAATCACTTACGATACGAATTTCAAAATGGTCATCTCTTTGCAGCACGTTGCCAATGGGAAACTGCCTTTTAAGTTCATTAAGCTCTCGATGTGTAACAGTAGCAAGCCATACCTTTCCTTCAACCATGTGACGGAGGTTTTCCGTGGTATCACAGTTTACGACTTTGCCTTCCTTTAGTAGAATGACTTGGCCTGCTATGGACTGCACATCAGAGACGATGTGCGTAGAAAGTATGACGATGCGTTCTTCGGAAAGCTCAGAAAGAATGTTCTTAAAACGTATTCGTTCGTTTGGATCTAAGCCAGCTGTGGGTTCGTCCAGAATAAGAATTTTGGGGTCATTTAGAAGCGCCTGGGCAATGCCGATACGCCTTATCATGCCTCCGGAAAACTGACCAAGTTTCTTATTTTTCACATCTGCTAAACCCACTAAATCGAGAAGTTCATCTATTCTGCGGTTTGCGTACTTTGGGTCCAGCCCTTTGAGTGCCCCAAGGTACTGCAAAAAGCGCTTTGCCGTGAAATCTCTGTAGTAACCGACCTCCTGGGGCATGTAACCGAGAATGTCTCGGTATTTGGCTCCTAGTTCACCTATGGTTACGCCATCTAGGGTGACTTTACCTGAAGAAGGTGGCAAAACGCCCACCATCATGCGCATAAGCGTGGTCTTCCCGGCTCCATTAGGGCCCAGCAAACCGTATACACCGCGTTCAAAGTTTAAGCTCACATGGTCTACGGCACATCTATTTCCAAAGTTTTTTGTTAGGTTTTGTGTTCTAAGTCGCATTAACATGTACCTCCTAAATCCAATGTTGTCAATTGGTGGCTAAAGGCATGTAGCGAAAAAATAAACAGCATAGTACTTACCCCAAGTATGATGAGCAACGGGAAAAGTCTTATATTGAGTAGCATCATAGCCAGTTCGTGCCTATTTTCGAAGAGCATGGCAGATGCGATAATCCACCCTGCAAGTATGCCCATTACTGGTAAGGACTGACCGAATTTTGTTGCGACCAATAGAGCCAAAAAACCGATGAAGAACATCATAGTGGAGCCCGTGAGGAACATTCTTAAAGGAGTGATCAAGTTTTGCGATGTAAAAGTGGTGACTAAGGCTAATAATGCTACATTCAACACTGTACCGATCATGATCTTTACTACGTAAAGTTGATTTGCATTGTATTTGCAAGCTTTTTCCAGCTCTACTACGGCCGGTGTTCTAGTGGTCATAACTTCTAGTAAGCTTAAAAGCAACGGAACGGGTGCCCCAGCAACAAAAATACCTACTGCAGAAAGCGAGGATTTAGCGCTACTTATAGAGAGTACGGTTATTGCCATAAACGCAGCGCACGCAGCCCAGAAGACAATGGATGTTGTGGTAAGCTGCAAAATAGCGATATCCCATAGATTAATCCGTTTTCTTTCTACAGGTAGATAATCAGCAGCTATTTGTACCACAGATTCGATCTGCTGCTCTGGGATTTGCGGTATATTCACACTTTTAAAGAGCTGCTCGATATGCTTATCTTCGTTACTGCTCTTCTCCATCTGTCTCTTCCCCCTTTAGCAGTATGGAAAGCTTGTTAAGTCCGTACCGTATTCGCGCTTTAACTGTGGGCTCTTTAACTTTGAGCATCTCTGCAATTTCCCTACTAGTAAAACCGTAGTAGTACTTAAGTACGATGCAATCTCTTTGATCGGTAGGAATCCTAGACAGCGCATTTAACAGCTCTGCGCTGTCTGTTACGTTTTCCAAGCTTGAAGTAATGTCATTTTCGCTCTCTTCTTCGAACTCGTATTCCTCATGCCTGCTTTCATATTTCCAGTGATTCCTTAGATGGTTCGCGGCAATGGTAAAGAGCCACGAACGGAACTTACCACGATTCTCATAAGTTTCTATGGAAGCCACCATCTTCACAAAAACCTCCTGCGTTAAGTCCATTGATATTTCGCGGTTTTGCGTGTGGTAGTAGAAGTAAGCGAAAATATTTTGGTAATAAGCTTTTATGAGAGTGTCCAGCGCGCGTCTGTCACCGTGCTTAATCCTATCTATGAGCTTTATTTCGTCCACCATAACACCACTTTAGCCGCATCTAACCTATAAAACAACTCAGAAGGGCAAAAAGATATAAAGCTGGAAAAGATGCTTTGCTTGTGTGTGGTGGCGGCAAAATTGTTGAACTTCTTTAGCTCGTGAGAAAAGAAGATAAAGTCTTGAGCCCCAAAAACGTCAGGAACTCTGCTTTTTGACTGCCGAACGTTTGGCATTTAGAACATGAGCTTAAATTATACCTTTCAGCTGTAATTGGACTTTTCAGGTAGCACATGCGTTTTCAGTTTCTCAACACATACGCGTATACAGATTCTAGTAGAACGTGCCACAATGTGTGGCATGTGCGGGAAATGCCTTTGTGATGCAGTTATTTCAAGAGATAATGCTTAACCGTTCATGGCTTCATACATTTCGGCATTTAGTATGGCACAGCCAGCAGCACCCCGTATGGTGTTGTGAACCAAGGCAAGGAATCTTAGGGAGCGATCAGAGTACTGCACAAGCTGCCCCATGCTCACCGTCATGCCGCCACCCAGATTACGATGCAGTCGAGGTTGGGGAGCATCGCTTTGAGGTAAGTAAATTAACGGCTTTTCCGGTGCTGATGGCAGGTTAAAGCCCTTTAGGGGCTGGAAGTTATTGATGGCGTCAATGAGGGCTGTAATACTGACCTTTTCTTTTGTTTTTACAGACACTGACAGCAGGTGGCCATCTACCACGGGCACGCGGTTGCACTGAGCGTAAACCTTGAAAGGCGCAAAGTCGATGGCCCCTTCATGTTCATTGTAATTGCCCAGTATTTTTAGCGGTTCACTGGTTAGCTTCTGTTCTTCACCGTTTATGTGGGGGATTACGTTGTCCACAATATCCAAAGATGATACGCCGGGATAACCTGCACCGGACAATGCTTGCATGGTTACCACGTTAACTTCTTCCAAGCCGAATAGATCAGCAACAGGTTTTAGTGCCATGACAAGGCCCACGGTGGAGCAATTTGGATTCGTAATGATGACGCCGGGTGTGGTTTGATAACGAGTCAGTGAAAGGTGCTGCCAGTTTACCTCGGGTACTACCAATGGCACGTTTGCATCCATGCGGTGACAGGCTGCATTGGAAAACACGGTATAGCCTGCGTTCACAAACATATCTTCTATGGGGCCCGCCACACTTGACGGTAGAGCGGAGAAAACATAATCGCAATGGAAAGTGGGCCTGCACTCTTCAATTAGCATGTCTGAAATGGAATCCGGCATGGCAGTATTTAGTCTCCACGTAACAGCCTCTTTATACGTTTTCCCAGCGGAATTTTGAGAAGCTGCAAGTGTACTTATCTGGAAATAGGGATGATTTTCCAAAAGCTGAATAAAGCGTTGTCCCACTAAGCCCGTTGCCCCTAAAATGGCCACTTTTCGTTTCTTCATGTGGTTTTTTGTATCCTCCTTTCTATTCTTTAGCGCCATACGGCTTGGAGAAGCGCTTTGGCTGACTTACTTTTACCCATGGTAAATAGGTGTAAGCCGGGAGCCCCCCACGAAAGTAGCTTTTCAACAAGTGATGCCATGAACGCTGTGCCCACTTCAAACTCCTCTTTGCTGCTCTTGGCTTCTTGCATTTTTTCCAGAAAAGCGTGGGGAATGTTGACGAAGAATTTTCTCGGTATGCTGTAAATGGATTTGAGGCTGACCACGGGTTTTATGCCTGGAATAATGGGTACATTTATACCGATGCTTCTGGCTCTTTCTACAAAGTCTTTGTACACGTCGAAGTCGAAGACCATTTGGGTAATGATGTAGTTTGCCCCTGCTTCCACTTTTTCTTTTAGGTGCTTCATGTCTTCCTCCAAATTGGGAGCTTCAAAATGCTTTTCTGGGTAACCAGCTACTCCAATACAGAAATCAGTGGACATGGTGCTTTCTTTCTGATACAGGTAGTGTCCTTTGTTCATATGCGCAATTTGCTGCACTAAATCCACTGCATATGTGTGGTAGTCTTTGTTGTTCTCTTGCTTGCTTTCTCCTTCAGCGTTTTCGTATTCACCTCTAATGGCAAACACATTCTGCACACCAATCAAATACAAGTCAATGAGTAAGTCTTCAAGCTCAAACTTATTCATGCCGCGGCAAAGAACGTGTGGCACTACGTCCACTGAGTAACGTTTCATCAATGCAGCTGTTAAACCTACTGTACCAGGCCTCTTCACCTTCGGCACCTTCACGATGATACCGTCTTCAAGCTCCACATAAGTAGTCTCAGCTGCATGTCTGGTCACGTTTATGAAGCTTATGGGGTAATCAGTTATAAGCTCGTCAACGGCTTTAAAGATGTCTTCCGCACTGTGTCCTCGATTCGGTGGCAGGACTTCTATGGAAATGATCCGTCCCTGCTTGATTTTGTCAGTAACTTTCATCATTACCACCCCCTTCAAGAATTCTTAGCTGGTGTTTTCCCACTGTACCCATGGTATTTCCTATGATGACTAGGAGCGTGTCAACCTCAGGATGTAGGGGAGAATTCAGAATACTTCGAACGTCGCTGGGTTGTCTTATTTGGTTACCGTAATATGTGGCAAAGGCATCCGCCAATGCTCCTGAGCGAGCAACCATTGTTACCGCGTCTGCTTTACCGAAGCTTATGGAAGGGCCCACTGTGCCAGAGGAAGTGCAAATGCCATAGTTCCCTGCTGGCACTTCTAAGCCGATTCTGCCTGAAAGAGGAGAGTTCCCTGCAAATATGGAAACCACGATGGGCTGCTGCACTTTCACAAATAGGTCGCCACCATTTTCCACGATAACTTCCCTACAACCGAACTCGTAAGAAAGAAAACTCCCCACTTGGTCAGCTACTGCTCCTGCCACCGCAGCCATGGGCCCAACATGGGCAAGTTCTGCTGCATCTAACATTTTTCGTACAATGCCCACTGCAATGGGGTCGTTTACTGGTTTGAAGGACGTCAGAAAGACGGGATTTTGTTTTATGTAATCTTCCAGTTGCTGGCGTAATCTGGTTATGAACTGAAGGGTGGCTTCAGGCATTTCTTCATAGGTTTTGTCAACGCCAATCCATAAGTCAGTTTCTTTGTAGCCCACAGAAAAGCTATGAAATCGTCCTTTATGCCAGCTTCTGTAAAAACGCCTAGCGTTGTTCATCGAATGGAAGCCTCACTCCCACAGGGCATATGTCACTGCATAGTCCGCACTTAGTACAGGCTTCTTTTGTGAACGCAAGTTTAGCGTTGATAAGCTTCAAAGCGCCAGTTGGACAAACGGAGGTGCATAAGCCACAATCCACGCAAGTGGGATCGTCTTTTGTAAGGGGTTTTCCTTCCAGTTCTTGTGGAAGCTTTTTTACTATGCGTGGCTCATGAAAATACGCTACTGGCTCTGTAAGCAAAAATGCACCTTGGCTGATCCAGTGTTTCAGAACATCTGCAATTTCTCTTGCCATGTTCAAACTTGATATGGGAGCTGTTTTCACTTTCTTGCCGTTTAACTCTGCAAAACCTGAGCGAAGCTCTTCGTAGGTTATGTAGCCAATGGTCGGGTGATCTTGCAACGCATAGTCCTTGATTTCTGTGGTTATTTCAGCATTGCTCCGCGAGGCAAAGTAAGCCACATCATCGTTTATTATGGGTATGGGTATGCCGATGCCCACAAACAGGGTCACACCGTAATTTTTGAAATAAGCAGCTCTGAGGTAACGTGCATTCATCTTTTTTGCATCGCCAATAACTGCAAGTGTTCTTGCACTTCCCATGGGTATGCCCCATTGATTAACCTGCACCTGATCAGTGAACTGAGTTCCCGGCCAAACCACGTACCCTTCTGTGCCACACAAAAAGATACGTGTTCCCAAACCAATGGTGAGCATGTTAGGGTCTTTTAGTAGCGGGCTCAGTTCACCTGACGTGGAGTAGTTCATGTTCCCAAAATTGGGCAGCAGTTTTCCCATGTAGGTGTAAAGTATTCTTTTACTGCTGTTGGTTGCTGCTGCATAGTTTTGATAAGCATTTCTCGGGTTGAACAAGAAGAAATCGTTGATCATGTCCTTGTTAATAAAACCTGCAAAAGCTTTCCTCGGATAGCAGTCCGTTCCCTTACCCTGAGCTTCTAAGAAGACATCTTTGCCTTTTATGAGTGCTTCAATAATGTGAGCTCCGCCAAAAGATTTGTCCTCATCTGATTCTTGCGTAGCTCCTAGGAAACCATCTACGGCAGCAACACCACCGTAAACCTCTACATCACTCAGTTTTATTTTTTCCATGCGCATTGGGGGTGTGGTATGGCCAAAGTTGATAAATGCACCGCTGGAACACATGGGAGCAAAAGTACCAGTTGTCACCACGTCCACCTTTTCTGCAATTTCTTTGGGGGAAGATTCTTTTGCCATTTGCACAACTTCTTCCGCTGTCAAGACAACAGCCTGCCCACTGCGTATTTTGGCATTGATTTCCTCAATGGTCTTCATGGGTTCTGTTCACCTCCACTGAAAAACTCTTCATGGATGGCTTTTAATGCCTTTTGCCTGTCTGCTGTGCGCACAAGGAAATAAATGGTTACGTTTGATGCCCCAGCTGATATCATTTCAACATTTATTCCTTGTTTGGATACTGCAGAGAATATGCGTGCTGCCACACTGTGTCTTTTAAGTAAGCCGTCACCCACAGCTGCGATAAGAGATATGTCTGCCTTGTAAAGAATGTTTTCCACATGAGGGATGTTCATGCGCTGCGTGGCTTTCTTGCATTTATCGATGTCTTGTTTGGAAATCAGCACATTAATGCTGGTCTGCGAAGTTATAACGGACTTTATGTTTATGTTCGCGTTGCCCAGAGTGGATGCAATGGTACCTAAAATACCTGGTACTCTTCCTACATTTTCTCCGGCAAACTGGATTACGGCTACATCGTCAGTGAAAGAAATGCTCTTTACCACACCGTGGGTTATGCAAGAATCAGCAGAGATAACTGTGTCGGGTCCTTCTTGCGAATTGAATGTGTTCATGTTGTAAATGTGTACGGGAATGTGCCCCTTGCTAGCTGGTTCAATAGCAGAATGGTGAAGAATTTTGGCTCCAAAGTAAGAAAGCTCTGCTGCTTCATCGTAGCTGAGCTGCCTTATGGGTTTTGCTTCTTTTAGGAATTTTGGGTCACAGCTCATGAAACCAGGTACATCCTTGTACAGCTCAACCCTTTCAGCACTCAGGCAATAAGCAAGTGAAGTGGCTGTGTAATCGCTACCTCCTCTGCCTAGTACGGTGACCTTGCCATCGCAAACACCGTAAAATCCGGGGACCACGTAATTTTGATCTTCTTCAAAATGCTGTTTCACGTGGGCTTCTGTTTGACTTAGGTCCACTGTGGCATTCCCGTAAGTGCCATCAGTTATGAGACCGAACTGTTCTGGAAGCATTTCTGAGCAGGTTATGCCGCGGCCATTAAGATGGATTGTGAGTAGCAGAGAAGAGCAGCGTTCTCCGTGACTGAGAACGTAATCGTAAACGAATGGAGGGGCTTCACCTATGAGCTGAGCACCGAGAAGGAAATCCCTTATGGCAAATACGCGTTGGTGCAGCTCTAAGGACGGGTTTCGCAAAAAAGCCTGATAAATATGCTCCATGTTCTCAAGAAACTCTTCGATGTCCAAGGTTGCTAGATTATCGAGTGCCTCTTTTAGCATGTTAGTTACGCCGTTAACGGCTGATACCACGAGTACAAACGGTGTTTGACGCAGCCGCAAAATGTTTTGAATCTTTTCCAAATCACCTTTGCTTTTCAGCGTGGAACCACCAAATTTCAAGACAATGCTTTTCACGGCTCATTGCCACCTTTTCTTTCCATGAAGGCTTTGCAGATTTGCAGTGCTTCCATGGCATCTTTTGCGTACTCCACACCGAATTCATCTGCCAGTTGTCTGTTCATGGAGGCTCCGCCGGCTATGACAAAGGCTTGTATGTTGTTCGCCTTGAGCATATCCACCACTTCTTTCACTCGCGATACGGTGGTGGTCATCATGGCTGACAGGCCCACAATATCGGGCTTGTACTCTTGGCAAGCTTCAAGAATGGTGTGAGCTGGGACGTCTTTGCCCACATCATAAACATCGAAACCACCGCTTCTTAGTACGGTGGCTACTATGTTCTTCCCAATGTCATGAATATCTCCGTGAACTGTGGCAAGAAGTACTTTTCCCAGTTTTACCTGTGCCTCACCCAATAGGCTGTTTAGGTAATCAAAACAAGGCTGGACTGTTTCTGCTGCTAATATGAGGTGTGGCAGGTAAATAACGCCTTTTGCATAAAGCTCACCCACTTTTTGCATGGCTTCAGCCAGAATGTGTTGACTCACATAAAGTGGATCATGCTCCTTTAGCTGTTGCTTGGTGAACTCCAGCAACGCATCTTTTTGCCCCTTTACTATGAGGTTTACCAGCTCGTCATCAATGGCGTTCTGCGTCGTACCAAGCTGTTTGCCCTTCAGCGCCAGACATCCTTGAAGAACGTTCATAGTGGTGGCTTCCTTGCTGTTCAATATGGCGGCGCTGAGTCCGTTTTCCACACTTAGCCCTAGGAAAGCGGCATTAATACTTTCCCTATTTGGCAGACCAAAGCTTAAATTGGACAGCCCTATGGAAGTTTGTAAGCCAGATTCCGTGAGCAATTTAATGGTATTTAGTGTTACATGGTAGTCACTGCCAGCCCCTAGTGGCAAAACTAATGGATCAAAAAACACCCTTTTTAGGTCAACACCGTTAGCTTTAATGATTTCTACAGCTTTTTTTGCCACACTTAAGCGTTCCTGTGCAGTCTGTGGAATGTCTTTCTCCATGGTAAGTACAATGAGCATGCCCCCGTACTTCTTTAGCAGAGCTAGCCTACTGTTAAGGTGTTCTTCTCTTGCCAGAGCTGAGTTGATAAGCGGCCTGCCCACGTATTCACGCATGGCCGTTTCCAAAAAGGCTGCGTCTTGTATGTCCAAGGAAAGAGGTAAAGAAGAAACCCTATCTAATTCCAGTACGGCTTGTTTAAAGTGTTCATGAGTGAGCAGCTTTTCTATGCCCAAGTTTACGTCAATAACTGCGGAGCCCTCTTCTTCTTGCTTGCGTGCCAAATTGAGTATCTCTGTGTAGTCCATATCCTGGAAGCTCTTCTGTAGCTTTTTACGTCCACTGGCGTTTATGCGTTCCCCGATTACCAAAAACGGTTCTACAGTTTTTATCACAGTGCGTGATGACAAAAACTGGTCATTTCTTACAGTTCTCTGACGTGGTTTTTGCTTCCCCACATACTTGCTCATGAGCGCTATATGGTCTGGACCAGTACCACAGCAGCCGCCCACCAAGTTTGCTCCCAATTCCACAAAATCTGCCATGTAAACTGCAAATTCTTCCGGTGTGCTTTTATACGTAAGCACACCTTTGTTATACAAGGGTTTACCTGCGTTGGGTTCCACAGAGAGGGGCTTGTGGCAATATTCTGCTAATCGCATGAACACGGGAAGCATGTCCTTTGGTTCCAAGGTGCAGTTTATGCCAACTACGTCCACATCTAAATCGTTCATCAAAGTTGCAAAAATCTCCACTGATGTTCCCGTAACACTGATACCATCTGCTTCAAAAGTCATGTGGGCAATGAGCGGTATATCCGTTGATACGTTGCGGATGGCCAATATGGCTGCTTTTAGCTCTTTCAAGTCGGACATGGTCTCCACAATGATGCCGTCTACTCCAGCGTCAATGAGCAGCGCGGCTTGTTCTCGAAATACGTTGTATGCTTCTTCAAAATCCAAGTCGCCCAGAGGCCTTACAAACATGCCCGTGGAAGACATATCACCAAGTACCAATTTGCCGGGAGCTGCGTGGCGGGCAATCTTCACAGCGTTCTCATTTATTTTTCTTATGTACTCTTCCAACCCCATGGATCGCAGTTTTAGGCGGTTAGCACTGAAGGTATTGGTAAGTACAACATCAGCTCCTGCCTCAGCGTACGCTTTCTGAAGATCTTCTACTACTTTGGGGGTGTCAATATTAAGCAGTTCCACCGCGCCTTTGTAACCCTGCTTGAAAAACTCCGTACCATAGGCACCATCAAGAAATAAAACACGTTCACTTAACAGTTCTAAGAATGTTTTTCTGTTCATTGATACCACCCAATCATGCAAGTGGTTGTTTTCCGAGGTACCATTTCGCCACTGCTTAGTACTCTTACGTTTTCCACTCTGATCAGCTCCTTCACAATGTATTGATTCATGCGGACATCCACATCTCCGTAACCAGGAGAGAACCTCATAGTACCTTCTCCAAACTTCTGGCGCAGTTCCTTATCAAAGCTTTCATTGAGGGTTTCTAATGCTTCTGATGCCCAGGCATCTAGCAAGAACGCATCAAAGGTTTTACCTCGATTCAGATATGAGCTGATTAGATTGTCAATTTCTTCTCCAAGCGTAGAAAGAAAAACAGTTACTTGTTTCACTCCCTGGAATATGCTAGGCAGGAGTTGTGGCAGGAGCGTTTGTGAGTCACTGGTGATGTAGTAGATCACAGGATCAATGTGGGAAAAGCCCTCTAAGAACAGTCTGTTTGCTCGTTCCATGAAGTCTTTTTCTTTGACAAGAAACGCATAGCGCGCTCCAGCGCGCGCCAGGAAAACCTTCTTGTCAGGCATGCAGGTTGCCTTTTCTGGTACATAAACCTTTGCCACTGTTTCTTTCCCTCCTTTCGCCATGGTGCTTCTGGTTTGTTCATGCTCAGAGGTAAGTTCCTGCGATGACCAAATAAAAAAGGGGCGTTCTCAAAAAGCATATAGAGAACGCCCCTTCGGGTACCTCCGAGCGCAAGTGTTATGCACTACACGCCCGGAGCACCTCCCGGGGCGTTGGTGCACATTATCATAGACATACTAAAAGAACAGAAAAAATCCATTGTGCTCTTGTCTAATTTATCCACTTCGTTCACCCACATTCAATTTGTCGTAGTATAACACCCGGACAAAGTAAATGCAACATTTTTACTGTGGAAGTTTGTAAAAGTTTTTGGAAGCCATGAGTAGCAGTTCATAGGTAATTGCTGCAATCACTACGGATAAACAAATTATGCTTACGTAAATGAGGTTAGCACTCACTTGTTTGTTTAGAAGGAAGATGGCAGTTGCCCCCATGATACCCACTGGTATAAGAGATAAAAGGAAAAACAATAGTGTAAAGATTCCACGTTTGAAGAGTTGTTGTGGTGTTACCCAGTCGAGTTTAGGCATCAAAGCGTCGAGTGCCATGTTTACACAGATGGGCGGAATCATGGCAGGAACAAGCAATGCAAGCACCATAACTGTGTCCGACAGCGACCTACGAAGTAGCAGGGAGAAAGCTACGGTTATCAATGTTGCAAAAACAGTCTCAATGGCAACACAGTTCATAAGTTTTGCATTTACTTGTTCCCTTCTTTCCACGGGTATGGTTAAAGACATCCAGTAAGTGCTTCCTTCTCTGCTAAACGCTGTGTAACTTACGGAGTTCATGGCAATGCTCATTAACAAAATACCGGCCAATATGAAGTTCACTATGAGATCGCCATTGGGGACATTTAGTAGCTGGCTTAAGTCGTTCCCCCTTTGCCCTCCGCTGGAAGATGTGATCATGGGCAAAAACACTGCAATAAAAAAGATTATGAAAGGGGACAAAGCATTACTTAAGAAAAGTGGCGTTCGCCAGAAAAGTTTCCATTCTTTAGAAAAAAGCGCCATGGTATGGCTTCTTGTTGTATTAGAGGCCTTAGAGATTTCCTTGCGTGTTAGCCTCTTCTGAGGTGCAGTTGATTCCATGCCTGCAATGGCAGCCTTGTAAAACACCTGCTCTGATATGGCAAGCATACAAATAAAAGCAGCAAATGACACACCAAGAAAAAGGAGAAGGTACAGTAGTCCCTGTGCATTAGGTAATGCAATAGCTTTTGCACCCCATAGCGAAGGTGGGAATGCGGCACTAACAGCCTTCAGTATGTTTGCCTGCTCCGAAAGGATCTCTGGTGCATTGCCCATGGTGGTCAAGCGCTGTGAAAACAGTTGGATACCGATGCCAATAGCTGCGCCAACCAAGGAACCAAGTACAGTAAATATGGTTCTGTTCTTTGTCAGATTCACAAAACGCATCAAGATAACGACAATGACTGCTGCTATTGAAAGTGGAAGAAGGGGAGACGTCAAAGTCACAATGGCAGCAACTATCCAGTACATCGCACCTACCTGTATGTAGTAAGCATAAAGCCCTATGCCTGCTACCAAAAGGGGAACAAGTAGAGTGTATAAGGTAATCTGTGTGACCAATAGCTTTGTTGCAATTATCTGCCAAGGTTTGAATGGCATCGTAATAAGCATGGGCAAGTCTTTAGAATAGTAGAAAGTGCTCATCAAGGTAAAGATGCCTGTGACCAACCCAAGCAGCTGAGCAGAAAGCAGTGCTACCACCAATACAAGCTCTGGCTGTCCAACCATAAAACCTGCTTTTACAACTAAGTTGAAAGCAGTACTAAAGAAGCCAAAGAAAAGGAACAGCAAAAAAAGCATGATCAAGACTGCAAAAAGCGTCTGCATCAAGGTGCGCTTGTTCTTGAAGATCTTGTATCTGAGGGCAGACAAATTGAACTGCACTTTTAACTGGGTTTTGACTAACGAAAGGAAGGCTCTATTATTGCTGTTCACTTTGCGCACCTTGTACTGTTTCTTCATCAGTTAACTGCAGGAATAGCTCTTCAAGCGATTCGTTGCGTTGTCCGTGACGCAGCTCCTCAAGCGTACCACAGGCGACTAAGCGGCCCCTGTCAATGATGCCTATGCGGTCGCAAAGCCTTTCTGCTACTTCCAGTACGTGCGTGGAGAAAAATACCGTGTGCCCCTGATCGCAGTGTTCTCTCATCATCTTCTTAAGTTGAAAAGCCGAACGCGGATCCAAACCCACCATGGGTTCGTCCAAGATCCATACTGAAGGATTATGCAGAAGTGCACCAATGAGTACGGTTTTTTGCCGCATACCGTGTGAATAGCCTTCTATGAGCCCACCTATGGCATTAGTCATGTCAAAAGCATCCAGCAAATAATTCAGGCGTTCTTGACGCAGGTGCGATGGCACATCGTACACATCAGCTATGAAATTCAAATATTCAATACCAGTTAGCTTTTCGTAAATATCAGGGTTGTCAGGTACGTATGCGATGGACTTTTTCACTTCCAGTGGTTGAGTGCGTATATCATAGCCATCAATCTTGATAGAGCCAGAAGTAGGTTCTAACAGGCCAACCATCATTTTAATAGTAGTAGACTTGCCAGCCCCGTTAGGACCGATGAAGCCGAAAAGCTCACCGGACTGAACTGTGAGGCTCAGGTTATCGACTGCCTTTACACCGCTCCTGTAAATCTTTGTGACCCCTGTAAGTTCAATCAATTTGCGATCCTCCTATGCTGTCGTTAATTCATGCACAATCTTAACACCCTATCAGTGCGTATCGTTATAAATTAAGTAAGTTTCTACGCAAAACACAAAAGGAGACTAACACAAGCAAAACATTACCTACAATAGCGTTTTAGGTAAAAATGAAAGCTTCTCCTATGCTTAACACTTAAAGGTGTTTTAATCCTCTCCCTTTATCGTACTAAGCACTGTAATACGTAATTTTCAGTTAGATTTGCTATTTGTTCAAGCTCTTCATGAGTGTAAGGTTCAAACTGTGCAAGGAACAAGGGGTCTAGTATTTTTGTTGGTACGCAACGTTGCAGGATGTACAGCTTCTCACCTTGAAGCATTTTTGCAATGTTTACTATGTCTTCTCTTGAAAGAATATTTCTCGCTATTGTGGTGCGAAATTCATGGTCTACAGTGGATTGTTTTATTAGCTCAATGCTTTTTTCAATGTCTGGTTTATCTACTGGCACCTTTGTCACCTCTGAGTATTTCTCCAAAGGTGCCTTTATATCCATGGCAATGTAATCTACCAAGTTTGCAGAAAGTAAGTCTTTTAGAACGTCTGGATTACTGCCGTTCGTATCAAGTTTTATGAGAAATCCCATCTTCCTAATTTTCTCTAAAAATGGCTGAAGATCTTCTTGTAGCGTTGGCTCGCCGCCTGTAACGACTACCGCATCCAGTTTTTGTGTTCTGCTTTGAAGAAACGCCCAGAACTCTTCTTCCTGCCATGGTTCAGCATACTGCTGTGGGTCTACAAGTTCTGGGTTGTGGCAGTACGGGCAGCGAAAATTGCAGCCTCTTGTAAAGAGGATGGCGCTTATCTTTCCAGGATAATCAATCAAAGAGAATTTCTGCAATCCACCAATAATCATGTCCTTCTTGTTTACCTCTAAACTTTGAAGGTCTTTCTCATTCTAAACTCTTCCTTCTTACCATGATTCCACTGCTTTACAGGTCGCAAATAACCTACAACCCTCGAGTAAACCTCGGTCTCACTGCCGCACTCTGGACACTTATCATGCTCACCTGAAAGATAACCGTGGTTCGGGCATATGCTGAATGTTGGTGTAACAGTAAAGTAGGGGAGTCTATACTTCTCACAGATTCTTTTCACCAGTAACTTTACCGTACGTGGGTCAGAGATCCTTTCTCCCACAAACAAGTGCATCACTGTGCCACCAGTGTATTTTGTTTGCAGCTCATCCTGTAAATCCAATGCTTCAAATATGTCATCGGTGTAGTTAACAGGTAGCTGAGTGGAGTTGGTATAAAAAGGCTCCGCACCTTCTTTCCAATGTGCTTCGTTTGCACAGACGATATCTGGATATTTCTCCTTATCAATTTTGGCCAATCGGTAAGAAGTGCCCTCTGCTGGCGTAGCTTCCAAGTTGTAGTTGTTAGATGTTTCTTCTTGATATTGAATGAGCCTCTCACGCATGAAATCAAGAGTTTTTAAAGCGAACCGGTGCCCTTCTTCACTACCAATATCAGTTCCAAGTAGATTTAGGCAAGCTTCATTCATGCCAATGAGGCCGATGGTGGAGAAGTGATTCTTCCAGTAACCGCCAAACGTATTCTTAATATCCTTTAGATAGAACTTTGTGTAAGGATAAAGTCCCTGTTCTGTGAACCGTTCTAAGACCTTTCTCTTTATCTCGAGGCTGTTCTTGGCTAAATCCATCATCTTTGCCAGTGCCTCAAAAAACTCCTCTTCGCTGTGGCACAAATATGCCAATCTGGGCAGATTTATAGTGACCACACCAATGCTTCCTGTTTTCGGATTAGCTCCGAACAACCCTCCGCCTTTTCTTTCCAGTTTCTGAGTATTGATTCGCAGTCGGCAGCACATGGATCTCACATCTTCCGGCTTCATATCGGAGTTGATGAAGTTGGAGAAATAGGGTATGCCGTACTTTGCCGTAATTTCCCACAGAAGCTCCATATTCTCGTTGTCCCAGTCAAAGTCCTCGGTAATGTTGTAAGTAGGAATGGGAAAGGTGAAAGGCCTTCCTTTAGCATCACCCTCCAACATGACTTCCAAGAAAGCTCTGTTAAGCATGTCCATTTCCTTTTGGAAGTCGCCGTAGACGGCTTCTTGAAACTCACCGCCTATAATGACGGGTTGATTTGCCAAGTGCTTTGGTGGTGTGAGGTCCAGAGTAATGTTCGTAAAAGGTGTTTGGAAACCCACTCTCGTGGGCACGTTTACGTTGAAAAGGAATTCCTGCACGGCTTGCTTGACCTCGCGATAGGACAAACCATCGTATCTAATAAAAGGGGCGAGTAACGTATCAAAATTGGAAAAAGCTTGAGCTCCAGCAGCCTCTCCTTGAAGTGTGTAGAAGAAGTTTACTACCTGCCCCAGGGCACTGCGGAAGTGCTTAGCTGGTTTGCTTTCCACTTTTCCCGAGCCTGCGCCCTTGAATCCATAACGGAGTAGGTCGATTAAATCCCAGCCAACGCAGTAAACCGAAAGAGTTCCCAAATCATGTATGTGAAAATCGCCGTTTAGATGCGCTTGCCTTATTTCCTTCGGGTAAATACGGTTAAGCCAATAAACCTTACTTATTTCAGAAGATATGTAGTTGTTCAAGCCCTGCAAAGAAAATGACATGTTGCTGTTTTCATTAACCTGCCAGTCAATACGTTCAAGGTATTGATCCACTAAGTCGGAGTTAGCTTTTGAAACGATTTCTCTCATTTTGGCATGATCTTCTCGATAAATTATGTAAGCTTTGGCTGTTTTGCGGTAAGGAGAATCCAAGAGGACTTCTTCTACTATGTCTTGAATTTGTTCTACCGATGGGATTTCTTCCTTGATTACAGTTTGAGCCACGTTTACTACCTTTATCATTAGCTTTTGCGCAACGTCCCTGTCAAATTCTCCTGTAGCTTGTCCAGCTTTTGCTATGGCATTTGTTATTTTCTCTGCTTCAAAAGGCACAATGCGGCCGTCTCTTTTTCGGATACTCTCAAACATAAAAGAATACCTCCTTCTTTGTAGATCCCCATAACATTCTATTTGATTTGTAAGGTTAGTGTTTCGGTTGAGCCCTTTTTTGGCGTGATACGTTAACAGCCGTTTTGTCTTTGTTAAGGTATCAATTCTCTGAGGGCTTTAGCGGCACCAGTGATATCCTTCTGAGAAACCACCGCAGATATTACAGCAATGCCTATGGCTCCAGCATCCAATACAATTTTTGCGTTGTTCACATTTATTCCTCCGATGGCAACACAGGGCAAAGAAGTGCTTTGACAAATCATTTTGAGCATGTCAACACCTGTTAGCTTAGCATCGGGTTTGCTCGCAGTACCAAAAACGTCTCCCACACCCAAGTAGTCTGCGCCGCCTTTCTCTGCTAACTTTGCCTGTTCCACGTTTACTGCTGAGATGCCTATAATAAATCCAGGAGGTGCTAGTTTTTTTGCCGCATGCAGGGGTAAATCTTCTTGCCCTAAATGCACTCCGTCAGCTTCGGCAGCCAATGCCACATCAAGCCTATCATTTACGATGAAAAGCACATTGTTTTCTTTGCAAACGTCTTTTATCACCAGAGCTGCTTGATAGTAATCCCGCCCTTTCATTTCTTTGTCACGCAACTGTATGGCCGTTGCTCCACCTGCTATGGCTAACTGAGCTTGCTGTCTTAAGGGAACGCCGTTTCCCAGTTTTCTATCCAATATGACATACAGTTTTAACTTTTCTTTGAGCTGTTCCTTTGTAACCATGGTTTCATACCTCCATAAGTTCCCACTGTGGGAAAGAGAAAGCGTGTGGATTCTGCGTAATTTGGTACATAACATCGAACATTCGAATGCGAAATGTTCCTGGTCCATCTGATTGCTCTGCAGCTATTTGAGATGCAGCACCCATCAATGAAAGAGCTGACATAGCAGCAGGCAGCGGTTCTGTCACTGATAAGCAAGCCGCCATAAGCGTACCAGCCCAGCAACCCGACCCTGAAATTCTGGTAAGCCATTCATGGCCGCTTCTAAGGACATAGACCCTTTCACCGTCTGAAACATAATCATCAGGGCCCGTTGCTGCTGCAATGCAATTGTACTTCTGAGCTACTGTTTTCGCTGCAATGGCTGCTGGTGGTGAACCCACCGAATCTACCCCTCGGACTTCTGCACGTTCACCTGCTAGCAGGGAGATTTCACCACCGTTACCTTTTACAAGGCTAAAGGCTCCTGTTTCAAGAAGTCTTTCCACAAGGTTTATACGCAGCTTTGTTGCACCATAGCCTACGGGATCCAAAATTGCCGGTTTGCCTAATCGTTTTGCTGTATGGGCTGCACTCAACATGGCTTCATTAGCTTCCTTTGAGGGTGTACCAATGTTTATCAAGACTGCATTAGCAATATTTACCATTTCTGCTGCTTCTTCAGAGGACAGCGACATAACAGGCGAAGCACCTATGGCCAATGTTAGGTGTGCTTGCTCTGCCATGGCAACCATGTTTGTCATGTGATAAACCAGTGGTTTTGTAGAAACTACTTGTTCCAAAATCTCCTTAATATTTACAGAGGGTTGACTAACCATTACGATTCCTCCTTTTTAGGCAGAAAAACTAATCTTCTCGTAACCAGTCAATGTCAAAAATGTGACCTACACAGCCATAACCTTTTCCTCCCTTAAACCTGTGTTCAATTCCAAGCCTGGTGTAATCAATAGCTCTTTTAACAGCTTCTACTGTTTCTGTGTTAGCTGCAAGCTCGGCTGTTATGGCAGCAGACAGCGTACAGCCTGTGCCATGATGGTCTAGAGTATCTATTTTTTCGTGTGTGAATGTGTAGAATTCGCCTTCGTAATAGAAAAGGTCAACCAATTGCTTTTCTTCCAAATGTCCTCCTTTGACCAGTACACTTTGAGGCCCTAGTTTAGATATGGCCTTAGCCGCTTTTTTCATATCCTCTGAGGACTTAATCGTGATACCAGTTAGTATTTGTGCTTCAGGTATATTTGGGGTCACTATAAAAGCTAAGGGAAGTAGTTTTTCCTCAAGTGCTTTCACTGCGTCACCAAAGATTAATGAATCTCCACTTTGGGCGACCATTACTGGATCTACGACCAGTTTTTTACAATTATATTCGCTAAGAGCTTTAGCTACTTCTGAAATAGTCTCCTCTCTGGAGAGCATACCTGTTTTAACTGCTCCCACAGAAAAATCTTTTAAAACGGCATCTATTTGTGCCCTTACGCCGTCAGGTGGAATGTCGAACACTCCATGTACACCTCTGCTGTTCTGTGCGGTTACTGCAGTGATTGCTACAGTCCCAAAAACGTGTAAATGCAGGAATGTGGCTAAGTCTGCTTCAATACCTGCTCCACCGCCAGAATCACTTCCAGCAATGGTCATTGCTATACCCCTATAACCCACAAACATCACCTCTTAATACAAACGACTAATGTCCTATTATTTTCGCAAAGGGAAGAGCCTTTCAAGTATTATTTCTCTGCCCTTACTACCACAAATGAGCCTTTACCGTAACCCGGCTGTGGTTTTTGTACCTCACCAGGCTTTGTCTCCTCTTGGAACACTGTCTGGCAGAAGGAGAGGTTCTTAAAACCTGCTTGCTGCAGCACGGCGCTGACTTCTTCTACAGAGTAAAATGTGGCTTCCTTGTAAAACACATCCTCATTTTTGCGCTGCTCATACATTTTGCCTATGGGGCTGTTTTTATCGATGAAAGCTATGACAATGCACCCTCCAGGTTTTAATACCCTGTACGCCTCGCTCAGCGCTTTTCCCACATCATTAAGGAAGCATATGACCGTTACCATCAGGACAAAATCAAAAGAACCATCTTCGAAAGGAAGTGCTTCCGCTTCACCTTCCACTACCTCAATGCCCCGCTGACGTGCTAAGGATGCCATGCTTTTGGACGGTTCCAGCCCCAGCTTTATGCCTAAGGGCGCTGCAAACCTGCCAGTGCCCACACCAATTTCAATGCCTGTGCCGTCCACAGGGATCATGCTTCTTACAGCTTCCAGTTCACTAAGGTACACGAGCTCATTTTCATCAAACCAGACGTCGTATTCCTTTGCATGCTTTTCGAACGGTTCAATTCTTCTCATGTGCATGGTAATGCCCCCCTTTTAAAAACTTGGTAATTGCTGTTAAGTGCTTGGTCGCTTTAGGCCAAGTAAACCGCTTTATATGTTAGTCTAAATTACTTCTTTTGGTACCTTTTGTTTAACGTTCTTCATCATCAGGAGCGCAGCTATGAGAAATGGCACAGTTATCGCAATTTGGACAAAAAACGTGACAAGAATTTGGCCGCTACTTACTGCTGCTTGCGTCCCGCTCATCATTTTTGAAAGTGCTTCAGGCGAAAGAATAGCGTAGAAAATGAAGGATGCAAAATCTATGAGCCCATGGATGATGGAAGGGGCTAATAAGTTTTCACTAAGAACATATATGGCAGCTAGGTATAAACCAAGCATAAAAGCTTGTATGACGTTAGCCAAAACAGGGAGAAAGTTGGGGTTCATAACAAGGTTGAAGAAATGAGCTAATGCAAAGATCATTGAAGACCATAGCATGGCTTTCTTTGTTCCATCTTTAACATTAAGCAGCTTTACATTTATGGCGTTTAGCACAAATCCACGAACCAGTATCTCCTCAAGAAAACCTGTAGCCAGCGCAGAAAAAAGCACTATGAGTACATACAAGGGGTTAGGAGTAATGAATAGGGTTTTATCTTGCCCCATGTAGTTCAGGGAGAATAGTAAAACGGCGAATATGTAAGCAAGCCAGCCGAGCTTAAGCCCTTTCCACAAGCCCTTACTGGTAAACTCGTTTTTATAGAACAGATTGTTCCTTTTCATGATCCACATGACAAGCAAAGAAAGAAGCACCTGAACAATTGCCGTGGATAAACAGTATTCCATTAAATAGCCTTGAGCCATTCTGTCTGCAAAGTGGTTTTGCAGAATGGAGCTAGCTGCCCCCAAAGATAAGAAAACAATTAATGTAACCAACACTATGTAGCTGTAGCTTTTACCTGCCAATATGTCCACCTTCTCTCTATGAGCTTTTGCATAAGACGACTAAGCCACATACACATTATGACCCTCATAGCTGTTATTGACGAGACACTGCAGTTGATTGTGGTGAAATTAGTAGCAACTTTATATGGTCTTCTGGCGCTAATTGGCTGAATAAGAAACTGCTCACAGGTCCACGTAGAGTATTCCTTCTTTGCCTATGGGCAGCTCCGAAAGGATTTGCCCGCTTGGCAGTACTACCATCGCTCCACCAAAGTTCTTGTCCTCCAGCTCCGCCGAGGCAAGGTAATTCACCATTAATGTGGTAATGCCGCACGTTTTGACCTGCTCAACGTATTCGAGTTTTTCTTTATCCCACTGCGCTTGATCAAATGAACCGTCTTCCAAGGAGCGTGCCATGAGGTGTAACAGCCAGTCCGGGTGAAGCTTGCACACCTCAGCTCTTATGTGTTCATCGAATAAGTCTCCGCATATGAGAAAAGCAAAGGAGCCTAAAGGCGTATAGCATTTACTAACTTCCGTGCCTTCACAGTAAACCTTTGGATCTGCCCTCCCTCCGTGCCATCCTGGGCTCATGCGCCTGTACTTAAGCACGACATTTTCAGCAGGGGAGATGAGGATTGCAGAGTCATAAAGTTTGGAGCCATCTTTCTCCAATATGCCAGTAGCTATGTGGACGTTAAGTTCTGTGGCCTTTTTGCAGAGAGTATCAGTTATTGGTCCGGGCACTGGGGAAGCCAAAGGAAAGTCATGTGTTGGCTCATCATTATTGATAAGTCCAGTGATGGCTGCCTCACCGAAAACAATTAGTTGAGCGCCATTTTGTGCACATTCATCAATGCAACTTAGCACTTTTTCGTAGTTTGCATCCAAGTTCGCAGTTACTTCGTTTACCACAAGCGCAGCTTTCACTTGACTTCGCCTCCCATACATAGTAAG